>NZ_CP016020.1:1444500-2046500 GCF_001889165.1 Bacillus weihaiensis | reverse complement strand
AAGTAACTTCGTACATCGTAACACCTCATATTTGGTCATATTTAAAAAGGAAAAACTTTGAATATCCTTTAACCATACCAACTCATTACTAACTATACAATACATAATTTCTGAATGTTGACCCTGATCAATATCACCTATTGGGGTAAACCCTATGAATATTTCACTATTAATTTCTAATAATATCATGATTTTTTTCGTTTTATCATCAATTAAATACCTGTAACTAATGTATAGATGACTTATTTCAATTAAATTGAGTTCAGTTTCTTACTTTTTTTCATCACTTTTCAATCAACACATTTTTGGTTATAATAAAAGGAGAAAAACATAAACTAAAAAAGACTGCTTGGTGCTAGAACACCAAACAGTCATACAATAGCTAGGTTCCCACCAAGGGGATCAGCATGTTGGTAAATAATAACTCACCCTATTACGCTGCTAGGCTCAAGGGTGGGTTATTTTTTGTCTCTAAAAGAAATGATTGACAATACCAAACTTGAGAATGCAATCATGAGCATTAACGTTTGAAATACTGTCATCATAAGCATCACCCCCTTTCGTATCGGGGTAACACTGACCACCCTTGAGTTTCCTAACTATTGTAAAACTATTATAGCACAAAATGGAATGTATGTTCCTATTCGCTAACTAAAGAAATTTTAATCATGAATTAATTAATTAAACACTATTTATTAAGTATTTCATCAATTATCAAGCATTTCATATTGGGTTATAATAAAGTAGAAAAAAAACTAAAAAAGACTGTTCGGTCTACTCTTAAGAATCTATCTCCCATTTTCTGTAAAGAAAATAATTAACTTAGCGTTAAAGAATCTTCCCTAACCATTCCTTAAAAACATCATGATGTTCTCCTGGCGAAAAACAAAATGCACCCATATGATATCTCTCATGAAACTCTACATCATAAAAATCCTTATCACTAGGCATATAACATTCTGTTGGTGTTAATATATAAACGTCTTTTACAACTCTCGTATCATCTTCTCTTGCTAAAATCCCATCTCTATATTTATGCATCTCCCCAAGCGCCATTGGTAGGTTGGCAGGAATGCGGTACTTAGGATCCATCACATACAGTTGATTTTGGTAATCTATCACAATATCAGGAATCATTCTTTGCGTATATGAGTAGTATGGATTTGTATTAATTTGAATGATTCTTTGATAAATTAATTGTCCACCATTTTTAAGGTGTATCACACTTTCTTTGTTTTCAGATAATCTTAAAAAATAATAGCCATCCTTCTTGGTGAATAACTCTGCTGTATCATCCAGTTGTCCTAGTTCTCGTAGAGTTCGAATGATTTGCATGAAGCACCACATTTCATACAGCAAATACGTGTCTTTTAAGCTTAGTTTTTGTTCAATATCAAAGGTAATTGTTTTGAACTGATAAAGTGATGTAAACCATTGGTACCAAATTCTGTAGACTGGGTGCTTACGAAATACTTGAGTGATTTTTACAGGTCCTGAATAGGGTCTTAGTCCTTGAAGGAATTCTGCTTTTTTCCATAATGAGATCCAGTCCAGATATTGCGTTGCTTTTCTCCCAATATCACGATCATTTATCGTTCTGTATGTTTTTAGCAAGAGTTGCAATTCATTAAGCTGAAAAAGCAGCACTCGATTTTCATATACATTGAATGTTTCTTCTACTTTTGTTGATTGAATGTGACTTGGTAGCTTTGTTGGTGAGCCTCCGTAGCTTTCACCATACCGTTCCATCCATGCGATGCTTCTTGGTGTTACAGATTTCGCTCGTTCTCGTCTCATTAATACTTCTTCTTTACGAAGATTTCTTAATGGATGTGCTGTGATTTGTTGAAAGGTATTTCTTAGGTTGAAAATCGATGATTCGATATACATCCACTGTAGCATCGAGCATTCTCTTGTGAATCCGCTCGTGGAAATATTAGTTTCCAGTCCAGATTGTTGAAAGCAAATGCTTGCTTCTTTTAATAAATCATCTAAAAGAGAATGGTATTGCTGCTCGGTTAGCTTACGATGATCGGTATATACATAGTTTTCAATCGAATCTTTTGCTTCTGCGGTACTGATCGTAAAAGATACAATTCCGCTTTGGAAGGGAGTTTCGAAGACTCCCTCCCAGCCTTCGGTTGTTTTGGTCATTGGTAGCGAAAGGTGCTGCATTTTAAATTGAAATGAGTTCTTTGATTTTGTTTTCCAACGATAGATTTTTGCTTCTTCTAAATAGATTTTGTTTAGTCGGACCCAATTTTTTTGATGATCATCCCATACGGTTATGTTAACGCCAGAATTGAGTGGAGCCATATCGCTCTAATTCCTCTCTCATACGTTCTATATGTATATAAGATTGAGATTCTTCGCCAAATTGTTGGTAAAATACGTTTGCTAGCGTGTCCAATAAATCGATAATGCGTTCATCGCCTCTTATTTTTGGGATAATCTTTTCAGCTACCACACGATCTAACGCAACTAAAGAATCCATCCGTAAATCCTCAGGCAACAGACCATTTTTATACAACTTTCGTATCATTTCATTCATTGTTCGATAACCGAAGTGTAGGTCGTATGTTGCAAGATTTTTATGAATCGTTAATAATAACTCCCATTCTGTATGGACCGTTTTCTTAAATTTTTCTTCTAAAGAGTCCCAGAAGCTTGAAAAATCAACATCTGATAGAGTCATCACAAAAGAGCGATCAAGTACTTTGTCAGAAATGTTATGGGTTGTTTCGTCCACATTAATTGTCCCAATGACATAGAAGTTATGCGGGATTTCAATTGTTTTTGGGACATCCTTAAGATCATCCATATTGTGTAGCTGAATTGGTTTTCTTGATTCAACAGCACTTAAATAGTCGCTTAAATAATACTCTACACGAGCCAGGTTCATTTCATCTAAAACGATGAAATGAGGCTTGTCTTTTTCCTCGTTCGCCTGCAGCAGCATTTCTAAAAACTCGGTTCTCATATATCGCTTTTCAAACGAACTGTAGTAGCCAAATAGGGATGTGGCATCCATCCAATCTGGTCGGACTGGAACGATTTTGAGGTACGGATTTTCCTCGCTATAATCTAGTCCGTATACGGCATTGGCGAATACGCGACATAGTTGCGTTTTACCTGTACCGGAAATTCCGCTTAAGATAACAAAGTGTTTGTCATCTAGACTTGTTAGGTTTAAGTAGAAATCTCTAATGATTTCAAGTGAGAACGTAAAGCCACTTTGTTCGACTAGGTCGAGGATGTTAGTGAAATCGAAAGAGCTCGTGTATTCCTCTACATCAATTTCGATTTCATCCTCTTCTTCAGGCTGCTGGTCTAAGTGTTGAACACCTTTTGGAAACGTCAGAAAACCTCGAACGTCGGCAAATATTGCTGCTGCCCTAATTAATCTTTGTAGAATCGTTGTCATTGGCTCGGTAAAGGCATGAGTATGACCTTCGTACGTTCCTACATAAAAAGCATTGGACTCATTTAAAATAAAATCATGATTTTTTAGTTGCTCTAGTGTTTGCTCCTGATAGATTTGATTTTCATTGTTTTCATTATATTTCCCACGATGATAGAACGATTTTTTAATAAACCAATCATAGTTTTCCTTCGTGGCTAACTTGCGAATTCGATGATAAATGTACCCTCGATTATTAATAATAATTCCGATTGATTCGTGGGGGTCTCTAGTGAAGTAGGCAATATGTCCTTCTGTTATTAACTGATCTTGATCGTAAATATAAAATAATTGCTTGAATTCATTCGTTTTTACTTTTCTTACATCTTCTTCAATTTTTACAGAATATGATTTTGAGAAAAGCTCAATTTGAATAGGTGTTACACTTTCTTGTATACTCTTCATTAATAGCATCGACTGACTATGTTCATATCCTTCTTTTTCTAATAAGCTACGTACAGGTGTTAATTTCTGGTATGTATCCCAAAGTAGGTCAACAATCACCTCTTCTTCTATGGTGCTCTCTAAAGGAAGAAGGCTCCCAAAATAAATGGTAGGTTTGCGTTTATTTTTCACATATTGACATATCGTATCTGTAAAATCCTTTTTCTCAATAAAGTTCTTCTTCTCTTCAATCGTAAAGATCTGTAAATCATCACTCAGTTCTTCTACCATTCTCTCAAGCTCATGAACCTGAGAACGCTTTGAGAACACCCAAAACGGGTAAAAATCAGAGTTCATCGTCATTCGGATTTCACGTGATGCTAAATGAAATTCAAGCTTAAGGATAAATAATGGACTTTCATATAATGTTTCATCTATTAATTCCACAAAGCCCTTGTTCCCGTAATGCTGTTTCTTTTCTGCGTATTTAGGATTCTTTGAATCTGCAATCGTTGTTTTTATCGTTTGTTCATGTGTATGTATTTTTAGCTGAAGTAGATAAGAATCACGTTCACTGTATTTTTGAAGAAATGAGTTCATGATTCGTCTAGCTAACGGCTGGACTTCATCAAGAATTCGTTGGTTTCTTAGTGTCGTATCTTCTATGTTCATAATCTCAACTAGATTGGTTGCCTGGATCATGCTTGTCACTTCCTTATCTAAATATCACTAGTACTATTTTAATACATTAAATACAGATTTTTAACAATTTGTGAGGAATTTTGTCAGAGAAAACCAATTTATCCTTCTTAAACCAAAAGAAATGAGCTTGCTTTGTATTCGTTTCTTTTCAAACATGTAGACTTTAGTTATAATAATACTAGAGAAATCATAAAATAAAAAAACTGTTCGGTGCTCTAACACCAAACAGTCATACAATAGCTAGGTTCCCATCAAGGGGATCAGCGATGTTGGAAATAACTCACCTATCGCCTGGAAAGCTCAAGGGTGGGTTATTTTTTGTCTCTAAAAGATATGATTGACAACACCAAACCAGCAAATGCAATCATCAGCATTAACGTTTGAAATACTGTCAACATAA
Organism: Bacillus weihaiensis; assembly: GCF_001889165.1. Taxonomy (GTDB): domain Bacteria; phylum Bacillota; class Bacilli; order Bacillales; family Bacillaceae; genus Metabacillus; species Metabacillus weihaiensis. The sequence goes on along the minus strand of NZ_CP016020.1, from coordinate 2,041,554 downwards.
GCATCACCCCCTTTCCTTACGGGGTAACGCTGACCACACTTGAGTTTACCTACCTAGTGCCATTCTATTATACCACCAATAAAGAACAAACGTTCTATCACCTTGCACTTGTTTCCTCCTAATACCTAAAGCCCACGCATAACCTTAAATGCAGTTATTGTTAGAATCCTCTTCAGATCTATTGATCTCTATGTAATTAATTTGCATGATCTCTTCTCCACGTATAGTAATTTAAAAAACAGGTCAAATGTTTGATTTATCATCATTTCTGCTAACTTTTAATTAAGAAAGAACTAGTCATCAAGTATGCCTACTAGTGTTATAAAAAATAAAGTCTGCTTCCATAAAATTAGAAACAGACTCAGCCTATCATGATCTACCTAGTTTATGATCAATCTCCGTTGTATCTACATATTCGCCAAATAAATCTTTTAGTTTACTTTTTGCTTTCATTTTAATTTCATCATCCACATACTCCAACAATGGTTGCTTTTACTTTTTTGGTTATTCGTTTTTAACCTTCTTTCTTAGCTCCTCTATTTCTTCCACTAATGCACAAATCATTGAATCACTTTTTTCAAGTTCCGCATGTAATGCATGAATTGTTTCTTCTTCCCATTCAAATGGGTTTCCGTTTTTTGGTGTAATAGGTAAATCTTTGTATTCATCCCCGTCTTCACTATCATTTGGTTCAAAATAAATCGCCACCTCACATCCAGAATGACCTAAAGCTATTCTCTTTCGCAAGCTTACTTTTTCCGTATCCAAACCTTCTTGCTGCTATCCCGCCAAAGACACTTGATGTCATATTGCAAAGGTGTGGTGCATCCTGTACCACTTCGCCAAATGGACATCCAGTAGCTTTTACAACAACATAGTTAGGGTGTACTTCTGAAATAGTGAAATGACCTCCGATAGAGTTTTTAAGATCAACAATAATCTCTGCATACTGATCAGGAGTCCAGTTTAATTCTTTATCATCATAAAACGACTCGAACCATTCCCCTGTTCGAATTCCAATTTGTCGAATGTATTCTTCGGCAGACTTTCCAATTGTTCTTGAATGTAATTGAGCATATTATAAATCTATGACACTATTCATTTAAATAATATAATGCCTGTTCTACATTTGCTTTTGTAACTATAGATGAAATATCTCGCCTACCACATGCATGAACCAGCTTATAAGCTAGTTCTGCTCTAATCCCTGTAATGATCGGAGAAGTTCCCATTACTATTAAAATAGATTGAAATTTAACAAGAAAATCTAATACTTCTTCACTTATATTATAAATCCCAGATACATCTACAATAATATGTTTCCAGGCATTATCTCGAATCTTTGAAGGTATGCTTTCTAAGATATGTGTAGCTCTCTTCTCATCAACATAACCAACCAATGGAATAACAGCAACGTTTTTAGAAACAGGTACAATAGGTGTCATTACCTCAATAAGGTTTCTCTCCGCTTCTTTGCGAGGAGTTATGTCTCTTATGATGGATTGCATAGCTTCGCTTTCACCGAAAATAACAGGGTTGCAGAAAAGTTCAACCTCAATAACAGATCCATCTAACCGGTAAATTTTTGTTTCAACCAACTGTCCAACCTTTTTCTCTTCTTCTCCCTTTTGAATTCTTTCAACAATAAAATCTCTATATTCCTCTGTAAATACATCTACTACATTTGCTCCTATAAGTTCATGTTTGTCTGACGCTCTCAAGAAATCTGCTCCAGCATCGTTTATGTATAAAATCTTATGATTGGAGTGAATTACTGTCGTTTCAAAAGAGTATTCCACAATTTGTCTATACAGCTCTTCTCTTTCATTTAAATTATCCATAATTTCCCCATCCCTAAAATGCTTGGTGTTTAATCGTTATTTTAACATATACTTGTTACCTATTGTTTATATTCCGATACCAATGACAAATGGTTTAGCAAAACCGTAATATATGAAGCTATAAATGTTTCCATGCATACAAACATTTGTTCATGTGGTTGCAATGCATGTCATTATGGATCAACATAATTATTTTGATGGCTCGTTACCTGTTGAGGAAATTTATGATTATTATAAACGTACAAAACAAATACCCCCGACAACGGCAACAAATGTCTATGAATATCATGCTTTTTTCACGAAGCTACAAGAGGATTTTTCTGCTTGCATCATTATACATATTGCTTATACTTCAAAGGCCTCTTTTTCTTCCTAAGCATCACCCCTTATAATCCTGGGGTAACAACACTGACCACTCTTGAATTTACCTGCCATATCCTTTCTTATTACACCATACAAACAACACACGTTCCCAGAAGATCCATTAATAACAAATCATTAATAATGACCTAATTATATTACTGTGGAACTTTGTGAAACAAAATTATTCGGTTGATGACAGGTACCCTATAAATAATTACTCATGAATTGGTAAAAGTAAGAAAGACTAATTTAGTTTCCATGATGACAACTGTGGGAGCTAATTTATATTAAGTTAAAAGTGAGGTCATAATTTGAAGCAGAAACTTTTCACATTTATTTCAACTTTGGCTTTATGGCTTGTTTTGGCAGGTCGCGTTACTATTGAGGTGTTTTTGTTGGGGGCTATTCTTTGTTCTAGTATATCGCTAATGTTGGCTGATCGTCTGTTTAGCTCTGCTCAAATGAAATATGGAGTGAAAGAGTTTGTCTTGAAATTGCCTTACATATTATTGGTGATTCTTGCTTTTATCTATGATGTGTTTTTATCTGCTCTAAGAGTATCCAAGCATGCATTTGAAAGGAAACCATCATTTTCTCCGCGAGTAGTTAGAATAAAATCATCCCTTACTCATTCAACCAGTACGGTACTTTTAGTCAATTTTATTACTTTCCCTCAGGGAACCTTGGCGATCGATTTCGATCCTTCTGACAAAAACTATTTCATTCACTGGATCGATGTTCAAAGTGACGAGAAAGCAGAAGTAAAGAAAGCATTAATTAGGAAACATGAGAAACTAATAGATAAAATATTTGATTAATCCTGTTTACATACGTGATTCGGTTTTATGTTTTTATTTAATGTGGAGTGTGATCATGAGTGCTTTATTTCATACTAGCAATTGTGTTATCTGCTATTTTAACGTTTTATAGGGTCATGAAAGGTCCTAGTTTACCTGATCGAATAGCGGCTATGAATTCTATAGGTGTTATGTTTTTATTGGTTTTGGTTTTATTAAGCTATTATTTTGAACGGAAAATTTTTATTGATGTGGCATTAGTTTATGGCGTTGTATTATTTGTCGTTGTGTTAATGATGGCAAAATATTTGAAAAAACCAGAAAAAGGAGGAGTTGGTGATTGATTTCCTCAGTATTTTAAGACATCTATTTGTTTATGTATGTTTCATAACAGGCATTTATTTTTTGGTAAGTACAGCTGTGGGTATGATTCGTTTTCCTGATTTGCATACTCGCTTACATGCTGGCTCTAAATGTTTGATGGCCGGAGGTATTTTCGTTTTAATGGGATGTATCGTTCAGGAAGAAAGTGTGTTTGTTTTGTTAAAGCTTCTTGTCCTCTTACTTTTTCTATTAATCACAAATCCGATCGCGATTCATGTGATAGGCCGTTTTTCTGTTCATGTTCATTTCCTATCCAAAACACCTGTCAAAAACGATATTAATAAGTGACTGGAGGTTATGTTGTGATAGATATACTCATTAATTTGTTAATGATTTTTTTATTAATAACCGCATGTTTTATGGTATTTACGAAAGATCCGTCAAACTCAGTTATTACTCTCCCCTTATTCGGCACCATTCTAGTCGTTATATTTGTCATCCTTCAGGCTCCAAGTGCTGCTCTGGCTGAAGCGGTCATTACTGCTGGCTTAACGACTACTTTTTTTGTTATTACCATTCATAAAACGGAGTCTCGACGAAATGAGTAGAACGTTTGCATTGTTTAAGAAATCTTATAAAGTAGGCCTTGTTTTATCGCTAGCTATTTTCATGTTGTTAATATTTTATGAAATACATAATGTTGAGAGCAATAGTAAAAGATATTTATCTAACCACTATCTTTCTAATGGGGTACAGGAAACCGGTGCGATAAATATCGTTACTTCCGTTCTCTATGATTACCGGGCGTTTGATACTTTAGGTGAAACAACTGTGCTTTTAACAGCGGCTACGATTTTAGCTTTTATGGTTCCTATTAGAAAAGCAGCCATGCCGGGTGCTAGTTTTACCATCATTGTTGATAAAACGGTAAAATGGATGATTCCCTATTTAGCGGTTTTAGGAGCGTATTTGATGTTTTTTGGACATCTAAGTCCTGGCGGAGGTTTTGTTGGAGGAGTTGTGTTAGCAATCATCCCCATTTTATTGACCATAACCTTTGGTGTTGAAGTTTCGGAATATGCGATTAAACCTGCTTATAAAAAGCTAATCGAAGATATAGGCGTGATCGGTTTTATTTTCCTAGGATTACTAGGAATGTGGACTGGAAGCCACTTTCTGGCCAACGGACAAGCATATTTTGGTCTAGGTAACCCCGGAGAATTAGTCAGTGCCGGGATCATCCCTTTCTTAAACGTATTGATTGGGATAAAAGTAGGAGCTGGTTTGGCCATCATTTTTAATAGCTTAGTGAAGGAGAAATAATCGTGCAAATACCCTATGTTGTCGTCATTCTCTTGTTTTGTTTAGGAATGTATACAATTATAACTAAAAAAAATTTAATTCAAATCGTGATTGGATTTACGATTTCAGAGTCTTCTTTAATTTTATTATTCATGTTGGTTAGTTATAAACCAGGTGGAACGGCTCCTATTTTAGACAAATCGTATGAGCTAGTCGTTGATCCTATTCCTCAGGCACTTGCTTTAACATCCATTGTAATTGGAGGAAGTGTGACAGCTGTCATGCTGGCGCTCGTGATCAAGATTTATAAAAGATATGGAACGTTAAACATTGATGAGGTTCGTAAGCTGAAAGGATAATGTTATTTTTGGGAGGATCATAATGGAAGCGGCTGTTTGGGTAATCATTTTACCTTTATTAACCTCATTTATTCTTGGGATCTCTAAGTTATATTTCAAAAGAACTCTGACTCCTCTGGTCATTGGTAGTGCGATCATTTATTTATTTTTATTACTTATCGTTATTAATCATAGTGATCCCCCTAAGGTTTACAGTGTTGGTGGTTGGGGGCGTTTGGGAATTTATTTAATGGTAGATCCTTTTTCCGCCTTGTTTTTGTTCATCATCGCGCTTTTACTTTTACCTGTCCTTATTTTTTCCTTGAAGTATATCAAAATTCATAAACATATCTATTTTATTTTTATCTATTTATTAACAGCAGGTATCTCCGGGATGGTTCTTACTGCAGATTTATTCAACCTTTATGTATTTTTAGAAGTTAGTTCTCTTAGTTCTATCGCTTTGTCAGTTCTGAAAAATACGGATAAAGGAATAGAAGGTACGTTTAAGTATATCGTCACGTCTACAATAGGAAGTTTTTTTATTTTACTCGCTACGATCTTAACTTATGATGTGACTGGAACCTTAAATATGGCAGAAATTTCGTTGGAATTTACTGAAGTCCCTTTTAAGTTGAGAAGTGCACTGATGGCCTTTTTTGTTTTTGGTTATAGCATCAAGATAGGGTTAATCCCGCTACATGCCTGGCTACCAGATGCTTATGAAGATTCTCCTATCCCCTATAATGTTTTATCTTCGGGATTGGTGATGAAATCTGCTGTATATGCACTTATTAAAGTTTTATATATTATTTTTGGCCTTGATTTTTTGCATGAAAGTGGCATGTTACATATCGGTGTTCTCTGGGGCGTCATGACGTTTATTACGGCTCATTTATTAGCCTTTCAGCAATCAAATTTAATCCGGCTGCTTGCGTATTCAAGTATTGCCCAGATATCGTATATCACGATCGGATTATTTGTAGGAAGTGAAGGAGGGTTAATCGGTGGAACCTTCCATATTCTAAATCATGCCATTATGAAAGGAACATTATTTTTCGTTGTTGCCATTTTTCATTATAGTTTAAGCGCAGTTGATATAAAAGATATAAAAGGGCTAGGTTATAAATTCCCCCTCCTTTCATTTATCTTTGTGGTTGCTTCCCTTGCAATAGTAGGACTGCCTCCATTCAATGGATTTATTAGTAAATGGCTGATTGTTGAAGCAGCTTTAGAATCTGGTTTTGTTTATGCGGCGTTTTTTATTTTGGTGGGAACGTTTTTATCTTTAACGTATTATTTAAAAGTTATTATTACTTTATATACCAAAAACGAAAAAGAAATTTTGATAGATGAGCCTACTTTATCTTTAAGATTACCAACTATCTTCTTAGGTAGTTTATGTCTTTTATTTGGGATCGTCCCTTCGTTACCATTAAGTCTCATTCATAAAGTACCGAACTATTTGCTGAATCATGAGGATTACATAAGAATTTTACTAGGAGGATAACGATGATGACTCCAGGTGTTTTATATCTAACAGGTGCTTTGCTTTTACTTTTGCCTGTTAGTGATCGATTAAAGAATATTCTATCTTTTCTTATTACAGCAGGAACCCTTATTGTTACTTTTTATTTAGTACCTGGTACTAGCTTACAACTAGATTTTCTCACCTATAACCTAATTCCTTTCAAAGTGGATGAAATCAGTAAATTAACAGGACTCATTTTTGCTGTCGGCGGCCTAGCTTCTGTTCTTTATTCCATGACGATATGTTCTCGGACTAATTTAAGATTATTATTTGTGTTTATTGGTAGTGCCTTGACCGTAGTTTTTTCGGGTGATTTTTTTACTTTGTATGTGTTCTGGGAGTTAATGACGATCAGTTCATCTTTTCTTATAATATTGGCAAGTGATGTAACGAAAAAAATGGGGTATTATTATTTTCTCATGCACGTGGCAGGAAGTTTATGTTTATTATGGGGGATCTTTTTGCAGTATTCGGCTACAGGTAGTTTATTTTTGAATACGATTGAAGCTAGTATCCCTTTTTTTATCCTTGCCATAGCCGTTAAGCTGTCCTTTGTCGGTTTCCATACGTGGATGCCCCTCGTTTACAGCAAAGCTCCTTTTTATGTTGCAGTTGTTTTGTCCATATACACGACAAAAGTGGGTGTATATGTCATGGCCCGTCTGCTGCCTGGAATAACTATTTTGGCTTACGCCGGTCTTATTTCGGCTTTGTTTGGAATTGTAATGGCTTTAAGGCAAAATCAGGTTCGTAAATTATTGAGCTATTCGATCATCATTCAGGTTGGTTATATGATGATGGGGATTAGTATGGGTACGTCAGAGGGAATAGCAGGAGCGATCTTTCATCTTGTTAATCACATATTATATAAAACGGTCTTATTTATGGTAGCGGGAATTGTCATCTATACAACTGGGAAGGATCCTGTAGAAAATTTAGGGGTCTTGGGTAGAAAACTTCCCTTAACTTCCTTAGCCACATGGGTTGCTTTTCTAGGAATAGCTGGAGTTCCATTTTTTAATGGCTATATGAGTAAAACCATTATTAAAGAAGCGATCCAGGATCCCATACTAACCTGGGGATTGAACGTGATGAGTTTTGGGACTTCTCTATTATTTTTAAAATTTATCTATTATGCATTTTTTAAAAGGAGCAACGTTACATTACATAAAAAACCAGCTCTCAGTATGCAGCTAGGTTTAGGGTTTTTAACTGTTTTGATGATTTTGGTTGGTATTCATCCTTATTTGTTAGAAAACGTAACGAATATGAATGTCGATATTCATTATTTTGATACAAAACATATGGTAAGTGGAATGAAACCTTTTCTCTTGTCCATATTTATCTTTATTTTGTTTAAGAACTTTTTAGTGAAAGACTATGATCGAATTCTTTTTGTTGATGTTTATCGTAAAATGGCTAAAATAATTGTAGCTATAGGGTATCAGTTAAGTACCTTTCATGACGGAAAGTTAACTAAATATTTGTTATGGACGACTACGACTTTGATCATACTGTTGTCATTGTTACTGTTTTAATATGTTTTTACTGTTATCTAGTTAGTTTTAACAGTGTACTTTTATTAATTCCTAAAGCAAGCATTCTTAAAAAAACAGCTTTTATAATTTTTTGAGCATCCGTTATTTAGATAAATATAGCTTACGGGTTTAAATTTAAGCATCCTCCCCTAAAATCCAATGTCACTTATGATTAAATTTATCTAATAAAGAAAAAGTGCTTTTCATTTAATGAAAAACGCTTTTATCGTTGTAGATCTTCCTACGTATTACGTTAAGTAGAAAAAACAGGTATTTATTTTATACAAAAACTGAATATCTTTTAGGATGACCAAATCCCAACTTTCCTGCCAATTTTATCGAGGACTTATTTGATACATCACAGTCCCAGCTAGGAATGATATGGTTTTTAAGACTATGTTCTATAAAAGTTTTTGCAACAATAGATGCTAAACCTTTCCCTCTATAATCTTTATGAGTAGCAATATCAATTTCTGCATATTTTTGTGAAGAGAAAATTGACGTGCATTCACTGACTACTTTTCCGTTATGTAAAATACAGTAACCAAAACCCTTTTCAATAAAGTTTGATGATGATCCCCAATATTCTTTATAGTACTCGTCATTAAATTCTACACTATTCAATATGACCTCTTTGGTTATTTCACTTATAGAATATTCATTAGAAGGTAAATCTTTAATAGTAGCTTCCTGATTATGTTCATAGATAAAAGAAAACCTGCTCATGTGTTTTACTTCATTTTTTAAATTTAGTTTGATAACAGTATCCCAATTTTCTGTTGAAGAAAATAAAGTGAATCTTAAATTCTCCTTTTTCCTTTGTCTATATAAGTCAAAAAGAAAATCATTGAAATCATCATTGTTTGTTTCTCCTACAATGTAATAGATACCTGAGTTCGTTTCAATTAGCACTGTTTCAGGTACTTTGGAGTCGGCATAAACTGTTCCGTCTATGTAGCCTTCCAAGACCGAAAATGAAAAGGTTGGTGAAGCTATTTCATTAAACACTATACCATTTTTCACATTATCAAAATCAGATTGATTTAGAATGACCATATAAATTCACCTCTACACTACTGAAATGCTCCTTGCTTTTGGAAGATAGATTTTTAACGTTTTAAGGTACAAAGAGATCACCTTATAGTTCTTTATGTATGATGTATTTGTAAATAAACGTCAAATTTGTTTAACTGCCCATTTCAAAGCCACTCAGTTGTCACATAGGTTAGATGTATTAAACCATTCACAATAGCTAATATATGGAAATGATAGCGTTGCAAGTGTCATAACAAATCTAATAATGAGTCATTTTCACATCGGCTTTTTAGTTATAATTTGAGAAAGGGTAATTTATTTTTTATTTTTTAATTCAAAAAGTATAGGTGCTATATTTAGTAAGATAGAAACAATTGTCAAAAACCATAATGCCTTTTCCATAGTAGGTACAACATCCAATAAAGCTGACCAGTCTTCAACTTTTACCCAATTAGCTACAAGGCTATATTTTGCACAGTGTGTCAATGCTGTAAATGATAATCCCATTGCCATTGCAAGTTTATAATCTTTTCCTGTTTTATACATATAAAGATTTATAAAAGTTGCAACTATCGCAATAAGTCCTAATATTAACCACATAATGATGCCTCCATTTTATTTTTTCAAGATGATATTTTTCTGAAAAGTGTAGATCAAAAGATCCGGTTATCCTATTTTGAAATCTAGCCTTATAAAAAGAAAACCAGCTATCCATAGCAAGGACACTGCATCGTTTTTGGAAGAATCCAAAATAACTTGTAATAAGATCTGCCATTTAAACACCTTAACAGCAGAAATTTAAGTTATTCAAATGAGTTTCCGTTCTCGTCGTAGTAATTATTTATCCTTTGGTAACTCAATTTAATATCAAATTCTCCTACAAAAACAGGATCATTCATTAAATCTCATTTTAAATTTCACTTTCTCTGATTGTGACTACCAGAAATAACAAACTAAAAAGTCACTCTTTATCTTCTATTCTATTATGAAGAACAAAAGTGCAAGCGCCTCGGTCAGCCTAGGGAAAATAAGACGATTTAGACTAGAAGGCGTTCTTTGCCTTCCATTCTAAATGGCTTATGACCTCGAGACAGTTACTAACGCGACGTCCTGACGCTGTAACTGTACTTGCGCTGGATGCCAACGCGCTTATCCACAATGTATGCATTTTATCGTTTCCTAAGCAATTAAGAAATTAGAAGGTGAATCTTCTAGTCTCTCAGTTTCTTTCAATTTATAGTTCCTTAGTTATTTTTTATAAAGGGAATATAAGCAGGTCTACCATTATCTAATTCTATTATTTCAATTCTAATACTCCGTTATATATTTCTAGTTCTAAAAAACTATGCCAAGATCGTCCCCACCAACATGTGTTTTAGTATGCTTTGGACAGTGTAATTTGAAATGTTTTTCCGTCCTCTGTTAAATACAAATGTACACCATGATCTTGATCATCCATAAAGTAAGAAACATATTTCTGTTCTCCTTTACGGATAGGTGTTAACAGCGTAACGATACGATGACGGTCTGATTTTTTGGTTGTTGCTTTAAGATGCCATTCACTATTTAGTTCTTCTAATTCAGCAGGATCCACATCATTAAATTCATTCGATTGATCTAAGAACAAATCACCAGACGAGCTATAGATAAATCGTCCTTCAAGATCTGCCTTTTCACCATTGATTTTAAAAACTTGGTCATGAATGTCCATTTCATGTAACGAGTGTAGGAGCCAGTTAACACTGCCATCCTTACTTAAGTCAACCGAATCAACGATGACAAAATATGACTGATTCACGAAATATATTTCTCTCTCAAATTTTTGTAAATAAGGGACCGTTTCAAAATAAGCTTGTGTAGCATCTTCCCTTACATAGCTATAATCTTCCTTTGAAACGACTTCGAGTATTTCACCTTGTGCTTTCTTATTAAGAATTGTATTTGTACCAGCATATTGGCCAACATCGTCAATTAACAAGGTATTATGTGACTGTGTTGGTCTAAGCCAGTTTTTATGCATTGTACTGTTACAGCCTGCAAAATTTCCTGATTTAATGACTAATGGCTCACCATACGCATGGAGAAGAAAGCTATTCTGATCAGCATGGCTATGACTTAATGAACCATAAGGACTACTCTTTGTTAACAGCTTAATATGATCTTCTGGTTTATCCATTTGATGGTGAAAGGCAACCCAGCCAACATCCTTAAACCATTTAACAGGTTCAACATCCGTTGGGGCAACTGCTTTCACTTCTGGAAAATCATGCAAGTACTTCATGTCATCAAATGGGAAATCCCACCAACCATAATTGTAGAACTTTTGATCTGCATTCGTATCCCATGCTTTCACCTGTTCAAAGTACCATTGATATAAGCCGTTTCCTGTTACTCCTGCAAATTGACGAATATTAAAGGCTGTTTTTAATCCCGGACGTTCCCCAAGGTTGGACTGATCACCAAAGCTTGCTCGTCTTGTATCCTGACTATAGCAATATAACGGAAAGTCCCCTGTTTTTTGGAAGAATGGGCGTTGATAGAAGTCAATATCCATATATGCTTTGACTAAATTTAAACCTTCGATGAGATATGCCATTCCAGTTGTCCAGTACATACCACCTTCAGCCCAGCCACCATCTTTACCACCCCAAGGCGTATAAAGAGTAGCATAATATTCAAGTGTATAATCTAACCACTCTTGTGCTTCCTCAGCATCGTTTAGTAGTGCAATTGAGCATGGGATAAGCACAGAAGATAACGAACGAACAGCATGGCTATCATATGGGACCTGGTGAATTTTTGAACGATTTATCACATGGTCGGCAACCTGTTCCGTTCTTCTATATAAGGAATGTCGAACCAATCCTTTTTCTTCATCGGATAAATGATGATATAACCAGTCATACCCCCATGCTAATGCAGCAACAATTCGGAAGGCACACTCATCATTGTAATCCCTAGAAGTTGTTCCTTCAGTGTCCCAATTAGCAACATGAATCAGCCATTCTTTTGCTCGGCTAATGATTTTTTCATCTTCTAAAATAACACCTGCAACACTCAAATGACGTACAGCGTATAACGTTTCCTGACAGTCCATGTACATCTGTCTCCATAGCTTTATGACTCGCTGATTATCAGGGTACGGACTTGGCTCTGGCATTAATTCTCTCTCAAGCCAAGGCTGTACAGATTTTTCATAGAAGATATGCCAATTACAATGTGTTTCATCTTGTTTGATGTCTTTTTTGAATGTCTCAAGCTGCTCTGGTCCTAACCATAACCTTGGATGAGCTAAACTTACGGATTGATAGCGCTCTTCTCGATTTGGTAAGGATGTATTCGGTAAATTTTCTGGAACGTAAAACGTTCTAACATCACTCCAGCTCTCCGAATCTACCAGTGAATAACGCCAAAAGTACGTACCTGCTTCTAAAGCCTTATTCGGTGTATAAAAATTATATGGAATCGGTTGAAACGTGTCTGTCTGATCAGCTGAAAAATCCTCAGTTTTCGAAATTTGCAAACGATATTGATCGTTTTCTAACTGAACTGGCATCCACGTAAAACGAGGTGGATTTTCAATTAGTTCTGTTTGTTCATCTGGTGCATATTTAACATCGAGAATCCCACTAACAGGTTGGTAGATTGTTTGCATATTACATTCCTCCCTAATTTTTCTAACTTTTTAATTTCATGAAAAGACCGGCGTTGATTTTAATCGTCTCCCCAATAATATAAGAAGCTAAAGGAGATGTAAGGAATAATGCTGCTCCTCTAATATTTGTAGGAATACCACCTCTTCCAAGTGGAACCTTCGTAGCGGTTGCCTTTCTGCCTTAACCTAAGATCTGACCAATTTTCACTTGCATGATTTGCACGTACCTCATCCTATTCATTTTGTCGACCATCCCATTGTACATCACTTCCCAGCTCTAATAGCCTTTGAACGATAAATTCTTCTTTGACATATCTCATTTTACACTTATTTCTTCTAATAATCCCATTTCGTTAACTACTGCAAGATCATCATTAAAATTTTGCAAACTAGCTTTATCCTCATGATTTTCATGATAACCTCGACATAAATTTAATATGCTATTTATTTTTTTTCCTGAACCAGCAATAAAATATGCTGAAAGTAATTGGCTATTATCACTTGCAAGAACTACAATTGTCGCAGTCTCTAGTACGTATTCAATATCTTCATCTGTAATCGTCCGATTTTTCTGTTTAGTGCTAGTAAATTCATAGCTTTTAATCGAGCGGATTCTTCCCTCAAGCAATTCGAGTATTGCCTTTTTGTAGATGACATAAACTCCCTTAATCAGCTGCATTTCGGGAGCATATGGATCGTCTAAAATAAATTTTATACGTTGATCTTCTTTAGAGATTTCTATTCCTTCTAAATAGTGTTTTACTATATAATCAACATCTTTAATTTTTTTAGGAGGAAATGATTTCTCAAAATCATGATTAATGTCCATAATATACACCCTTTATAAATTTCCGTGAATATTAATTATTGATCTCTAACTTACATAATAAAAACATGATTACATTAACTGCTAACAAGGTTACGACTAATCCAAGTATAATTTTCTTAATAGTGAATTTTATAGCCCCTTTTCTCGCCATTAAATAGTAATAAAAACGTTATTAGTGTAACTAAAAGAATGCTACTATTTATTTAAATCACCTCTTTTCATTAATTAATATGCGATCTTCTCAACTACTATAAAGAGTTTTTACATTTATTACTATCTTTATTATATCTGATATCTTGACTTGAAAAAGAACCTATTCTACTAAATAAAGTAATCTGTATAATAATTTGAATATACTTTCATTAACTATCAGTTTGTAATTAAACCCTAAAGGTGTTCCTTAGTCTAATTTACTTTCAAATGAAATCCTCCCACCATGTTCATGAATTATTTTATATGTAGTTAACAGTCCAAAACCTGTACCTTTCTCTTTCTTTGAATAAAAAGGCAATTCCATATTATGGGCTATGTGCCATTAAAGCGGATAATTGTTCAACTATATATTTATACGGTACATGTCCCCTTCATGTATGAGTAAAATGTTTGTGGGAGATTATTTTCCATCTTATAAGGAATGGGTGTCGACCATCCCTTATAAGATGGCCACCAAGCGAAGCGCACTAGAATTTAACAGAAATAAATACAACAAAAAGGGCCTCTCTTCTTGTATCGTAAAGTCGACAAAAACCACACATACAAGGAAGAGAAGTCCATGAAAAAAGATACGATACAACCTAATGTAAAAGAGCTGGAAGTAGAGTGGTTTGCCACCCTACAAAAGACATTTTGAGATGTCCTTACTAAGACATTAGAGGAGATTGATTTTAAAGAAAAGTAGCCTTGCGTGCTATTGATCACTCATAGTAACAGACTTGTAGCTTGTTATTATCCAAATCGTAAAATTCAAAGTAGATATTTTTGCCATCATTTTGTAATTCACTAACCTTTATTCCTTTTTCAGATATAGTTTGGTATGCGTCTCTAATATTGGTAGTGAAGAATATAGGATAACTATGATTAGTATGTCGACTAGTATCCCCCTCTTCAATTGTTAAGGGAACACTACCTTTTCCAACATGTAAAATTTGATACCCTTCCCCGCTAAATGAGACCGTAAATCCTAACACATTATGATACCAATCGCTAGACAACTTTAGGTTACTAACAGTTATACAAATAGTGTCAATTCGTTCAAACATAATGGACCTCCAACCTCATAAAAAATGATAAGCATTCAGTAACAATAGTTTCAAAAAAAAGTAAATGAATCAAGAGTTTTGTAGTTCCTATGATGATTTTCTATAAATTAAACCATGTACTTTGCTTGAATTATATCTGACATTTACAAATTTTTAAAATAATGGGTGTACCTAGTTATTTTGTGTCATTTTTTCATAGTTTTCTATCTTTTTTTATCGGCTTATACTTCTTATTCTATTAAACAGCCTAGTAATTTGGTATGATAGCAAAAGTAATTGACACTTTAGGAGGATATTCACCAAGATGCAACTATCAAGTAATCAAACATCAGAAGGTCAAGACCTGGCTTCAGCGTATGAAAGATTAAGTTCTAAACTTCTTACAATTGCTATTCCAGGATTATTAACTTCATGTATTCCAATTATTTTCGTTTTAAGTATGTTTAAATTTGTTCCATTTAAGACGTTTCTATTAGTTTGTTTAGTTGTCCCTTTATTAATTGGAGGCCTTTATTTAACATATAGAACGTTTCATTCAGTATCAAAAGGTAAATATTTGTTATCTGCTTTATCATTTTTTATTATTTTTGTTTTTATGTGGTTTATTCCTTCCTATGAGATTTGGGCAGCCATTCCACTTTATCTATTACTCTCATTAATTTATCTACATTCTAAAGTAATGATTTTTGCGACAATCTATTCCTATATTGTTTATACAGCTCATCTACTTCTTAATCCTTTTTTTGAGAAGAATTTAGTTATCGATCATATTGTAATTTATATTGTATTAACAATGTTGGGTGTTTCCTGTTATTGTATTACCATAATGGGGAAACGAATGCTTGCAGATGTTAAACAAAATCAAAACAAAGTAACAGATTTACTGAAAGAAATCACGAACTCTGTTCATCACATTGAGGGATTCGGAAAAAAATTAACAAAACATGTTGCTGAAGCCGATACAATCTCGAAAGAAATTTCCCTTGGATTCAATGAAATTTCAACAGGTACGGAGTCACAAGCTTCAGGGATTTTGGACATAAATGAAAGAGTGACAGATACAAATGAATTTATTGTCTCTGTTTCTGAAAATTCAAATGACTTAAAAGACATCTCTATTTCAACCACTTCTGTTTCAGAAAAAGCAAATGAAACAATGAAGGAATTAGTATCAAATCTTGAACTAGTATCAAAAGCGCAAGATCAAACGGATGAATTAATGAATTCATTAAAAGAAAAAAACGACAGAATTAGTGGGATTTTAGTGGCTATTGAAGAGATTGCAAAGCAAACCAACCTCTTATCGCTTAATGCTGCAATTGAAGCAGCAAGAGCTGGAGAACAAGGAAAAAGCTTTGCGGTTGTAGCCGGAGAAGTTAGGCAATTAGCTGGTCATGCAAGTAATTCAGCAACAGAGATTTCTATCATTCTTCATGATATCCAGGACCAAACACATGCAGTATCTTCTCAAATTAGCAATGGGAAGCTAGCCATTGAAAACAGTCAAAAATCAGCTGAAAATTCTACTATGTATTTTCAGTCAATCAATGAAAACATGATATCGGTACTTAACAAAGCGACAAACATACAGTCCATGTTAAAGGACTTAGAAACAAATTCGCAATCGATTGGAACAGAAATTGAAAACATTTCAAGTGTAACCGAACAATCATCTGCTTCCATCGAAGAGATGACTGCATCACTTGAAATGCAATCAGAACGAATTAGTGCCATTAGCTATAGCTTTGCTGATTTAGAAAAAATGATTAAGAATTTAAATGAATTGACAAATAAGCATATAACAACGTAAAAGAATCTTTCCTCATTACTATAGTAAAACAAATGGTCAGCTATCTTACATTTAGATAGCTGGCTTTTTTCAATAAAGTGAAAGTATGTGTTCCAGAAGAGGCTTCGTAGCTTAAATTATTATCTACATTTTTGAAAAGCGGATTTTCATATCAAGAATATCAAATTTCCTTTGGTTACAAGATGTATGAAATCATTTTCTCCACGGTCAGTTCGCACCTTATCCATCAACTCTGCTTTATTTAATGAAAAGTAGAATGGGTTTATGCTTAATCCTCACTCTCCAGTTAATTATTTTGTTATGCACTACAGAAGCTGACGAATGGAAACAACCCAACTAAAAACAGGGAACCACTCACATAGGTACTCTTCTACCGTCCAATATATATTCAACGATTTCTTCAAGCTTCAATCGCTCGCTTTGTTGAATGGAAATCCCTTTATTTAATAAGTCTTTTTCTAAAGCTTGCAAATTATTGGTGACAAGTTCAATAGAATGGCTATTCATTTTTTTTATGCTTACTATATTTACATGATCCACATCAAATCCATCACTGTTAGAAATCCATATTCTCGCAAAGCTTTCGTTTAGTTCATCTTTTTCGAACGAATGAAGAAGTTTCCCTTTGTCTAATAGGATGAGAAAATCACAGATTTGTCTTACATCGTCCATGTTATGTGTCGCAAGTAGGATGCTTTTTTCACCATCAGCCATATAGGCAATTAGATCTTCTTTCATTTTTCTTTTTGAGATAATATCAAGGTTTTCAGTGGGTTCATCTAATAAAAGGATATCAGGATCATGACAGATGGATAAGATAAATTCAACTTTCTTTTTTGTCCCCTTTGAGCAATTACCGAATTTTTCGTTTTCGTTAATTTGGTATCTGGACAAGTAATGATTATAGAGTTCATGGTTCCAGTTTGGGTACCATCGAGATACGAGCTTCACAAGTTGTTTTACTTTTAATGAAGAAAATGGTTCATATAAATCTCCTAAAAAGCCCATTTTTTGTTTTATAATCGTTTCATTTTCTCTCATATCCTGACCAAAAAGATGAACAGAGCCTGTTTCTGTTTGTATAATACTCATAATTAATTTAAAGAGTGTACTTTTACCTGATCCGTTTCCACCTAACAAGGCCACTGCTGTTCCTTTTTCTAATGTAAACGAAACCGGTCCTAAATGAAAGTTCTTAAACTTCTTTTCTACTCCCTTTACTTCTATCACGGAAGGTCCCACCTTTCGTTCACCACCCTACTCTTCTTGATCTTGTTTAGTTAAAGCTTCTTCAAAAATAATTCGAATCTCGTCCTTTGTTGAGCCTAATTGAATACCTTGCTCAATCGCTTTACGAAGGGCATCGTATACAACCTTTACCTTTGTTTCTTTTATATGAAGATTCTCAATTTCTTTTACAAATGTTCCTTTTCCTTGAATGGTTTTAATATAACCGCTTGCTTCAAGGTTCTGATAGGCTCTTCTCGTTGTGATGACACTACATGCAAGGTCGCTTGCTAATACTCTAATTGATGGGAGTGGAGTATCGGGAGGTAGTTGGCCACCGACTATCAATGTTTTTAGCTGCGTTTCAATTTGATGATAAATGGGCTCTCTACTATTTTCTGAAACACGAATAGGTAGCTTCAATCCACACCTCTCCCTCTCTACATAAAATCCTTCTTAGATAAACGCTTTGTTAATAAAGTATGCCAAAATTTACACCCTACCATCCCTATGAATAAGGAAAGTATGGCAATCGGCCACCCTATATTCTTTGATAGGAGGATCGTTTGTTCAACTATTCCTTTTTCGACAAATGTATAATAAAGAAAAAAAACAAGCAATAAAAAGGCTAACAGCAAATATGGAAATAAATGAAGAAATTTTCCGTTCGTTCCGTATTCTATAAACGTGTTTAATCCACCTAAAGCTAACGCATAGCCAATCCAAATACAAATAAAAATAAGGTATTCACTTATAGAATAATAGGTAAATATGGTATCAGATAAACTGAAAGTAAGAATGCTATAAAACGCTATGCTTAGTAGAACCAATGTAAAAATCATAACGATCGTTCGACTTAACGCTAACGTGTTTATTGAAATTGGTAACGAACGATAAATAGCCATACGTTTACTATACGGATCTTCTTTTATAGTGCTGAAGCTTATGTAAGGCTTAGACATAAAAATAGCAGCAAGTGACGGCGTAATAATCATAAACAAAAGATCGATAATGATATATCGGTCGGTGATTGTTTCTTTGCTTATCACATTTACTAAGGATTGATCTAGATGAAAAGAAGTCAAACCTGCGTAAAAAAAGGTCACGATGATTGAAATAAGTAAAGTAACTCTATGAAATTGTATTTCCTTATACGCTAGCCAAATGGCATCTCTTACCACATACACCTCTCCTTCCCTGAATAAAGGAAGACATCAATTCTTTGAAATGATGTCTTTAAAGAAATTTTGGTTTTCATAATTTAAGAAATCAATACCAGCATGAGTTAATAGTGCAAATATGAGTCCCCACAAAATGATACTCGTTAGCATCCAAATGGTCGTTTTTTTCTTCGTTCCGCCTAATGAAAGACACATAAACGCAGTCAGGTGGCTTCCTACAAATAAAGGCCCAATCAATGATAAACCAGGTAATCCATATTTGTTCCATAAATTTTTCGCACGCATAGCTCGTTTTGTTGGTTCTTTATCGGCTGCTTCCCCTTTCTTTCTCCGTCTCCATTCTTTAATTTTGTTAATAAAAAGAATTAGCAGTAAAACAGTTGCAATGTTCCCGAGTAATGAAATGATAATCACTGGTATTTCTGGTAAGCCCGCAAGCATTCCTAATGCAATGACACCAAAAGCCTCAAAAAAAGGAATAGCAGCCATAACAAACACGACAATATATGCCCATAGTAAATCCATCAATTCCATTATTAAATCCCCCATAGTGTTAATGTGTTTATATCTATATATACACTTTAACACCTAATCTTCCAAAATAAAAGGAAATATTGTAAAAGATTAGTCGTTTTTTCATTTAACCTATCTTTTATCTTCTTATGCGTATAGGAATCATGCAGGTAATTGTAGATTTGGACGACGTTACTTGGAGGGTTGATCCTCAAAAAAAGCTGTTGAATCTTATTCGGTATTCTAAAAGGATTCTTTCAGAAGCTATTCTTAATAAGAAAGCTACGCAATGACATAGTAACAATGGTTTTAGTAAACATCCGGATGTTTTGAGAAAGCCATTGTTTATCCGGTAATAGTAGAATCTTTCACTTATGATTTTTTTGTGGTACTCTTTATAAGGAATTGAAATGAAGCGAGGAATTTTATGAGTATGAAGAAAACACATAAACCACAAAAGATTAGAAAAACGTTACAAGGATTAATGGTTATGATCGGTGGTATTATTGCTGCATATGGACTGGAAACTGTGCTAATTCCAAATAATGTTTCTGATGGAGGCGTAACTGGTTTAAGTATCGTAGGTTCACAGCTTTTTAACGTACCACTGGGAATCTTAATCACCGTTTTAAACATCCCTTTCCTCTGGTTAGGTTATAAACAAATTGGAAGAACCTTTACGATTTTATCTATTTTAGGAATCATTTCATTAGCTGCTGGGACTAGCTTTATGCATCATATCCCCGCAATTATTGAAGGCGATACATTGTTAGTTACCGTTGTTGGTGGAATCATTCTTGGTCTTGGTATGGGACTAGCATTACGGAATGGTGGCGCATTAGATGGCATTGATATGCTGGCGGTCCTACTTTCTAGGAAATTACCATTTGGGACTAGTGATCTTATTCTTTTCTTAAACATCTTTGTCTTTATTTTCGTCTCGACTGTGTTCGGGCTACAAGGAGCTATTCTATCTGCCATTGCTTATTTTATCGCATCAAAAGTAATACATATAGTTGAAGTAGGTTTAAGTGGCTCAAAAACATTTCAAATTATTACGACAGAGCCTGACTTGCTGGTCAAAACGATTCGTGATCGTTTAGGTCGAAGTGCAACCTATAAGGAAGCTTATGGGGGCTATTCTCACGAGAAATTTAAAGAAATTACCTGTGTCATTAATCGTTTAGAGGAAACAAAATTAAAGGAAATTATTAATGAAATCGATGAAGGTGCCTTTGTGACTGTATATGATGTTGCAGAAGTTAAAGGTGGGAATTTTAGCAAACGCGATATTCATTAATTGTCTACTATTCCTCATTGAATTGTATTGAAAACAAGATATTTAACTAAAGGGAACTCCAGTCATGCATGTATAAATTAAGAAATCCTTCCGCACCACACCAATTAAGTCACAGCTTTATTGAAGAACGGTGCCCTACTTTTAGTCATTCAAAGTTTAATAGGGCATGAGAGTGAACTAACACGTATTTATGCTCAAGTAAGTGGGAGGCATAGAAAAGAATGTTTTCAGAAATACTTCTGATAACTGCTGGAGACTGGGACAAAACAAAGAGCCAGGCACCCTCCGATACAAACTATTGTGTGCACTAGATAAATCAGTTCGTACATATAGCCGTTACGATAAGGTGCCAGGCACTTCTGTCCCAGCCTCTTTTTTCATTTACGCCCCCTTTACTATAAGTAAAATTCTTCATAAGCTCGGTTAATTTTTATAGAAATAGTATTCTTTTTTTCGAATATAAGAGAAGCCTCAAAAAATAAAGCCAAATTTCCAATTATTGACGCGATAGCTAATTATTTTCAATTAGGCTCCCATCCATATCGTAGTATTTATATGTATATGTAATTTCTTTCTCCTCAGATATCTCTGTCCAAATTGCTGTATTTTTGTTTAGTTCAAACTCTTCAAGGAAAATATGTTCATTTGCTCTTAACTCCATTATCGCGATTTTGTTATCTTTAGTTGTAATGGTGAGTTTCCAATTCTCTAATACGTCTTAATACAGTATCTAGAAAACCCACGCTCTCCCCTCACCTCCCTCTAAAAGTCTAAATCGTCTAGTGCATCTAAAGAATTATCTAAGTCGTATTCACTTATTTCATCTATTCTGTACAAGCCACAAACAAATGCTTGGAATCCATCGGTTTTCCAACGAATAGGTTCTTCCTTCTCATATTCTTTGTTTCCATCCTTTTTTATTTTCACTAGGACATTATTTGTATACCAACGCATTAAAGGATTGTTTCCAAAAATAAATAACCGATTTGCAAAACCTAATTCAACTCGTGGAGCAAGTAAACTATGAATAGCCTTATGATTTCGAATTACCTCCACTTCAAATCCAGCTTTCTCTAATGGTTCTTTCAAAACCTCCATACGGAAGTTATCTCCAGTGATTTTTTTACGTTATAATACTTTCTCTTTTTAACGAACCATTCCACTACATGTTTTGGATTAATTGTTTCTTCGTCCAAATCAGTGATGTGGCCATCTTGTTCCCACTCTCTAATTGGTTCGAATTTTTGTTTTTTAGCTGTTTCTTCATCATTTTTTCTTGAGTATCCGTAGTATTTATCAACAAACTCTTTACAGGCAAAAGAATGTGTAATAAATGGGAATTTCCCTTCGTGTTTAAAAATTAGACCACATGCAGCGAAATCACGAATACTTGCAAAGTCTAAGCAGCCAATACATTCTTTATCGATTAGATTAGGTAGTGGTTGATTTGTCGCTTAAATTTCTTCCCACTTTGCAACTGAACGTTCAAGGTCCGTAACAGGAAAATTCATACGATTTGTCATGAACTCTTCACGGTTAGATGGATCGTCTTCTAAGTCCTCGAATTCCTCTTTAATAGTTTCATATAGGCCATCTGTATAATCACTTCTTGGTTCACTTAGCATAGGGTTTGCTTTTTCCCAATTTGAAGGGTCCTCTACTTCTCCTTCAGCATCGAGTTTACAAATGAAAGGGAAAACAGCATTAACACGGGCTAACCCTTTCAATACTTTCATTGCTTTTTCTTTTAATTTATCTAAAAAACCCTCTCGCACATACCCATCTGTTCCAATGTAAAACTCACGAGGATTAGGTTTTTTTCCAAGACCACTTATATGAACACGAACGTCTTTATTTGATTCATATTGGTGAATCTCATCAAATACTACTGCTCCATCACGAAGACCATCCTTCGTTTCTCCATTAGAAGTCCTGAATTTAAGAATACTTCCTGTCACCTTTGATACAGTTTGCGTTAATGTTGTTTTAAATGCTCTCAACAAAACCTAGTGTCTTTTCACTGTTTTATGAACTTCATCTGGAGATGTCTTTGCCTGATCTTCACTATTTGCAACAACTGATATGTTGTAATCTTCAATTCCGTGCAGCTCACTAATTAGGAAGTGGATAATAACAGAAATTAAACCATTCTTTCCTCCACCTCGTCCTAGCATCCAAAGGAACTTACGGTAAAAGACACGATTATTTTTTTTGAAAAATAAAAAAATGAAAGCAATTTAGAACTTTTGAAATGGCTGTAAAGGGAAATACCACTTCTCCCCAAACTTAATACAGTTCTCAATCATTTCATCATCAAAATATAAATCGTCCCTATTTAGTACATATTGTTCTAAGTAATCAATTAACATTTCTCTTTCTTTATTAAACATTACCTTTCCAGAACGATAAAGTTTTATATATTCATCAACATACTTTTGCTTAATCATATAAGATCACTAAATGTGTATTTCTTCACTTCTTCTTTGTCATTTTCATCTGGCAATAAATCAGTGAGTTGTTTTATTATTCTTTGATATGACTGATCACGAGTGTTGTATAATCTGGCAACTGGACGTTCTCTCTCATAAGGTTCTGCTTTATCAGATTGAGAAAACATTTCATAATCCCCGTTCTCAGATATATCTATCCACATTTCGTTTAATAAAATTCGTAATCTTGCTGCCTGAACTATTAAACCTTCAACAACTCTAAGTTTGTTTTGTGGGATATTTTTAAATAATCTTTTTAATCGATTTTTTTCTTTTGTAACAAGAACCTCACGATTGTTAACGTCTTCCAAATTATCACCTCATTTCAATCAAACTCACAAATGGGGAGGGGGTCATACATATATGGCCGAAAAAATCCGACAGTACACTCCCCCTTACCGTTCCCCAGAATTTTTAAAAACACTGAAATCTTTAGGCGGGGGGTAAGCTCACCATCGTTCATCATCCCACTTATTCTTTTTCTTTTTAAATTTAAAACGATTATGTTTTTTGTTATGACATCTAATACAAAGTGTTTCTAAGTTATCTAAATCAAGAGCAAGTTCAGGATGTGTATAGATCTCTTTGATATGATCTACATCTAAACGTTTGTGTTTATCTGGATCCTATTTGTCGGTGTAAACTTTCCCTTGCCTTTTACATTTCTTGACACTCATAATTATCACGATCTAATGCTGTTAAGAGTACTATTCAATGACGGAGACTTCGGAAACGAAAGTGTCGTTGGCTAAAGGTTTTCGCCACCGATGGTTTCGTTTCTTTTTTATTTTTGCTAATTCCGATGGTATAGATTAAAATACCATTGAAAAATTTATTCCGATTATTTTAATCTCAAAAAGAAAAGGACCCTGCAAGGTCCAAATAATTATAGTCATCGATGACTCTTTCAACCAATCCTCGTCGACTAACTCTTGTTTTTTTTCTGGATACCGCGTCTAGGAGGCATTCTGTGCATAAACGATTTGTTAGACGCAGAATGCCGCGGGTTTCCTTGAAAATTTTCTTTAATGCTGATTCTGTGAAGATCTGTCGATCTTCATCAGCCATCTTTAATTGGTGGGTTAAATATTCTTGAATCTCTTCATACAACAAGCCCTCTAGATGATAATGCTAATTTGCTGCTATATTGTATTCAATCTTAGAGTCATTCAAAGACTTCATATTCTCCATTCTCTTTCTTTGCTAAAACTACATCCGATTTCCCTTTAACCGAATAAATTTCAGTTCCTACCTCCAAATAGTTAGAAGTTAGATTATTTTTAGGACGTTCCTCAATATTGAGTTTTTCTTTCACCGTTCCTATCAGTTCAGCTGGTTCTAGGTCTAATTCTTCAGCAGTTTCTCCTATTGTTTGTAGTTCAACTCCATTAACAAAGAGTAGTGATTTATGGGAACCACTTGAGCTGCTTTCCACGATTGACTTGTTGCTATCATTAGCTGAATTTTGCGAACAACCAGGTACTATAACAAATATTATCATTAGAATAAAGAAGTTAATTTTCAAATTAATCCCTCCCTCAATAAAGTTAATTTTCCTTCCAAATACTCGTGTATTCTCAATATTTCATAACTACCATCTAGTTGACTCACCCAAATTACTGGATATCATTTGAATTTCTATAAATTATTTACAGGTTAGGGACCATCCTATCTACCAAACAGGATTAGTTTGGAAAATAAGTGTATAACCGTGCTAGGAAATCTCCACACAAATCACGGTCGCTAACCCTCCCATATCTCTCCGGATCGTATCCATACTTTCCTTCGTCCTGCGTATCCATGAGGTGGAGGTTGGAAATGCTCCTATGCTGGGTCTATTGCCCGAATGGAAAAAATATGCTCCAACTCTGCACTATTGGTGTTTGTAGAGAAATAAAATGTTTTTAGACTGTTTTTTTAAATCTTTAAGCAGCCTGTAATAAATGTTTTTGATTTAATCCACTTAATAGTTTAGATCCATCAAACTCACATTGTTTTTGTCCAATGACAAACAACACACGTAGTAACTTACAACACAAGGCAATGAGTGACTGTTGCTTTTTTAACGGCTTTTCAGATCGTGTTGTATAGTATTGATGCAAGGCCTTAAACGTTGGATTATGCGCGACTAACGGACGAATAGCCGAATATAAGGCTCGTCGCAGACGGCTTCGCCCTCTCTTGGTTATCCGAGTTTGACCTTTAAATTTACCGGAGCTGTGTTCTCGTAATGATAGACCAGCTAAATTGACTAATTGTTGGGGGTGACTGTACTTTGTAATGTCACCTACCTCAGAGAAGAATAAAGCGATTGTGGTAGATCCCAATCCTGATATCTTCATCATTTGTTTAGCTAAGGGAAGTGTTTCCCCTAGAGCTTCAAGCTCCGTATCTAATTGTTCTACCTGTTGTTTATATAACTCATACTGCTCAAGGAGATAATCTAATTCTCGCTTGGCAAACTGAATACCGATTTGAATCCCAATACTCTTTCGGGCAGCTTCTACTAGCTTGGTCGCTCGCTTAATTCCCACACCTCGTTGAACATATGGCTTCCACTTCATTAACACTTCTTCCGGTGTTAGTTCTTTAATTTGAGACGGAAACGGAAACAATCGCAACGTAGAAAAGGCTGCTTTTCCTTCCCAGTCCCCAAACACATCAAAGAATTCAGGAAAATAGCGTTGAATATGGTTTTGGATGCGTCCTTCTATTGTCATCAGTTGTTTAATAAGCTGATCTCGTAATTTGACGCCTTCTCTTAATTCGGCATAAATGCCATCTAAGAGGTTTGGTACAGAGTATCGGCCATCCTTAATCAACTGTGCAATGACACGGGCATCCTTTGTATCATTTTTAGTAGGGGAATTGTCGTCAAGCTCTTTACTTTTCTTAACGTGCATTGGGTTTACAACTACGAAATCGTAACCTTTAGCTACTAAAAAATAAGCTAGACTAAACCAGTAATGACCAGTAGGTTCTACGCCAATAATGACGTGATCCTTGGCATTTTCCTTCCGAAGATCTTCTGCCCAATTCACTAGTTTTTGAAAGCCATGCATTCGATTTACAAAGATCAAGCGTTTCCCGAACTCGATGCCTCGGTCATCTTGAGCACGTGCTACGTGTTTGTCCTTGGCTATATCAATGCCTACAATAAGAGTTGAAGGTGTAATTTGAGAGATTTTGTGATTTTGTGTATAATTCATTTTGAGTCCTCCTTGGTTACTTAATTAAGGGTCCTTAGTGCTGATCAGCTGCGGACACCTCGCACTATACCAAGAGGGCTCTTTTTGTTTCAATCCTCAAATTTCTTCATTACAGGAATGCTCCTATAAGTTGGATAATTTTATCATTATTTCGACATTATTATACATTTTTACGAAAGGTAATTATACAACAATTCATAAAAATGACAACTATTTGAGTGTCATTCTTGTGTGTTTGTGATGAAATGGATCTTTCATATCATTTTACGGTATATAAAGAAAGGTGTGTTTGGCAATAAGTAAGAAGACGCTTAGATTCATTGAACAGAATCTAAGCGTCTTTTTTCTCCTATTTCATATCAATCTTAATCTTCTCTAATTTAACCGGAATGTTGATACTCATGGCTTCCATATTAACTCTTATAACATAGTCAGTACTAGTGAAATTCTTTAAATGAGTCATGTCAAAGGTACGTGTAAATCGCAAGTCATCTTTACTTATTGTTTTGACTGTGTGTTTAATCGATTTCTGATCTTGATATAAATTTTTTTCTGACTCTTTAACTAAAGTAATATCATTGCGGGCAAAATCTTCAAAAAATGATATAGGCTTTCCCATAGCGTTCCCATCATTTAGTTGAAAATCAATAGTGAGGCTATTCTCCTGAACAGTCATCTTTTCTATTTTCACCTGTAAATCTTGTCTTTTTGCATGTAATTCAATAGGTGTAGCTTCATCTACTGATACGATATGGTCAGGTTCACTTAATGCTACTTCAGGAACGACTTCTATATAACTAGTTTCTCCCGCTAATGAAGCTGGAATAATACTTCTGCCTTTAACGATAATTTTATTGTCCTCTTTTACGGTTTCAAGATCAATTCCGTCTTTTGAAATGGTTATTTCCTTCCCTTGGTCATCATACGCCTTTAATCGCACTTGGTCATTTTTTCCTACTTGTGGAAAAGTTGCAGTATAATTAATCGCTGTTGAAGCTTTACCCTGAATAATGGTATCGAAATGGACAGAAACTCCCGCTTCCGCTTTCCTTGTTGCTTTGTCTACAAGGAGGGTTTCAAATGGTAACTGGTTTATCGGAACATCAAATCGCCAACTTCCTTCCACTTTACCTATCCTCTTGAATTCAAGTGGAAAAGAAGCTTCTTTTGGTAGCTCAGATTTTGGATAGCTTAATTGAATATGCCCTATATAGCCGTCCTCGGTAGGCTCCATATAAATGAATTCTTTACTATCTGAAATTCCACCCTTACCATCAAATATTTCATAAAACCCTTCAACCCTCCCATCTTCTTCCGTCGTCACGCTACCCTTCACAGTAAAAGTAACCCCTATTATGGCTCCATCATAATAAGCATTTGTAATCGATACGTCTATATTCTTATAAGTTGAGAATTGATTTAATTCTGTTATCAAATCTTTGGTATGTAAACTTCGCCCCACTGTATCATTGAAAGCAGTGTATACATCCCCGAGCCACGGTACTTTTGCCATTACGTGTGATATGGAAGGAGAGATGAAACTTGAAGAAATTAAGATCGTTGCTGCTGCAACCGATGACCATACTAATTTTCGTAATCCTGTTCTTTTACTTGCTTTTGTTACATCACCTGCGCGATTCTTCCCCGAGACTATTGCCTTTAGGACATCATCTTCTGGTACTTCAATCTCTTCATATACTTTTTGAAATGATGTTTTCTCCATTAGTATCCAGTCCTCCTAACAATTTTCTTAACCGCTCTTTCCCTCTACTTAAATACGTTTTTACTGTATTTTCAGGTAAGTTCAACACTTTGGCTACTTCACTTATAGGTAAATCATGAAAATAAAAAAGAATAATTGCATTTTTGTGTTTCTCATTCAGCTTAGTGATTGCGTCTAACAAATCCAGGATTTCTTCTCTTTTTTCCCTCTTACTAGGTAAGGAATGGTCCATTATAGTTTGCGCAGGGAATTCTCTTTTCCTTTTCTTTAATACATCATATGAACAGTTTATAAGTATTTTTGTTAACCACGTTAAGAAGAACTTTTCATTTTTTAATTGTCCAATAGATAGAAAGGCTTTATAGGAAGTTTCTTGAACTATATCTAAGGCATCCTCGCGATTTCTCACATACAAATAAGCGGTCCGATACAACTGATTTCCATGTATAATAAGAAGCTCCTCTAGAGATTTCTTATCTCCATTAATTGCCTTTCTCACAAGCTTCATTTCCTTCATCTCGTTATAACCCCCTTTCTGATTTCCGCTTATTAGAGTGAGAGAGTTGTGATAAAGTTTCACCTTTTTACATTTTTTAAAGATTCTCTCGAAAAAAGCGCGTTTTTTAAAAAACTCTGTTTGATTTAATGTAAGATCTAGATTCTGACATACTTACTAGTTATTATAGATATGATTATGAAAGGATAAAGAGCGTGAACGAAATTTGTAAATGAAAAAGCCTACTCTCTCTTTGTTGGTATGAGAGGTTAGGCTATAAAAGTCATGTAATTTGATCGTTTAGTAGAGTATAAACGTAGTGACATTCCGCTGAGAAGCAATGTCCGTCTCACCTTTCTGCATAAATCGTCTAGATTCATACCATTCACCTCTCATTATCAAGTGTCTTTTCAAGAATTATCTTATGTAATCCTTTTTCATCTACATATGTATCGATTACATCAAAGCCATTTTGAATGTTTAATAGTAACATACTACGCCATTTATTCATCGATTTAGTCTGAACAACACGATATCCTTTTTCCTTTAAAAGGGAATGTTGTCGCGACATTAATTGTGAAGCAATTCCATTTTTTCTGTATGTAGGATCCACACCGCCTAACCAGCTATAGAACATATGAGGAGTTAGTTCATAACCAATTTTATATCCAATTACTTTTGAATTCTTCATTGCGGTTAAAACGATTACATTAGATTTAGCATCCATTTTGTTCTTTACATCATCTGAAGAATTAAAAATAGCTTTATGTAACTGAATGATTCCGTCTAAAACGGCTTCATCTGGAATCGAATCATAGCTAAAGTAACTTATAACCATTTCATTTCATTTCCTCCTTTTGTATTCGTCTCATGTATAAGGAAGATTAAGTTTCCTCTTTGTTCTACACCAATCTTACTCTATGTAGCTTTAGATTTCATCGTAAAATGGAAAAAGACCGAATCTTACTTGATTTGGTCTGAGAATTTAGCTAAGTCAATAACATTGCCAGCATAGCAAGTTTTTTAAATTCAATCCACATCCCTAAAAACCTTCCTTTTAGTAACAGATAGTGAAATCCAAACGATCTAGATGATAAGAAATCTAAATTTTTCAAGTAAAAAGGTTAATGTGTTGCTATATATGCTATATGAAATTAGACAATTAAGGTCGCTAAGACTAGTTATATAATAATCTTATGTAAACTAATCTTCTTATAACAAAAATAATTAAAAAAGAATCGTCCTTTTCAATCCCCTCTACTTTAGTTATAATAAAAATAAACGTAACATAAACTAAAAAAACTGTTTGGTGCTGGAACACCAAACAGTCATACAATAGCTAGGTTCCCATCAAGGGGATCAGCGAGGTTTAAAGATAACTCACCTATCGCCGGTTAAGCTCAAGGGTGGGTTATTTATTTTTGTCTATAAACGATACGATTGACAACACCAAACTAGCAAATGCAATCATTAGCATTAAACTTTGAAATACTGTCATCTGTAAGCATCACCCCCTTTCATACGGGGTAACGCTGACCACCCTTGAGTTTACCTAACCATCGCACATCTATTCTATCACACTATTAGAACTAGTTATTCAATCGTCCCAATATTCTCATCATTTTCTTCTCATCATTTTCTTTAAGGATCGAAGAAGATACTATGTTGATTCCTTTATGACATAAAGTTGATTACCCTACTTCATCTCTTTTTCTGTTATTTACTATTTTTCACTTTAGAAAGCAAAGTTACTAATGGTACACTACAAATGCCAAGAAAAAGGAACAGGAAGACAGTAATCAATACCTTAAATCGTTATGGGTATATGTGCTATTTGGTTTATTTTTAGTTATTTTTGTAGTAATGGAAGAAAATTATCTTTTTCAAATGAGTATCTTCTATGGGATATTTACATTTATTATTATGACATCGATGATTTCTGATTTTTCTTCTGTACTATTAGACATACGTGACCGCAATATATTGTTTCCTAAGCCTGTTAACCGAAGAACGATAAGCACGGCTAAATTGGTCCATGTCATAATTTACTTATCCTTTCTTACTATTGCACTAGTTTCGATTCCCTTACTAATTGGACTAGTTAGACATGGTATTTTATTTTTTCTTGTTTCTGTCCTAAGTGTAATCCTCCTTAACTTATTAGTAGTAGGAATTACAGCCCTTCTCTATTTGTTTATTTTACGATTGTTTGATGGAGAGAAATTAAAGGATATCATTAATTATGTCCAAATTGGATTATCCCTCTCCATGATGGTTGGTTATCAACTTCTCGTTCGTTCTTTTGAATTTATTGACTTAACGATTTCACTTGAGCCGTCATGGTGGCATGTGCCTATCTTTCCAATGTGGTATGGAGCGATGATGGATATGGTGATGAATAATGTGTTCCAGCCCTTCAATCTACTTTTTACAGCTTTAGGGATTATTGTCCCTCTCGTATCATTAGCGCTGTATGTAACGTTTAATCCTACTTTTGAACAAAGCCTTCAAAAGCTAGTTTATCAAGGAAAAGCGAAGGTGAATAAACGAAGTAAGCTTAAAGAAAGAATCCTTACTATCATTTGTCGATCACAGGAGGAGAAAACATTTTTCACTTTTGCTCGTTTAATGATGAAAAATGAACGAGATTTTAAATTGAAGGTGTACCCTTCTCTCGGATTTTCTGTCGTAATTCCATTTATATTTATTATGAGTGGCTATGATCAAGATTTTGATTCTATTGCTAATGGTAAATTGAAGAATGAGATATTTTGCAATGGAGCTTTTATACTATTTTTAAACTATACAGATTTATAGAATTTAGATACCTTTTACATCTTGGCTAATTTCAAGCGTCCGGTTTGGTTGAATTCCTCTCCAGTTGCTGCTATCCGTGGGGCGGTCGGAGAGCCTCCTCTTGCAGAAGTCACACACTTCCTAACCATTTAACCTTAAATTGTTTTCGATAAAAGAACTGATTTATCAGGCAACAATCTCTTATAAGCGAGCTCGAGTTTTTAAAGTTTAAGCCGTTTGTTGCTGCTTTAATATGACATTGATAAGATCTACCAAAAGGATTAAAAAATAGCACCCACTCGTTGGAGTTCTTCTCAATCATTTACTTCTTGTAAGTCAAACAGGCTTCCTTGTCGTATAAATAATCCTATAGGGAATCTCCTCCCGTCTCACATCAGATTGCGTGTGGCTTACCCATTTTTGTTAATCTTGGGGGAGGCACTCTCTTTTTGCGCCTTAAAAGCAATAAGGCTCTACGGATTCAATTTATGAAATTCACTCATTTGGTTGGTTCTTTAGAGATCCTTCTTATCTTTGTTAATATGATCTATTTTCACTTCATTTGCAACATAAAAAAACGAGACTATAGTAGTAGCCTCGACTTAGGACTATGATTTTAAATGAGTTGTAGAATTTTCGTCCGCATCTGCACGGAAATAGCCTCCACCTTCTTCTTCACTCAAATTAATGGACGTATCCCCATCGCCATCTCTCCAATACCCATCAATCCATACACCATCACGCCAATGCCCATCTACGTAATGAGGCTCTACATGGTGAGTTCCGGGATGTGTTGATGGTTCTTCTGCTTGCAGCTCATGTGATGGGTGATGTTCCGCATTTGTTTCTCCATCTGTTCCTCCACCCGCCATATGTTGATGATCAGTAACTGTGTCTGAATCATCTGCTCCATCAATTAAATCTACAACTCCAACAGCAATTGCTCCTACGGCAACTGTTTTACCAATATCTCGTAAACCCTGCCTTACTTTATTGTCATCTCCTTCTCTATATCCTTCATATGTAGATTTTCCACTATTATAAGTGGCTTTAGCCGTTTGATAAACACCCTTTGCAGTTCTACCGATTGATTCAGCCACATCATTTATTCCTTGATCCTTCTTATGTTTATCTTCTTGGATCAACCCTGATGCCGTATTCCAAGCACCATCTGCTACTTGCCCAACCGTATCACCAGCAAATTCGGACGCTTTTTTCACCCCATCACCAACATCTTGAATAAACTTGCTCCCAGTAACATCTCCAACAACATTGACTGCCCCACCAATTACAGTACCCGTTGCTTTACCAGCAAATTTACCTACATCTCTTAAAAATCCCATAAATCTTTTCCTCCTGTACTTTAAAAAAATAAGACCCACCCGAATAGGTGGATCATCATTATGTAAGAACATCCATCATACAAGGCGACTCGATTCCTAGAGCAACTGCTCTAAATCCGTCGATGTGCGTCTATCCTTTTTTCACTAGGTTTGCCACACGCTTCTCATACAAGTTATAGGATTATTTTACTATATAACAGACGATAATAAAATTGATTTTTTAAAGAAATTAATAGAAAGAAAAGTAGATACATTCGTAAATTATTACAGGACAATAGGAAAAAATGACTGTTCTATTACGCAATTACACATTGCGATTACTCTTTCTCAACCTAAAGTAGGTCCTTCTATTAATTTATACTATTATCTTGTTGCTGTCGCTTGTTTTCCATGTGAGAAAATGTCATCCTCATTAATCTAGTCGCTTAATCTAATCGTGTAATAAATAAAATCTATACTATAGTATCTTCATCCATTCGATTTCTTTATTTTATAATTTTTATGATTCACTATCGTTTTAAGTGGCTCATTTTTTTCCTTCGACATGCCGTAATCAACCATTACAGAATTTTCCCTAATACCCGTTACGACTCCTTCAATAGTGTTTCCCTCACGTTTAAAGGAAATTACGTCTCCTATGTTTGCATTTGCCATTTTATCACCTCTTTTTTATCATTTCCAAAATAGGCGAAGCGATACAGCATTAATTTTTAGGTTCTCATATACTGACCTTCTTATAGGCAATGCCTAGGATCAGAACTATAAAAGCACAAGCTCCGGTCTGCTTGTTACTCAAGAAGTTTCCTAGTTAAATGAAAAGAGGCTGGGACAGAAGTGCCTGGCACCTTATCGTAACGACTATATGTACGCACTGATTTATCTAGTGCACACAATAGTTTGTATCGGAGGGTGCCTGGCTCTTTGTTTTGTCCCAGTCTCTCTTTGTCTTTAAGCTAATTGTAGTTCATTCTCCGTTTCGATCAATTCTTGTGCCGCTTCTGCCGTCACAATTGCGTCGATTAATGCTTCCTCTATCTTTTCTTGTTTATCTGAATCATTTGGAGTTTCTTTATCTCCTGGATCACTTGAATCTTCTGGTTCTTCTGGATTTTCTTGTTCATATAATGGTGTTGAGCCGTCATCCAGTGGAGCATAAATCTGAACAACTGTTACACTATTCCAGTCATTACTTGATAATGTTAACAAATATGTTCCAGTATATGACTCCATACCTGCTGGGAAATCGAAGGTAAAGGTATATTCATCACCTGCGTTATCTTGACTATCTGCGCCGAAATCGAGTACATTGTGCACAGTACCTGTTACAGGGTTCGGAGAATGCAATTGGTGAAAGGAAGCGTGTGTATATGTTCCATCTTTATTTGTAATCGCTTTTGCGCTTGCAATCAAATCAAGCAACTCTGTTACACCACGGATATTTACCCCTGTTTTGAGATTAAAATGGGAGGCACCATCGTTACTTAACGTACTATTTAAATTATAGATCATACCTTTTCTTCTCGTAAATAAAACAGTTGTTCCACCTATAACCATTAATGCTAAGCCTATTAGTAAGTAAGTGTAATCTATAGTTGGTTCTGGCTCTTCATTACTAGTCGAGACGACTAACATAGGTGCTTTCATACTTTCATGTTCTTTTGAGGCTGTTTTTGTCTCTAAATTTAAGTTATAAAGCTTTAGTACAGCCTGTTCAACATCACCTGTTAATTCAGCGGTATTGGAGCTTTGTGATTGTGAGTAGACTTCTTTCCATGCTTCTCCATCATTAGACATTTCAATACTAAAAGAAGATTGACGTTGAGTTACATCAATAAGGATATAGGAGTCATCTTGACCGACAAACACCTCATCTGACTGTACAGAACCTTCTGGCGCTATCGTTATATTGTAGGATGGTACAGCTCCTAAACCATCAGCAATATATATACCGTATTCTGGTCCAGATGCGTCAGGAAATTCCCACTCTTTATTTGTTTCGTTGAAATAGTATATGGCTACTTCATCTGAGTTGTAAGCATTTGCATCGTATCCAAACTTTACTATTGCTTGTCGGCGGTAATCATTCCCTGCCGCTCTTTCTTTTATCTTCAATTTGTCAGCGTTTCCATACTGATTATCTTCAATACCCACTAAGCGAAATGATAACGTATCGTCTGTTTGTGATAAAACAAAATCAGTAACATCTAATACATTCGTAGCTGTAGCCGGTAATACATGATCTTGATTAGTTGATTTCTCTTTTTGCACCGGATCGTTTGATTCTTCGTCTGTTTTAGCAGTACCCTGAATGGATACACCATAACCAGCTCCACCGCCACCTACATCAGTCGCTTTTCTAAATAGCTCACCTTGAGCTGACCACCTTGTCTCTAAATTATCATCCAGTGTATTTTCTGGAAAATTCCCATCATGTCCACTAGCTGTGATAACATCTTTGTTTTGATCATCACTATCTTGTACTTCTTCTAAGCCATCTATCGCTGCTTGCAATGCTGAAATATTCTGAATCGTATTATTTTTTACTACTGTACCAGGAGCATTCATCAGTAAAATACCTTTAGAATTATCTGGGTTTGTAATGTGATTATTTAGAATAACATTGCCTGGACCAGAATTATCATGATTGGATGGAGCTGATCCACCTGTATTCCCTAAATTTTCACTTGCATAAGCACCATCTCGAATAAGAGCATCCTCAACTGCAGTGAATTCTTGGCCATCAAGTTCAGGGATAGATTGTCTACGATAGTCATTACCTGGTCCTCTTTCTTTTACTTTCAATTTTGTTTCATTTGAATAGTTTTCTCCAGCCTCCAAACTTAAGTTATACACTTGAAGCTTTGCTGCAACAATTTCTTCTCCTACTTGACTCTTATCAAACTTGAATAGGTTTGGTTCCGTTATTCGATTATCTACTAAGTCCTGTCCTGTATTATTCCTTATTGTATTAGTGTCATCGATGGTAAGATATTGACCATCTCGAATTAATGCATCTTCAATTACCTCAATTTCAACTATCTCCGCGTCCGCTGGAGGTTCAACTGGTTCCACGTAGGCACTATCTGTGTCTACAAACACAGCTTCACTGTCTACGCCCCCTTCTTGGGGATGATTTGCAAATGTATTTTCTCCGTCTAAAATTCTGACTCCATTCGTATTTCCTGTTATCGTATTTCCTGACAAAGAAATGTTACTTGGCTTTGTGTCGGATATGACATTTCCTTCAATTAGTGTGTCTGGACTTCCCATGTGAATCTTTATGCCTTCTCTTGAATTTGTGGCAATACCTGCCCCTTTTGTCACTCCACTAATTGTATTTTCTTCAATAACATTTAAATACTCATCTTCACCATGAAGTCCTGAACCGACATTATTCGCATTAGAGTCACCATTATCATACTCAAATGATACGCCCCAGAAATTGTCAGCACTGTTGTCGATTGCATCCAACACTGTATTTGTCAGTGTGTTATTTATAATTAAATTATTATGTGCATAAAATTGTAACAATACACCATGGCGAATATAGGGACCTTCAAATACTGAATCCTTTACTACATTGTATCTCGTATCATTTTGATAACCACTGCGTTCAGATTTAGCCTTAGTATATAGGACAAGCTTGGCTGGCTTATTTTCACTATGTTCTTTTGAAGCATAATCTGCACCACCATCTGGTAAATATACTTCGTCTCCAACTGAAGCTGCCTCAATAGCGTCTAATATAGCAGGTAGATCATCATGATTGTTGTTTTCACTATGGTTCGTACTAAACTCTCCATCAAAGCTTGACGTAACGGTTAAATCAGAAATGTGAATGTCATGTACAGTATTTTCACTCCATGTATCATCAGATAAACCTTGTGCTTTAATATGATACCCACCGCTTGCTTTTGTTGCGCTATTGGCAAATGTTACAGTTGTTTCTTCCCAACTATCGTCTTCTACTCCAGTTGCTTGGATGTGATAGCCCCCTGAACTTTGTCCGAATGCTCTCATTACCTTGCCATTTGGCTCGTTTGAAAAGCTAGATACCAGTACCGTTCCCTCTCGACTTTCAAGGACAATCGCCTGTGCACTTGTGTTACTTAGATTTTTCTTTTCTATGGTTAGCTTTGTTCCTTGAGGTAAATCTTCGACAGAACCATCTGGATTAATTAATCCTGGTTCAGTATAAGTGACATCTTCTCTTTCCTCTTCTTTTGGAGGCACTAAAGCAAAATCAGCACCTTCATCATCCTCTATTCCTTTTATTCTAAATGATACTATATTGTCTTTTTGTTCCTTAACAAAAGAATCTCCTTTACTAAAAGCAATTCCTAAATAACCCACCTTTTGTGGAGTACCGAGATTATAAGAGATCCACTGTCCATTCCCATAGCCTACAATACGTACATATTGCCCCTCTGTATCCTCAATATCAAAAACTTCCATACCAAGTGTTGTACCAACTTTTGCAAATACACCGTAAGTTGAGAAGTGATTAACTTCTAATGTAATTGTGTCATTGTCAACATCTCCGCCTTGCGGCAATGCTATTTTTACAGCTGTATTCTCAAGTGATACTGTTTTGTTAGGGTAAACTTGAACCGTCTGTCCTAGTTTTTTTTCATCTTGATTGCTTGAATCCTCTTTTTCCACTGGATCGATTAATTCTTCTTTTTCATCTTCATCACTTGAATCATCAACCGATTTGATATCAAGTTTAGTAGCTTCATTAGCTGATACTGTAGAGACTACCGGTAACAAATGGAACACTAGTACTAAGCATAGAATTAAGTTTAATTTTTTATTAAAAACAATAGAAGAATCTGTTACCACTACATCATGGCTATTTTGTATACGAACACCCATTGTTTGGAAGTGTTCTACGGTTACATCCTCCATATGTGCATTTCCTCCTAAAGGGTTTTAAGTCATTAGTTAAGAAAAGGATCTTTTCTAAAAAATTGTTTCTCCTTACTTTAAAAGCAACAAATCTACGAAAATATCCTATTGAAATCATCTCAACATCATGAATCTAAAAAAACTTGATCTCACTTCTACCTTCAGTTAAGTTGAATCTTATGTTCACAATCTGAACAAATCTATCGAACTCTGATAAGAATAAGGTGATTAGGTCAATATTTCAGCAAGTCATGTAAGATTCTACAATTCTTTTGTGTTTCATTTACCACATTTTCTCATGCTGGTATATTCTTTTCTCCTTCTAGTACATTTCATCAACTAGCAGTAATTCCATACTCTCTAATCCAAGTATAGTGGACGGGATGTCAAGTTAATACGCTTCATATGCCTCTGTCAATCTACTGGTTATTTTATAAAAACGTATGGTATTCCCAACTGCATCAACATATTGTTTCTTTAACACGAAAATATTTTTCAATATTCTGAAATATGAAAGTAGAACATTGATCATGCAACACCATTATTTGAAACATCTATTCGTATCAACAAAATAACACCCCCTTTATGTTCGTGTCACTCTATGTCAATTCGTGTGTTGTCGTTTTGTATACGTTTTCATTTTTATGTTAGATCGTATACCGTTACATGATATAAACCTATCTATTAATATGGAATTGGTTTTCTTTAGGTTCTCTTGTATTTTTTAAAGGATAACAGGATTAAACCCTTTAGAAAGAGCCTTAGTGAAAGTAATACTAGATTTGTCTATCTATGATATAACTAAACAATGAATGGACTCCCTCTCAAGGAAATGCACCCACTTGCTTTTATTGAAGATAGTCGAATGATGGAAAGCGAGGACTCCAAAATTAAAAATTGAAACCTTCTTTAAACTTAAACGTATAACGTATATAAACAGAGTCCAAAAACTCTCACTGAAAGGAGAACATCATGACAAATATTCTTATCTTCTCTCTTATTATTGGATTAATAGCAGCCGTTCTTATTATCCCTTTTACAAAACAAAAACACTCGAATCAAGAGGACAAACCACCTAAAAATATGACAAGTATTAAAGTACTTAGCACATTCTCCCTAATTATTACGATTACGATGTTTGTCGTTTACTATGTTAGCAATTTAGATCGAACTCTCTCTTCATTATGGATTTTTCTCATTATAATCTCAGCACTAGGTACGATTATGGCCACAGGAAAGGAAAAACTGATCAAGGGTCTTTTTTTCTTAGGAAGCCTTGTATTTGGAATTCACCTCCTTTCTGCACCTGTTTTTAATGCGAATGAAAAATATGAGCTGGTAGAAATGGAAGAATTAATTGAAATTAAAGCGTTTGATGAAAGCAAAACTCCTGCAAGCGTTCCACCTGAGTTTGCTCGAAATAAAATGAAAAAGTCGTTTGGTCAAGTCCCTAATACGAGTTATTATGAGCTTGGTAATTTGCAGGTTCAAAAGGTAAATGGAGAATTTGTTTACATTGCACCCGTTGAGTTTTCTGGATTTTTCAAATGGTTAAATGGTGATCAAACACCTGGTTACTTCACGTTAAGTGCGACAGACTCGTCTGATAATCCTACATTCATTACATCAGAAATGGTCTATACCCCTTCCTCTTATCTTAATAAAAATGTTGAACGCCACATTAGAATGAACTATCCTAAGCATATTTTTTATGGTGATGTTCAATTAGAAATAGATGAAGAAGGGAAGCCTTACTATATTCGTACCTATGGCCAGTTTGTTTCTGCACGAAATGGTTTTGAAGCTAAAGGAATAGTAATGGTTGACCCTCAAAATGGAAAGGTAAAGGAGTATTTACTAGCAGAAGCACCTTCATTCATTGATGGAGCTGTATCCCCTGAAGCTGTTAGCTTACAAAACAGCTATTACGGGAACTATATTCACGGATTTTGGAACAGTATTTTTGGTAAATCTGATGTGAAGCTACCTTCTGATGAAGGAACAGAAGCAAATGTTAGTCCGATTTTTAATGAAGAAGGTGTGATGTATTATTTCACTGACTTTACTAGCCCTAAAGAAGGAGTAGATTCAATGCTAGGGTACTCACTTACCGATTCTAGAACAGGAAAAGCAACCTATTATACTGGAAATCTAGAAGAATCCTATATGGATTCACAAGGTGCCCTTCAAATCATTGAAAAGAAATTTATTGAGAAAAAGTGGCATGGCGAAATGCCTGTTTTATATAATTTTTATGGTGAAGCTAGCTGGTTAACACCTGTGTTAGATTCTAACGGTTTTTTACAACATTACTTTATCGTTTCTGCTGCCAATCCAGAAATATCCGTATTTGCAGATACTCCAAATCAAGCGCTAAAGCAGTATAAAATAGCCTTGCAAAAAGGTGGAAGTACTGTCGATGGCACCTCTAAAGCAGAAGAAAAAATGGTACAAGGTAAAGTTATGCGAGTGTATAAAGAAAAAGCTGGAGATTATACGACGATTTCCTTTCTCTTAGATAATGGTGTGAATTTCAGTATTTCATCTGAAAATTATCCATTAGCGATATACTTACAAGAAAATGACGAAGTGAATATCACCTATTTAGATACTGGTGAAAGCTTCTTGCCAGTCAAGGAAATGATGATTGAAGGATTAGAATAACAAAAAACTGTAGGGTAATTCGTCTAGTTACGAATCACCCTACAGTTTTTTTAATGAATCGGTACGTTATCAAGTACCCAACTAAGTGATTAAAAACTATTCTTTTTAGACAAAAAGATCTCTAGCAATTCACTAGCACTATGTACTTCTAGATCTGGTTTATATTCCGCATCAATTGGTAGAGGCTTCTTACGATGATTCATCCATATCGCCTTCCAGCCAGCTTGTTTTGCTCCAATAATATCCTTTTCAAAATTGTCTCCAATATACATGGTTTCTTTTTGATTTAGGTTCATGCTATGTTCAATATAGTTAAAAACTTCACGTTTTGGCTTGGCGTGTCCAATTGTTCCAGAAATAAATGTCTTTTCCGCTGGTATCCAGCGACTGAGACCTAGCTGTTTTATTTTCATAGTTTGATGCTTTTCTTCCCCATTCGTTAAGATTCCAAGCTCTATTCCTTTATTCACTAGTAATGGTAGTAGTTCTTCTACTTCAGGAAATAAGGCGATGTTCGTTTGTTCTTGCACATATGTTTCATGAAAAAGAGCTGCTTTTTCGGTATCCATTGGGATCTTGAAATCATGACATGCTAGAAGAATACGGCCTGTCTGCCACTCAAATTGTGAGATCTCCCCCGCCTCACTTTGATCAAACAAACTCTCACTATACTTACGACTGGCTTTATATAATTGATCCACCTCTTCCTTTGAAAGTGGCTGATCGAGTAGCTTTTTTACAGTGTTATGAAATGATTGTGCTTGATCATATAATGTATCATCAACATCAAATATGATGGTTTTCATATATTGTCATCCTCCTTAGGGTATTATGATAGCATAGTTTCCTAAAGCATAGGGTAGGATCTTTTGCTTCCTTCGTTAAGTCAAAATGAAAGAGCAACAGACATAAAATTTAGCAATGACTTTAATCAATATAAAAAGCAGTGGAATTCGTATCCAACTGCTTTTTTTTTAAACATTTTTCGTTTGACAGATCTTCCTTTATTGTTTGCTAAGATATGAATCATCATCTAAAGATACTTCTTTAGAGCTCCATTCCCATAGGTGTTTGGCTAAATCCATGTCATTTGCTTTTTTTGATGTTTTTGCTATTTTTTTATTGATAAAATATTCACCAGAAATACTTTTCACTTCTGGGCTTGTAGCTAAATAAATAGTCGTACTAGCTCCTTCTAAGGGTGTTTGAAAGAAGGGGGATAACATTTTATAAATTAGTTTTCCAAATCCTGTTTGTCTATTAACTCCAAGACTTGTTGCCACCGCTCCAGGATGCAAGGTGTTCACAGTGACGTTTTTATTTCTTAGCTTCTTAGCTAATTCTTTCGTAAATAAAACATTAGCCAATTTTGATTGACCATACCCTTTAAACAAATTGTATCCACTTATGAAATGCGGGTCGTTTTTGTAAAAATCTCCCCACTTATGACCACCAGATGAAACGTTGACAATTCTTCCTTCTTTGGCATTTACTATTAATTCCAATAAAAGATTGGTTAGTAAAAAATGACCTAGGTGATTAACACCCATTTGCATTTCAAAGCCATCTTTCGTTGTTTCTCGTCTTATACATAATACCCCAGCATTATTAATTAGGACATCTATTTTTCTATATTTCTTTTTAACTATAGAAACAAACTGTCTTATGCTGTCCATGGATGCTAAGTCACACTGCATGAAGGATAATCTCTTGGATTGACTCTCAGCTTTTGCATAATCTAAAGCGTTGGAACCCTTTTCTTCATTTCTGCCTACCATTACAACTTCAAAACCCTTCTTTGCCATTTCTATCGATGTCGCCAATCCCATTCCAGAAGTAGCACCAGTAACCAAAACTATTTCACCCTCATTCATCAAAAATTCCATCCTCCTAAAAAATACATTACACCTAAAACCGTAGCCTTTTCTTCAAATCAGCATTACTTTTGATACGATTATATTTATGTACTCTCTCTCATTCCCATGTTACGATTCATTTACACAACAAATTGATTTTAAACTTGTTTTTCATAAAGATAAAGGTGTAAATGATCAACCTAACTATTCAAAGAGAAACTACCTTATTTTTTGCAGCCTTTAATATTAGCGCTTTTTATTCCTTCTTCTAATTTCGTCATTCAATTTTTATCAGCAACTAAATAATTATTACTGAGTGAAGTGTGGAAACCACGCAACACTTCAACCGCCTCGTTTACATTATGACAATGTTCCAATATATATCTAATAGCGAAATAGAAGTTAATGCCAGGTCTTGTTTCTTCACAAGTAACAAGAGTCATACCAATGAACAAACCTTTTTAATTCAATCCATCCACTTTACCAATAAAATCATCTGAATGACCTACAAAGCAAAGTTTGTTATCCATACAAATTAACGAACTTTCCGTAAATTTCTTACCTCTCAATAACATATCATAGTTTCTTCCGATAATCATTTCATCATTTTCATTTATATGCAATAACTGATGAAGAACTACTCAGTTATTAAAAAGGTGTTTCTTTCTTTTTGTTGAACTATTTAAGAAAATCAGGGGGTGTTAGGAGTGAACAAGATTACTCTATCTATTCATTTAGCGGTTTTTATGTTGGGACTAATCGCTTGTTCTAACCAAACTGACCAAGTAGAAAATAATGACCAAAAAGTTGTTAATAGTAACGAACAAGACAAAAAGATCCACGTTAATAAGGATGTTAGAGAAGTTGTGTGGGGACAATTATCTTCAGAACAAAAAGAACGGATTGATGGGACTTGGGAATTTGGGAAAGTATCTAAGATTATTTTAAATGAAGATATGATGAGTCTAATCAATGATAAAACATATGATGGAAAAGAAGTGTACTTGATTGATTTCCCTACAAAAAATAAATTTATACCAAATAATATGATTGTTTATGCGGATTTAAAAACTTTTGATTATATAGGCAGTGGTCTTGTAGAGTAAAATTCCATAGAAAAGGAGGCTGGGACAGAAGTGCCTGGCTCTTTGTTTTGTCCCAGCCTCTAATTTATATTGCTGAAAAAACATATGTCTCATATGCGAATTACACTGTGAAATGATATTATGCACCTCACAACCGAACCCATTAGTAATAATCGGGAGCCTCTATACCTTTAGCTGTCAGGAGGAAATAACAGCGGGTTCTCGCCTTTTGAAGTGTTGTTTTCTATATCAATAAAACGCGCTTGTTTCTCCTCTATCTTCCTTTCTTTTCTTCTTACAAATAACACAATTGCTCCACCTAATATTAATAGGAAGCCTATTAGTAAGTATGATCCATTTAGAGTGACAGTATTATGAGCCTCTGCAGTACGGTACCAAGTGCGGCGCTCATTATCGCCATAACTAGACTTCTCTTTTTCATCTTGACTGTTTGAATCCTCTTGGTCCACTGGATCACTTGATTCTTCTTGATTACCTGGATTTTGTTGGACTGCTGCAAACACACCGTAAGTTGAAAAGTGATTAACCTCTAATGTTATTGTCCCATTTTTAACCTCTCCACCTTGTAAAGTTAAAAGGTATTTGCCAGTGTATGACTCCATACCGGGTGGAAATTCGAAGGTAAAGGTATACACATCACCAGCAACTGTTGGCAACTCTGCTCCTAGATACCCGCTTTCACTGATGCTTTTCCATAAAGCTTCTGCATAATCATCCGCATTATGCTCCCATTTTTCGGTTGTTTCGTTGAAATAATAAATCGCTACTTCATCTGATTTGTACGCCTCTTCATCATATCCTGTAATGACATCTCTGCTCTGATCTTCTTGATGATCATCATCTTTTTGTACTTCTTCTAAACTATTAATCGCAGATTGACTGACAATTGCTTGTCCACTTGGGTTACTTGGATCATGCTTTTCTATGGTTACCTTTGTTCCTCGAGGTAAATCTTTCGGCAAGGCAATTTTTACAGCTGTATTTTCAACTGACACTGTTTTGTTAGGATAAACTTCAATTGTCTCTCCTAGTTTTCCTTCTTTTTGGGCCTTTAC
This sequence comes from Bacillus weihaiensis, assembly GCF_001889165.1. Classification (GTDB taxonomy): domain Bacteria; phylum Bacillota; class Bacilli; order Bacillales; family Bacillaceae; genus Metabacillus; species Metabacillus weihaiensis. The sequence continues at coordinate 1,997,066 of NZ_CP016020.1, read as the reverse complement.
GTATTCATACTCTGCAGCATCGCCTTTTACATACGTAATCTCTCCCTTATCATCCACAAAGGCATTATATTTTGCAATTCTAGCCATCTCTCCATAATAACCATGCAAACGATCATCTTCACAAGAATCACTTGGACCACTAGCAGTATTTCCAAATCCCTCGATCCGTATATAGCGGGCTGATTTTTCAATGTAATACGTTTCAAATTCTTCCGTCATTCCACTTGTCAACTCATGATCAATAACTGTCGTCCAATTCTCCCCATCAATAGATGTATGGATAGAAAAGTCCCATTGTCCTATTCCGTCAATAGCTTCTGAAGACCAGCGTGTTGTAAAATCGCCATCTATAGTATTTTCAGGAACATTTAATGCTAAAATAGCTAATTCTAGATCATCTTCCGTTTCTATCTTTTGTCGTGCAGTTTCTGCAGTCACAATTGCATCTTCAGCTTCCTTCGCTAAAGTTGCTCGAATATGATCGTGTTGTTCATCTGTTAATTCTGAAAACATCCAATCATACGCGTAGCTTTTCGTAGCTGTAGCCGGTAATTTATTATCTTGATCACTTGATTTCTCTTGTTCACCTGGGTCGTTTGATTCTGCAAAATAATAGGTTCTGCTATTTTCCAGACCATCGACTAACATTGTTTCCGTTGAACCAGGTGTACTTGGGTAAGGTGCACTCCAAGATAGGCTTACACTATTGTGCGTTGCTGATTTAACAGTAAGGTCCATAACTGTTGAAGGCTTCGTAACGTCCTCGGCAAACTCAGTCTCTGCACTAGCTATGTTTGAGAGCAATGAAATATTATTTAACTCATCCCCTACTTTTATTCCATCGTGAGTACTAGCTATGACATTGGATACATCCACTTTATTTAGGTTTGGATCATCTAGTAATCCCCCAAAGGCAGCTTGACCCTTCTCTCCATCGTCCCCTGAAGCGGTCCAAGTCAATTGTACTGCTCCTGATCCTTGTCCTGTTGCTTCCCCTGCAACCATTTGTGAGAAATTATGTCTAAGAAAAGAATCCTCGACATTTGGCATCCACCCTTTATTATTACTTACAGATAGATTTACAACAGAATAATTCCCCTCTTGAGTGAACTCAATGACTGTACCATCAAAAACAACCTTTTCGACTTCTTTACCTTCTGGAATTAAAAGTTTCATCGTGTATTGGTCAGAATTTGAAGAAACATATCCTTTAGTGAAATTATGGTTTTGAAAATCAAAAAAGTCCGTATTCATGCTATACTTGGAAATCGGTGTTTTATTTTGCTCAAAGTCTACAGGCCAAGCTTTTACTGCAAATTGCTGAACAAGTCCATTTTGTCGAATATATGAAAATTCAGCATTAGTTACTGCTTCATTTAAGCTATCACTTAAATTAGTAACTGTCGGTATTTTCGCATCAATAGACAAAGGTATTAAAATTTGCATGAAATTAACGTTAGTTAATTCTGCATCATTGGATAAAATCCATGATGCCATTTTTGAGGCAGAGCCATATAAATCATTTGAGTAGGTCCATTGTCTAAAATCTCCCTCACCTCTCATAGTTCCTCTTCCACCATGCAGAAATAGTTCAAACTCCCCGTTTGTACCATCCTTATTTGCAATCGTCATTTCCTGCACTTGACCAACTGATAGTGGAGTAGGTACATCTTCAGCTTTTGATGCTTGATTCCAACTCACGTCCATTGTTAGTGTTAATTTTTCCGTGGATTCAAATAATGGTATTTCTCTGTAATTTAAAAACTCGCCTTGATCCATATCTGCTTGTCCATGAAACAACAAATAACGAGCGCTCTCTTCGTCATTCCAATGGTTTCTAAATATAGTTTGTGAATATCCAGTATCACTTGCCATCATTTGATTCTCAGCATGTATAATGAAGCTTAAGTGGTCAAAATGATTGTGGTTACCACCTTCATTAAAAAATTGCGTTGCAGACTCTGTAGGTTTAATCGGTTTAACCGTTGGATCATAGGTTAAATATTTTGTATATAATTGGTCAGATATAACAAAATATTCTTGATTTGGAAATGCTACCGATCGATTAATATATCCTGTACTTTCGTTAATATCCATCGAATCATCATAGCTGGCGCCTGTGTTATTACCGAATTCGCCACCCCAAGGAGTTGTATCCGTTTGTTGATAACGCCACTGAAATAAATTTCCCCACTTGGCATCAGGATGTAATGGTGTAGTATCAGATTCATTCATAAATTGAACTTCTTTATTTTCATTTTGCAGAATATAAGTATCCAGGTTTCCATTGGCTGAAACAGTTCCACCCACACGCTGATCAGAAAACTCCCATATGAAAGCAGGTTTATAGGTTGGAAATAAGTCTACATTTGATACATTCTTATAGTGGTATAAAAAAGTCCCTAAGCCCCACGCAGGTTTAGAGCGATGATTATGCGGACGTGGTCCCCAAGTAAAGACATTATCATTAAGCATGAGATTACTAATAGATGCAGGACTTACTTCATCAACAGAACTAGAATGTTTATAGTCAATCGAGATAGCCCCACTACCTGGAAGTAAGTTTAGATGCGAGTAAATATAATATTGTGAACCTTCTCTATATACACCATCAGAACTAAAGAAATATTTATTCGAATCATCAATTGGTTTTGTACTATAACGTATTTCATATGCTTCTGTTACTCCAATGTATTCATCATCTCCAGGAATTGGACCATCAAATGCTCTTACAAGAGCATCTATCGCCGTTTGCCTGTACTCTTCGTTCCCTTCCATCATGAACATCTCTCCTGTTACTTTAGTCGCCATGTCCCAGTTCTCTTCAGTAATAGGTTCAAGACTATAACGAACATCATAATATTTTTCAGAAAAATGTTGAATCCAAATTCCTCGATAGGTTTCATCTACAGGACTACTAGATATCGTTGGATCACAGTTGTATAAGTTGGAAATGGCAGATTCATTTCCAGCTTCATCATTAGATTTCATGGCAAAGAAATAGGTTTGACCCGGCTTTAAGTTTAATGCATCGAACGATACCTTTGTATATGTTCCATCCTTGTTTGTAATAGTTTTTGCAAATGCGATTAAATCTACTCTTTTCTCATAAACTTCTTCAATTTCGCTAGAATCAAACCATAACTTTGGATGCACCTCATTACTCGGAAGTATAGGTAGCTCTTTCACATCTACTGTTGGTTCTTGTTCCACTTCTACCGATCCATAAATTTCAGTTTCTAGTAAACTATTCCATGTTTGTCTCAAATGTCCTTTGCTCCAAGCACTTTTGATGTAAGCAACTTGATATAACTCACCTAAATCATACTGGATCTCTTCTGAAGTTGTAAAACCATTATAACTTTCATAATTAATCTCTTCTGCCGATAGAGTGGAGAACGGCATACACAATACAAGTAACACAACGCCAAAAACCAATAAATTAAAATATGTTTTGGTGACTGTATTTGTGTTTGCTGCTTTCAGAGCCGTCTCCAACCAAGTGGAAGCGTTTTCATTATCTGATAAAACTAAAGCTACCAACAGATAATCCCTCCATTTGTATTGTCACACTATGTAGTTTCATATTCCGTAGTTATTGTATGCGCTTTCAATTAAAACTATATAATATGCAACTTTAATAATATATTGGATTTATTAATATTAAAATGGATTTCTTTGGATTGTTTTGTCATTCTTTTAGAAGTCTTTTCCAAAACATTAAGATCTAGTGAAAGAATCCCTCCTCCTTCTAGTAAACTTCGAACACTCCACTGATTTGATTTATCAACTCTGTTCATTTTTGTTGATAAATAGAGGTACGGATTATTTCTCATGCCTGTCACCGCTCGAAAATAATAAAAAAAGAAATTCCGCTTGACTTTCAGGGTGAGCAAATTTATAAAGCAAAGATCTTGTCAAATATATCCCCCCAGTTAATACTGTCCCACAAGCAATTCCTTAGCCTTTTATAGATGAGTAAATTGTGAGGATTATAGTAAGTATGGGGACAGGTCCTTTATTAAGCGAAAGGCAAAAAGTATTAGAAACGGTGTTTTTTCGTTAATCCCAATCTTGACATATTACATATTTTTCTATTATTGTTAATTATAGTTTGTTAATTTAAATTGGATTTATATACATAGGAGGTGTTGGTTCAGTAATTATTTTTTGTTGCTGAATATATGATGAAAATAAGACTTAAAGATGGTTTTCTCCTCATGTTAATTTTGTCGTTAGGAATGTTAGCAGCTTGTTCTAATGAAGAAGAAAAAAGCGTAAAAACTAGTGGAGAGCAAGTTGAAAGTCCCCAGATAAATGAAGATAAGAATGATACAATTGATGGAGATACTGAAATGGATTCAAGTAAGGATAACATGGATTTGATGTCAACAGAGGAAATGAAAAAGGTTGGATCAGCTGAGCATGGCTATGTATATGTTCCACAGGATTGGATCAATTTTATAGATTACGATGGAAATTCTAGTTTTCAAGTAAGCAACATAACGAAAACTCAAATTATATCTTTAAACACATTTCAAAGCCTCGGAAACGATATTCCTCTCGAGAATTATGCCGACATCGTCGTTCAAAACATGGATGGGAACGGTGGACAAAATATTAAAGGTGCAATCGTTAAGATTAAAGATATCGACGCTCTTCAAGTTTATGCAAGTTATGATAATGGGGCATATTTCGTCGTAGCTTGGATCTTTGAAAGCGCAGATGGTAAAGTACGTTATATATCAGCTGAAGGTACAGAAATCGAGATTAATAAAGTAGTTGGACTTGTTGAAAATGGTGGTTGGACTTCAGATTGAAATAAAATAGGCCTGCAAAGTTAGGATTTCACTATATGATAAATCTAGAAAAATACTATTTAATGAGTTGTTCAAAAGCATTTTAAAAGTGAATATGAACAACTCATTTCCATTTAACATACATATAGTCTATTAATCTAGAATACGGTTAAACAATAATAGGAATTATTTAGATGCTCGGCTCTTGGATCATTTCCTCATAGCAGTGCTTTTAGTTAAAAACCCAGAGGCAAGGCATTTCTCCACTTTCTGCTTGAATCCAGTGTCATGTTTTTCAATTGAATTATCTATTTTCACCTAGATAATGTAAGACTATTTCATTAATGCTTTATCTCCTAAAGGTTATGTAATAACAACGTGGTATTGCTTTCTTGTTAAATGAGTGTAAAAAAGCACAAAAATCGTGACGAGGCTTCTATTCAACTATCTAGAAGCAATGGAAAACAATATTCCAATTAGTAAATCTAAGATTGGAACCTATCAAACGGATTCAACTTGTTAGATGGTATTATCAACGGGAATGAACAAGCAAGTAGAGAAATGTTAAGAGAACAAAAACATTAACAAAGAACAATGTATCTTTAAAGCTCGTACACCTTTTCACTCCTTCTGTATGATTGTTATGTATCTTTAGTTCCTTTTCACCTGTTTGTTTCATATAGCCGAATGTTGCCCTTCCTCTCTAGTTGTAGCAATACCTTACCAATATCCGACCGCATTAATCGGCTTGTGTTCAGCACTACCACATAATCAATCTGGACAGACGAAAGGTGAGCCAACATTTCCTGTAAGCCCACCCTGTCAATTTCTAATGCTTCTTCATTTAGTTTTGCGCCACTAATTCCTTCGTCTCTAAAAATATGAATCAAGTTTAAGCCCTGTTCCTTACAGTACGCTCTAATTTCTTCTTCTTGATATTTCAAGCTATATCCATCTCTTGCCTGCCCTTGAGTGGAGACTCGTATATACCCAACAACGTTCAACTTTTCACCCTCCCGTTACATAAATTTTAATTTTCGTAACGTTTTTTACGAATAGCGAGTATTATACGACCGTCTCTAGGAAAAATACAACACAATTTTTGTCTGCCCAGATGCTAAACTAGTTACCTTCTTACGTAACCTACCTTTTATCACCACGAGCTTTGTCATTCTCGTTAGTTTGTTAGACAATCCATGTCATAGCTATACCTGCCATGTAAAATGTCATCTCGCCTAATTTCCGCACTTTTTTTACTATCCAAGTATTAAACCGATACTCCATGATGGTACAACCATCATGAGCTCTCGATTCTCAAACAAATTAGTCTCTTATTTTCTCACTCATACATCAGCTAATTTAATATGAATTAAAATAAAAAACCTTGAAAGACATTTAGTCAATCAAGGTCATTGAATTCGTTTAAAAACTATTTACATATTTTAACTGTGCTCTTTATAAAGACCTCTGTAATAAAAAATCCAATTAACTGTTACTATCTCTATCTTCTATGAATTCTAAAAACGAATCTTGCAGTTCTCCGTCCGTATCAATAGAATCGAGCAGTAATTTAGGTTCTAACGAACAATCTTTTAAAGTCGAACTTCCATCAATCACTCCTAGCATGTTTGAAATAGTATCAATCATAGTTTGTTCAATTATCTTCATTAGTGTATCTTTATTTTCGTCAGTTAAACTATCGTAAAAACAAATAGCTTTTTTCCAATAATCATCTGTTTTAGAATTAACATTCGTTGTTTCATACAAGTCTTTGTATAGTTGAAGGTTCTCTTTAACTATAGTCTCATAAAGTGATTTAACAAAAATATCATTCATTTTACTTCCTCATTTCTGGATACATTTTTTTGTTTAATTCAATAAGTTCTTTTAAAGCAGAATTCGGTATGTCATCATAGACTCTTCTAAGTTCCCTAATATCTCTTGCCAATAACTGTCTAGGATTATCTATTCCTTTTGTACTTCTAGAAACTATTCCATTAGGTCCTTTAATGGTGTGCCCCACCTTTGGAACATTAATTGCAGGTGCCGTATTTAAATCATAATTATCTACTAATTTCTTCATTGCTGCCTTCTGTCCAGCATGATGGGCATCAAGTCCTTCTACTCCTTTAATATCTTTATATGCTCCAACTTGATATTTACCCGTACCCTTAACCGCAAACACAACCCCAGCCTCTTCAACCCTCTTACTAACTTCCTTCGTACTCATCACCCTTGGAACCACATGACTCGCACTATAGGCGACTTCCATTCCTTGATTTCGCAGGAGTACGTTCATGCCACCTGCGACTTCATTGAAGACATAGTGAGTTCCGGCTTTTGTTTTGGTTGTTAGTTCACCTAGCTTGTTTCGTGTTTCTTCTTTTACTAGTTTACCATTTTTTATGAAGGTTGGCAGGAGTGGAGATGCGAACATGACGGATCCGAGGACTCCTGTGTATAGGCTTTGCTGGCGTTCGATCTCCGTTAGGTCATGACCAAACATGTCTTTTCCTGTGATGTATTCACTCATGCCGTTTGCGGAGGCTAGGCCATAAATCCCTAATTCTGCTTTTTCTAGGTATTGAAAGGTTTTCGGTGTTTTATAGAGTGATAGAGCTTGATCGGTGGCGTTCATTCCTTTGGCTGTTTTCACAATGACACTTCCACCTTTAAAAGCACGTCCGCCCCATCCGACGATTGGAATAAATCCAGCGGCAGCCATTGCACCGGCCATCACTCGTTGTGACTCTGATAGTTTTTCGCCAGTGACAGGGTCAACACCTTCTGTTGCCCGGATAAAATCATGATATCCGGTTAGTTCGCCAGTGAAGGTTTTCATAGAGTCCCACATTTTCTTGTAAGCTGGTCGATTTTCAAGCTCTTCTGCTTTTTTGAGCTCTTCTCTGTAACGTTCTTGTTCAGCTTTGAAGGACAAATAGTCGTCTGTGTAGTCCGCCATCTCCTGATTTAGCTGATACGCTTCACTCGCTTTATAGGCTGTTGCGTTAAAATTGATAGGAGAGATGGTATTTCCCTGCTTTGTTGCCTCAATTAATTGTCTAAACAGGGCTGTTGCGTGAAGCTCTGCATGTTCGGATAGCTTATATTCCTCTAAAAGCTGCTGATCGAGAGTATCTACCGCTTCAAGGGTATCTTTTCTCCTTTTTCTAGCCTCTTCCAACTTACTCTCGAATGAATCAGTCGAAAAAGCTTGAATAGAGACTAGGTCATCAATTCTATTGAGAATGGTTTTTAGATCTTCTTGCTGATTTTCGACCATATTGAAATGATTGTTCTCATGAACGGTAAGATCATGTTCAAGGAAGGTTTCATCGACCTTTGTACTACCTGAAAGCTTAAGATCCTCCATGTTTCCTGAGATTCCGTTAAAGAAAGCGACTTGCATGTCAACAAGGCGAAGGAGGGCGACGATTACATCAATTTGGGCTTGGTAAAAGCCTTTAATAGCAATAGCCCCTTTTCCTTGAAGATTTTCATCAAGCTGAACAATCTGTGTAAATTGCTTTTTAAGACTCTGTAATTGCTCTCGTAATCGGGCGTATTCATTCGAACGATCTTCCATCGACTCACGTAACGACTTAGCCTCATACACTTTCAAATTAGCCATCAATCCTCTCCTATTGAGAATAGCTTTCTATTAAAATATGACCCCTTGTCCAATTCTTCTTTATGTATAAAAATAAACTCCCCATTACATATACCACAATTATCCAAAAGTTTGAGGAATTTCTTAAATTTGTAAAAGAAAACAAAACTATTGTCTGATATCAGTTGTGTGTATACAGGAATTATTTCTCATTTTTTGCATTTCAATATGGTGTACTTAGAACTATAAATTACCAAAAGATGAATCATCTAAAATTTAATAAATTTTACATCACAAGTTTACAAAGAATTAAAAAACTTTTTATATAATTAAAATTACAGCTTGAATTAGTACAGGTAGGGAGGATCAGACTATGTATTTACTGCCAAAACCATTCGTTATGAAATTTTTAGACAGATATCCGAATACATGGAAATATGTAATTAATCTAGGCCTTTTATTAAAATACAAAACAATAAATGGGCATCGAATTCCAAATAAGATAGCTTTAAATTCTGAAAACTCGCTTTATATTGATTCGGCTGAGAATCGTGGAAGAGCTTTATTATTAAAGAATGGTGAAACACAATCGAGATTAATTAAATTCTGGAAGAAATCTGTCTTAACGTTCAATCCTACCATTGTATTAGATATTGGCGTGAATTATGGAGAATGCATGTTTTCTACAAATTATAAGAGCGAAACGATCATTTTAGGCTTTGAGGCAAATAAACAATTAATTCCTTATATTGAACGTTCAAGAAGTGAGCATAAAAACAAAAAACAAATGAAAATTATCCATGCCCTTGCATCTGACCGTGATGATCATAAACAAGACTTTTTTGTAAATCGCATGTGGTCTGGCACATCTTCAGCCATAAGAGTCAAAAATAATAAATTAATGGAAAAACATTCAATCAATAGCATTCGAGTTGACTCAATCTTTGAAGGAAAAGAATTAAGTAAAGAACGAGTGTTATTCAAAGTAGATGTGGAAGGCTTTGAGGCTTTTGTGTTAAATGGGATGACTGACCTTATTGATAAAAGCAAAGATTGTCTCGGTTTTATTGAATTTGACAGTCATTATATTAGGAAATCAGGAACAGACTTACTGACCTTTTTAACATTCTTAGATCACCATTTTGATATATACTATTATGCAAATAATGAACAGCTTATTAAAATGGATCAACAATTTCTAAAGAATTTCAAGAAACAATTAAAAACGAAGGATTTTCATACGGATTTGGTTTTAATGAAAAAATGAAACAGTTATTAAGAAATATGGAAAAGAAAGGTCCTGTTTTAACGGGCCTTCTCTTATTTGAATGCTGTCAAATCTTGATAAAGGTGAGATTATGTAAATGATTAGAAGAATTTGATAAGTGCCTGGCCTAATACGATTAGATGAAAGATTACATTCTATTAAGTTATGTGAAGAGTTCAGATGGTAGGAAAGATTTCAAGGAGTTGCAAAAAGGTATTTAGACTATCAGATTAATAGATGACACTTCTTTAAGGAACTACCACCTTTAAGAAGAAAACCATCTCTTTTAAAGAATAGAAGAAGGAAAGCACAATGACTCCCTTCCTATTTTCTACAATTACTTATTTTTCCTGATCAAACCACAGTAGCTCTTGATCATCAACCTCGCCATTGTAATTAATCAAAATTTCCTCGCCTGCTTCGATATCCTTATATGCAAAAAAATCAAAGGTTTCGTTGTCAAAATTGATTTCATACGTTGCATTCGGGTCGTATGAATGGTTAAATAGCATACCATATCCTAGAAGAATCGCTGTACGGCCAATACCATACTCAAATGCGTAGTCAGCAAGTAAGGTTTTTTCAATATGTTCATGCTGTTCGTTCGGATATGCAATGACAGGTGCTGAGTGTAGCAGCTCCCCTTTTTTTATTGAACAGGTAGCAAAGACGCCACGATTAAAGTCCCCGTCACTCAATGAAGATGTTTTAATTTCAATAATGGTGTTCACCTACTTACTATTTAGAATCCTACCCATTGTACCATTCTTTTTCATATTATGTACTATTCATAATCAAACTAAAAATTTCAAGAGAAGAAAAAGATGATGTACACTTCAACTTATCGTTTCAAAATCTTCCACATTTTATTAAATTTAATTTATATTACTTTTAGAAAGAGTTGGTTTCTCTATGAAAATTAACACTTTTTTAATACAAGCAGGATTAAATTTTTTCTTTTTATTTGGATTATTGTCTGGATTTGTTTATTACAGATCAGGTTCCATACTACTCCCTCATTCTATTGCAGCAGTAGTAGGTGGATTTCTTGCTTTAATTGCTTACATGTGGAGAAAAAAAGGAAAACGTACAAGCGAAAATTTGATCTTTTCAATAAGAAGAGATCAATTTCAATTGATTTGATTGAGTTGAACATTTAAGGTAATATTCTTTGCCTCTTCCGTTTCTAGCAATATTTTATACTCGCCTTCATCTACTTCAAATTCCATAACATCGTTTTTAGTAGCTGAAATTTCTTCACTCCATACAGGTTTATCCTGATCATCAGCTGACACGATAAGCAACGTAAAGGTTCCTTCTTTAACGGAAGCATCGTAAGGAATGGAAAAAAGTCCACCACGAGTGACATCTAAAACCTCTACCTCATGATTCCCTTTTAATGATCCAATACTGACGCTTACATCTCCGTCCACATACGTTTTGCTCGCATTAATCGATACATTGCCACCTGGACTTAGTAATATCACGGCAAAAATGATGACATTAATAATAAGGACAATACCAACTGGGATTAAAATGTACCGTTTCTTGAACCTTTTCTCTCCTTTATTTGTGTTAAATTTCTTAATGAATAGGTAATTTACTCGAAATAAAATTGGATACAAAATCGCTCCAAACATTAAAGGAAACCACTCACCTGTAGCGATAGCTTGGAATAGTAACAAGATAAGACCAAGAAAATAAAAAGCAATTCCGAAACGATAATAAAAAATAAGGACCTTACTCTCAGTATCAGAGTTCCCAAATAAAAAGGAGATTAATTTTTTCATAGATATCTTCCTTTCAAAAAAATAACTGAAATATCCCATTCGTTATTTATTCGTTCAAAAAGTAACTTAAAAGAGTTTATGTTACATATACCCTAGTACTCACCTCGTTCAACATCTTCTATCGTCTCAAAAATTCTTGTATAAACATCCATGACATTTACTTCGTTTACAGTATCGTTGTAGAGTCCATACCCCCAATATCTTCCTTCTTCCTTATTAACTTGGTAATATCCATATGCATAATCTCCTGATTTCACATCTGGAAATGCTTCATAATTGGTTTTTTCTTCTACGAATGGGATGTATGATTTTTCAGTTTCGATAAAGATAAAAGGAAGAGTAGCAGATGTATAAATTTTTGCAAAAGACGCTTTTGCCGTAGCAGATAAATGCTCTTTCATAATAAATACTGCATCATATGTTTCGAAAAGATTATCTTGCTTTAAATCCTCTAAATTGATGGTTTCAAAGATTATTTGTTTCTCTCGAATCTTTGGTTCTTCTCCAACGACAGCTATGGTCAATTCTATCCCTTCATATAGAGGGCTGTTTTTTACTTCATTTTCGTTCCCTTTACATGCCGCTAGAAAAGACATAATGAGAATGAGAAGTAAAAGTCTTTTTTTCTTCAAATTGACTCCCCCTATTCCTTATCAACCTAATTCTAGATTCCTTCCTTTAAAATACCTGTTTCAACATAGCTCACTTCACCAGTTAATGCATTAATTCTCTCAATATGAGCACTTGTTTTAGGAAAATCAACCAAATACGCTAGTGTGTAGATAGCTGGATTATCGTAACATTTCACATTACGAGCTAACTTCATTTCCAGGTCCTGAAAATAGATTTCCTCTGCTTCTTCTAGTGAGATTCTTTTCATATCCAACAATTCTTGAAGCTTCACTTCTTTTTCAGCAGGTAATTTGGTCACAGAACATTCCTTTATAAGTCCCGTGTATAGGCCAACTTGGACATGGGCCTCGATTAACTCGACGATAATATCACCATGAACCCTATAAAAGGTGAACGATTGAGTTGGCTCATATAGAGGAAACAAATCATCATTCATGAATTCATCTTCAATGTCCTCATTATCAAAAAGTTCTCCAACTTCCTCTTCTTCAACAATTGGTTTTTCTAAAACATATTTACTATGAATATTTCCTTCTAGTAATTCTACTAGTTCGCAGGCTTTATTTGTTAAAGTCTCCAGCGAGAGTTTTTGAGCCCCTTCTTGCTCTGTATATGGAAGAAAAGAAGTAAAATAATATCCAGTATCATTAGATGAAAGCGTTAATAAAGGTTCTGGATTTTCCTCATCAAAAGGTAATGAAGAATCCACCCAAATACTCGTTTCCTCTTCACCAGCTTTTTTTTCCATGTAAGATTCAATACCTAATAACTCTTCCAGTGATGTAGTAACAGTAATTGGTTGTAGCTTTTCAACTGGACGGTCATCAATTCCTATAAAATTAGTAGCAAAATCGAGTTTCCCATTCACATCTACTCCCATAATGTTGTGATTGGAGCGATACACCAAATCTACATTTGGGTCAATCATTTCTTCGTCATGTAGACCATTAACAGTAAAACTCAACTGAACATAGTTTGATTTTCGCAACAAGCTTTTTGCTTCGTCACTTGTAACGATTACTTCAGGGTATTCTAATGTAAAATCTGTCGTTCCAATGTTCGCATTCGTTAAGAGTCCATCTTTCGTGAAATGCAGCGTGCAGCCTGTATGAGGAATAAGGATTCCGAGCTTAGGATCACGCTCTTCATAAGTCACCATGAAATGGTTAGAGCTCCATTCGTTTAACATACTAAAGTGGACATCAGCTTCTATGAATGAATCAACAAAGCTCTGAGCCACCTCTAAAATTTTATCAATTGAAAGAGGATGAGCATTCTTTACCATCTCTATTTCTTCAAAATCTTCCGTAGCATTTATTTCATAATTTACGAACTTACCATCATCTAATGTAACAAATCCATAAATTTCACCGGTCTCATTATCTATCAATTCATAAGTAAAATCTCCCTCAATTAATTTCAGTACAGGAGATCCCTTAATAAATGGTGTAAGTTTTTCCACTAATTTTTTCATGGTATGCTGATTCCTTTTCTATGTATATTTTAGAATACTAATTATCTATCAGAGTTTTATTATCAGGAGTTTCTTTGTCTTTAAAGTGAATCTGATCTGCCTGTTTTACCATCTCTTCTTGAAAATCATCTCTTTTAATCCCAGCTGTTATATCGTTATAAGGAGTGTATTTTTTATTTGGAATTGTTTTTTTCTTGTAAATTCAAATTCGAAAACAAACGATACTGATTACGAAAAGGATAAATAAAGTATAAACTACGATCATGTTATCACTCGCTCATCACATAAACCCAGATGCTGAAAATATGATAGTGTGAAGTAGAAACATATAAATAAGAAGCTTCTTAAAATTATACGTGGTATATTAGTCAGTCATTTTGTTTACCTTCCTTTATAAAGTAATTCAAAAATCCTTGTTTGTTTTACGATACATTTTTTTCACTCCACCATGATGAAACATTTTCTCAATCTTTGTCCATATGTAATAGCAACCTATTCCACCAACTGCTCCCAACGTATTAAGAATGATGTCATCCATGTCCGTACTTCTTCCAAAGCCTATGTTAAAAAGTAAACCTAAAACATGCTGGATGAATTGAATGGTTTCAATAAAAAGTGAAATGAAAAATGAATATATAATTGCGCTTTTCATCTTTTTCGCCCACTTAAAATACATCATGCAAAAAGCAAATGGTGTGAGCATAATAAGGTTACCAACTATTTGAAAAATAGCATTTGGACTGTTCTGGATTACTTCAATGATGCCTCTTAACGGTATAACATTCACTGAATTAAAAAGAAAAGATAGATTCTCAGGATTGAATTCAACTCGATCAAAATAAAATTGGTTGAAGATTGTTTGTTGGTAAAGAACGATAAAATAAATAACGAAACTGGCGGCAATAAGCCAATTCATTACATTATGTAATGTTGTTACTTTCAATATAAGACCTAAACAAATAGATACTGTAAATAGATTTACTACTATTTTCATTACGTAAATCCAGTGTGAATCGATCCCTTCATAATAAGTGAATAAACTAGGAGCATAAAAAATGATTGGGATAAATAGTAGAATATATTTTTTCATTGATTTCTCCTGCAAAAATTGGTATGAGTAGTTGTATGATTGCTTCAAAAAAATCCTCCATCAGAGTGAATAATTTGTCCTGTTACCCACTGTGAATCTTCACTAGCTAAGAAGATGATGAGCTTTACAACATCTTTCGGTTCACCGATTCTTCCCATTGGAAACCTCGGCAACAACGCTTTTTTCAATTCATCATTTATCCACCCTGTGTCGGTCGGACCTGGATCGACTGCATTAACAGTAATTTGTAAAGGTGCCAATTCAATTGCGATAGATTTTGTAAAGGTAGAGATTGCGCCCTTTGTGGCCACGTACGCTAAATTACCCGGTTCAGGTGACTTGTCCTGTCCTGATACCATCTGAATAACACGTCCACTATGCTTGCCTTCAATACGTTTTGCAAATTCTACCGTTAAGAGACTTGTTGCCCGAACATTCACATAATAATGTGCATCTAGATTTTCTGCCGTCAACGAACGAAAATCTAAATCAACTGAATGTGTCGCGTTGTTTACTAGAATGGAAGGTAAACCAAGAGTTTCGCTCACCTTATTCAAAAGTTCTCGTGGTGCTTCAGGTTGTGAAAGGTCTATGGCCATTGATTCACAACGAACACCAAAGGCTTTGATCTCCTCCTTTAACTGCTGATACCATTTTAGGTCTTCTGTTTCAAAATAATCCATTTTTTCGTCATAGCTAGACCAATAAGTAAAAAAGATATCGGCCCCTTCTTTAGCGAGTTCACGACAAATCGTTGTTCCAATTCCTTTTGAACGGCTTGCACCTGTTACGATCGCTATTTTATTTTCGCATTTTTTCATACGTATGCTCCTACTATGTAAGATTTATGTCATATCAATCTTTCTTGATTTCACCATCTATATTATACTATATTTACCATTATTAGAAAGAGATTCTAATAGAATGAAGAGATTAGAGAGTTGCCAAAGATCATTGATGAACCTTTTTATGTTCGGTTCACAAGTTTCCACTATTGCGATGCCACTGAGTACATAAATGACCATTGCTACCCTCCCAGCTTTTTTGGCTTTTGAAAAACTGATACTTTCATTAATCAATTAACCCCTTTACATCACAACTCTTACATGGGAGATTTATTTGTAGTAACTGGTTTATCAATAGAGGATTCTACACTTTTTCGACGTTCTCTTAGGGATTGGGATCTTTACTCCTGTTCTATTATGTTTTTTCACCTTAGAAGAAAGATGAAAGAAAATGGTGTGTAGTATCGAATCGACAGTAAACTAAAACGACTAATTAAGCATAATGAAGTGGGAGGTAGTGTTCTTTTGAATAAATATAAAGCTATTTTATTTGATTTAGATGATACTCTACTAGATCGAGATAGAGCAGTAGATCATTTGTTTTTCATTATTCTAGATAAATATTATAAGGATCTTAGTGATGCTTCAAAGGTTCATATGTTGAATGTATTTAAACAGTACGATAAAAACAGCTATGGTATCAGTGATAAATCAAAAGTATTTTCATCATTTTTTCATGATTTTCCACCGAATATAGCAATGCCCGCCACCGACATGCAAGAGTTTTGGAATCACTATTTTCCTCGTTGTTTCTCGATTGATGAGGAGACACTTACGCTCTTACAGTTAATAAAGAAGAAAGTTAAGATTGGGATCATTACAAACGGTACTGTACGTAGACAAAAAGCGAAGATCATCAACACTGGTTTAGACGCAATCTTTAAACAAATCATTATTTCTGAAGAAGTCGACTGTTGGAAGCCTGACTCACACATTTTTCATTTAGCATTAAACACTCTTAAGGTGGAAGCTGAGGAAATTTTATTCGTTGGTGATGATTTAACGAAGGATATTTTAGGCTGTCAAAATGTAAAGATGAAAGGTATTTGGTTTAATCCGCACAAAAAAATAAATGATACGCATATCAAACCATTTGGAGAGATACAAACTTTAGGTTCATTATTGAGGTACTTAGATTGATCGATGAAGGGACACGGCTATTAAATGAAAGGCACTAAGTTAAAAATTGGGTGCCCCTTCTTTTCTACTAACTCATGGGTTGTCTTTTTATTAATTCGTTTTTCTGAAGGATTGATGCTAATCAACTAGAAAGTAAGTAGAAACAGGGGTATTATTCTAAGAAGAATAGGTGCCACTAATCCTTATTCATCGCTGTTTTTTCATATATTTTAATCAACAAAGTTTACGAAAATAGCTTTTATTAATGATATAGAATATTGTATCTCTGGATCCATTTCATAACAAAATATTTCAATATAGGTATCTATAACGTCCTGTTCAATTCTGTTAAAGAGTGTATGGCTTCGGCTTCAAAACGTCTCACCTCTTCATGAATATGTGAAATGAAGGTGTGTAAATTCTCAATAGAGGAAGGTAAGTCAAGGTTACTAATTAAATATGATTGCTTCAAGGCCTTCATATCCAATTGAAAAAACCTTTCCTAACAAACACTTTTCGTCTCTATAAAACTAGTTCTTTACCTCACAGATAACTGGAGACCAAACATCTTTTTTAGTTATCATCACTTCACTTTCACCTTCAAATTGTTCAAAACATTCCTCAATAATAGCTTGGTTAGCATGATAATTCTTGTACATTTGGTTATACACTAATCCGCCTATCGTTAAAATGACGATACATCCGATAAATGCGAAAATTGTCGGTCTTATGTTTTTATTCAATTAAAATCACTCCAAATATAATTTTATGGAAGAGTTTGCTCTAAAGCTAGTTTAAAGAAGTTAACCATTTTAGGCTAAGTGTTAAATTAATACCATTATACATCTGTTTTATGGCCGCTATCTTGATCCTAATTATAAGTGAAAAATCACAAAAATAATGACATCAGTAGCAAATCTGCATATGTATCATTCTCTAATTTTATTTGATTTGCTTGTTTTCCTTCTACTTTAAATCCAAGTCGCTCATATAAATAAATTCCTGACTCATTATTAGAAAAGACCTCTAAACAAATTTTTTCTAACCCTTCCTGAGCTGTCGCCCATTCTATTAAATATGACAATAGCCTCGTTCCAATTCCCATATTGCGAAATTCCTGTTTAATCCCCATCCCAAACGATCCTGTGTGATTTAGTCTTCTATATTGAGGTCTTGAAAAAGAGAGAAATCCAATAACTTGGTTTTTCTTTTCCGCAACTATTACTAGTCCCCCATCCTTTTGCCTTTGTATAATCTTTTTTTCATAATCTCCTGATTCTTCTTGTTTTTCTTTAGGGGTTCTAAGATAGTATTCTGTTGAGTAAACTATTTCTTTTTTAAGTAACACAATTTCTTCAGCATCATTTACGTTTGCTAGTCGAATATTCACCATAATGAACCTTCCTTTACAATCTACTTTCATTCCACATATATTTATTTAAATTCTGAACGTGTTCTTCATGATGTAAAGCAAGATGGAATAGCTTAATAGAATTTTTAATTTAACCTTTAAGAATTGTTAGAAAGCTCTATATCCTTTAATAACCTTTGTATTGATTGCTGCCAAAATTTCTGCTCTGAGAGATCTATTTTAAAATGTTTTTTGATTAACTTCTCTAGTGGAAGCATTCCTGTTTCAGCTAGAAATTGTTGAAACTTTTTGTGAAAATGTTCATCATCTTTAGCTAATTCTATAAGTCCTATACTCAATAAAAAACCAAAAGTATATGGATAATTGTAGAAAGGAGTATCTGCTTGATAGAATTGGTCATATTTAATCCATACAAAAGGTTCATATTCACTTAAACTATTGCCATAAGCCTTTTCCTGACATAGTATTGATAATTCTTCCACCATATTTACATCTAACTGTCCGTTTTTCCTATATTCATAAAACTTTTCTTCAAATAAGTAAGCTCCTCTAATTGACATCAAATAGTTTAAACTACGTTCAATCTTGCTTCCTAATATGGCTTTTTTTGTTACAAGATCCTTTGATTCTTGAATAACATAATCAATAAATATCGTTTCAAAAAAGATAGAAGAGGTTTCTGCCATAGTCATTTCAAAAAATTCTTCAGAAAATCGTAGGGATGGAATACGCCCTATTTGTTGAAAATGCCATGCGTGACCTAATTCATGCGCAAGTCTTCTAGCACTATCTATACTTTCATCATAGTTTAAAGAAATTCTAGACTCTCCTTCATAAGGAAATGGAGCACAAAAACCATTTATTGGTTTTGTATTTCGCTGTTCTGCATCTACCCATCCTCTAATGATGATCTCATGTACAAAAGTGGAAATATTAGTATCAAAGTTAGTTAATGATTTGGTTATGAAATCAATGGCTTGTGAAAAGTTTATCCGAAAAGATACTTCCTCAGAAGAAGACATTACTTCATGCCAAGAAAGTCTTGCTTTCCCTACTTCTTTTGCTTTAATTTTTAAATAGTTAGATAGATTGTCTATATTTGAATCTATTACGTCCCACATAGTTTTCAGTGTTGAGTGAGTAAGACCATTCATTTTTAAAGATTCATCAAAGAAATCTTCATTTTTTATTTTGTACTCATTAAGCCTTAGTCCAACTATTTGATTATAAATAGAAGCAAACAGATTAGCTTGTGACTCAAGAGTGTGGTTTAATTCTTTAAATACAGAATTCCTTATATTACGGTCTGTATGGGACATCGCTAAATGATTTGCTTCAGAAAAAGTTAGTTCATTTTCTACATGATCAAAAATTTCTTTCACTTTAAACTGATTAAGAAGTTGAGTATACATGTCCTCGAGAGAACTTAAAGTTTCTTTTGCAAAAGATGAAATGATTTTCACTTCAGCTCTTTGCACTTCTCCGTTTTTACCTAACTCTGAAATAAAACGTTTTTGATCAATGCTCTTAGACCAATTTAGAAATTGCTTTTTACTCATGTGACTTAGCGATTCTTGTAAATTAGAATTAATGTGACGAACTTTAGATTTTAACATAGAGATCGTCCCTTTTAATACAGTTAAAACGGAAGTATTTATATTTTCTACTGTTAGGCAGTAATAATAAGATTCTAGAGATTCAACCTGTTTGATTATCTCTGAGAGGGTTACGAAATCTTGTTCATTTAAGTTAGTATCGATCAGCTTTGTTTCTATCTTACTCATATGTCTTTTTAATTCATTCAAGTCAAAACCATATTGAAGTATATCCAAGTCCCAACGTGTTGGAGTATTCATAGTTTCCAAACCCCTTTCCCCCCTTCCGAAAATCAATTTCTGTAATAAAGAATTATTATAAAAATACCATCAAAAAGAGTTCAAAAATGAAAGAACAAACGATAATCCAACTTACTTGTAAACAGATAAAAGATTGGAAAACATTACATTTTTTTAGCTCAGATATCCTTTTTGCCACTTCGAAGTTGATGGGAAGTAAATATAGAGTAAACAAAAAGCCCCCTGAAAGTGAGATACAAAGGTGGATAATCGCAAATTAGAGGTGTATGCTGCAACTGTAGTCCCTATTATGAAAAAAGGAACACCAGCCCATATAAAAAATGTTATTACTAATAAAAATAATGCAACCATGATTAATATTCGATTTTTTTTAATCACTTGCGAATAGGCATAGAAATATAAGTTCATTATTTTCCCCTTAAAACCATAATGAAACGACTTCCATTATTTCAAAAATTGCAGATCAACAAGTAAGAACTGCACATTTAATCTATCTGTAGTCATTACATAGTATCTATCTTTTGATCATTGTTTTTTCGCATTACTAGCCAAGTCAAAGGCAAAGTTATCACAAACTAAAACGTTTTCAATTCTATCATACTAGGAATATCCCAATTTCTTGTATTAAACTTAGAAATAGAGATATTACTGTACTAATTATCTGTAAGAATGATGCGTTGGCGTGAATAAATCTTCTTCTGAATATCTTACTATAGAAAAGTTTTCAACATTGTAATGGCCATGAAGTGTCTCATTATGGTGCTTTATTATTTGTTCAGCACTTAAAAATTCGCTGTCGGTTGTAGAATGTCCATCTCCAACTAAAGTAACATCCATTCCGTTAATCGTTGCGGTACGGACTGCACTGTCTATACAATGCTGTGTTGCACATCCCATTACAACAACATGTTCAATCTCATGAGTTTTTAAATGATTTAGAAGTCCTGTTCCATGGAACGAATTTGTGGCAACTTTATCAAAGAAAATAGCTTTTTTAGGTACATTCATTTTTTCATGAACTTGAAAACCTTTGCCAACGCCTTCTGAAACGTCCAAGTCCCTTACAAAGACAACAGGAACATCATGATGTATTGCTTTATCAATCACTGAATTGATATTCGTAAGTAGTTGGTCCTTTTTGTATACAGCTCGTTCTTTTTGATTCCCTTCAATCAAGTCCTGCTGGGCATCAATAATTAACAACATTTGTTTCAACTAAATTTCCCCTCTCCTATTTAGGGAAACGCTTTTTAATGTGACGTATTCCCTTTAATGTTTGTAACGTCACTATCTAATTTAATATTCATACTCTCTACCTCCAGCTTTGGAATTGTCTTCTAATTCAGTAGTGGAATTTTAGACAGTTAAATTTTAACATATAAAGATGGAATAGAATATCTGTTTATTTTGTAATAAACATTTGAAGGTTCACAAAGATTCTAGTAAGCATTCATAATTATTAATAAAACTTTAAAACTGAAAAAAACTCACCCTTTACCTTGGATGAGCCTCAAAACCTTACATTTCAACTTTTACTTTTTTCCCTCTTCCTGACCAAAACACGACAGGAATGAGTACTAGCGATAACACTCCACCCACTAGTGATAATGTGGAATAGCTGGAGCCTGCCACGACCATCCCTGATAACGCTCCACCAGAAGCACCAGATAAGGCAATAAATACATCGACCGAGCCTTGTGTTTTCGCACGGGTTGTTGCATCGCTGGAATCCACAATTAAGGCAGTTCCACTAATTAAACCAATGTTCCAGCCTAATCCTAATAAGGATAAAGCGATAATAAGAAGAATCATCGAATCACCAGGTGCTAGTGCTGCTGTAATGCCTGCTAACAGGAGTGTGACAGCTGATGCGATTGCCATAGCTGTTCGACCTATCTTATCAACAAGTATACCAGTCACTAAGGAAGGTAAATACATCGCACCAATATGAAATCCAATAACAAGCCCAATCTCACCAAGTCCATGTCCATGATGTCTCATGTGAACAGGTGTCATGGTCATAATCGCCACCATCACAATCTGAGTCAGAACCATAATGGTAGTTCCCACCATGATTCCACTGTTGTTTTTAGTCTGAATCATAGTTATTTGTTTACTAAGATTTTTTCGAGTCATTTCAAGTGATCTGGCTATAAGTAATGGATCAGGTCTAAGTAATAGAAACAGCACCGAGCCTGCTAAAATGTACGCAATTGCAGATAAAATAAAAGGTCCGGCTAGTGCAGGTACTCCAATATTTGTTGCAAGTTTTCCCATAACATTCACTAAGTTCGGTCCGGCGACTGCACCAAAGGTTGTAAACACCATTGTTAAACTAATTGCGGTTGCACGTTGTTTTGAATTTGCTAAATCCGTTCCAGCATATCGCGCTTGTAAATTTGTTGCCGTACCTGCCCCGTATATGAGAAGCGATAGAAATAAAAGAAACACATTATTGAAAATGGCGGCAAACACGACACCAAGTGCACCTAATCCGCCTACTGTAAAGCCTGCCGTGAGTCCCCATCTTCTCCCGTGTCGCTGCGAAAGTTTTCCAACAAGATAGGCTGCGATCGCAGATCCTAAAGTAAATAAAGCAGCCGGCAATCCAGAATATGCGTCTGTTCCAAGCATTTGTTGAGCAAGCAGTGCCCCAACCGTTATTCCCGCTGCAAGACCCGCTCCCCCAAACATTTGCGAAAGACTAACAACAATTAAGGTGCGTTTGTATAAACTTTTTTGTTGTTCTTTGTTATATATGGGTTGTTGTACTTCCATAGCATTACTGGACATCATTTTTGCCCTCTTTAAATTTGTTCATGGTTATCTCCCAGACTTCCTTTTCTCTTATACTAAATTAACTATCTACTTGATGATTCTTACGCTAAAATATTATGAAACTAGATAAATATACAAACAAAGGAGCAGGAACTCCCCATGGAACTTTCAATCTTTTTACTCAACTAATTTGGTTTAGATGTGTCTCGTCATAAGGTTAAAAAATGGACACAGTCCATTTTTTAACTCTTCCAATTATAACCATTTATGCTGTTGTTATTATAACACAACTACTAATAACCACTTCTCACTTTCTTCAACTATTTCCTGCGTATATTGGAGTCAAAAATTACAATGCAAAAACCTTCAAAATCTCATTTGATTATTAAACACAACTATGAAGATGCGTTTTACATATTTATCTTATATAGAGTTTGTAATCCTTCTATCGTAATAAAGTATATTAGTTTTAGACTTTAGAATTGGACACTTGTAATCTCTAAATAGTAGCTTCAATTCTTAGTAGTACTCAAATACCTTTTAAAACACTCATTTCACTTTCTATTATATTTTATTTTTAAGTATCAGATTTTGAAATTTTTTTGATTCTTCCTTCGTAAAGAGCTTTTTTCTATGTTAACTTTAAAAATACTTGCACAAGTTATTAATCTGCTTTCTAGCCTCCATAAAAAAGTTGGGAAATTACAGAGTGAATTTTACTTTACATGTAATTGAAGTTCCAAAAGTAGAATCTTACACTTCATATGAAATCACTGCTGAGGAGGTTTTGATGGAGCTATCAAATACACAGAATGATATATTGGAACTAAAAGAAAAGAAATTATCCAAAAAGCCAGTTTGAACCCTATGGTTGAATAGGATGGTAGCTCAATCTCTATGATATGTGCAATTGAAACAGCTAAGCAGCTACGGGACCGAGCTAACCTTCTCAAAACGCTTGCAACTACAAAGAAACGAGAAAATAATGTTTATCATCATTCAGGTGCAATAATGGAACAGATTGCTTTATTTGACACTGTTGATTTTAAAAACAGTCAGACAAGTTAACTCGTCATGTTGAACTATTATCTAGTCGGATCGATAAAGTAAATAATACCGTTGAAATTGAAGTTTCACTAGCTTTTAAGTATTAGAGGCATAAAAAGCTTTGTGAGTAACAAAGTAATTAATTTTTATTTCGAATAGTCTAGCGAACGGAATTGACTTACGCCTCACAATTTAACGCATAACATTAACGAACGGTTTAAAGGGTTAACTCCAATAACTGCTACATTCCGAATCTCATTTTCATGACACTGTAAACCATCTTAGTCTTCTTAAGTAGTTTAAAGAGGAAGTACCATTATTAAAAATTAGTGCTTTTTATTAAGTTATTTATCATTTTGAAATTTC
The DNA here is from genome assembly GCF_001889165.1 of Bacillus weihaiensis. Taxonomy (GTDB): domain Bacteria; phylum Bacillota; class Bacilli; order Bacillales; family Bacillaceae; genus Metabacillus; species Metabacillus weihaiensis. Next base: position 1,973,020 of record NZ_CP016020.1, on the reverse strand, counting down.
TGGTTTATGTTTAAATCTTACATTTTCAGGAATTTCGTTAATAATATGTTGAGGGATTCCAAAATTTATCTTTAATATGAATTACTTTTCCTAATCTTTCAAGCTGATAGCATTTAGTTAGTTTTTTTCACCTTCATATGCATAAAAAATTATTTAAAAGTATCTGCCACTAAATTACTAAACTCTCTTAAGTAAAAAAGATAGTTCTCTCCACCATAGTTGAATCTCTTATTATACATTTTTGCAACAACGATTTTATACGTAGGAATGACGAGTAGTGTAGGCCCAGTAACACCTATTATTTGATAAGAGCCTTTAGGTACCCTATCACCAAGCTCTGAATAGATGGAAGTGGCTCCTTGAACATACCAAAAAAGCCCATGCTTTGGTATTTGGCTATTGGTTAGCTTTGGACTTTGAATGGTAGTTGCCATATCAATGACATCCTTAGGGACAATTCGCTTGCCGTGATAAAGACCGCGATTTAGATGTAGATTTCCCCATTGAGCAAGATCACGAGCTGAAACATGAAGATTTGCTTCTGTACCACAGCTTGAGTTTCCTATATGGAATGTTCCTTCCTTACTAGGATCTGTTATGACTTTCACTAACCTTTCATTCTCATGACTGTACCAGCCAGTCTCATTTAAACCTAAAGGCGAAAATACCTTTTCTTTTAAAAATTCTGGAAAAGGTTTCTTGTAAAGATAATGGACTAATCTTGTAATAAGTAGCACATTGATCCCTCGATACGCCCATTTTTCTCCCGGTTCAAATTCTCTAAACATTTCACCATTTTCCTTCGTATTCAACCCATGAGAATGAGTAACTAAATGGCGAATCGTTGTTTTTCCAAGAAGCTTTTTATCAAGATCGTCGAAATAAGGATAAACATACTCATCTAGACTCTTGATTTTACCTTCATAAAGAGCATATGCAAGCACCAGTCCAAGATAGCTTTTTCTAACAGAAGCTACATTAAACTGGGAAGCACTTGTTATAGGCAATGAGTCAGCCGTATTCGAATGATATCCATTGTAATATTCATATACCACTTTATTATCTTTTAAGATATATATTGCAGAAGCACTACTATTATTTTTTTCTTTAATCATATCTACATATAATTGTAGGTTCATATTAAATACTCCTTACTTTTCATACCAAGGCATGGTTGGTCTTGTATCAGGATAACCGTGCTTCATTCTATATTCCTTCCGTTCCTGTGTAAAATCATACCAAACCTTTTCACTATCTGGATTGTTTACATGGTGAATGATACATATTATTTGATCCTCAACACAGGAATCTGTCCAGCAACCTAAGGTTTGTTCAAGTTGTTGAAACACGTCAGGCCATTTTTTCATTCGTAGTTGATCTACACGATAAAAGCCTAATAGATGGACCATTTTGTAGGCTAATTCGTACCCAATCGATGGGATTGCCTGAAAGGATGCCAGACCCTTTAAGGTTTTCGCTTCTTCTATTGTTAGTGAAAATATTTCTTGAATTTCCTCTATATGTAGCCTATGAATATCACAGATTTTCATTTTCTTCTTGCGTAGTAGACTTTTTTGCTCCTGTGACAAAGGTAATTTTGGAGTTTTATTTTTCATGTTTTATACCTGTTTTCTCAGCTTAAATACTAGAAAATCTGGACAACGCAAATCCTCTTCAAAGGATGGATGTTTTTCTAGCATCTTGTTTGCTGGTTTCGGTTCAACTAGTTTCTCTACTAGAAAACCTGTTTTATGTATAGTCTCCATATAGGTGGTTAAGGTTCGATGAAAAAATAGCATTTTTTCCTTATCTCCCATTGGCTGTTCATAAACACCTTCATAAAAATAGTTATCAACTTTCCAATAACGCTTTTCCCCGCTATCTGTTTTCTCCCACCCACTACCAGGCGTAACAAAGCAAGGGTGCAAAATTGAAAAAATAAAGGAGCCATTGTCTACTAATAAACGATTGATTTCTTGAAAAGCACTTTCGAAATCTTCTAGATCTTGGATCACCATATTTGAAACAACCAAGTCAAACTGATTGTCTTCCAATTCATGTAAATTCTCACAATTTCCAAGCTGATAATGTATAAACAATTCTGCGGGTGTTCTTTCTGCAGCAATTTCTAACATCCTAGATGAGGCATCCACTGCTGTGACTCTAGCACCTTGCTTTGAGAGTAATCGACTAAAATAGCCTTCGCCACAGCCAGCATCTAAAATACGTTTATTTGTCACTTCACCGATAAGGGAAAATAAAGTAGGATTTAGAAACACTTCTTTATGAAGATCACCTTGTTCAGTATGCTTTTTAGCATACGTATCTGCAAATGCATTCCATCTTTTAATAGCAATTTCACTTCCTAAAGCATGATTCATGTAGTATCTTCCTCCTTAGGTCTAAATAAGTGCGTTTTTTTTAAATAAATACGTTTAAAATCTCACATTTCTTCTTTTTTGATGCTGTTAGGGGATGATTTCTGATGAAACTCAGTCAAGTCCTAACGATTGTGTAAAAACTCTAAACAATGTTTTTCAACCTTTCGTCTTCTAAATCTTTTATTAACCTCCCATTTTTTTCGAGCAATGCTTCCATGGGTTAATCACTTCATATCCAGGAATAGCTGTCAAAGGCTCCTCACTTTGACAGCTATTCCTGGATATGAGATCCTCCCACAATTGGAAGCTATGCTGAAAAAGGAACTATTTTGTTAAGGATTTCTTTTTAGAATAGATAGAATCCTGGTAATGCATAAGAACTGCGCCAACTAGTCGAAAAGCAGATTGTGTATTTGGAAAAACTCGTATGACTCGCTCTCTTCTACGTACCTCTTGATTCAATCTTTCAAGAGAATTAGTACTTCTGATATGGCAACGTATGTGTTCTGGAAAGTTCATGTATTGTATGGTATCTTCGAAACCATCATCCAGGATAGCGAGTGCTTTTTCATATTTATGATTGTCAGTAAACTGAGCCATCAACTCTTCTTTAAAGTTTCTCATATCTTCAATTGTGACAGCTTCAAAAATACGTTTTATCATCAATTTTATCTCAGTAGAATCTTTTTTTGGCAGTTTGGTAAAAATATTACGCTTAAAATGGACATTACATCTTTGCCAACAAGTCCCAATAAATTCACGCTGGATAGCTTTCTGAAGACCTTGATGAGCATCGGAAATTACAAGCTTAGGAGATTGAAGACCACGTGATTTCAGTTGTTGGAAAAAGTTTCTCCAGGATTCAAAGCTTTCTGTATGATCAACACTTAATCCTAGGATTTCACGTTTGTTTTTATCTGTAATAGCAGTAGCAATATAGACAGCTTTAGAGACAACTCGTTGATGTTCACGAACTTTTATATACATAGCATCTACAAAAACAAAGGGGTAGTAAGTTATGTTTAAAGGTCTCTTTGCCCAGTCATTCACGATTGGATCTAATTTTTGAGTAAGTGAGGATACAAATGATTTTGATATATTCTCACCGCAGAGTTGTTCAACAATATGTGTCACTTTCCTAGTAGATACACCATTAATGACCATCTCTAACATAGAAAGGACCAAAGCCTGATCACAACGTGCATACTTCTCAAATACAGATGGTGAAAATTCACCATGACGTGTTCGAGGGACCTTGAGTTTTATCTTGCCAACACTCATAGTTAAATCACGTTCATAGTAACCATTACGGTAATCTCTACGTTCGTCAGAACGCTCATAAGGGTATGCATGGAGATATTCGTCTCTTTCTTTTTCCATAAATTCATTTAAAACTAAAACTATTGCAGACTTTATAACAGTATCAATATTAGAATTCATAACTGAATCTTTTAAAACATTCATATCTAGGCTAAACTGTAATTGAGTCATTTTATTCTCCTTTTCAATGTTTTTCTTGGTCGTTAAACATTGTTGACAAGAAGGAATAAAATGACTCCTTTCTTTTTACACAATTATATGGACTTTATCTGAAACTCGGTGTTTTGTGAACGATTTTAGGTGCTATTAGGTACTTCTCTCGTTCTATCCGCGATTTTTTGTAGTCTATCCGCTATTCGACACGTTCTATCCGCGATTATTGTGACTGTATCCGCTATTCGACAAGCTTTATCCGCGATTATCGAGCCTCTATCCGCTATTCGGGTTGAAATGACAAATTTCGCCCTACTAAAAGAAAAACTGGACCTAGATATCCATTCTCATCACGTTCCTCCACTCTCTCACTTCTTTAGTCTATTACTAATTACGAACTTCAGAAGATCCATCACTATAATTTATAGTAACTCCTTGCTCGATATTAAAAATGTATACATTGAAATCTATATCATCACTTTCAATGCTTTTCGCTTGCATATGTACACCTCTAGCGACAAGTTCGTTGTTCTTAAAGATAGGTTCCACCTGGTAACGTACATGATGGCCTGTATCTTTTATATATGCTGCTATCTGATTTTCATAAACTAGCATACTAGGATTATTCAAGCTATTTGTACAAGTCATTAAGTTTTTTAGATTATTATTTTCCCCCGTTAATTGGAAACCGATTAAGTGGCAACGATTGTACAACCATTCGGTTTTATCATCTACCGTTATTTTTTTATTCTTCCAACCAGTAGGATCTACATATAATGATTCTCTTTCGTCTGTCGGCATCAATTCTTTTGATAGCATGGCATTTGCCACTCCTACTCTATTCAATGAGTCTAAATGAGAGAATGTTTGCCAACTTCCTTTTTCTAAGCTTAATTCATCATGAGAAAAAGTCGATGAGTTATCATTTATTGCTACGACTTGATCCTCACCGTTATATACTAAGCTTGACAAATCTTTGTTTTCTACCGACACAGGTTGTACTTCTGATTGAACCTCAGTAGCAACAAGATCGACTATGTCACCAATCACCTTCAGCTTTTCGATATCTTCATCACTACATGCTGTTACTATATTGAAAGTAACTAGTACTGTTAATGTAAACCATATTTTTTTCATAGCTTTTCACTCCTTCTTTCAATAAATCGTTTCAAATGACCATTATATACGATTTGAGGAACAAAAAGGAATGATGAAAAGAATTAGTGCTATTTAAAATCGTAAACGTAGGTTTACTTCTACCATCCAGACCGGACACTTGATCAATAGTCAAAATGTAAAGGGTATCTAAATTCTGTAGATCTGTAATTCTTTAAAATAAGCTTTTATGAAAGTAATTCATTTACTTAAAAGGTTGGAGCTAATACTCTAAAGAAATTAGTCCTAAATTCAAAAAAACTATAATCATTCATTAGAGTCTAGTATGTATGGAAGACCTACTATAATTGAAAAAACGGCGAGTTTTGGTTATTGATGTAATCGCCTATGGTATTAGTTCATTGAGAAACAGTGAAACATAAATTATGAAAGTAAAATTAAATGATTTAAAAAACTAATCCACTTTAACAGAAGCCTTATCATTATCCAGTAAATATTGTACCGATTCGATTATTATATCTGGCTCATCGTCTTGTATATAATGGCTACTATTATTAGCTATGACCATTTTAGGCTTCGTTGAGATTGTTAGCATTTCTCTTTGCATTTCATGCCATAGTTCTTGAGATTGAGAAGAGTAATGAGCTTTTTTTCCAGCTGATAGGACAACTAATGGAATATCCAACATTTTTCTTGATTTTTTCACTTGATTTAGACTTTCTGTAAATTCTTCCGCATTGCTTTCATAAATAAATTGCTTTTCGTAGGCTTGTTGAAAGCTTTCATTCATAGTCGGTAGAAATCGTTCCCGATAATTCTCAGGTGTAGAATCGACAAGGACCATTCCACACACATCGTCAGGATACATTGTAGCGTACAATCTAGCAATCACCCCTCCAAAAGAATGGCCAACTAAGATAAAGGGAGTCTTTATCTTTACCTTTTTAACTAATTCCTTTAATTCTTCCGTCATTTCTCTGCTTGTCCGGAATCTTGTCGTTTTCCCACTTTGACCAAGTCCTGCTCGATCATAAACGAATACCTCAGTTAGAGTGGAAAGTTCATTGATAACTGAGTCCCAGGCATGTGAATCATTCCCGTACCCAGCTTCCATTACAAGTGTTGGTTTACTGGATTTATTACCCAAAAGATGAGTGTAAAGAAGGCAATCATAGACTTGTATAAACTTTTCATTATTCATCGTTTAAGCTCCCTAGTTTTAATATCTTTTTTCCTTTTAATTGCATCTACTATTAATGATGGAAAAACAAGACTCTCTCCTTGGTTACGAGGATCGTATTTCTTTGACCTAAATATCTTGCCTTTTTCTCCATCCCATTTCGACATATTAAAACGTCCGTTATCATCGCAATATTCTACTAAAACCACATCAAATCCAGCTAATTCAAACATACGTTTTATCGTTTTGTGTGTATGAACGAACTTATGAGTAGCAGCCGGATGATCAACAGGGCCAGGGCCTCCTACTTGAACAATTTGTTGATACTCCTTATTCTTGAAGTTCCCATCTGGCACAGCACAACGTATATATCCATCCTCTTTCAAATACCGCCAGCAACGCTTGGCTGCAAGAACCCCTTCCGAAAACGTAAGATGCTCCCACACATGCTCTGCAAGAACGGCTGATAATGAGCCTTCTTCAAACCTTTCCTTCCAGGTTGATTCATCTAATAAATGGAGTTCTTCTTCTTGAGTATGAATCCATCCTGGATTATTATGGTATGGACCTGCACCTATTACGACTTTACGTACTTCGCTCTTCATCTATATCACCTCAATATGTTTTCAACTATTCTCCAAAAAGCCTTGAATAAAAGGTGCTTTGTTTTTTGTATACGCTACAACATTCTGGCTGTATTTTTTTGCAAGCTCAAGCTTTAAGTGCTGATATTCCTTTCGTAAAGTATGATTCTTCCTTAATTCATCTCGAAATAGAATCTGATCTTTCCAATGCTTACCTCCATACTGATAAACATGCAAATGATGGGTACCAGCGCGCCACTCCCCTTTCCGAAAAAAGCGACGTTCTGGAAAATTTTCATGATTGACAAATTCATAGCCTACTTGTTTAAGAGGCTTGATAAATTCCGTTACACACTCTAGGTCACTAACTCCGATCATAATATCTATAATGGGCTTAGCACTTAACCCTTCTACAGCCGTACTTCCGATGTGTTCGATGGCAAGTATAAAATCTGATAAAAGAGTGGATAGCTGCTTTTTCTCTTCATTGAAATGTATGATCCAATTTGGGTTGTAGTTTTGAATGGTTACATTATTTGTCATGTTTCTACTCCTTCTTGTTGGGAACAATCTTTGGTGTTAAACCTTCTATTTTTACCTATCTCATTGTTGTGGAGGTCCTTCGTTACTCTTAGCTAAAATTATCTTTTCTAATATTTTACACTAATTGAAAAATTTTAAAAATCTAAACCTATATTATTTTAAAGAATGTTATATTCGAATTAGAACAAAGTACACGATGGAAAGGGAGCGAAGAAATGGACATTCAAGTTGAACTTATACCAAACTACCGTATTGCCTACATGAGACGAGTTGGTCGATATGGTCCTGAGAATTATGAAGTAATAGAGAAAATAAAACATTGGGCGAGAGATAGAAATCTTCTCCACTCTTCTTTTATCTTAGCTGTTCCACAGGATAATCCATTGACAACTCCGCCTGAAAACTGCCGATTTGATGGCTGTCTCGTGCTATCAAAGGATACACTTCTTGATGAGTCTGTTTATGAAGGGGAAATAAGTGGAGGGCCCTATCTTATTTTTAAAGTAAAGCACACCGCTAAAGATTTAGAGAAAACGTATGTTGAGCTTTTCCCTTATCTGAAAGAACAAGGCTATGTGCTTGATTCAAAGACAATTTTTGAGAGATATGTTGGGGAAGCTGAGGACGAATCTTTTTGTGAGATATGTGTACCGATTCAAGGAGAGTATCAAAATGAATAACGCTAAGCCGAATATTTATATAAGGATATTTTATAGATAAAGGTTGATTTTAACAGAAATATAGTTTACAAACGATAATCAAGAAAATATTAGAGATACAATTATGCATGATTCAAAAAAGACATTTTTAAATCTAAAAGAATGAAAATCCCTTTAAAAAATTTTGTCTCGCTTCATCTCTAACAGTATTCCTCTTTCAGGGACCTGAAGCCACACATATTAAACAATTCTAATATGTGTGGTTGAAACTTTTTATCTTTTTCAATTAAATACCGTTTAGGTTGCCAAGCTGCAAAGTAATATTTATTTTACTATGTTAAGAGTACTAACAAATAAATGGTATAAGGAGTTACTAAAAAGATAGCTGTATAAAGTCCTGGAGTATACGTTTTTAATATCAAAGTTTGCAAGACGTGAAATACATTGTGTATTAATACAAATAGTAAGAATGATAGATACAAAATTGAAATTATTAAACTTTCAACGTTTTGAATTTTAATGAAGGTAATAATGGACATTGTTAAGAAAATATAAACATCTCTCTTGGCAAAGGAATACGAGTTAACATTCCAAAATTGCCAAATCTTTTTACTTATCCATTTACTATTATCTGTTATTCTACTTTCTGTTCTTTTCGCCCAATTTTCAACAGCTATAATTTCCTCAAAATCATGGAGCATAAATATTACTACAAATAACCATATTGCATTATATACCTCTATCTGATACATTTTAATTTTTTCTCCTCTACCTTGTCCTTGAAAGCCCCTTTTACTTTAAATAAATAGCTTCACAATTTTTTATATAATCAAGTGTTCTATCATATAGAATTGGTTGAATTTTTGAATAAGTAAGATTATTAGGAAGACCATCAAATAGTATCATTTCACCTATTTCTGAAGCTGGCAATAGTCCCATCTCTTTTATCCTTCCCAAATATAACCTTCCATATGTGTTAGTAACTGAATCACCAATTGAATAATCGCAAATTGGCGTTAAATGAACATCAATACAACCAGTTTCTTCAAACAACTCTCTTATTGCTGTCTCCTTGATAGTTTCTCCCTGTTCCCTATGACCACCTGGAATTTCCCACGTTGATCTTTCTTTATTCCTAACATAAACCCACTTACCCTTATAAATAGCACTTTGTTGATAATGATTTAGACGCATTCTGCCATGAAATGAATGGTACGAAAGTGGTAAATGCTAATGATGTGAAAGAATCAGAACCAGTACAGGAACAAGAGACTAAAAATGAGGTTGTTAAAGAAGAAAAGATTAATAATGACCAACCTAAAACTGAAGAATTAGTATCAGGGAGTCTGGAGGATTATTTGATTTACTCTCAGCATTTGAAAATGAGCTGAAGAGTGGAAGTGAAGAATCTAGACAAGAGCCCTCTAAAGTAGAAGAGAAACCTGAAATGGAAACAAATAACGATAGTCATGAGGGTTTTACATTCCTTGATCAAGTTCAAAAGGATATGGAAAATGGAGCTGATTACATTAATGTCGTTGATGAAAACATTCCAGCTTCTGATGGCTTAGTTCCACCACCTCTAGAGGGCGAAGAAGACAATATTCCTCCAGTATCAGATAATCCAGAAAACCAAGAGCAAAAGGAAATTACACTTTCCGATAAAGGAAATCGTGTATTGAAAATCCTTGCTGTTGCGAAAAAGGAATATCGAAAAGAGTATTATGACAAGCAACAACTTGTACATGATACGATCAAGCAGGAGCGTATGTCAGTTTTAGCTTTATTTAGAGAGGGGCAGGTTCTAGCAGTTAGTGATTCACATATTGTTGTTGTGATGGGTGCTAAACCTCAAGTGAAGCTATTAGAAAAGGTTTCTAATCGAAGCATTGTTCAAGGTGTACTCGAGGAAATCTTTGGCCGACCTCTTGAACTAGCAGTTATAGACACTAAAGAATGGGAACAAGTAGTAGAGAAGTATCTGTTGCTTGAATAAATAAATCTTAATTAGAGTGAGAGTCTCTGTTAGAAATAGCAGAGTAATTGAGTAGTTTGGAGTAGATCATTATCTATACCGAACTACTTTTTTTATTGTCATAAAGGGAGCGATTTTTAATGAATAGCACTATTTTAGCTTTGAAAAATTTTGAACGAGCTTATTTAGAACTAGTGAGAATTTTTGATAAAGAAATCAATGAGTTGAAAAGTATTAACAATTATCCATTTGAGAAGAGTTTTGATGAATATGATATCAGTAAGTGGATTAATAACTCCATTCAAGAAATTGAGCATGGACGTGGATATAAGGAGCCAACTAATTTGGTGAGTAATGGTGAAAGTGAAAATGAATTAATCAAATGGATTAAGACCCCTAATGAATTTGTGGGCAAAGGTGAAGATGGAACACCATATGTTGTGCTTTGCAACGGTTGTGGCTATGTTCAGAATTTGAATGAAAATGAAGAATGTTGTGAAGGATACAGTTTTCGCTTTGAACCCTTAAATATTTGAGAGTGTGAAAGGAAGGAGGATAAACATGCAACTCAATTTATTTAGAGAAATTATAGTCGATAATTTTGCTGGTGGAGGCGGTGCTTCTACAGGAATTGAAATGGCTACAGGCTTATCAGTAGATATTGCTATTAATCATGATCCAGCTGCTATTCAAATGCATAAATTGAATCATCCAGATACGGAGCACTATTGTGAAAGTGTATGGGATGTAGATCCAAGAGAAGCTTGCAGAGGTAGGAAAGTTGGTCTTGCATGGTTCAGCCCTGACTGTACCCATCATAGTAAGGCGAAGGGTGGGAAACCTGTAAAACAGGAGATACGAGGACTGGCTTGGATTGCAGTTAAGTGGGCACTCGCAGTAAAACCACGAGTGATTATGCTAGAAAATGTAGAGGAATTCAAGGATTGGGGACCAATTGAAAATGGACAACCTGTTAAAGAATTAAAAGGTGCTACTTTCAATAGTTTCATAAAATCATTGAAATCACTAGGATATGAAGTTGAGTTTAAAGAGTTACAAGCGTGTGATTATGGAGCACCTACTATAAGGAAACGCTTTTTCATGATTGCAAGATGTGATGGTAAAAAGATTGTGTGGCCAGAACCAACTCATGGAGATCCTAGAAGTCTAGCTGTCCAATTAGGAAAGCTAAAGCCTTGGAGAACATCATCAGAAATTATTGATTGGAGCATTGGTGCACCATCAATATTTGATCGTAAGAAACCATTAGTGAAAAATACCCTACATCGGATACAAAAAGGGTTAGAGCGGTTTATCATTAATAATGATAAGCCATTTATGGTACAAGAGGAACATAAAGCAGCCTTTCTAATCAGCTACTATACAGAGCAATCAGAAAAAGAAGTGAGAGGGTTATCTTTGGATACTCCATTACACACAATTACTGCAGGTGGTAATCGTTTTGGGCTAGTCACCGCATTTCTAACGAAGTATTACGGACAAAGTACTGCTCAAGGATTGAGGGAGCCTTTACACACCATTACAACAAAAGACCGCTTTGCACTTACAGCAGTCAGAACAAATGGTCACCAGGTAACGGATATAGGACTTAGAATGCTTCAACCACATGAACTTTTTGCAGGACAAGGATTTCCTAGTAATTATATTCGAACTGGTACAAAATCGGACCAGATTCGAAGAGTAGGAAATAGTGTTCCACCACCATTTGCTGATGCATTAGTCAGGGCAAACTTACCTGAGATGTGTGCAGATCGTTCACGTTATGCAGTTAGTGTTTAAACAATTAACTGATTGGAGTTTTTGAAAAGACTAAGAAGATACATTAGGAGCGTGGAGAAATGAAGGAATATGCTGTATATAAAGGAGAAGATCTGTTAGCAATAGGAACAGCAAAAGAGTGTGCTGAAACTTTAAATGTGGCGGCAGAGACTATCTACTACTACACAACTAGTGCCTATAAAAGAAAATTAGAGAAACGTAAAAATCCGGATAATTGTAGAGTTGCAATTTTAATGGATAATGAATAAATACTAAGGGGAGTGAATGTTTTTAAGAACATTTCACTCCTTTTAATTTAGTATGAGATAACTAATTAAAGTGTTATTAAGTCACAGGGAGAACCTTTGAAGGTATTATCCAACATATAGGTATAGTTTTATGCCATAGAAGAAGTGATTTAAACACTCCTTCTGATACATTCTATGGTCGTCCTCCTCTATTTACCTCTGAAAGGTTTTTATTATGAAAAATATATACTTATTTTTTACTTTGAAATTTTCCTGATGAACCAATATAAATTAAGCCAAATACAAGAAATATAAAAAATAAGATAAATCCTACAACAAATAAAATATTTGTGCTGTATATTATTGCTAGTAACCAAAAGACCATTGCAAAAGATAATGCGAACATTAACTTACCCATAAATTTACATAAAGCCACTGAATCATATTTTTCTTTTTCTTCCTTAGACATTGTGTTATAACCAGCTATTAAAAATGCCCCTTTACCATTGGAAAATATTATACCCATAACTATAAAAAGAACGATTACGCATGACATGATAATAAGACCCATATTATATTACCTCCATAATTATCCTACTAATATAAGTGAAAAAACGTAATAACAGATTCTTCTTTTTTCAATTTGAAGAGTTTATTGAGCATTTATCATTACAGTGGTTTACTGGTACTATCTTTCTATTATTAGCTATATATTTATAAATTTTAAGTCCAAATTTAAACTTACTTATAATTTTAAGAGGTAGCCATATTGGAAAGTAAATAGGGATTCTAAATGAAATTTCTGCTATAGCATCAATACCAACAAAAACATTTCCATTCTTGTTTATAGCGTGCATTTCTTTCGATAATTTTTCAACTGATATATCAATATCAAGTGAATCTCTAATTGAAATAAATGATACGTTTTTAAACCAGTCAAATTTTTGTATGTTTTCCTTTACACCTACACATAAAGGGCACCAACTGTCATAAAAAACGAGAAGTTTATTCAATAAATCCACCTCCGAAAATTATGTTTAATATAAAGAATAATCACGTGTTATTAGGTATACTTCACTAAAAATTCAGTTGAAGCATTAAAGAATATTTTACATTATTAGGATGATTTTATGGGAAATTATTGTAGGCTATTAGAAGATAGACAGCAAATTTTAACTCAATTTCGTCTACTGAATTTAATTCATATACTTCCATTCTCATAATATTCACACCTCTAATTCAGGGAAAATACCTTTAATCCTTTCCACTTTGTAAATTTTACATGTAATTATGTAAATAGATAAGGATTTGAAGTTATCGCTCCCTATTTTTTTGGATGAAGATACGTGTTACCACAGGAGGTTCAACGTTTGAATTCTTTACTTTAAGGGGTACGCTTCACCTTTATATCCATGAAATAGAATCAATAGTGATTGACAATCTCCATAAGCCTTTCGGTCTTTTCCGTTGAGACATGTTCAGATAATCTGCCACTCTTTTAACATGTACCAAGCAAATAAGCCAAGAGAAATTATACGAAGAAGTACTAATTGTTCTTTATCTAAGATTAGCCAAATGTTTAAAACACCATCCAAGTGATTTCCAAGAATACTTAGAAGCCTGGGATGACTGGGAGGAAATTTGTCGATAATTCCAACATAATACTAGGACCATTCCAGGAGGATAGAAGATGATAAACGCAGTCATACATATTCTTATCACCATTCCTTTTCACATCTTTGCCTTCTATTTTTCTAGAGGAAAAAGTGCCTTTTTACTTGCTGGCTATAACACATTATCGGATGAGGAGAAGGCAAAATTTGATGAGAAAGCATTGTGTAAATTTATGGGTAAAATCATGTACGGTATAAGCTTTAGCCTGTTACTCTTTGGATTAAGTGACATAGTTGATCGTCAGATTTTGTTACTGTTCGGACTACTCCTTCTGATTGGATTCATTGTGTTTGCGCTCATTTATGGGAGTACGAAAAATCGATTTAAGAAGAAATAATACGAGATTGACTTACTAAATGGAGCTGATTCTTCTCTTTTATTCTCAGTCAAACTAATTGGAATCTCTCCTTTACCTAGCAATTTTGTTTGTGAACCCGAACAAATGCTCAAACAAAGTCCTTATTCAAAAAGTTTCATATGTATAAAAGGGGAAGTACAGAATAATCATCTATACTTCCCCTTTACTCAACAGTCTTTTTCCATTATTACTGCATTCTTCAACTTCCACAATTTTACAATCTTAAATTTCCTTCAGGTAACAGGACAACCTTCCCTAATTTCCCCGCCTTTTTAAAGTAGACCTGCGCTTCTCTTGCTTCATCAAGAGGAAAAGTACGATCAATGACTGGCCTAATTTTCCCTTCTGATATCGCTTCAAGCATGCGCGAGAATTCAGCTCTAGTTCCTAGTACAGAGCCGTAAAATGTAAGATGCTTAAGATAAAGCTTTCGGAAATCTAGCTCCGTTTTTTGACCTCCTGCAGAGCCGGATGTACAAAATTTACCGCCCTTTTTTAATACTTCAAGTGCGGTTTGAAACAATGCATCTCCTACGACATCTAAAACCGAGTCAATTGGGCCATCATTTGCTTCGATAATCTCATTCACTAGGTTTTCTGATTTATAGGAAAGAACATGTGTCGCTCCTAGTTCCTTTAATTGATCTTCTAGCTTAAGATCACCAACAATTGCTATCACCTTTGCTCCGAAAACTTTAGAGGCTATTTGTACATTTAATGAACCTACACCCCCATTTGCTCCAGTAACCATAACTGTCTCACCAGGCTTGGCTTGAATTTGTTCAACCATATGCCAAGCAGTTAATCCACTAACGGAAAAGACAGAACTCTCAATATAATCAGGTAATGGCATATCATAGCAAAGTGCTGCGGGCCACACTACATATTCTGCATAGCCTCCATCATATTCAGAGCCAATAAAGCTCATATCGTCAGCAATGTGTTCAGATCCAGATTCGCCACTTGAGGTGAATGGGAAAAGCACAACATCTTTCCCAAGAAATGTATTCTCTACTTTCTCCCCTATTTTCACTATTTTTCCAGTAATATCTGAACCTGGTGTTCGTGGAAACTGAACGCCTTCAGGGCGCCACCCTGATTTTTCATCTGTTCCATATGCACCCTCTCTCATCCAGATTTCTGTATTATTAATCGCACATGCTTTGACTTTCACAAGTACTTCATGTTCGTTCGGTTCTGGGATTGCCGTTTGTACAGTTTCTAGCTTGTCCACATCTCCATAGCCTGTTACTTGTACTGCTTTCATCCTTTTATCATCTCCTAAAATTACGTCATTGCTTATGTATTGTATACCCTTCATTATTCCTTAATTATACTCCCTATTCAACAATACTGCTTATGACGATAAACTCTTTGTTCCGCTTGATAATACCCAGCAATCGCAGGAAACGTGTCGAACTCCTTTTTCATTTCACGAAACGAGATAACCCCTTTTCCTCTCACTAACTCTAGATTTAACGAATGCTCATGACAGGACATTGGTTCTTGATGGAAGGAAGTTATAAAGTGCTGTATTGCACTTTTCTCACTTCTAGCAAAAATAAAAACATATTGGTGTTTGTTTCTTTTAAGAGAGTAGATACATACTTTATGAAAGCCTAATACATTTCGTTCTATTAAATCTGCAACTTCATCATGATTTGCAAGGTCAAAATTTAAGCTTGAGACGGGTTCTTCCAATCGTATCTTTTTTTCTTTAAGTAAATGAAAAAGATAATGAGCCAAAGTGGATTCTTCTTGTTGGATTGCTCGTAGGTACAGTTCTTTTATTACCATAAATAGACACCTCGTAATTTTGTATTCCTAAAGCTCCTCCATACTCCCTGTGTACTCGTTATACGTAACTGCGATCGTACCGATTGGGCCATTTCGATTTTTGGATACAATGATTTCAAGTGTGTGATTCTTTGTTTCTTTCTCATAATAAGCTTCTCTGTAAAGAAAAAGAATGACATCCGCATCCTGCTCCACACTACCGGATTCTCTAATATCTGACATCATCGGTCGCTTATCAGCTCTTGTTTCCACCGAACGATTTAACTGAGCCAAGCAAATAACAGGACATTGAAAATCCTTCGCTAATGCCTTTAATGCTTTTGAAATCTCGGTAACTTGTAAATGAGTATTACCAACATAAGTTTCTTTCGGTTGAATGAGTGTTAAATAATCAATAAAAAGAATTGGTTTTTTATTCGGATATAGATTCATTATTTTTCTTGTTTTAGCCCGTATTTCCGCTACAGTTTGTCCTGCATCATCGAAAATTTGCATGGTCGTTTTATTCAATTTTCCAATAGCATCTGACCATTGATTTTTTTGCTTCTCACTCAACAATTTCTTTGGGTCTCTTAGTTTTAGACGATTAATACCAGCCGTTGAAGCAATAAGTCTTTTCGTAATTAGTTTTGCCGGCATTTCTAGTGAGTAAATGAGAGGTAGATAACCAGACCAGCCAGATGCTTTAGCCAAGTGCAGCATGACATCCGTTTTTCCCATGGATGGACGTCCAGCTAGAATAGTGACCTCCCCATCCTGAAATCCGCCCGTTATGTCATCAAGCTTTTGGATACCTGTCGTCGCCGTTTGACAGAATGGTTGTTCCTCCCAAGGAGCTTCGTACATCGTCGCAAGTGCTTGCTCAATTGAAGTATGGTCTTGTAATTTCATTTGACTTATTTTATCCAATTCACTAATGACCTTCGTTATCTCCCAATCATTTATAGCAGCTAACGCAAGAATATTCTTCTTCTCGCGTTCTTTCCAGCCTCCTAGAATCAATGTTTCCATTTCTTCAAACTTTTCTGGGTCTGCATAGGATTGAAGCTCAGATAAGTAAGACATTCCCCCAAAGGCTTCTAGATCGTGAAGCGTTGTTAATGAAAGCAGATCAATTCCTTTCCCATCTCGCTGCAAATCAAGCATTCTTTTCATTAATTGTTGATGTACAGTACTTTCTAAGTGCTCAGGTACTAATATCGTATCCTTTAAAAGGAAATCTGCTTTCATTAATGTTCCGATAAATGCTTTTTCTACGACTTTCATTTCGTTTCACCTGCTGATAGATCTAGTACAAAGTCATGTGGAATGGCTCTTCCAGTTGGACTATCATTTGGCTTTTTTTCTTTAGTCGTACGGTTTGGTTTATCTAACGTCTCATTTATTTGATTAATTGTAACCAATGAGCTATTTTCCCAATTTTTCAATATAGCTAGTACATAATTGAGCTTTCGTTTATTGTTGGCACTTGCAATGGATAGCGCTTTTAGAATTGCATCTTTTGGCTGCTGAAAGGTTTTCTCTTCTAATAGGGCTAGGAGCCGCTCTTTTGCATACAAATTAGACAAACCAAAGCCATTATTATCCCAAAATTGGACGATTTCTTTCGTATCATGATTACATACAGGATCATTTTCCACTCTTATTTCTTCTTCACCTTTAGTTTCATTGTGTATAAGATTCTCTTCTTCTTCACAGTTGTAAAATGTTTCATACAAGCTACGAATCTCTTTACTTGCTATTTGTTTAGATACATATGGGATTAGGGAAGCATCTTGAACAAGCTGTAGCTCAGCTCTGATACAATCCATTACAGGTTTGCCACCCTTATTTAGGTTAAATACACCCCAGTTTTTAATGGCAATCTCTCTTGTAGTGGTATTGTATTTGACTAGTTGAAAGTGCTCTTCAAAACGGGATAGTAATGTTTGTATTCTTTCTATGGAATAACCAAGTTCTAATGCCATTTCATTTTTTGTGATTTGATAGATTCCAATTTGCGTCGTTTTTGTGTTTGTTAGAAGAAAGAGATAGAAGTATTTATCCTCTGGTGTCATTTCTTCTAGTACAATTGGGTTTCTCCAAAAACTAAATGTTTTAACGATTCTATATTTATCCATTTTTTCACGACCTTTTCATATTGTTGTTGTCTCATTATGAATATAGGTCGTAAGAATGGGTAGAGTAGCGTATATAAAAAAAATTTTTTTTAAAAATTCTAATGAACTTAGTTGTTTCTGTTACAGGTATTCCCTTTCCCCTCGAATGATCAAAAGGTAAAAAAATAGTTTCCAAAATCGTTACCATGTCATTTTTGAAAAGACGGACTAATTAATGAACTACACTTCAGACACGACGTTGTTTTTTTATTTTTATTTTTATTCTTATTCTTATTGGGTACGTGACGTGGACGACTCGTAATTTTTTAAAATAATAGATCTATAGATATAAAAAAAGAGGCTGGGACAAAACAAAGAGCCAGGCACCCTCCGATACAATCTATTCTGTGCACTAGATAAATCAGTGCGTACATATAGTCGTTACGATAAGGTGCCAGGCACTTCTGTCCCAGCCTCCCTCTATTTTCTAAAAAGGTTGTCAATGAAACGCAGAAAGATGTGAATCATATAATCACCAATCTTACTAATAAATCAACTATCCCTTTCACTTAGGTTCAATTCTTATGAAAAAATCATTAACATGATTGGGACTGTTATGATGCTCAAAATGGTTGTGACAAGCGTACTGTAGGAAACGAGATCTGGTTCTGTGTCAAATTGCATGGCATACATTGTTGTATTGGCAGCTGTAGGCATCGCTGATAGGATTATTAACACATTTGCTAGCATACCTTCAAGAGATAATAGGTGTATAATAAGAATCGCGATAAGTGGTGATAGGAATGTACGCATTAGTAGAATAAAGCCGATATCTTTGACCTTCACATTACTTCTTTTAATAGATGCTAGCTGCATCCCTAACACAAGCATTACGGTTGGAATGGTTGCATTAGCAATTAAATCCGTAGCTTGCATGAAAAATTCAGGAATAGGTAGAGGGACTAATTGTCCTAATAATCCTGCGAATGCCCCGTATATAATCGGCATTTTAAAAATGGTTACCATTGATTCTTTTACGCTGAATGTTGCAGAGCTTCCCCTTCCAGCATAATAGAGGCCAATTGTATTCATTAAAAAAGACTGAATCACCATCATAATGACAGCATAATTAAATCCAATTCCTCCAAAAGCAAACAAAATAATAGGAACGCCATAGTTCCCGCTATTCATAAATACTCCTGACAGAATATAGGCCGCTCGCTTTGAATAGCTTATCCGAGCGACCTTTGTATATACTATCACGACGAAAATTAACAAGAAACAAAGGAGTGTACAAAAACTCAGAATATACACATAGTCCATTGTAAGCTCATTTGTGTAAAACGTCCGAAAAGCAAGAAAAGGTGTCATTAAATACAAGGCTGCTTGAGAGAGTGACTTCCGATCAAAACCAATTTTCTTCTGACCGATATATCCAACAGCAAAAATAATAAATGCAGGTAAAACAATAAGAATAAAGTGCATGTTAGAAGCTCCATTTTCTCTAGTTTATGACAGTTCATAAAAGGAATCGTCATTGTCCATGTATGGTTTTTTTAAACCTTCTATTTACTTGTATCTTTTATTCTACCACTCTTAGAGGGATAGTTAAAAAGCATTGAGAGTCGTCCCAATGCTTTTTATACTAAGCTTTTTTAATAAACTTCATCGATTTTTAGCATTCCGTTCACCCTTACACGTAATACGCAGGATAGAAAAGGCTGCTCTCCAATTCTCTTACTCAACCTAGCCAGATGATTAAAACAACACTTTATTTCACGTAATTGCTTAATTTTCCGATATGCTCGACTTCAACGACGACCGTATCTCCAGAACTCATAGGACAGCTTCCTGCAGGTGATCCTGTTGCAAGAACATCACCTGGCTCTAATGTCATAACTTGAGAAATCCAGCTGATTAAATATGGAATAGAAAGAGACATTTGATTTGTGTTCCCCTCTTGTACAACGACTCCATTAAGTGTTGTTTTAATTTGCAAATTCGTAGGATCTATTCCCGTTACAATATGTGGTCCTAATGGGCCGAATGTATCGAAACCCTTTCCTCTTGTAAATTGAGGGTCTGATTTTGTTAAGTCTCTTGCTGTGACGTCATTAAAGATCGTGCAACCGAAAACATAATCTAACGCTTCTTCTTCTTTAATATTTTTACCGCGTTTCCCTATAACTAGAGCAACTTCCCCCTCTAACTCTACTTGATTTGTTAAATGAGTAGGTGGTAAAAGAATCTCACCGTGATCTGCTATCAGGGAAGAAGCTGGTTTTAAGAATAAGAACGGCTCTACAAGATTTGCTTGACCTCCTGTTTCCACTGCATGGTCTGCATAGGTCCACCCAAAGTTAACTATTTTAGACGGGTTAACTGGAGGTAAAACAGTTACATCTTGATAAGGTATTCTTATCTCTTCTTCACTTTTCACTCCATTAATTACATCTGTAAATTCTCTTGAAATCTGAATAATTTCTTCTCCATCAACAAGGCCATAGGACTCGTTGCCAAAGTATGTATAGCGGACAATCTTTTTTGATTTTTGCAAGGTTTTCATTTAATAAAGTACTCCTTTAATGTCGTAGTAAACTTAGCTGCTTAGTTTTGCTCTTTACGTGACAAAAATGTTTCTACAATAATGGAATGAATAATCCCACAAGTAATCATATCAAGGCTTCGACCAAACGGGAAGAAATTTGTGTAAATGTCATAAGGCCCATTTTTATTAAGATTCCAAAAAAATACTCAATCTATATTACTTTTTCACAAAATGACCCACCAGTCTTGGATTATAGCAGGGGCTAGGAAATGGTGAAAGAGTCGCTTCCCTTTTCACATTTTTAGACAGTTTAGCGTATGTATAAAGGAATAATCCAATTCATCATTTACTTAGTAAGGAGTGAAACTTATGTCATCCTTTGACCCAAATAAGCTAACCGTTACAATCATTCCACCTGCTTCCTCCTCGTTTCCTGTTGAAGGTAGAAAGTACACTCTTACCCATTCGGACGAGACGGGTGATTTATTTTTAGATATTCGCTATGTGTATAATGAGTTGAAAATAAATTCTAAAATGAGAGATGAAGTAATTGCCCAATGGTCACTGACTAATGACTCTCACTGGTTCTTAGCTGGAAAAGCCTATGTAGATGGTGGTGAGTATTCTAAGGAACAAGCTCGAGTTCGCCATACCATTTTTCTTAGAGAAATGGACACAGCGTTAAAAGGAATCGTAAATGGAGATCTTCCTTTTTATTTGCATTATCCCTTCTTACTCGACGCACCTATCTATCTTTACTTCGAGTCACAATTTCCGGAGTTTAGGAAAATCTATTCCTTTAACACTCCAAGAATGTATTTAGTAAGAAGAGCGTATCACAAATAGGTATAGATGAGATACTTTTAATTGCCTTATTCTCGAAGGCCTATTCGCTTTCACTAGACACCTATACAACTGACAAACCCTTATATGTAATTGAGGAACAGTGTAGTGTACCTGCCCCTCTAGTCTTCCACTTAGTAATATGGATAATAATACGGATAAGGTCTGTATACATACGGTGGATATGGATATGGCCTTGGTGTTAGTAATGCTCCTGCTGCAAATCCTGTTAAGAAAGGAAAGCCAAAAAATCCAAAAGGTCGACCAAATCCATAAGGTCTAAACGGTCTACCGAAGCCAAATCCAGGTCGACCAAAACCTCCATAGCCAAATCGCTCATCAGTATGATTCTCAAACGAATACATTGAACATCTACTCCTTTTTTTAAAGATTACAAGTGAATGATTGAATCTGCCGTAAACTTAATAATGAATAAATCCAAGAGTTACCATCCCATCTAAAACCCGAAACTGACTGTTGACCAATACCTACGAAAATGGGATAAAACCAAATCTGCCTGGAACCTCTTAACCAAATATACGTAAATTTATACAAACATCTTGAGATAGATCCAGGATCCACTGCTTGCATTTGCTGCATTTGTGTTGGGATAGTCGCTGGTGGAGGTGTTGTTGGGGCACCTGGCTGTATTTGTGTCTGGGTCGATGGTTGAGATGAACTAGTGAAGCGCTTTTGCACTTGCTGAGTAGGAACTATAGATTTTTGTTCAATTGAAATGAATGGATTTTGATTAGTTGGAATCCGGAAATCTCCTAAATGCTCCTCTATATTCAAAGTGAACGATCCCTCCTTCCTTTTTTCCTTAACATCCTATTCCATGGACATCTGTCTATAAACTTGTACGTGGAAAATTGTGTGAATACCTATTTTTTAAGCTAAAAGATTCTAAGAACACAAGTGTTTAAGAAAATATGTATAAAAAGAGGCTGGGACAGAAGTGCCTGGCACCTTATCGTAACGACTATATGTACGCACTGATTTATCTAGTGCACACAATAGTTTGTATCGGAGGGTGCCTGGCTCTTTGTTTTGACCCAGCCTCGCAATGATTATGATGAACTTGTGTTTATTCGTAAAGGTGGCAAGCCACAAAGCGTCCTTCTGCTACCTCTTTCAGTTGAGGTCGTTCTTCCTTACATATTTTCATACACTGTGCACACCTTGTATGAAAGGCACATCCAGTAGGCGGATTATCGGGACTAGGAACATCCCCCTTTAAAATAATTCTCTCTCTTGCTCCTCCTATTTTAGGAATGGGTACGGCTGATAGCAAAGCCTGTGTATAAGGATGTAAAGGTTCTTTATATAAGTTATCTTTGTCAGATAACTCCACCATTCTTCCAAGATACATAACGCCAACTCTTGTACTAAAGTGCTTTACTACACTTAAATCATGTGCAATAAACAAGTAGGTTAAGTTAAATTCTTCTTGAAGATCACGCATTAAATTTAACACTTGTGCTTGAACAGAAACATCTAATGCTGAAACAGGTTCATCAGCAATAATAAGGTCGGGTTCAAGCATTAAGGCTCTAGCAATCCCGATACGCTGTCGTTGCCCTCCGCTAAATTCATGTGGGTATCGATTGGCAAACAATCGGTTTAAGCCAACCTTCTCAAGCATTCCTTCTGCCTTTTCTTCACGCTCTTTATTAGTATATAAAGAATGGATTTTGTACGGCTCCATTAAGATACTTTTAATCGTTTTGCGTGAATTTAAAGAAGAATATGGATCTTGAAAAATCATTTGCATGTCTTTTCTGTGAGGTCTAAGATCTTTAAATGACATGTTAGATATGTTGTTCCCTTTAAATAAGACCTCTCCCTCGGTAGGTTTAAATAATTGGAGAATCGTTCTACCTAACGTAGACTTTCCACAACCACTTTCGCCTACAAGACCCAATGTTTCCCCCTCGAATAATGAGAACGATACATCATCAACAGCTTTTACACTGCCGCCTTCTCTATTTAAAATTCCTTTTTTGATAGGAAAGTATTTTTTAAGGTTTTTAACTGTTAATAATTCCTCCATTACCCTACGCCACCGTCCTCACTATAAAGCCAACAACTAGTATATTGACTGTCAGACATTTTCACTCTTGGTGGAATGAACTGATAACAAGGCTCTGTTGCATGAGCACATCTTGGAGCAAATCGACAACCCGCAGGCATTTCTTCTGGTAATGGGACAGAGCCTGAAATGGCATGTAATCTTTCTTTTTCATCTGATAAGCTTGGGATTGATTCTAACAATCCTTTTGTGTAAGGGTGTTTTGGATTTGTAAAAATATCAGCAACAGGAGCTTCTTCGACAACTCTTCCAGCATACATGACAATGACTCTGTCACACACTTCGGCTACGACACCAAGGTCATGTGTTATTAACATAATAGCTGTATTAAATTCAATCTGAAGAGTTCTCATTAGGTCAAGAATCTGCGCTTGGATTGTTACATCAAGAGCCGTTGTAGGTTCATCTGCAATAAGTAGTTTCGGATTACACGATAGAGCCATCGCAATCATCACACGCTGTCTCATTCCTCCGGAAAGCTGGTGCGGATACTCATTAAGTAGTTGCGTGGCTCTAGGTATTCCAACTTTTTCAAGCATTTCTACTGCCCTTGCTTTAGCTGATTTCTTTGGTAAGTTTGTATGATTACGAATCATTTCCACTAGCTGATAACCAATTGATAACACGGGATTTAAAGAAGACATTGGATCCTGAAAAATCATCGCAATTTCATTTCCTCTGATTCGTTGGTAGTCTAATTCAGGAAGTCCATTTATTCTTTGTCCATTAAATTCAATCGTGCTTTTATCACCTAATTGACTGTATTCCTTTGGTAAAAGCCCCATAACGGAAAGAGATGTCACGCTTTTTCCGCATCCAGACTCCCCTACAATTCCTACTGTTTCTCCTGGCATAATATGAAAACTAACGCCATTAATAGTTGACACAAATTCATGGTCTTTCTTAAATTTCACTTCTAAATCCTTTACTTCTAAGAGAGCTGTCATTTTCATCAGTCCTCTCGCACAGTGAATTTGTGAATAAACTCAACGACTTTTTGATCAATATACCCCTTTTCTTGCACTCGCTCATCAAAATTTTCAATAAGATGAAAGGAATATACCGCCTCAAATAGCTCCTCGTCTGTTACATTATCCGATTTTAAATAGGCTAATTTACGTAAATCATCTACAAGTTGTTGCTTAAGCTCACCTTCTATAGGTGCTATATCATCAGGTACTGTTCTTTCAAAATATAACTGATGTAAATGTAATAGTCTTTGAAGTTCTTCGACAGGCTCCTGGTGATCATCCACCCGTAAATCAATATAACGGTCTGTATATCCTCCATACCCACCATTTTCCTTAACAACTAATAAAGCTGCAGATTGTTTCCCTCGGCTATCACCACCTGCTTCTTCCCCAGCAAGCAATGCTTTTACCAGTCTAGTTGCAAGTGTTCCTTTAGAAGTTTGAAATGTTTCACTCATTGCCTTAACTGTCTTCTCATCTACTAAGATGTTCCCCTGACATGCAAAATTCTCTCCCGCAATCCCGCCTGCCCATTCAAAGCATTCTTCACCTGTAAATGTTGCACTTCTCCCATTTGCATCCACAAATCCGACCTGTCTTGAGCTTAGCTTTTCATCACCTTTTGTTACTTCTTGTAATGCTTCTTCCGCGCTTAAGCCATTTTCCATCAATTGAAGTCCTCTTATGCCATAATCCACATTAACCCAAGATTGTGTAGCAACTGCGCCAACACCAGCTTTTGCATAAGGAACGAGTGACCCAACTGAAAGGAACTTCGAAGCAACGGCTACTCCATGTTCTTTAGTGTTCGGGTCGTACCCTACAATCGAAAATGTATTAACAAAATCACGTGGGATTGTTTTACTCTTTTTCATGTCTCATCATCCTTTTATTTTGATTTTGGATCAAGTGCATCACGTAATCCATCTCCTACTAAATTAAGTGAAAGAACAACTAGAAATATAGCAAATCCAGGGAGCAAGCTTACATGTGGTGCAACACGGATAAATTTTTGCCCCTCACTCAGCATAACCCCCCATTCGGACATTGGTGGCTGCGCACCTAATCCTAGAAAGCTCATACCTGAAGCTGCAAGAATCATCCACCCTATATCTAAGCTAGCTGCAACAATTAATGGTGGCAGGCAGTTTGGCAAAATATGATGAAAAATAATATGACCGTGTCCTGCTCCTAATGCACGTTCTGCTAAAACAAACTCCATGTTTCGATACATAAGAGCACTCCCTCTAACAATTCGCGCATAATAAGGAATTCCTACGATACTAACGGCTATCATCGTATTTAATAAACCAGGTCCTAACGCTGCAATAATCGCAATGGCCAATAAAACATAAGGAAATGCCATTAAGATATCCATGAACCTCATAATAACCCCATCAAAGAAGCGTTGAAAATAACCTGCAAGTAAGCCTAGTATTGTTCCAAAGAACAAGGCAATCGCAACAGCAATAAATCCAATCGCGACCGATACTCTTCCTCCCCAAATTAATCTACTTAACAAATCCCTTCCTAAATCATCTGTTCCTAAAATATTCCCTGCCGTTCCTATCGGTTGGAGACGATTACCTAAGTTCACCTCATCAGGATCTTGGATAGGGAGAATCGGGGCTGCAAGTAGAAGGATTGCAATAATAGCTAATATCATTAACCCTGTTACCGCAGCTTTATCTCTTGATAGTTTCTTCATTGCAATCCGCCAAGGCCCCTGAATTTTCTTTGGCTTTTCCTCTTTTACCTTTTGTATAGGAGAACGTTTTTCTTGCTTCACAACTGGTTCCATCTTTCACACCACCTATCGATAAGAAATCCTTGGGTCTAGTAACGCATATAAAATATCGACTATTAAATTAATGACAACATATGTTGATGCTACAAATAGGATAATTCCCTGAACTAAAGGAAAGTCTCTTGCTAAGATTCCATTTATCATTAATGTACCGATTCCTGGCCAAGAAAAAACCATTTCAACTAATACTGCTCCTGCTAGTAAGTAGCCAATTTGCATACCGAGGACGGTTAACACCGGAATGAATGCATTTTTCAAAGCATGAACATAGACTACTTTTCTCTCGGTAATTCCTTTTGACCTAGCTGTACGGATATAGTCTTGTTCAAACACCTCTAACATACTTGAACGAGTCATCCTAGCTATTACCGCTCCTGCTCCTGCAGATAATGCTAATGATGGTAAGATAATGTGCATGAAAAGATCAACAAAGCCTGTCGTCCCCGGAGAGTACATGCCGGACATTGGGAGAATATTCAATTTGAGGCCAAAGATAATTTGTAAGATAAGACCAAGCCAGAATACTGGTAAACAAAACCCGAACAAAACAAACAGCATTAGACCTCTGTCAATCCAAGTGTACTTTCTGTAGGCAGATACAATACCTACACCAATCCCTATGACAGCTGCGAGTACGGCACTGAATAATGTCAATATTAATGTTGCATGGAAGCGATCCATGACAAGTGGTAATACTTCCATCTTCATCTGTAATGACCTTCCCCAATCACCAGTTAGCACATTTGCTATCCAGGAAAAGTATTGAACATAGAGAGGCTGGTCAAGACCTAATTGAGCATTCAGGGCTTTAATTGATTCTTCTGTTGCTTTAGGACCTAACATAATTTTCGCAGGATCACCTGGTGATAAATGCATGATCGAGAAGACTAAAATTGTAACCCCAATTAAAACCGGAATTAAACTAATCAACCTTTTTAAGATATATGAAGCCATGTTACCCACCTCTTTCAAAACGCATCTATATTCATCATTTACGAATTAAAGAGGAGACATGCTCCTCTTTAACGTTCTTTTACTCCACTTTTACTTCTGAAAAACGGAACACGCCTGTTGGATGGAGAGCAAAGTCTTTTACTCTGTTGTTCGCTACAATGATTTGTTTTTCATGATCCATCACAACCATTGGGGCATCTTCCATAATGAGAACTTGTGCTTCTTCATACATTGCAGTTCGTTCACCTTTATCCTTTGTAACACGTGCATTTGCCAACAATTCATCTACTTTTTCATTTTTGTAGTAGGAATCATTAAATCCTGCAGTTGGCCATTGTTCGCTACTTAAAAGGATGTATAAGAAATTATCTGGATCACCATTATCACCGATCCATGACATTTGATGCATATCCATATCATTTTGATCAGGTGGTAGGAATACTTTATCTAAGTAAGCTCCCCATTCTAATGTTTGAATTTCGACAGTAATACCCACTTCTTTAAGATCTGCTTGTATAGCAGCAGCCATAGCTTGCGGTTGTTGCATACCAGAACCAGATTCTGGGACCCAATATGTCACCTCAAACCCATCAGCATAGCCAGCTTCTGCTAGAAGTTCTTTTGCTTTCTCAGGATCGTACTCATAATTTTTCACATTCGGATTATGTCCCCACACTGTTGGTGGTAACGGTGTATTGGCTAATTCACCTGTTCCTTGAAGAATTCCATCTACAATCGCTTCTTTATTAATCGCATAGCTAACAGCTTGACGGACTTTTACGTTATTGAATGGTTCTTTTTGAGTATTAAAAGCAGTCCACCAAGTATGCATTCCCGCCTGCTCAACAACTTGTAGGTTTTCGTCACTCTTAAGTCGCTCAAGATCGTCTGGAGGGACGCTGACAATCAGATCAATATTTCCTGCTTCGAGCTCTGCCAAACGAGTTTGTGCCTCCGTTATAGGCTTAAAAATTAACTGATCTATTTCTGGAGCCCCTTTAAAATAATCTGGATTTTTCTCTAAAACAACTTCAACACCTGGATCCCAGCTGACAAACTTAAAGGGACCAGTACCAACAGGATTCATTGAGAAATCAGCCCCATATTCTTCAACAGCTGTTGGACTTACAATACTAGCTGCATGCATAGCTAAGTTACTTAAAAATGGAGCAAATGCCTCTTTTAACGTAATTTTCACTGTGAAATCGTCAACCACTTCAATTTGATCAACTGTACCAAATGTAAACTCAGCATAAGCATATTGCCCAGTATCATGGAAGGGATGATTTGGATCAATTTGTCTTTCAAAGCTGAATTTAACAGCATCCGCATTAAATGGTGTACCATCATGAAATGTTACGTCTTGTTTTAAGTAAAACGTATATTCCAACCCATCATCTGATACATCCCATTTTTCAGCTAGGTCAGGTTCAAGCTCTGTACTTTCGTCTTTAAATTGGACAAGCTGGTCATACACTTCCATCGCAGTTCTACTAGAGTTGTAGTCTGACATTTGATGAGCATCGAGAGTTGTTGGCTCTGCCTCTAATCCAACAACGATCGTGTTCCTACCACTTTCATTAGTACCTTCACTTTGTTCACTCGTTGACTGTGAAGAGCATGCACTTACCAAGAACACACACGCTAATAGCAAAGTGAGAATACTGTTTTTTTTGTTTTTCATTCTCTTTACCCCCTTTAAATGTAGTACTCTTTCATTATAAAAAAAGTCAGAAAGATATTTTTTCAATATTTTTCTGACTTTTTTAACTATTATTACTAATTTTATAAATGAGCGAAATACATGCTTTTAAAAGGATCAGAATGAAAAGGAATAGTGACGAATAAAGATATGTCATAAGAAAGCTGATCTGATAGTCAAATAATAAATAAACGACTACCATATTCGTAATGCCAAGCCATAAAAGCGTTAACTTCCTAGGCCTTCCGTAAGCATCTTTATATTCGTTATATTTAATTGCATTTGTTATAAGTGTTAAGAAATAAAAAATAATCATAATCGGTAGAAAAATAAATGATTCAGATTTTTCTTTGATTTAAAGAATTAGAAGCTCATTTAAATTGTCGGAAGGTAGATTTTGTGTAATTGCGACTATTGTCATCGTGGAGAAAGATAAAATAAGAGTTATATAAATAATTCCCCCTACTAATAAACGACTTATTCCATTGCCAACAATTGATTTAGAGAACGGCTCAAAGATTGGTAGTTGAATATAACATTTCGTAAAGATGACACCTATTGTTACCCAATAAACAAGATGCTGATTCTCATAATTAGTATGTAATACCTCAGGGTGATAGTGAAGCAAATTATGATATACCGTTTCTAAACCTTCCTGTAGATAAATATAATTTGTTAAGAAGATGGCTAAGCTAAATAGCAACGTAACATTCATGATTTTGAAAATGGATGGAATATGAGATGAATACCTTGATAAAAAAACGAAAAATAGCGTTAATGAAAGACTAGTGATGATAGCTATAAGTATATGAAAATGAAAAACAGATTCAAGAATCGTAGAAGCAATAAATAGATGGATGACCAATATTTCAAAAAAGTAGAAAAAGTGAATGATTTTTCTAAACCAGGAATGTCTTACTTCTTGCTTTTTTATAAAAGGAATAAAAATTGCACAAATAATAATAAATGCTGAAACGAGACTTAAACCAACTAAAGCTCCATACCTTATAACCATTTCACCTGTTAAAAAAATAAGACTAACCGACGCCCCACCGCCTATTAAAAATGTGATACTTATTGGCTTATGTTGTTCCATAAGATTCTCCTATTATCCAGTTGAATTTCGATATTTTAAAGGGGTTATACTCATGATTTTCTTAAAGGATGTACTAAAATAATGCTGACTATTAAATCCACATTCCTCTGCTACACGTTGAATACTCCAATGACGTTGCTTCCTTAACAGGCTTTTTGCTTGTTCAATTCTAAAATGAAGTAAATAATCAGAAAAAGGCATACCGACCTCTTCATTAAACATTCGACTTAAATAATTAGCGTTAATGTGGAGCTCTTTAGATAATTCTGTAAGCTTTAATGGGTGGTGATATTGTTCTTTGACAATCGACATTACTTTTTGGACCACCCTAGATGAAATACCATACTCAGGATTTTCCTCAACAAATCTAGTGAGAACTTTAACAAATTCACTCTCAATTACTGGTTTCACTAAATAATCAATTGCTTTTAAGGAAAGGGATTTTCTTGCATACTCAAATTCTTGAAAAGCGGAAATAACGACTACATTAAGATGAGGCATTTTTTCTTTCATGCTTTCTGCAATTTCCAACCCGTTTTTACCAGAAATTTTTATATCTACTAGTGCCAATTCCAGGACTTCCCCATATTTCTCAAGGCTCTCAATGATTTTCATAGCTTGTGTTGCATTATAAGCCTTCTCTATTTGCCAATTAGGAAAATGACGTTGTATTAATAATTCTACTTGCTCGATTTCTAAAGGCTCATCGTCTAACAACAAACATCTCATTCTCTCCAGCCCCTTCTTCTATTTTCTCTATGTACGGCCATTGTACTGAAATATGACCATACTGATCATAATGAATCTCTATTTGTCCTTCTTCTCCAAAAAGGAGGTTGAGTCTCTTCTGAATATTACTTAAGCCAATTCCAGAAATAGGAACTGCTCCCTTTTTAAAGCCTGGTCCATTATCTTTCACCTCAAGGAAGACTGATTGGGTATGTTTTCTTTCAATTAAAATGGTTAAGTTTAAGTCACCCTCTATTTCTTCCAGACCATGCTTAAAGGCATTTTCAACTAATGTTTGAAGAAGGTAAGGAATGATAAGGGCCCTCTTACTACCTGGATCCAATTCCCAATTCACAGTAAGTCTATCTCCAAAACGAATCTGTTGAATTTCAAGATAATGCTTTGTATAATCGATCTCTTCCACTAAAGGATATAAAGAGTCTTTCTCCTGATATTTTGAACGTAAGAACAAGACCATATGCTCAAATGCCTTTGAGAGCTTGTCATACTTTTCTAAACGCAGCAAACTGTAGAGGGAATTTAAAGAATTGAATAAAAAATGTGGTTGTATTTGTTGATTTAATTGCATATAACGACTAGT
The DNA here is from genome assembly GCF_001889165.1 of Bacillus weihaiensis. GTDB lineage: Bacteria > Bacillota > Bacilli > Bacillales > Bacillaceae > Metabacillus > Metabacillus weihaiensis. The sequence continues at coordinate 1,941,811 of NZ_CP016020.1, read as the reverse complement.
TTCTAACTCTTTTTCCAAGGTGATCTGCCGGTTCTCAACCTGAAGCAAGCTTACCTGCTTTTCATATAAATTATAAAAAATAAGTGCAAGAAACCCGAAAACAGGTCCAATAATGCTAAAAAGAATGATAAGAAAGAAGCTTTCATAGGTAATCATCTCATTTCACCAATTTTCAGAATTTTATATAATCATACTATATCCCCTGTAGGTATTTCTAGCGTTGGCACATATAAAAAATAAATCAACAAGTTTGATAGAATATGTAACAGCTTATTTTTCCAATATAGTAATACTTTCTTATTATAAATCTGACTATTAGTTTCTCCCTTCATACGTTAAACCCTTTTATGGGAATAAAGATATTTTTTAAAAGTGGATAATGAATGATCTTTAAATAAATTAACCGAAGATCCGTAGTTCAAAAAAAATCTCACCTTTTTAATCGAAGGTGAGATTTTTTCCTTACATGATTTAGCATTTGTTTCCGTAAATTGTTGCACCAATGATAATTAATAAAATAAAGAGAACAACAATTAGCGCGAACGTATTATTAGGTCTATATTCAGGAGCACAGTATCCATAAGCAGGAGCTTCGTATGAGCAAGACATCATAGGCTGATAAGGAGCATTTGCTGCACCAACATGTGGCATATTTGCTGTCGCCGCCATATTTGGCATGTTTTCATAACCGTACATATAAACATCTTCCTTTCGATTGTGAAAAATACTAGACGATACATTATATACACTTATCGACATTTGGAGCCCGTCTACATGGAAGAATGCTTCATAAAAGGGCCCAAATTCACGCCCATTTTTGATGATGAATCAAGGAGACACCCTCATAAATCATTTTTTTCATTTCAGCAGGAGAAATCTTCAAGTAAATATCTTTTCATCTGGGGAAGTTTTAAGCTTATTATCATTATGGTAAATTGAAAATAAATGGTATTGAGCTGTTTCGTTGTGGAAGGTTTGAATGTAGCTTTAATCGTTTATCTCATGTTAGTTGTTAACCTAAGCGTCTTATTCGCAGTTTCCTTCACTCTTTTTATCCTAAAATTCCTTATCTACCGACCTATTATAGAAACTAACACATATTACTGCGTTTAGTGAAGATGGACGAAACGGAAACGGTAATATATTCGATTATCTTGCTTTCGCTTACCCTGAGAGAATTATCTCATTAAAATATTTCATACGTAATCAATCATCATGATATCGTCGAAGTCTTTGAAGAGTTTGTTATTCAGGAAGAAGAAGATTTTCAAAATGTGTTGAGTAAGGTCTGAATAAAATAAGGACAGGATTTCTGTCCTTATTAATTCCTATTATAGTGATCAAATCAGCTTGCCTCCTTAGGAGTATCGTTTAATTTTAATTTCCTTCCATCTATCTCCTCAACTCTTGGCAGTTTCTTTAGCTCACTAAATAAAACCCACATGAATGCCATTACACCCAGTCCTAGACTTGTATATGTGAAAATCGTATTTGGATTAATGATCGTTCCTATATAACCTCCAAGTAATGATCCTACTGGCATAAAGATTACACTAAAACTTGACATAACTGAATTCACACGACCTATCATTTCAAGCGGAATGATTGATTGTGTAATGCCTGCAAACAAAACATTTACTGCTCCGATAGGAATCCAAGCTAATCCAAATAATAATAGAAAGAAAAAAGGTGTGGCTACAAATGATGTGGAAAACCAACAAAAAGCACCCATTGTAAAACAAATAATAATAGAATATCCTACAGGGAAATTGCCAATAAGAGATCCACTTAGCGAACCAACTAATAGGCCTAGAGACATGGAAGCTAATAACATTCCATAAAAGCTAGCTCCTCCAAAAGATTGAGCAATTGATGGTAAAAGTGCCATTGTCATTCCTATTGAAAAGTTCACAAAAGCTGCTCCTAATAGCAATACCCAAAGCAACGATTGAAAGACTGTAGATAGTCCTTCCTTTAATTCAGAGAAATAATATTTACTTTTTAGTTCTTCTGTTATTCCATCAGTTCTTTTCTCAATTCGCAAGAAACTAAATAAAAGTGCAGCTACAGCGAAGGTAATAGAATCGATTAGAAAAAGAGTGATAGCACCAATGGAGGTGACTAAAATACCTGCAACAGAATGAAAAATAAGGTCTACGCCTTGATAGGCGAAGGCAAAGGCGGAGTTTCCTTTAATTAATTCAGTCTTCTTTAAAATAATAGGTAGTGCTTTCGTTTGGCTTGGATAAGCAAATTCTTCGATAACTGCAATTAGTGGCATCATAATAAATATAAGTTGAATGGTGAGGAGATCTAAGAAGTAAGTGAATGGAATAATAAGTATAAGGATGCTTTGTAAGATTTGAGTAGTCAGTAACGTTTTTCTTATTTTCCATCGATCTACAAACGGACCAAAAAGGAATTGAAAAGCCTTCGGTAACAAGATGAGAAACCCTGCTAAACCCGTATAAAAAGCACTACCTCCCAGTTCATATACAAGCCACATAGATGCAACATAATACATACTGTCACCTATATTTGTTATTACTCTTCCTAAAAATAACAAGACAAAATTTACATTTACAAATAACTGTCTCACTTCTCATCACACCCTAGTTTATTTATTTTGTACGGTCAACTTTTTTTAACCGTTATACAAAAAAAAGAGTTACTCCTCTTTTTCACTCTTTAACTCTTCAATTAATGGTTCTTCCACTTGAAAAGCCATAGTCGAAAGATAATACATCTTACTGTCTGGTTCATCAGGCTGATCATTTTTTGTCATTTCACTAAATTCCTTCATTAATGAATGATATTTCTTAATCCACTTCTTAAAATGCTCTTCTTTTGCAGAAAAATGCCAGGTTGCCCCAACGTAGCTCCAATTTGAAGGCTCCTCACTTGCTTGTTCTAATTGAAATGCATGTTCAGAAGCTGATAAAATAGCATTTCTTGTTCGATCATTTAGCTGCAAAAGTAGCTGTCTTGAGGTTTCACTAACATCACCTATTTGAGGAAGTAGTTGTGAGGACGGTGTAAACCCTCTTGCTACTGAACGATAAAACTTTTGTATAATTCCATTCTTTTCTTCTTTTTTGACAATCTCAATTAGCTCGTTTTTTTCTAATTCTTTAAGATGATAGTGAATTTTCGCACGTGATAATCCAAATATTTCTGATAACTGCTGTCCAGTATATGATTTTTCGATTAATCGAATCATTATCTCTGCACGTAATGGGTCACTTAGCGCTTTTAATTGAGCATAATTCGACAAAGTGAACATAGGCTTCAAAGAAATCAGCTCCGTCTAATTAATTTTGCACGGTAAAAAATATTTAACTGTATAATAACATGGATCCCTTTATGATACAAACCATAGCATCATAAAGTTCCATATCTCCACAATTATGACTATGTACTAAAAGCTTTCAAATATTAAACTTCATTTCAATTGCTCTCTTAAAAATTGTAGGCCCCTCTCATATGATTCTTGCGCAGATTCTTTGTGATAATAAGCTGAATAGGGATTACAAAATCCGTGTAGACCCTCAAATTTTAGCGCAGTTACATTCCCCTTCTCTCCTAACCCAGCAATCAGTTCATCAACATTGAATGATTTTTCCATCTCCGGAAAAATCAATAAAGTCGGGCATAGTGGTACAATGTCTACATATTCACGAATTCGAGATCCGTAAAAACAAATAATTCCATCTATGGATTGGTCTTTACTACATAACCAAGCAATGGTTGCTCCTACACTAAACCCTATGAGAAAGACACGCTCATACTTTCTAGATACTCCCTCGACTAAGCTGCTAATCCTTTGCACGGAGTGATCAAATCCTATATTGTTCATAAAATGATGATACGCTTCTTCTTCTTGTTCATAGTCAAAAGGTAATTCGAAGTCTAACAAATTGGGGCATATTACTTCAAAGCCCTGACTTGTTAACCTTTTAGAAAATGTAGAAATATGATCGTTAACTCCGTATATTTCATGGATAATGATAACTACTGACCTATTCATTTTTCCCCTCGCTATCTTTATAAAAATATCGACATTCCTGGTGCAGCTTGATCTCTTATCGTAAACCCTAGCTTTAAATAGAACTCTTGCTTCCCTTTTGCACTGAACAGTTGAACCCATTGGATTCCATTCTCTTTACATTTCTCCAACAGTAATTCAATTACTTTTCTTCCAATCCCCTGTCCTTGATATTCCGGTAATACCATGACGTCACAAATAAACGTTTGATAGATTCCGTCTGATAGAATACGCCCGTAAGCAATTAGCTTATTATTATGATAGATCGAGGCGGAGAACCAACTGTTGCAAATTGCTTCATATAATTGGTCGTAAGTAAACAATCCCTTCTGGTTCCACCCAGTTGTTTTGTGTAAAGCTATGAAGTCCTCTTTTGCTGGATTGGTATTCTGGATCACTATATTCATACACACTACTCCTTTTAGTATATTTATACACTTAAATATATAAAAATACAATCAATCACTTCAATTTGAAGGTGAGTTTCTATAAAGGTATAGTACAATATAGATATACTTAGAAAAGGAGTTTGCAAAATTGAGGACTATTCTTCTTTCTCTCTGTTTTTCTTTTATCTTGCATGTTTTGTTCTTTTTAGGGACCTTCTTCATTGGGTATATAAAAACATTAAATTACATACCAATTATTGAAGGGGATTGGCAAAATGTTGAATCGCTTCAAAATGTAGTAGCATTTGGATCAACTGGCTCTCCACTCTTTTTTCTTTTTACATTTATAGGACTTTCTTTAATTTGTGGTGTTTGTCTCGTTTTTTATAGAAAAATAAACTCTGCGAATGAAAAAGCGCGTTCATAATGAGCGCGCTTTCAAATTACATCCAGTATTAGTTGCTAAAAAACGACTCCACGGATTGTTCATCTTCCAAATGTGTTTGAATAAGCTTTGTTAGTTCTTCTTCATTCTCCACTTCTCTTATGTTGGTACCGTACAGGTCTGTTAGTTCTTCAAGTGTTACTTTAATTGGTTGCTCCATAAAATTGAACTGAACCCAATCGGCATTTTGGAGTAAGGAGAGAAGGAAGGTTGCGTTAAAGAGAGCAAGCTCTTGATTATTTCTCTCATTATTATCGCTTGTTTCTTTATAGCTATAATTTACAATGACTCCATATGGTTCTTCTTTTGTTTCAAGCTCTAATCCGCTCACCTGCTCTCCACTTGGAACTGGTAATAATCGTGTTATATTCCCGACTGCACCAGCATCTCCCACATACGAATGATTATATTGAAAAATATCTTCTTTCTTTTCCGTTGATTCGGAGCTGCAGGCACTTAAAAGGAAAGGGACTATAATAATCATGTACATAACTTGCTGTCGTTTTTTCATACCGTATTCCTCCTATATGTAAACCTCTCTTTATCCTACCATAAATAGCCATTAATCAGGTTGAATTTTTTACATCATTTAAGGAAGATGGCTAGGACGATTAACAGAAAAGATTCTGTATCCGAAATGTAAATTCATAACCTCCTACAGTTAATATTGTATTCTCGTATATGCTATTATCAGTTTACATAATATAATTATATTAAACTAAAGTAGTTTGGAAAATGAGAAATAACCATTACTATAGTTAGATCATGGTTATTTCTCTTCTCTTTATATTAAAAATTATGGTTCATTTAGGTACGTAAAATTTTCTCCATTGCTTTACCCTTTGCTAACTCATCAATTAGCTTGTCTAAATAGCGAATTTCCTGCATCGTTGGTTCCTCAATTTTTTCGACTCTTATCCCACAAATGACACCTTTTATTAATCTTCTTGATGGATTTAGCTTGGTTGCCTCTATAATGAATGTTTCAAAATCTGTCTTTTTTTCCAAATGTATTTCTAGCTCCTCCTGGCTATACCCAGTAAACCAGCGGATAATTTCGTCAACCTCTTCTTTCGTTCGCCCCTTTTTCTCTGCCTTTGTTACATAATGAGGATAAACGCTTGCAAAACTCATGGTATAGATCTTATGTTTAGTCATTAAACTCCCTCCCTTTTCTTACATCTTACATTAGGCTTATATGAAGCCGACAACATATCATTCACTCATTACCTTATAATCCATACTAGTTATTCCAACAATCATTTTAATTGCTGTTTTCGTTTTCTTCATTCTTTTTACTCCCTCTTTGGAATCCATTATTATGACCCACTTGCCAATCCATATTCTAAAATAGAAAGAATGAAAAATAATTGGACCTACAATTCCTTTTTCTTCCCTTTCAGTTCCATCTTCTAGCTCAATTTCTGTTCTCACTAACCATTTATTCCCAACTCCAAGTTCTACATACTTCATGAAAGGATTCTCCCTCTTTCACTAATTAAATTTCTCTCTTAATCTAGCTTTAAGACTTTTTTCATCACTTGCATACTTCGCCATAAAATAAGCAGAAGCCGTAAATAACTGTGTTTTAATTTTTTTAGAAAGAATTAGTTCACCAAAATGTGAAAAATCATATAATTTCACGTTTATATCCTCAGTATCATCTAGAACTTGTTCATAAGCTTTATATGCCTCTTGTATTACATACGTTTTTACCATATTATTTTGCGTAGCCGGATTCACCATAAACTCACCTAGAAAAATAGGTTTTTTCTTTGAAATATACCCTGTTTCTTCTTTTACTTCTCTCACAATTCCTTCTTCATGTGTTTCATTACCTTCTCTTTTTCCAGCAGGAATCTCTAAGAAAAAACCATTCCCCGCATGTCGATATTGCTCAACCAATACAAGCTTATTTTCTTTTGTTATCACAATAGCATTTACCCAATCTGAGTACTCTTGAACATAATAATCATCGATCATTTGACCATTTGGTAATAAGCAGGCATCCTTTCTAATATTGCCAAAAGGGCTTTTATGAAGATATTCAGACTTAAGGGTCTTCCATTCATCCAACGTTTCCTACTCCCTTCTATCATCGCGAAGTATGTCTATTTAAAAATACTGATCCCCTTTTACAGGGAGTCATTCTTTCCGTCATATATGTTCCTGTATCTTTTGAATAACCTCTTTATAAAACGAGATTTGATGTGGTACAAAACGCTCTCTACTTACAAACTCATTAATAGTTATTCTCTCACCGTGTTCATTTATTTCAAATCCTTTCATGTTAATTTTTTCTTTTACCCCATACCAAAGATCTGCGAAATCATTGACCTTTACTTTTACGATTCCTGAAACCTCTTCTAGTTGAAGGATAAAGTCATCAAGGGTTTTATTCGTTTTATGTAGAAAAACGTTAGCTAGTTCTTTATCGATAAAATCCTCTTGTATCACACAATAATAAAGTACACCTAGCTTTATTAATTCATCGAATGAAACATCAATTCCGATCTCTTCTTTTATTTCTCTAATCCCGTCCTCAACTGTTTCATGAGCTACTAGATGGCCCGCAGCTGTAATATCTAATAAATTAGGGTAATCCTTCTTCCTTTTACTACGTAGCTGCAAGTAGAGATAGACGGTGTCCTGTTCATAACTGGTTAGCCAGCAATGAAACGCTTCATGCCAGTAGCCCTTTCTATGAACTTCACTTCTTGTTGCTACACCGATATCATTCTTTTGCTCATCATAAATTCTCAGCATTTCTTGTTCGCTCAAATCTTTCCCTCCTAAGGATGTTTATCAGACAGTTCTCTTTTTTATTTGTACCTTGTTTTATTACCTAGTCGTTGAATATTTTATCATATTTATCCATTTTAATTAGTGGTGCCTGGCCCCCACCCTATTAAAGTGGTAAAGGAAACATGATTTTTGGTTTTTATAGTATACTGTAGAGAGATTACTATGTTAGAAGGTGCAGGTTGGAATGGAGAAGCAAAGAAGTCCGTATCGGTGGGTTGTGTTTGGTACGGTATTGTTTACGTATTTTTTGATTGTTAGTCAACGTACAGCACCCGGATTGATTACCGATCAGTTAATGAAGGATTTTCAGGTGTCGGCAGCAACGATTGGTTTATTGACGAGTATACAGTTTTTAGCCTATGCAGGCTTACAAATCCCGATTGGCATTTTATCTGATCGGTTTGGTCCCAATGTATTCTTAATTACTGGGACATTATTAAATGGTATGGGAACGATTCTTTACAGTGTTTCTTCTACAGAAATACTGCTAATTATTGCTCGATCACTTGTAGGTGTTGGTGATGCAACGATTTGGATTAATCTTGTTTTAATCTTAAGTCAATGGTTTAAAGCCGGGGAATTTCTTAAACTTCTAGGTTTTGCAGGAATTTCAGGTAGTTTAGGCTTCCTCATGGCAACCGTTCCCTTTTCAATATGGATCGGTTTATTTGGTTGGCGTATCCCCTTTTTCGCTGTTGGAAGTATCTTGTGCGTAACAAGTTTGGTCCTATATTTCGTCCTAGTTTATTTTCCGAATCGTAAGCTCCCACCTAATAAAGAAGAGGAAAAAAAGCAATCGGGTAAACGGGAAAAGACTTGGAGTATTTTACGAAGAGTATTTTCTACAAGACAAGCGTGGGCAACGTTTTTTTGTCATTTTGGTCTAGTCGGAACCTATGTAGGATTTATTGGATCGTGGGCGGTTCCTTACGGTATGGAAATATATGAATTATCTCGTTCCGATGCAAGCCAACTTGTCATGATTGGCTTATTCGGCGTCTTAATTGGTGCATTTGTAACGAGTACTCTCTCTAGTCGTCTTCCCTCTGTAAAACGACCTTATATGTTCGTCCATACAGTTGTTTTCCTCTGTTGGACTTTATTGCTTATATTTGAAGGAAAACCTCCATACTTGTTAGGTATCTTACTTTTCTTTTTCATTGGGTACGGAAATGGAGCGAGTTCCATGACATTTGCTGTTGTGCGCCAGTCTTTTCCTGTAACAGAAGTAGGAGTGGTTTCTGGATTTGCAAATATGGGAGGCTTCCTAAGTGCTGTTATGTTACCGAGCTTATTCGGTAAAGTCTTGGACTCCTTTCCTCCATCACTCATAAGCACAGGATACACCATTGGATTTATTATTCCGATTATCTTCTCATTACTTGGATTAATGGGAGCTATCTTAATAAAAGAAGAAATGACAGAAATCACTCAAAGAAAACAAGCAGCAAATCTATAATAAGGAATGTTGTAACCAAGTTTATTATCATCAACCTTCAGAAAACGAGAGTCACAGCTCCTATTGCTTTGACTTCTTCCTAAATGAAGCCTTACACAAAGTAATAAATGGCTTTTCTTTACTAGCTATGTAAAGTATGTTACGGTTTTCCTTTCGAATTCCTTAGATATATTCCTTCTGCTTTCAAACGATGAACTAATTGTCAATTTTATTTAACACAAGGGGACGCAAATAAAAAATGAAATCCTATGTGATTTAGCGTAATCTATACGTTTACAAGAATTTCATACAAGAACACGTGAATTAATGCTATGATATTCGTATAATGAGAAATTTTGTACCATTCTAAATTATCATAGAAAGGACTTTTTTTCATGAAGTCAACAATCTTAGAACGTAATAATGTTTCAATTAAAGGAACCGGAAAGAAAACGTTAATCTTTGCCCATGGCTATGGTTGTGATCAAACAGTATGGAATTCTGTTACTAAAGAATTCGAAGAAGATTATCGTATCATTTTATTTGACTATGTAGGCTCAGGTCTATCAGATAAGAATTCATATGATGCTTCACGCTACAGCAATCTAGATGGGTATGCAAAAGATGTAGTAGAAATATGTGAAGCATTACATATAAGGGATGCCATCTTTGTCGGTCATTCTGTTAGCAGTATGATAGGCGTTCTTGCTTCAATTGAAAGGCCGGATTATTTTTCACACTTAATTATGATTGGTCCATCTCCGCGATATATTAATGATCCCCCCTCTTATTATGGTGGATTTGAAGAAGAAGATATTGCTGGATTACTAGATATGATGGAAAAAAACTATTTTAGCTGGGCAACTGACTTTTCTGGTATTGCCATGGGAAATCCAGATCAGCCAGAATTAAAACAACAGCTTGAAGATAACTTTTGTAAAATGGATCCGTTACTTGCAAAACAATTTGCTCAAACAACTTTTTATTCTGATACAAGACCGGAGCTTTCCAAGGTACCTGTACCATCATTGATTTTACAATGTACAGAGGATATTATCGCCCCTTCTTCAGTTGGACATTATCTACACGAAAATACGCCTAATAGTACATTAGAGGTCATGAAGGCGACCGCTCACTGTCCACATATGAGTCAGCCTGAAGAAACTATTACGCTTATCAAAAAGTATTTACATAAACAGCAAAACTAACCTAAATGGGGTAGAATTGAGGTGAATTTGTTAAATGGATGAACTAGTAAATGAAGCGCCTTGTGGATTGTTAACTGCAAATGCTGAAGGATTCATCCTAGCCATTAACCCAATGCTTCTTCACTTGTTAAACTATACAGAAGAACAAGTTGTAAATAAGCATATTAAACATCTATTAACCGTTCCCTCAAAAGTTTTTTTCGAGTATTATGCAAAACCTTTTATACGACAACAAAACAAAGTTGATGAAATTTATCTAAGCTTACATACAGCACTTGAAAAGGAAATACCTGTCATCATGAACGCTGTAAAAACGATAAAAGAAGGAACAGTTATAATTCATTATGCCCTTTTTCCAATTAAGAAAAGAAGTGACTATGAAAATGAATTATTAACAGCCAAAAAAGAGGCTGAAGCTGCTTTACATGCTCGAAATAAAGCGAATGCCGATTTAAAAATTGCGATGGAGCAATTGAAGAAAAAACAAGAGGAACTTATTAACATTAATAAAAAAAATGCTCTCTTTGAAGAAGAAATGAAAAAGGAGCTTATACTTGCCAAGAAGGTACAAGAAACGTCTCTCACTGAATCTCTTCATCATGACCAGATACAGATTGATGCGTTTTACCGAGCATCTAGTTTATTATCAGGTGATATGTATGGTTTTTATCATATTGATAAAAGTAAATATGGCGTCATGATATTAGATGTCATGGGTCATGGTGTATCTTCTGCGTTAATTACTATGTCGTTACAATCACTTTTTCAACGATTAATCTCGTTCGGTCATCCCACTGAAGTGATTATGAAAGAGCTTGACAATCACCTTCATCAATTGTTTCAACATCACGAGGAAACAAGACATTATTGTTCAGCGATCTATCTTTTAATCGATACAAAAGAACAAACAATTGAATTTAGCAACGCTGGTCATCCACCGGCCATTTGGCAACAAAAAGATGGTAAGCAATATGACATACATACAACATCAGCTCCACTTGGAATGTTTGAAGAAACTGTTTTTAAATCAGAGGTCGTTCATTATGAAAAAGGCGACCGTTTATTGCTCTATACGGACGGGGTAACAGATCCACTTGGCTTTAATCATTTAAAACCCTTACTAATAGGTAATAGAGAGCTGCCACTTCCTCGCCTTAAAGAACTGATTGTTCATTCATTATCAAATGAAGATAATCTTCAGCATAAAAGTGATGATCAATGCTTTATCATTATCGACTTGTAGCACCCTCTTTCCATATGTATTAGGTAATGAAGGAATTTGTCGTACAGCTTAGCTAATATATAACTGTATATGAAAAAGAAGCAGACCGAATTATCTTAACCATTCGGTCTGCCTCTTTAAATTATTGGCTATTATTCCTTACCTTCTACAACTTCTTTTAGAATTTCATACGACCTAATTTGTTTTTCCTCGTCATAGATATATGATACAGCCATAATTTCATCCACTTGATATTTTTCTTGAAAGCTTGTTAGCTGATCCTTTATCGTTTCCTTACTTCCTATGAAAGACACACTTGTCATGGATTTCGCCATTTCTCTTTCAGGCTGGGTCCAAATTCCTTCCATAGTATCAATTGGAGGAAGAAGTGGATTTGACGTACCGCGAACTACATTTAAGAAAAATTGACTCATACTAGTTGATTCACGGGCTGCTTCTTCGTCGGTCTCAGAAGCAATGACGTTCACACAGACGATCATATATGGTTTGTCTAAATAAGCAGAGGGTTGGAAACGGTCACGATAAATGGAAATAGCCTCTTCCATTGCTCGTGGTGCAAAGTGGGACGCAAAGACATATGGCAAACCAAGCTTAGCAGCTAAATGTGCTGAATCTGTAGAAGATCCTAAAATATATAACGGTATGGAAGCATTTACACCTGGATAAGCTTTCACATAATCTTGAACTTCTTCAGGTCCAAAATAAGTTAATAATTGTTTCACATCCTCAGGGAATGTGTAGACAGATTCATTCTGATTAGAACGTCTTAAGGCATTTGCAGTCATCATGTCTGTACCCGGTGCCCGTCCTAGTCCTAGGTCTAATCGATCTGGATAGATCGCTGCCATTGTACCGAACTGTTCGGCAACAACAAGCGGAGAATGGTTTGGCAGCATAATTCCGCCTGATCCAACTCTTATAGAGTTTGTATGCTCCAAAGTATGTTTAATTAAAATTGATGTTGCGGAGCTTACAAGCGTTTTTGAGTTATGATGTTCTGCAATCCAATAACGAGAATAACCCATTTCTTCTGTTCTTTTTGCTAATGTAACCATCGAATTAATTGCACTTCTTGTATCTTGTCCTTGTCTAATTGGCACAAGATTCAAGACGGAAACTGGTATTTGTATAGTAGACATCGTAATTGTCCTTTCTTTTTGTAAGTATCTCATCCTAATCGTACCAATTTACCAGTCAAAAGAAAAAGAATATGCTTAAACAAGCTTAACCTATCATTATGTTAATATAATTCATTCCAACTATTTATTGGCATAATTCGATTGATGATCTCTTTAACTGAAGACAGCCCCAATTGTCTTCAATATTCGTATGAATTCTTTATTCCTGATTCCGTGAAATCATTCTGTCCCCTCAGTTTCAATAGCTAGGAAAACTCAATATCTTCAAGCTTCTCCTCTAGCTCCTTCATTTGACTCTTAAGCTTTTTTTACATTCTTAAGACCTTTACCTGCACCACTTTCAACTTTTCTTGGATGGTGAATCCAAGCTTACGCAATATTGTCAGTAAGGTGGTATCGTATCCATCATCATCTATTTATAAGAATGAAATGAATCGATAAAGGCTGGCTCTAAAAGCTTTATTTCAGCATACTATCTAAACGGTTTCTAGTTTAAACGAGTTATTGAGCAAATTCACTGATCATATATACTATGTGCCCCTGAATGTATCTTTAACCTTCATGGTGAACTTTCTAGTGAACCTTATGAAATAGAGAAAGAATATTCTTTGTCAGAAAAAACATCTCCGTTAAAGGTTCTTTCTTTAAATTGAATTTTGTCCTGATCTTTTAAAATCACTGTCGAGCACCTTGTCCCATACTGCTCTGACGAAATGAATAAAGGTGATAATATTCTCTCCCATTCTATAGGTACACCTGTTTGTGGTAAAAGCCTATCCGGTGCTGGGTCTGCATGCTGAAGCATAGAAAACAAGGATTCCTTTAGATCTAGTTCTGCTTTCTTTTTTATACAGCTCTCCAGTTCTGCCTTTCCTCGTTCAACCTTAGGCCAATTTGTATCTAATAAAGCATTACTAAGTCCATAAATTCCTGCCTCAAGCTTCTTTATCTTGTTTTCAACATTAGAGTAATAATAAAGACTCTCCCTATCAGCAACAATGAGATTAAATCCTGGGTAATTCTCTCGATTATTTTGAATGGTTGAAAGGTAATTGAATGGACTACTGTTTCCAATTAAGTACCTACTTACAATCTCCCCTCTCGACCTTTTCCCTTCTGTTATTTCGTTAGGATCTCGATAATTTGTTAATGCAGCAAAGCGGCCTTCCTTGGTAATCCCCATCCAGGTTCCTAGTTTTACTAAATCCCGTCCGGCAAGGACATGTGGTGCATCTTCCCAATAACCAGCTTGAGCTGTTGAACGTTTTTAAAATTCATCCCGATTTGCCGCTACAACTAAATCATAGTGTAAATCTACTTTATATGCGAAATTAATTAAGCACATGATACACTCTCCTCTTGCAATCAGATCTTCCTTTTATTTTACTTCTTCATAGGGGAAAAGCCAAAATATGCTGATGGAACAGGTAGTAAACAATATATAAGATTTCCCATGTGAAAACCCAGTTTATATAATAATGGACTCTTAAAAGGAAACATTTAGTTAAAGACTGTTTTCGCATAAATGTCTTGTCTTCCTAAAAAATTCAAAGTGCCAGATTACTTGTTTCGACATTTCGAGGAGGTGCTCTCTTTTTGCGCATTGAAAGCCTCGAGGAACTATGTATTCAATTTATAAAAATCATTCAATTAAGAAGTAGTCGCACTTTATTTTGTAAACAACGTCCCATTAAGAATGTTTTCTTTACACCCGCTATTTATAAACATAATGAAACAACACATATGTTAATACGAGAAAAACTTCATGTTCTTCCTTGTCTTCTTGTAAATGAAAATGATACTTTGACGAAAAGAATCCAGATCTTTTCCCACTTGCTATAACCTTACCATCCTGTAAAACGTGAATTTCTGAACCCGTTTTATACGATTGATAATAATAGCTTTCTTCACCAAGCTCTAAAATGAGTGCCTCCTTTAGCTTGACACTATTTTTTATAGAGTAATCTGTTTTAATTTTTCCCCTTATAAATCCATCGCTTCTTACTTCCCATTCTTGATAGGCTTTAAAAAGTTCATTTTTTGTTTCCACAATGTCGATATTCTCCTCATTAGGAGAAATAAAGGCAAGATTTAAATACCATGTGCCATTTCCCTCTAAAACATCATTAACGATTTTTTGCCACCATTTAAAATAAAAACGTTTATATTCTCCAACCTTTTCTTGGCCTTTATATAACATTTTCTTCCCTGCTAACCGGTCATAAATGGTTGTACTCCATTCGTTTTTTACTTCATTTGACGGAATATATGTAATGTCTCGTTTTGCTAACCATTTTTGAATGAAGAAAATTAGGGCTGCACCAATAGGGAACATTGATAGAAGCAAGATTTGCTTTAAATCGAACACTCCTAAAAAAATAAAACGTAAAAATAGTCCAACTGAAATAAGAATAAATAAAAATACTAATCGAGCCATAAGAAAAACCTCTCTTCCTACATATCTATACGTAGAAAAAGAGGTTTGGTTTCAATTATTTGGTAGAATTTACACTGTCGTTATCTTATATACACAATTTCTGGCATAGGATGGGACAAAAATTCATGGTGTGAGATCGTCCAGCCGTATGCACCTGCTAATTGGAAGAGAATGAGATCACCTACTTGAAGCTTTTCCACAAAAGCATCGAACGCTAACACATCATTAGGTGTACAAAGCTCCCCGGCGATTGTTACAGAATCAGCTTCCATTTGGGGACGAGGGAAAGGAAATTCCCAGTTTTCTGTGGGAATAATGATAAAAGGATGACTCATTTTCCATGCTGCTGGTAACCGAAAATGATGCGACCCTCCTCTGATGAGCGCAAAATAATGGTCATGATTCTTTTTTAGATCAATAACCTCCGCCACATAATACCCACAATCTGCAACAACATAGCGACCTAATTCTAAGATCAACTTAAAGCCTAAATGACCATATTGATAGTAAAGCTCGTAAAGTCCTTCTATGAACTGTTCCCATGCAAATGGTTGAGTAGGATTAGCATAATTCACACCAATTCCTCCCCCAACATTGACTACTTTAAGAGAAAAAGAATACTCTTTTTGCCAGTGTAGAGCTTTCTTCATACATAGCGAAACAAACGCAATATGTGCCTTTGCATCTAAATTATTAGACATTGCATGAAAATGAAAACCTTTTAAGTCAATGTTTTCACAAGATAGAACCTTTTCAATGATTTTAGATACCTCGTATTCATCGACACCAAATTGAGTCGGTACACCTGACATTTTCAAGCGACTTTCTGATACATTTTCTCTCAAATTAACCCGTATAACAGCAGATACTTTTTTCTTCGCTTCTTTCGCGAGAGTCTGAATTCTATCAACATCGAGTGCACTTTCAATATTTACAAGCGTGACAGCACCATTCACGATTTCTACTAGCTCGTTATATTTCTTAGCTGGTGCCCCGAAGATGAGAGGAAGATCTGTTAAGTTTTTTGCTTTTTTCACCTCTCCGATTGATGCAACCTCGATTCCATCCACAATGGACGCTACTGTTTTGACTATCTCCTGGTCTGGATTTGCCTTCATCGCATAAAAAAACTGACAAAAAGGCGGTAGCGACTTCTTGATTTTTTGAGCATGATGCTGGAGCTTTTTTAAATCGTACACGTATGCACACACACCATCCTCTGATTTCTCTACTAGCTTTGATACGATCTCTTCCATGATCTCTACTCGTCCCCACTTTCATCTAAAGGATTTGGGACCATGCTGTAGCAGTAACCTGCATCTGGGAAAAGTCTCATTTTCGTTAATGATTTATGCTCTACTTCATTTCGGTACAAGTAGGAGGCGTCATCTTTCGCCCAAACGAAACCTTGATTCTCTAAAAGCTGGAATTGTTTATCACATTCTGTTTTCACTATTTTCCAAAGTTCTTTTTCATCAAGTTCTCCATACTCACTCAAGCCAATTACGATTTCACTTAAGTGATTTTGAAAGATCGTATAATACGCTTTGTTTCGTAACTCTGTTTCATCATCTGTCACTGAGACAGAATGAGGATAAAGAGAAAGAGTAAGCCCTTGCTTCTCAAGACGAGGTAGATAAATTCTCATTCCACCCCAGTCGCGAAAGAAGAACCTTACTGGTTTTCCATTCTTAAAGACTGGAACACTATTTTGCATATGTCCCTCAAGTGCAATCCCGTATTTCACTAAGAGGGTTAAAAAACCAGATAGAGTAAGTGATAAATAATCCTGTAAAAAAGCTCGAGTCCCTTTGGCTTTAGACAAGGCTTGTTCCTTACAATACTCATCAAGCAGTTCATGTAAAACCGTTTTGCCGCTAAACGGTGAAATATGATATAAGCTGCTCGCTACAATGGCTAGCTCTTCTTTTTCTAGCTTCTGTTCAATCGATTCTCTTATTACAACAGATAGATTTCTAGATTTTAGATCGTTTTCAGACTGAAAGCTATAACCAGCTACTTCATTTATTGGTAGAAACCCTTTTAACTCCGTTTCTTTTTCAAAGATTTCTTTAAAAACCTTAGTCACATGGATCGAATTCATCGTAGTTTGAGTTGAGATCGAGCGGACAGTTGACGTCATCTGACTATTCACTGCTAGTTTGAATGAAAGCTCACCATTTGGCCATATTGTTCGAAAAGAAGAGGAAGCACTTCCTTCCATCAACATTTCTTCTAATAGAATAATGGTTTCATCTACAAGTTCAGATGTATAAATTTTAGGTAATACATGATGATACTGCCAATCATGAACAGGTAAAAGGATAAAGTCTTCAAAATTGTACCCTTTTCTTTCTAAGTGTGCTTTTGCTTGATTCACATATCCCGGATAGAAGCGGGCAATTTCACCATTTTCACTTTCAGCAGCTAACATCTGCTCTCTTTTAACCGCAACAAAACGAATGTTCTGCGATTGCATAAATTCTGGAGAAAAACGAAATACATCACTTGCTTGTAAGCCAATTTTCGTTTTCGCTCCAGGATGAAGATGATGCCCTTCTGTTGCAAGCTGTTCAAAAAATAACGAGGAATGAAAATCAGGGTCTCTCAGTTTTTGTAGCTCAGCATAATGTATCGTACTTTCTGCTTCATGCTGATGTTCTTCCTTCCATTTTTCATAAAAAGCAAGACTCATCGTATAATTAGCCGATCCATTATTTAATTCTTCTTGAAGAGTAAGAATAGCAGGTGGTAGTTTAGATTTGAAAATCTCGAGTAATTCGCTGGCCGTCTCAATACTTCGACATTCACCGTTCTTAATGAAGTAAATATCATTCTTTAATTGAATTCTACGGAATCCATATTCTTTTTCCACAACAAAAACGAGATAGCCTTTATCTATTAAGTAGAAAAAATACGATGAGTGACCTTCTAGTACTGGAAGCTGCTGTATCACAGCGTCTGGAATCCCCTTTTTTGAACTAGTCGATGATGAGTAAAGGTTAAGTAAATTCTCTCTCAGCATAGATGAAGCTAGCTTAAATAAAATACCTTTTCTGCCTTTCGTAAGTTGCTTTTCATAATAGGATACGAGAGTAGGGTTGTTAGTGGCTAAGAACGCAAGCCAAGCTTGTTCTTCCTCAAAAAGCGGTTTACTACTCTTCGTGGTGTTATGTCTCATAGTTGTTAGCTCCTTTCACAAAGTACGAGAGGATTAGGGACGTCGGTATATTGATTATCAACATATTGGTCAAACAATCTCATTTTTACCATCGCTTTTAAGGGAGCATGTGGTTGAAACATATGCTTTTCTAGCTCTCTTACTGTTCTTGTTAAAGATTCATCCTGTTTAAGCTCCATTAATGTTGTAGATATAATGGTAGAAACAGGCTCCCAAAGCTCTCTCTCTTGAATATCCCATTCTTTGCACACAAGATGAATCATTTCTCCGAGATGATTATGTAGGATTGCATGTGAGAACATTGTAAACAAATCTTTCATCGAGCTCGTTAGTAAATTTGTGCTGTTATTAATTGTAAATGGACCGACCTTTTCCTTTAAAAGCTGCTCATGAATTCTGATTCCGCCTAAATCTCGAAGGATAAATTTAACTGGTAAACAGTCTTTAAAAACAGGTACTGCATTTTGGAGATGGGCTTCTAAGCTAATTCCGTAATTCACCATTAAGTGAAGCAAACCAGGTATTAATTTTTCTGCATATGCTTTTATATAGTTTATCGCAGCTTGGTTTATGTTCCCTTTCTTATTTTCCTCAATCCATTCAATGAGAATGGGCTTTTTTGTGATGGGCGAAGTACTGATTAAAAACGCAGCTGGTATTGCGATCTCATCCTCATTAACTAAACTTTCAGGATTTTCACGAAGTAAGGCCGAAATGTTTTTCATGAGAAAAGAATTCGTTTTTTTAGGGACATAATAAGCCCCTGCTTTTTCCTCTAAGAACACGAATTGTTTGAAAATAAAAGAATCCTTCCTTGCAATTTCTTTTAAAATCATAGATATAGCAGGACCATTTACAACCGATGCAGGTGACACACCGCGTTTAGCACTGGTCATCTGTACATCAAGTGCCGTTTTTAGATGAGAAAGACTCCGACTTCCCTTTGGTGATAAAGAGCGAAAAGATAGTAAGGAATTCGTTTCTATTTGAACATCTTGTAATGGTACAATCCTCTTCTGCTGTATTTCCTTCTGTAGCAAACGCTCTATTGTATGCTCAAGCTGCCACGGATGAATCGGAATTAATTCGTATTTTTCCACATTTAAGGAAGAGAACTGCTTCGAATCTTTTATGCTTGGGTATTCTTTCAATAATAGTTGCGTTATAGACTCATCACCTGTTGAAGCCATATAAACATAATCTTTATGTATTGCTACAGGAACAACATCTGTTTTTCCGCCCCATTCAGGTGAATAGTGGAGAATATCTTTTACAGACAGACCCATTCTCGTTTTAGATCCAGGGTGTAGAGTATGACCGTCAATCACCCATTGCTCTGCAAAGCTTAATGGGCTAAACGAAGGATTCTCTCTTTTTTGTTCTAGTAAAAAAGTAAATGTCCATTGATCCGATATGTTGGAATATTCTTCAAGTCGAACAGCTGACCCTGTAAGAGCTAGTGCATAATTAACAACTGAGCTCTCAAGCTCCTCTTCAAGGATTAGTGTATTACCTTGAATGTCTAGTAGAGCTAGAAAGTCAACCGGATGATCTATTCTAAAGGTTTTAGTCTGCACATGATAAAGAACGTCTCCGTTAATCTCAATATGTTGAAGGAATGAATGATTCCCTACTGCAAACGTAATGATTCCATTTTCTTTTCCCTTTAATGTGTACATACTTTGATTGTCTTGTTTTTCTATAGTTGGCTCTACAAGCTTCTCTCTCAATAGTGCTTGAATAAGCTGGACTAATGTACGTTTCCTTGCTTTATGTATAAACGTCTTATAAATACGTGAATATCCTTGATCTATGATATCTAAATCTCTTAGAACGTACTCTTCACTTTCACGAAAATTGTTCATCTTTCTCTCCTCTCACAAATTTGGAGAACTTTAACCATTTCATTATCTTTGATAACTATTCTCATTGTCAATCTTTCCATAGAAATAGTTGAACTATAGTAAATTTTTATTATAAGCCATAGCGTGAGCATTATCTATTCTAACAATAGAGTATTTTATAGAAGTATTGGTTAGGCTGAAAGCTCTTTTTAACTTTATGTTGCTATTTAATAGGGACCAAAAATTAAGTTTAAGTTTAAATGACAAATTAAAAAAGTAACCAAGCTAGCTGCCCTGGTTACTTTTTTCTTCTATAAACATTGATTCTCTTAAATAATTCGTGAAGTGACAATGCCCTCGATAGTTGCCAGCTTCTCTTCTAGCTGTGGTATAATTTCACCATTTACATTGTTGTCGATATCTATCATGGTATATGCGTATTCACCACGGCTTCTATTGACCATATCAGCGATATTTAATGTGAAGGTTGATAGAACTCCTGTAATTTGACCAACCATATTAGGAACGTTTTCGTGAAAAACAGTCACACGCTTTCTCCCTGTATAAGGTAATGAAGCATTTGGGAAGTTCACAGAATTCTTGATGTTTCCTGTTTCTAAGAAGTCTTTTATTTGGTGAGCTGCCATGATTGCGCAATTTTCCTCAGATTCTTTAGTTGAAGCGCCTAAGTGAGGAATTGGTACAACATTTTTCATTGTTAAAACATGTTCGTTCGGGAAATCTGTCACGTATTTTCCGACTTTCCCATCTTCTAAAGCAACCTTTATATCCTCTTCGTTCACAAGCTCTCCACGTGAGAAGTTTAAAATATGAACATCTTCTTTCATTATGGCAAACGTTTCTTTATTAAACATACCTTTTGTGTTATCTGTTAATGGAACGTGAACGGTAATATAGTCAGAGTTAGCAAAAAGCTCTTCAATTGACATTGCTCGTTGAACTTTACGTGATAAACTCCAAGCTGTATCTACTGAAATAAATGGATCGAATCCAATGACATCCATATCTAATTCGAGCGCATCATTTGCAACGAGTGCCCCAATATGACCAAGTCCAATAACTCCAAGTGTTTTCCCTTTAATTTCTTTTCCAACGAACTGTTTCTTTCCTGCTTCAACAAGCTTAGGAATTTGATTACCTTCTGTTTTTAACGTTTTAGTCCACTCTACACCTGCAAATAAATTACGAGAAGAAGCCATTAACGTAGTAAGCACCAATTCTTTTACTGCATTTGCATTCGCACCAGGTGTATTAAAAACAACAATTCCTTGTTCCGTACATCGATCGACAGGAATATTATTTACTCCGGCACCCGCACGTGCAATGGCTAGTAAATGAGAACCAAATTCCATTGCATGCATATTGAAGCTACGCAAAACAATTGCATCAGGATTTTCACTTTCGTTATCTACCTTAAAATGATCCTTCTTGAACACATTAAGACCTACATCGGCAATGTTATTCAACGTTTTAATTGTTTTCGTTTTGTCTAAAAGAACAGTGCTCATTTTATTTCTCCTCTTTTCGTTTGTTTTTAAATTTTATGAATATTTGTATTTCATTAGAATAATGGATTTCAAGCTGATTTTCAATAACTTGAGTCACATTCCTCTAAAAAAACAGAAAAAGGTAAGAGAACTATGTCTCTTACCTTTGCCCAGGCGAACGGCTTCGACGCTATATGCTCCCTCACGGTGATCCGTGTTTCGCCAGTTACACATAGCCTTATGAATTACCTATAGTGTACCACAAAATGCCGCAGCTTCAAGCTACTTTTTCTTATTTTTCTTACTTTATAGATAAATGACTTTAGCTTCATTTCCTGGGCAAGCGCATAACTTGACTTTTTTCACCATAATATGCCTTCTTTCTCGCATCTAAACCTATACTACTTAGAAAGGGTATATCTTTAGGAAATCGCCATTATATAACATCCAGCTTTAAAGCTGAAAGCACCTTTGCTACTTGTACGTGCTCTTTTTGACTACTCAAAGGAAACCAACGTAAATCAGCTAAATAGTGTAATTTATCTTCCTCAGGATCAAATCCAAGAACAGCTCTTTGTTCAGTTGCTTTCGTGACCAAATAACACCTTTCCTCACCTAATGCGTATGTACCAGTATACAAAAGCCGTTCAACTTCTACATCCAACGTTACTTCTTCTTTCACTTCCCTGATCACCGCTTCTTCAAATGACTCCCCTTCCTCTAAGCCGCCTCCTGGTAATCCCCACATCACCTTATCAGGGAATACCTCTTTCACTAATAATATAGAATCATTTTCAATAATTGCAGCGCAAGCTCTTCTCCTATTCACTTTTCCCTCTCCTCTAGCTTTAATTTTTTATGAATTCCACCAATAAAGAAATGTATACAAATACTTATAATGAGAGAAACGATCCCCATTAGTAAAAAACCTATAGAATATGAGGCAATTGAGCTTATCGATACTTTTTCATTCATTTCAACACCTAAAAAAGTGAGACCAATGCCATCTCCATCTACATGTTCTTGTATGGTGAAAAGTTCATATGATTTTATAAAAAATAAACATGTCATAATAGCAAACAATCCAACAAGAAACCACTTTGTACGTTTTTCCAATTAGATCCTCCTTCCTATGTGCACAATGACAAAAATTATACTTTTAATTCAAAATTATACCATGTGAATCCATTTCATACATGTAATGTTTAAGATATACAGATCTACAGAATGGAGATACCTTTTTATTTTGACTATTTACATAGACTTGTAGCTATTTATCAAGTATCCGGTCTGATCGAATTCCGCACCAGTTGCACGCTTCATCTCTGGGCGGGCGGTGAGCCTTGATTCACCCTTACGTTGTTTTCGATCAATGAACCTATTTATTAGGCAACTAGGTTGTGGCTGATTCAACATGGTATAGATAAGATCTACCAAAAGCCAGAATCAAGGCGGAATACGATATCGTTCTTTAATCGTTTTTCTAGGTTCTTGATAAATGAAATCTGTTCAATTAGTCTAGTATCCA
Source organism: Bacillus weihaiensis (assembly GCF_001889165.1). Lineage (GTDB taxonomy): Bacteria > Bacillota > Bacilli > Bacillales > Bacillaceae > Metabacillus > Metabacillus weihaiensis. The sequence goes on along the minus strand of NZ_CP016020.1, from coordinate 1,918,601 downwards.
AGGAGAAAATCATAGCAGCAAAGATAAGTTTATCAGGTTTACAGAAACGTAATTACTTCATCACTACAGAAAGGAGGTATTGGATCACGATCGGATAGCGGAAAAAATGGCTTCAAATCGTTGAGGAGGTTCTTCAAATAGGTTTCCATATTTCCACATGTCGTGGAGGTACTCTTTTTTGCGTCTTGAAAGGCAGTTCTTTCACTTTTTACATTTTTATTCTTCCGTCCCTAATGATTTTACTAACACATCATTTAAGGCCAGATCTCATCGGAGATCTGGCCTTAAAATTGTTTATCTTACTTTTGCAATTCATATCCATACTTCTTATTAATTTTTTTGGCGATACTCTCTAAGAAGTTTCCTACTGTTAATTTTTCAATTTTACTTGTGTACCAAGCTAATTTTGTCCCTTGGCTTTCACCATTATAATTCACAGTAATAGGACCGAATGATTTCGTCTCTCTCGTATAATCAAAATGGATAAATAGTTCGTTTCCGTTAGGACATTCTAGTAATACCTTATAGTTAGGCTTCTTTCCTTCACTATTTAGTTTTACTTTTTTAATTTTTGATAACATACTTTCGTCCCCCATTATAAAAGATTTTATGAGATCCATTCGTCAAAAAAACATATAGGGTTCTCTGTTCTTTTAAAAAACGAACTACTTCATTTTCTTTGTTGCTTGTAACATGGCTCATTTACAAAGTAAGCATATTCAGATTAATTCAACTCCCTAAAAACACCATCAGAATATGCGAAGGGTATACAGGCACAAGGGCTATAATAGCTCTTTCATACACGTTATTTTGCACAAACAATAATGGCTTCGCGCTAAACCTGTCCCTTACGGAAAAGACGTACTATTTCATTATACATGAAATAAAGTCAAAAATCCCACTTTCGACAAATTCATTCCAATTCTCCAATTATTCAACTCAATCTATTCATATTCGTTGTTGTAGGAATAAACACACTTTTTCAAAATGTAACTAGAGGATTTATACATTACATATGAGGAATTTTTTTCAAAAGTAGGATGAGTGGAGGTATTTATCCTTATAAAGTGGAATCATAGCCTATCCAATTTCTTTCACCTAAAACTAGGAGAAATCCCTCCTAGTTTTTCACAACAAAGCGTCTGCCTTAACAATTTCTACTGTTAAATTCCCATTCACTGACAGGTCAACTTCGTATGGGGTGACTGGCTGATTTTCTTCGTCTCTAATAATTCGTATTATTGGACGTCCAACTGAGTGAAAATGATATTTGGATACAATTCCGACACGACCATCATTCAAAGTTACTGTTAATCCTTGAGGGTAAATAGCGATACATTTTTTAAAAAGTTCAACTTGACGGATGTCAAATTGTGTTCCGCTACCAGAGTAAAGTAATTCCATCCCTTGGTGTGGAAGCATAGCATTTCGGTATATCCGGTGGCTAGTAACTGCATCAAATACATCCGCAACACTTAGGATTTTTGCATATGGGTGAATATCTTTCTCACGAATCCCTCGTGGATAACCTTTCCCATCTAAACGCTCATGATGCTGTAAGGCACAATGTGCAACAACCAAGGGAATGGTTGGCACCTTCCTTAATATATCAAATCCAAGTTCTGAATGAGATTTCATTAATTCAAATTCTGAATTGGTTAGTTTATCTGGTTTGTTCAATACTTCTGGCTTAACAAATATCTTTCCTAAATCATGTAATAACGCACCAAGTCCAATCTCCTCTATTTGTTTTTGAGGTAGCTTATTCTCAAGGGCAAGCTGACATGCGTAAATTGTTACATTCAAACTATGAGTGTATACATGATTTTCGTGAATCTTTGTCGTGGCAAGTAAATTAAGAACTGTCCGATTTTCTGTTAAACTAGCTAAAAGATCCTTAAAAATAGATTGAAAGCTCTTAATTACTTTCTCTGTTTTCATCATACCTTGTACGGTTGGCTTTATGGAGTGACCATCTGACATCGAATTTAGTCCTTCGGTAATCACATTCGTGGCCTCGTTAAGCAGCTCTGGTGGAATCGAATCGACTACATCAATACCTTCTGATTCCCTGTCCTCTATGTAAATGGTGTGTATGCCTAAATTCTGAAGTCGCTTCATAAAACTGTTTGTTAGCTCCGTTCCTTTTGCTAACAGGATTTTACCGTTCTCACTATAAATAGATTTACCGAGCTTAATTCCTGATTCACAACGATCTATTCTAACTAAACGCATTATTTATTCGATTTCTCCTGTCTTCTACCGATTCTATCCATTATATCCTTATCGGACACTCTTTTCGTCAATTATAGTCAAAATTTAGTCGAAATTCAACGAAAACATAGATAGCACTAGAGTTGAATCGACTTTTTTCCCCTCGTGTTGTCAATGTTCCCACTCTTTCATTTTTATTCTTGACAGCTACAAAATTTATGCCATAATAAATAAAGTTGAAATGAGAAAGCTTTTGCCAATGTTGATCACAAGGGTAAGAGAAGTCTTTTATATTCTTTGCTATAACCATATCCATGTAAATAATACAACAGAATATTCAACATTATTTCAGTTAGTAAAAATTTAGCATTCTACTAAAAAGTCTAATAATAGGTAAACTGGTTGCTTTCATAAACACTTATTTAGTGAGTATAAAAGAGGCCAACGTCGATGTCTTTATTTCCCATCTACGTTGGTCTATTTTTGTTTCTTAGAAATCATCCTGTCTCAATTGTGGAGTAGTACTTTGACAAAGAGCCTAAGCGCCTTTCGTTTTTCTTACTTACCGCGATTCTTTGTGTGCATGTTATCTATTATTTTTGAAATCATAGTAAATGGCATCAAATTTTAAGATAAGAGCCTTTTATATCAAACTACTTTTTACAAAAAATGAAGGAGGTATCTACATGAGTAGATGGTTAGTCGTACTTGGTGCGGTGTTGATTCAAATTAATTTAGGAGCCGTATATGCATGGAGCTTATTTAATCAACCCTTAATGGATAAATTTGGTTGGGATCGTGAAGATATTGTTGTTACTTTTTCCATCACAATTGCGGTTTTCGCGTTCACGACGATTTTCGCTGGAAGACTACAGGATAAAATAGGTCCAAGATGGGTCGCAACAATCGGAGGTCTATTCCTTGGACTTGGCTTAATTCTTTCTAGCCAAGCAACATCATTAGGTCAGTTGTATTTCTTTTATGGAGTTGTTGGTGGAATTGGGATTGGGATGACATATGTATGTCCTTTATCCGCTTGTGTGAAATGGTTCCCAGATAAACGTGGTTTTATTAGTGGAGTTGCCGTTGCAGGCTTTGGTTTAGGTGGATTAATTTATAAGCCAATTATCGGCGTTTTCATAGAACAATTTGGTGTTTCTCAAGCATTCTTTTACTTAGGAATCGTTTATATGATGTTAGTTGTAGCTGGAGCTCAATTGTTGAAAAACCCACCTGAAACGAACGAGGAAAATACTTCCATCGCTCAATCAGAACAGTTTTCTCCCCTTCAAATGCTTAAAACTCATCAATTCTATGTGCTATGGACTGTATTTTTATTCGGCAGTATCTCTGGCCTTCTCGTCATTAGCTTTGCTGTTGATATAGGTGTTGAACTCGTTCAATTAGATGCTGCAAAAGCGGCGAATGCTGTTATGGTCATTGCTTTATTTAATGCGGGTGGTCGAATTGTATTAGGAAATCTATCTGATAAACTTGGTCGTAAGAACACATTAATGATGATCTACGCGTTAACCGCTGTGATAATGTTCTATATGAGTACAGGAATGATGAACTACCCAATGTTTTTAATTGCTGTTTCACTTATTGGCTTCTGCTTCGGTGGGTACTTAGCTTTATTTCCTTCTGTCACAGCAGATTATTATGGCACAAAAAACATTGGAACAAACTACGGCTTCATGTACCAAGCATATGGAATCTCTGCTTTTGCAGGTCCATTTGTTATTAAGGTTGTTTCCTTTACGCAAGCGTTCCTTATCTCAGGAGTTATTTGTGTGGTGGCCATTTTACTTGTTAAATTTGTACAGGCACCTAAAGGAGTGCCTACTCAACAACCTATTGAGAAAGAAGCTTATTAAAAATTTTCCCATACTATTAGCGTGAATTCACTATTGAGTTCACGCTTTTCTTTTATCCTTGCTCCTGTTATCGCACATCCTCATAAAATTTGTATAAAAAAACCAAAACATAAGATAATATCCATTAAGACCATTCAAAAAAAGGAGCCTTTTTTAGCAATGACAACCAACAAGATTGATTTAACTGCAGCAGAGATCGGTGTTTTATGGACTTCCTATCTATATGATAGTATGACGTTACAAGTCATTCGGTTTATGAAGGAAAAAGTAGAGGATTCAGAAGTGGAATCTGTCATTAATGAGGCACTTATGATTGCAAAAAACCATGTCCAAAAAATAGAGTCTCTATTCACTGAAGAATCTATTCCAATTCCACATGGCTTTAGTGAAAAAGATGTTGAAAAAAGTGCTCCAGATTTATTTACGGATACGTTTAAATTAACATATCTGGTTCATACAGGTCGAGTTGGGATGATTATTCAAACAAGTAATCTTGCTGTTTCTGCTAGAAAAGATATCCGTGACTACTTTCAAAGTTGTCTCGAACGTGTCATAAAGCTTTATCAATTATCCACTGATGTAGCACTTCAAAAAGGACTTTATTTACGACGACCTTATATCCCGTATCCAAAACAAGTTTCTTACATTCTAAATAACGACTACTTAAGTGGTATTAACCCTTTTAAAAAGCATCGCATGCTAAATGCAATTGAAATAACTCACCTTAGCCTAAATATTGAAACAAATCAAGTCGGAGTGATGCTATCATCTGCCTTCATGCAAACGGCACAATCTGAGGATGTAAAGAATTTCATGAAGCGTGGTAAAGATATATCTAAGAAACATATTGATATCCTCTCAGATACTCTTTTAAAGGATGATGTACAAGCACCTATTTCACCTAACCACGCAGTGACAGACGCGACAACACCTGTTTTTTCAGATAAGCTGATGATGTTTCATATGAGTTTACTCACAGGTGCAGGTACAGGGAACTATGCTACTGCAGCAGGTGCAAGTCAAAGAACAGACTTAATCGCAAATTATGAACGAATGTCAGTGGAAGTAGCCCAATTTGCAAAGTCTGGAGCAGATATTATGATTAAATATCGTTGGTTAGAGGAACCCCCTGCCCCACCAAATCGCGAACAATTAGGTAATAACAAGTAGAGGAGTGAGAAATTCTATGACGTCGACATCAAGTTCCCTTTCATCAATTGAAATGTCACAGCTTTGGGGATCATATATTAATGATAGTGCTCTCTTATGCCAATTATCACATTTTTCTGTACATACAGACGATGAAAAAATAAAAGCACTTCTATTAAAATGCTGTGAGTTGTCTAAGGGGCACCTCAAGACATTAAAGGAGCTCTTTGATAAGGAACAATTCGCTGTTCCATATGGGTTCAAGGTGAATGAGGACTGCTATCTAACTTCCTCTCGTCTTTATACTGATTCTTTTTATCTAACCTATATTCTACATATGTCCAGAATCGCCCTTCAAACGTATAGCCTAAGCTTATCGTATAGTTCGCGAGCGGATATTTTTAGTTATTTTTCCGAATGCATAAATGAAACAGGAGAACTCTTAAGAACAGTCACAGCCCTTTTAATGGAAAGAGGCGAATACGTAAAACCGCCTGAAATTCCTGTACCAACCACTAAAGGATATGTTGAAGGACAGCATTCCCTATCTGGCTTTATTGGAAAAAAACGAAGCTTAACTGTTATTGAAATTAGTCAGCTTTTCGCTAATTTTGAACGGAATCAGCTTGGAATGAAGGTCATGACAAGCTTCTTACAGGTTTCTAAAGATCCAGAAGTTAAGAAGCTAATGAATAGAGGAATTGAAATCGCAACGAAGCATTGTGACATATTAGAAAATAAGTTAATAGAAAACCATTTGCCAGCACCTATTTCATCAGATGTTGGAATAACAGAATCGACCGAACCAACATTCTCTGAGAAATTGATGACCTTCTATACAAGCTCTCTTATAGGCTTGAGTGTCGGCTACTACGGTCAAGCATTAGGAGTATCTCCAAGAAGAGATTTAGGTATAAATTATGACAGATTGATTCACGAATTACTTTTATTCAGCGAAGATGCAGCCCAACTGATGATAAAAAAAGAGTGGTTAGAGCAACCGCCTATAGCTCCAGATCGAGATAAGCTAATACACGAGTAGCTGTGAGTGAGTCCGAGCAGATTATCAATGTCAATAATGAAATAACACCCCAACTGTTAGGTTTGCTCACATTTGGGGTGTATGATTTTCACCAACAACCTTTTAGCTTTTATTTTTTATGAAGTTTTGCTTTTGGGTAAGGAATCAATAATAATCCTACTAAAAGAAATAACAAACTAGCTGAAAAAAGTAATCCTGACAGCCCTAAACGATACGTAATCTCCTCTGAAGCCATCGGATGTTTATAATCAATCCCAATCGCCTCTTTTAGGTTTAGGATTGAAATAACGAGGAAGAAGATAAATGCTAGTACCATCCCGTAGACCCACCTAAAGCTTCGACCTTTTCTAAAAAAGAACAAGAGATACATAACCGTTAGAAAGAATATCACTATTACGGCTCCAATACCATTAATCAAAAACGTCATTGTTTCTTGTTCCATCGGCATAGCTAATCACTCCGTTTATTTGGATTGTTCCTTTTTTTGAATAGTAGAAATATAATACTGTACGATTTCAGGATATTTTGCTATTTCATGAGTTCCTGTTTCATTTAGAATGTAAACCCCACGTCTAACCCGATCAAACCATCTATAATAATTTTTCATTAAAATAGATGAAGTTTTCTCCCCTGTGCCAAGCTCCTTCAATTTTTTTGGAGAAAGCTCACCAAATTGGTGAAGGTAGACAGCAATTTGAATGCAATTTTCTTTGTAAGCCGTCATAATTTTTGTTCGAGTGCTACCTCCGACATTGTAGTCAGCACTTCTACCATTTACTTCATTTAACAAATTCTCTCTTTTTCGTTTGTTTACTCGTTTATACCCACTAAATTCAGAGTTTGGTGGATGGCATACAATATCCACCTTTTTTCGTTGGCTTTCTAACGAGACAACTATTAAGCCAAGATCTAAGCGTTGAAAAAGCTGACATATATCTCGCCAACGTCTTGATTTTTTTGTTACCTTAGGCTTAGGAATAGCAATATATACTTGGTCCGTTAATTTTTGTCTTTTAGTGGCTTGTATTAACAAATCAACAGTTAAATTCAATTTTAGTTCAACAATAAGTAACAAATCCTCTTTGACCGCAGCTAGATCACAATCCTTTACCTCTCCATAAACCTCATAGCCTTCTTTAATGAAATAACGCTGAATTGGCTTATATAAATCGATTTCCTGTCGTTTTTTCTTCTCTTGCATCATCCCACCATCCAAACAATTTCTCTATTCATTAGTTTACCATGTAAGTATCTATAAATAGAGAAAAACAAATACTACATTTCTCTAATAGGTTCTCTCCCTTTATCTTATGAAAAGCACTCTCTCTTTGGCCGAAACAACGCTTCAAAAAAGGGACTCTATATCCTATAAATTTGTATGATTGAAACGATTGAAACAAGATTCAATAAAAACAAAAAGTTAAAAAATTCTTTAAAACGAGATGAAAATAGTTGATAATAAAATAGTAGAAAAGGAAAGAAAGCAAAGGAAATCACTATGAAAATCACGAAAAATCTCACGATAAAATTCACTAAATATAGCGTAGTTGGGACTCTTACAACTATACTTTATTTCATCTCAATGTTTCTATTCGTTGAGTTAGTTAAGCTAGAACCAGTTTTATCTGCCACCATTTCGTTTCTAGTAATGACCTTCTTCTCATTTCTCTTGAACCGAAAATATACATTCGGTGGTACATACTCTCATCTAAAGCTCTACCGGTTTAGTATTGTCGGGCTCATTGGCTTACTTTTAAACTTTGTGATTATGTATCTTGTGGTCCACCATTTTTCTTACCATTACTTAATTGGCGAAATCGTAACATTACTAATTATCCCACTCGTCAACTTCACATTAAATAACTGGTGGACCTTTAGGTAATTAGCTAGCTTTATGCTTACGATAAGAGCTAATAAAAAACAGTATACTTGCTAGGAAAAACAATGTTGCAGTAATCATCTGGTGTAAAGTAAAATACACACTACTTAAGCAAAGAAACATAATTCCAGTACCTAAGAACATAGAGGCTTGATTTTTATTCTTTTTCATTCTTCTTTCCTCCAATAAAATAGATAAATTCCATAAGTAAAACAAGTAAAATCCCCATTAACAAGCCATTTGAAACAAGTGGACGTAATAATGTAGGCACTGTCTGAAAGGCTTCAACTGGTATGTTTTTAATTGATAAACCTACGAGTGCAGGTATTGCTATTTTATAAATAGAAGTAGGCGTTAAAGGAATCCTCTCCACCTGCTTAAAAGAAGAACGGAAAAGCTGCACATACGCGACAAATAAAATCGAACTTCCTACACTTGATGGCATCATTGAAAAGAACTCACTTAGACTGGAGCTACATCCTAATAATAAAAATAAAAATGAACCTAAAATGAACGGTGCTCGTTCTTTAATCCCTGTTGACTGTAGAAAACCAAGTGATGATGCATAGGGCGCATATGGTACTAACCCAAAGATCCCTGAGATAAAAGTAAAGAAGCCTGAGAGGATAAAAGAATCTCGATACTGTTTCGAACTAGCTTTTTGTTCATAAATATCTTCCGCCCCTTTTAATGAAGCCACAGTATTCGTTGTATTTAAAAGACCTGTTAAGATTACCGTCATAACAATACCCCATTCTAACACTGGTTCTCCCCAAGGAAAAACGTGAAAAACAGAGGGATTTGGAGCTGAGGGTGGTGTGATTGATTGCGGAAAAATAAGTTTATAGCTTAACCACCCTATAATTAGCCCAATTAAAAGGGCAAGATTTTGAACTACTCCTCTACCCTTAACATGTATGAGCACCGTGATTGTCACAATAGTGAATGAAAAGCACGCAAGCTTCATATCGATTTGGTTTTCATCTGTTAAGCCAACCATTCCACTAAAAAATGTATAAATCAATTGGTTAGCTAGAAGGAGTAAAAAAACAAACATCACAGCTGGTGTAAACCATTTTTTCAAGACATTTCCCATCCCAAAAGCTCCTAAACCAACAACAAGTAGACCAGAAATCATGGCACCTAATGCTATACTTCCCCCAATACTTTGTAAGTCTAAATGAAAGGAGTTTGCCGAAGCTGCAAGACTTAAAATGATGCCCCACCACAAGCCAGATTGCCCCTCCATAATCGCAAATCTATGTCCTAGTAAACCTTGCAACATACAGGCTACACCAGTAAAGATAAACGATCGTTGAATAGCTGCCACAATTTCAGCAGAATCTACTTGTAGTGCCTCGCCAATGGAAATAGGAATCACCACTGTATTAGCAAATAAGAAAAATAACCATTGAAAACCAGCAAGTACAAGAATGGTCCGTTTAAGTGTATTCATGCTGTCTATTCTCCTTCACATGACTATTGATCCTGCAAATCTTTTATTAAGACCCACATGACCTTTTCTTCTGTCATCCCTTCTATTTGAAATCCTATTTTCTCCAATACTTTTTTTGAAGCAATGTTTTCAGGATTACTTGTAGCAATGATTGTTTTCACATTTTCGTCCTTAAATCCCCATCGAACCATTTCTTTTCCCATCTCTGTTGCAAATCCTCTTCCTCTGTATTCAGGAACAATACTATAGCCTATATCAAGGACACCATCATGATCTGGTCCTCCTTTAAAACCCATATCGCCTATTATTTTGTTCTCTTCTTTTAATACGATGATTCCTTCCCATTCATTTTCATGAGGGTATTTTTTAAATCGTTCGACTTTATATGGGAAAAATTGTTGATAGACTTCAAGTGGGAATTCATCTGCCACTTCAAATGGGACTTCATTTATAAATTTTGAACGATCACATAACAACTGTTCCATCATTTCAGCGGTAAAGGTAATCATTAGTAACCGCTCTGTCTCTATATACGGAATTGTTATCCCCCCCTATTTGACAAGTTCAAATCTTTGATTATCCTAGCAGGATTGCCCCCTATAACAACATTAGAAGGAAATGACTTTGTAACAACAGCTCCTGAAGCAACGACTATATTGTTCCCTAATGACACTCCTGGATTAATCACAGCTTTTCCACCAATCCAGACATTATCACCAATTTTAACTGGAATTCCATACTCCTTACCTGAATTTCTTTCAATTGGATCTAATGGATGTGTGGCTGTATAAATATGAACACCAGGTGCTACCATGCAGTTATCTCCAATTATGATCTTGCAAACATCAAGAAATACACAATCAAAGTTCGCGTAAAAATTCTCACCTACATGTATATTAATGCCGTAATCACAACGAAAAGTAGGTTCTATATAGAGGTTCTTTCCTGTCGAGCCTAATAATGTTTTTAATAGCTCTTCTCGAACAGTTTCTTCTGTTTCCTCAGTTTGATTAAATTGTCTCGTTAATTTTCGAGCCTGCATGCGATCTTTTACTAGCTTTGGATCAGCAGCAACATACAGCTCTCCATCAACCATTTTTTGTTTTTCTGATTTCATAAAATAGCACCACCATCAGCAATTCTAAGTTAAGTTTGAAAGACATTGTATACTAAAAAGTACTATGTACATGAATATAAATGCGTTTGCTTACCATCACTCTCTTAATCCCTTGGACTTAAACCTAGATAATCTTCTTGGGAAATAACGGCAACCTGATGATCACCTTTTTCATACACTGTCATGCTCCCCACCACTTCCGTTGGCGTCCAGCCGTATAAACGAATCATAATTAGATAATTAAATGGTAGACCATTTTCTTCAGAAGCTGCCCACCATTCGTACGACTCTACTTTCATAGAAGAATCCTCATGAGTAAGGGTTGCTCCAATTGGAATAGGGAAGCCTTTATAAAATACAGAATCTCGGAATCCAAAGAAGAAATAAAAGCAAACTAGCAAAATGGCCATACTTCCAATTATCACGGGTTTCTTTTTCACTCAACTAACTTCCCTTCTTCAATTTAAATTTAGAGTAATAATAGTATTCTGCGGATTTTCTTATCACTCATTAAATAGCTACAGCATATATAAAGCCAATCTTTAGGAAATAGCTATATCTGAAAAATTGGTGGTTTGCTTTATCCTTCTATTCCTTTTCTATATGAAGGTATGATTCTCTAAAAAATAGAGTAGTCCCAAGACAGCCTCGGATTCCTTACCAACTAATAATTGGTCACCTACTTTTATATGAAACATCTCAATACTGAGATGGATGATTACAGCTAGAAAGGAAAAAAACTAGAGTAGGAGCATGTTAACCATTCATATTAACCTCCTTGATAGTAGCGAGAACTCTACTTATTTTACCATAAAAACCCACTACATAAATGTTTAGATAGCAAAAAAAGAGACCGGACAAAATGTCCTAGCCTCTCCTATTCATGCGTGAAAATTGGTTCCATCCGTCGTCGCGTTAATGATCCCTGCACGAACAACAAAATCTCCAAAATGCTCATTTTCTTCACGTTCTTTTGCATAGCGAGGAATGATTTCTCCAAGCTCTTTTAAAATTTCCTCTTCACCAATATTTTCCCTGTGCATTTTACTTAAACGGCTTCCATCATGAGCAGCACCCAGGTACATATTGTATTTACCAGGACCTTTCCCAATAAAGCCTATTTCACCTAAAGCATGTCGCGCACATCCGTTTGGACAGCCTGTCATACGAATCGTGATTTCCTTGTCACGAAGACCATTTTCATCAACAATTTTTTCAATTTTAGTCATAAGGACTGGTAAATAGCGCTCTGCTTCAGCCATCGCAAGTCCACATGTTGGTAAGGATACGCAGGCAATCGAGCTTCTACGAAGAGCAGAATGATGCTTGCCATCTGTTAGTCCATATCTTTCAATTAGTTCATTGATTTGCTTCTTCTTTTGACTTGATACGTCAGCGATAATCAGATTTTGGTTCGCAGTTAAACGAATATCACCCGTATGAATTTTGGCAATTTCACGCAATCCTGTCATTAGCTTATAGTCATCATAATCCGTAACACGTCCGCCTTCAACGAAAAGCGTAAAATGCCATTTGCCTTTGATTCCTTTTTCCCAGCCATAGCGGTCTCCATTATGATCAAATGAGAAAGGCTTTGCATCCTCTAATTTGTAGCCTAGACGATTTTCAAGCTCTTCCTTTACATTTTCCAGCCCTAATCTGTCGACTGTATACTTAAATCGAGCATTTTTACGAACAGAACGGTTTCCGTAGTCACGTTGAATCGTAATGATTTTTTCAGCAACTTCATACACCTGTTCAGGTTTACAGAATCCGATTACTTTTGCAAGTTGAGGATAGGTTTCCTTATCACCATGCGTCATACCCATTCCGCCACCAATGGCAACATTAAAGCCAACAAGGTTACCGTCTTCTACGATCGCAATATAGCCTAAATCCTGTGAAAAAACATCGATATCATTAGAAGGTGGCACAGCAACCCCTATTTTGAATTTACGTGGTAAGTAAAGAGGGCCATACATTGGTTCAACCTCTTCTTCAACATCCGGTGTACCTGCAACCTTTTCCTCATCAAGCCATAGCTCATGATAAGCTCTTGTACGAGGAAGAAGATCGTCACTTAACACCTTTGCCCACTCATACACTTCTGCATGAACCTCTGATTGATACGGATTTGGATTACACATAACGTTACGGTTTACATCACCACAAGCAGCGATGGTGTCTAGTAGAGAGCCGTGAATTTCTTGAATGGTGCTCTTCATATTCCATTTTAAAATTCCGTGTAATTGGAACGTTTGACGTGTTGTTAACTTCATCGTACCATTTCCATATTTTTGAGCTAAATCATCCATGACAAGCCATTGGTTCGGTGTAGCAACTCCACCAGGTAAACGTACACGTAGCATAAACTGATACGCAGGCTCTAGCTTTTGCTTTTGACGCTCATTTCGAACATCTCGGTCATCCTGTAAGTAGCTGCCGTGGAATTTCATGAGTCGGTTGTCATCTTCTGAAATGCCCGAGCTCAATCTCTCTGCCATTGTCTCCTTCAGTGTGCCGCGTAAGTAATTACTATCTTCCTTAATGCGCTCTACATCACTTGGAGAGCCTTCTGGTGCTTTTAACACTTTATTCGCCATGTTTGTTATCTCCTTTCTAATGAGGGTATTAATACACATCACGGTGGTAGCGTTTTTGTTTCTTCATCGCAGCCACATATTCTTCTGCTTTATCTCGAGTCATGTTACCTTCTTTTTCAATGATTGTAAGAAGAGTTTCATGTACGTCTTTTGCCATATAATTTTTATCTCCACAAATATAGAAAACGGCTCCTTCTTCTAACCACTGGAAGAATTCCTTGCTGTTTTCTAGCATTCTGTGTTGAACATATACTTTTTCTTCATTGTCGCGTGAAAAAGCAACGTCCATCTTCGTAAGCACACCATCTTTGACCCACTTTTGCCATTCGGTTTGGTAAAGGAAGTCTGTTACAAAATGCTGGTCTCCAAAGAACATCCATGACTTACCTTGTGCACCCGTCTCTTCCCTCTCCTGCATAAATGAACGGAAAGGAGCTACACCCGTACCAGGTCCAACCATAATAATAGGTGTTTCCGGATTTTCAGGAAGTCTGAAGTTTTTATTTTTTTGAATATAAATTGGCAATTTATCACCTGGTTGAACGCGTTCTGCTGTTAAAATGGAACATACTCCGTTACGCTTACGTCCATGTGCTTCGTATCTAACCGCACCAATTGTTAAATGAACCTCTTCTGGATTTGCTTCGATACTACTTGCGATCGAATATAGTCGTGCAGGCATTTTACGTAAAATCGACAAGAAGTCTTGAGCTGTAAAAGACCAAGGTTTAAAATCACGCAAAAGATCAAGTATATCCCGACCAAAAATATAGGCTTTTAGTTGGTCTCTGTTTTCTGCTTCAATTAATTTTGCTAAATCCGGGTTTGTCGTAAAAGCAGATGCTTTCTCGAGAACTGCCTTTGTTAACACTGTTATTTCAAAATAAGATGTAAGAGCCTCTTTTACTGTTAAAGTATCTCCGTCCTTATTTATCGTTACTTTTTCGTCAGGATTCCACTTTGTTTCTTCAAGGATTAGCCCCACTAATTCTGGATCATTTTCTGGGAAGATCCCAAGAGCATCACCAGGTTCATATGTAATACCTGATCCTTCTAATGATAATTCTAAATGACGCGTTTCCTTATTTGCTCCACGTCCATTTAAATTAAGGTTCTCTAATACTTCTGCATGAAAAGGATTTGTACGCGAATAGACGATTTCTGTTTGTTCCACTTGAGGAGCTTGTGTCTTGTCATCTGAAGCTTCGGCTACCTGATCACCATTAGATAAACCCTCAACAATTCCTTTAAGCCATTTTGAAGCCGACTCTTCAAAGTCCACATCACAGTCGACTCTATCAAAGAGACGTGTTCCACCTAATGCTTCTAGTTTCTGATCGAAATCAATCCCCGTTTTACAGAAGAACTCATAAGATGTGTCGCCAAGTGCTAAGACAGAAAAGCGAAGGTCTTCAAGCTTCGGTGCACGTCTACCGTGTAAAAATTCATGGAATGCTATCGCATTATCAGGTGGCTCGCCTTCTCCATGTGTACTCACCACAATAAGAAGGTTTTTAACTTTTTTAAGGGAATTAGGTTTAAAATCACTCATAGAAGAAATAGTTACATCAAAGCCCTTCTCCTTAAGTGTTTTGCCTGCATTCTCAGCAAGTGACTGAGCATTACCTGTTTGAGACCCAAAGAGGATGGTCACTTCTTTAGAGATTGAAGCCGGTCCCTTAGTAGCGGATACGTTACCTGCTTGTATCGCTTCACCGCTATTTTGTATAGATGTCACACCAGGGGCTTGTGTACCAGTTAGGTATCCGCTAAGCCAATATTTTTGGTTTTCATTCAATTTAGGTAATAATTGATTTAACAGATCCACTTGTTCTTGACTAAATGGACTATTGATTACTTGAAGTTGCAACATGTTCACCTCGCAAAGGAATAAGACTTACTTTTACTTTCTCACTTCATTTTTAAAAAGATTGAATACTATTATAATAGTTTCACTATTCCTATAAGTCAAATAGGATTTAATGATCATATCTATTAATAATCTTAATTGACTACATCTACATTATTAATAAACCCTTTAATCAAATGCAGTAGAAACACACCTATTATAACAAGACTTCAATATTCTTTCCATATATGCCTCCAAAGGTTACATTTATTATACATTTTCCTATCGAATAACATATGTGAAAACGCCTAGATTGTTTTTAGAAGCAATGGAATTGATCATTACCTCTTAAATTGAGGCTAAATACGCGATTTCCATGGAATTCACTAATTTGGGATAGTGATGGTTTATCCTTGTATATTCATTCACACCATGTGGGATGCTTATATAGATAAGCAGGGAAATTGTCACTTGCTATCAGGAATATATGGCTATCATTTACATAGATACACCCTGCATATGGATTGCTTTCTACTTTTAAAAAGATTGTTTAATCGATCTTGACACTCTAGAGATTGGAGAAATGAGAATGAAAGACCTTAAACCATTGACCTCAAGTGAAGTCGGGACACTTTGGATGACCTACCAAGAAAAAACCATGCTTCAGCGTTTCTTGGAGTATTTTATAGAAGTATCTGACGATAAAGAAGCAAAGAATATTATGACCAATACACACTCAACTATTGTTAAATATGTAGAGGTTATTAAGACAATATTTGAAAAAGAAGGGGCAGTTATTCCAATTGGTTTCACGAAAGAGGATATACATATTGGAGCACCTAAATTGTACGATCAAATGTTTGATATTATGTTTCTTCGGATGATTAAGGAGATTAGTATGGGGTTACACACTCTTCACCTTAATATGTCTTATCGTGAGGATTTAGTCCTCTTATATAAAGAACTCACAGCGTTTACACAAAATGTCTTTCACACATGCGTTGAGTATCTACAAGTTAAAGATGTTCTTCCACGCCCACCTTCTGTTACAATGCCTAAACGTGTGGAATTTGCTAAAAATACCAATTATATGAGTGGACTGAACTTATTTTCAAACAAACGTGCATTAAATACTGTAGAAGTCTCTTATATCTATCATACAATTGAAAGTAATATATTCGGCATGCAAATGATTACAGGCTTTGCTCAAGTAGCCAACGAACCAGAAGTAAAAAAATACTTTGTTAAAGGGAAAGAATTATCAAAGAAAATTGTGACGGACTATACTCAAGTATTACTTCAAAGTGATATCCAACCTTCTTCAACGTGGGGAGCGAAAGCAACAGACTCAAAGATATCACCTTTTTCAGATAAGTTAATGATGTATTGTACAAGTCTTTTTACAAGCTTTGGCCTTGGTAGTAATGCTTTAGGTACCTCTTTTAGTTTACGTTCTGATCTGCCCCTCCTTATGACAAGTACAGCAAAGGACATCTTCACTTACGGACAAGATGGAGGTAAAATCATGGCGAGAAATGGATGGATGGAACAACCACCTACAATGGAGGATCGAAATAATTTGACGAAGTAATAATATAGGCAATTTCTTTTGTCTATGTTATAGTAAAAATAAGTAAAATTCTAAGTTTTCAGAAGATATAAGTTTCACCTCTTTATTTTCTAGCTTTTGAAAATAAACAAAAAGGATGATTCTTATTAAAATGGGACAAAAGGTTATATATAATAGTAGAGTCTACTACTTTTTCTTTGATCATGGAAATGAATTTTGTGAAATTCAAGACAGCTATACACAATCTATTTTGCTCGTATCTTTTTATGATTTAATCTTGCGTGTGAAATAGTAAAAAAGCGTTAGGCAGCGACCGAGTGACGACATGCATAACTCGATTAGGAATTATGAACATAATACCTAATCTTGACTCTGGCTTTCCGTGTCTAGAGCTAGACACGAATTCCACGTACAAAATATTATCATGTCGTAATAGGCTGACGCATTAATGGCGTCAGCCTTTCTTGTTGCTTCCCTAACGTTAGAAAGTATCTAAAAGATTAGGTGCTTCGACACAAAGCTTAGTTTACTAACCTAGTCGCTCCTACGTTTTGTTCTTTGAAATCACTAAAAAACTTCCTTATCAAGCCTTTTTGTACTTCTTACTGTATCAATCGGTCTTACCAATCGTTCAATTTCTTCTCGTTTCGGTTCTAAAAACGGTGGTAAGGAAAGCTTTTCACCAAGAGTTTCATACGGCTCATCCCCCATGAACCCAGGACCGTCTGTCGCAAACTCAAAGAGAATCTGCGGAGCTACTCTTGCATATAGAGATTCAAAGAAATGACGGTTGACATATCCAGAAGTAGGAAACCCAAATGAATCAAGATGGTTTATCCACTCGTCCAACACTTTTCTGTCCTCAACCCGGAACGCTACATGATGGACTGTCCCAAAGCCCTGCATACTTTGAGGAAGTGACGTATTTTCTTCTAAAATAATTTGGGCTCCATTTCCACCTTCTCCTACTTCATACAAATGATACTTCCCCTTATCTGACACTTTCCGAAACCTTAAGATTTTCACTAACACATCTTCCAAATGGTAATAATTCTCAACTGTGATTGATATTGGACCTAGACCTGTAATAGCAAAATCAATGGGTACAGGTCCGTTTTTCCACGGCTCACCTGCAGCTATTCCTTCATTTAATTCGTCTGATATAAGCTGATATCTTTGATCATCAAAATCAACAAAGGGAAGAACCTTTTTTCCAAATTGCTCTTGAATGCCTTCATGAGAAAGATGATAATGATCGAAGCGCTTAACCCAATAGTCTAATGCCTCATCAGAAGGAACACGAAAGGACGTTTTTGAAATCTCATTTGTACCATGCACTCCCTTTGGTATACCTGGAAAATCAAAAAAGGTCATATCTGTTCCTGCGTTCCCTTTATCGTCAGCGAAGAATAAGTGATACGTTTGGATATCATCCTGGTTTACTGTTTTCTTAACCAGTCTCATTCCTAACACATATGTGAAAAATTCATAGTTCTTTTCTGCACTACTTGTAATGGCTGTTACATGATGAATACCCTTTAACGAATTCATATCTGTTTCCTCCTAGGATACAAAGTAAAAAACCTTACGTTCAAATATCTTTAATTCGAGATAAATGTATCAAATCTCTCTATTTATGTCAATTTAAATTGTATAGTAGCTACTCGTAATAATAATTTGGATACAAAGTAATCGTTTTACTAAAACGTTATACAATAAGTCAATGTGTCAAATTGTATCATTTCCATAGATTTGTCAAGGATTGAAGCTTACTAAGGCATCCTTTAACAAAGTATAAAACCTGCCCAAATGGTCATCCTAATCATGAAGGAGGTGTTGAATAATGGCACAAGACGTACTGTGTGAAGTAAGTAGCTGCGTTCATAATATTAATAAAGAAAATAGATGTGGTGCAACTCAAATCTACGTTGTAAATCACAAAGAAAAAGATGCGCATTCTAGCGCTGAAACGGATTGTAAAACATTTGAACCGGCAGGACTATAAGTTATTGGAGACAATCACGCCCATGATTGTCTCCCTCTCTCCCTTATTATTGATAATAATAATCATTATTATTCATTTTCTTCCTTTTTTCTACATATACGTCATGACAAAATGTAGGACAACTTCTGATTGAGTAAGATTCTTATATGTATGATCACGGTCTCCTCTAAATTTGATTGAATCGTATTGGTTTAGTACATACTCTTCTTGATCAACCACTACAACCGCTTCTCCTTCCATTACTGTCACATACTCTATAACACCAGCTTGATGTGCACCTGGATGATAGTCACTATTAGGTTGTAAAAATGCTCGATGAAGTTCCATCGACCTAAAGTTTGTCGAATCAAACATAGGTTCTAATGAGCACGCTCCGTTTTCACTGACAATTCTATTCCCCTCATGGTTTCTCACAACAACAACTTCCGCTTTTTCATTCATTAAGGTTGAAATCGGTAAGCCTAAAGAATTTGCAATTTTCCAGATTACTGATAATGAGGGATTTGCTTCACCTCTCTCAACCTTTCCTAACGTCAGCTTGCTAACAGCTGATATGTCCGCTAACTCTTGAAGGCTTAAATTTCTTTCTTGTCTTACCATTCTTAGTGTTTGACCAATTTGCTGGACTAATTTTTCAACTGATTCTTCTTGTTTTTTATCCATCTCTATCTCCTTATAAAAATAATTTACGCTCATTATATATATTATAGTTTACTTTAAGTATATTATAGTATAACATTTGAAGAAAATGTGAAGAGAGTGATGTGGTGTGAGGGAAATTTTCCTAGGTGTGGTAGCCTCAATGTTTTTTGCTGTCACGTTTATTTTAAATCGTTCAATGGAATTATCGGGTGGAAGCTGGATGTGGAGTTCATCATTACGCTTTCTCTTTATGCTTCCCTTTTTCTTCCTCATCGTTCTATGTAGAAAAAATTTCCAAGAAGTAGTACAAAATATAAAAGAACAGCCATTTCAATGGGGAATTTGGAGCTTTGTAGGTTTCGGCTTATTCTATGCTCCTTTAACCTTTGCTGCATCCTATGGACCAGGCTGGCTAATAGCAGGCTCTTGGCAATTAACAATTGTAGCCGGTACATTACTAGGACCTTTCTTTTATAAAACGATACAGACTAGTCAAGGAGAAATAAAGGTCCGTAATCAGCTTGAAGTACGTTCTTTATTGATCTCACTTATTATTATAACAGGTGTTGGCTTTATTCACTTTCCAAACGTCTCTTCCATGTCAATTTCCACACTGATACTAGGGTTAGTTCCTGTTATGATTGCGGCCATTGCATATCCGTTAGGAAACCGCAAAATGATGGAAGTGTGTAACGGTAAGATCGACACCTTCCAACGTATTCTAGGTATGACCCTTATGAGTTTACCATTTTGGCTCTTCCTCTGCCTTTTTGCTTATATTCATGTTGGTTTGCCTTCTTCTCAGCAAGTTCTGCAATGCTTTATCGTTGGTGTAAGCTCAGGTGTCATTGCCACTACTTTGTTCTTCCTCGCGACAGACAGGACGAAGAATTACCAAGGGAAATTAGCTGCAGTTGAAGCCACACAATCGTTACAAGTTGTCTTTGTCATCATAGGTGAAACAGTATTATTATCAGCCCCACTTCCTACAGGCTTAACAATGCTAGGTTTAGTCCTGATTATGCTTGGGATGATTCTACATAGCTATTTCACAAAACCGAAAAAAGGAAAGGGGGCAAATCTAACCCAATCCGCCTCATAAGTAAGGGAAATGATGTTAAAAAAGTTGCAATTGATAAATATCATGAAAATACAGGGAAAGAATAAAAACTGGTCAATCGGAGAACCTAAGAAATGAGCATCAATCGGTGCTCACAGTTCCTAAAACCATTCAAAGGGGTGTTGTACGATGGCAAGACAAAAACTGTTGGTGCCTGGTGCAGAAAATGCTCTCCATTCCATGAAAGAGGAAATTGCGAATGAATTAGGAGTTGAACTTGGTGCCGATACGACAGCTCGAGCTAACGGTTCTGTAGGTGGCGAAATGACTAAGCGTCTAGTAGCGTTAGGTGAAAGTCAGCTAAAGAATCGATAACACTTTTTAGTAAAGGATGACTCGTAAGTGCCTGGCACTTAAGTCATCCTTTTTTATCTTCTATTCGTTCACATCTAGTCGATTAAGCACATAATCTAACTCATGAGCAGGTAAAACATAAATAGGCTTCCCCTTCATCCCAAAGGATAGCGGTTCTCGACGGTCATATAACGCACCTTTTTCAACAAAGTGAATGTAAATGCTAACTCCGAACTTTTCTTTTAATTCTTGTTCATATTTAGACATCCTATTCGCTTCACTTTCTTGCTCTTCTTTTTCAATCACAAGATGGAGAGCATCATCACGAGTTGCTGCCGCCCAATATTTATTACTGTTCAATGGAGAAATGATTTCTTCTATATCCCATAGATCAAATTCTATATCCTTTACGCTCCATTTAGCCTCTTTTCGCCCATGTATTTCATAATAAGGTTTTCCACACGTACACAACTCAGTAGAAATTCGAACAGTATCACCTGTTATATATCGAATCATAGGTGTTGCTGATTGTGATAATGAGGTAATGACCAGATTACCTATCTCCCCTTGTTGAGTAGCCGTTTGAAGATCATCTTCTAGAATTTCAAGATAGAAGTCATCATTTACCTGGTGAAGATGTTGATCCTTGCAATCAACCATAATTGTCCCTGTTTCTGTCATGCCATAATTATCATAAACAGGAACACCCCATATCCGTTCAAGCAACCTTCTTCTGTATACAGTGATAGGCTCACCTGCTGTACAGATAGCCCTTAAATGGGGGAAATCCTTTCTCGGATTAAGCCCTACACCCTCAGCCACTTCCGCAAGCATCACTGCATGAAGGGACATACAAGCTAATATGGTAGCCTCACATTTCCGTAACAACTCTATCACACGTGTCATGGGTGTGATTGTTGTCCTGCTATCTGTTGGAATGATGCATGTTCCATGTTGTTTTCCTGTGTCTTGCATCGTATGAGCAATGATTGACATGGCATATGGAAACCGAACAACCATTGTATCCTGGTTTGAAAAATGAACACCTGTTTCACTCGTCCGTTTTATGATGCTATTTAAATCTGTTTCACTATACCAAATTGAGATAGGTTGACCTGTTGTTCCAGACGATTCATGGTATTGAACCGTTTGATCTTTTGATACGGCAAGTAATCCAAATGGGGAGTTCTCTCTCAGATGTCGCTTTGTTAAAAATGGAATCCTTTTAAAATCCTCAAGTGAGTGAATGTTCGTATTCATAAGGTGCCTTTTATAAAATGGAGAGGATTTTGCATGGTCAATTGACTTTTGTAACCTTAAAAGGAGTTTTTGTTCTTCCATTGCATTACACCCTTACCATGCTAATTATTTGTGTACAACTCGAATAGTCTTTCCTGTTGGTCGTGGTAATTCCTTAACAAACTCGAATGAAAAAGGTATACCCGTAGAGTATTCCATCTTACTTGCTAACTCATCGGCAAGATCTGTTGAAGGAGTCACACCTTCTGCTAACTCACAACGAACGTGGATTTCTTCATTATCTTCTATAGGATCAATCACAAACTCATACCAATTTCCTACTTCTGGCTGACTCATTAAAAACTCTTCTAAATAAAAAGGAGAGAACGATGTTCCGTTGTACTTAATCTGATCACGAACTCTTCCACGTAAATGGAACTTCGGTAACGTTACTCCACATTCACACGGATCTGTTTCAATATAACCTAAATCTCCTGTTCTAAAGCGTAAAATTGGTGCATCATAACGTAACATACTTGTGATAACAATTTCACCAATTTCCCCTGGCTCAAGGACTTCTCCAGAAGTAGGATCAACAATTTCCATATAGACATGTGCTTCTGTTAAGTGATAACCACTATGATCATCACATTCGATTCCCAGCACACCACATTCTAATGAACCGTAGAAAAAGTTAGCTGTTGCACCAAAGATTTTTTCTACACGTCGACGAAAAGCTGGAGAACAGCCTTCACCTGTCAAATAGACTGCTTTTAGTTCTAGGCTAGTAAAATCAAAGTCTTGTTTTTTAGCTTCCTCCGCTAACATAATGGCCCATGATGGACTAGTAATGATCACATTTGGCTCTAGGTCTTTAATCATTTTTAATGTTTTTGCTGGGGTAGAGTAAGCTCCCCCTTTTCCAGCTGGAATGACGGTTGCATTACAGCCTTCCATAAATGTTTTATGAAAAGCCAAGCCAGCAGCACTCATTTCATAAGGTAAGCCATTTAAACAAACATCAGGTGGGTCAATTGGGAAGAGCTTTGGATATCGTGGAGCTAAGTCATGTAAATAGTAATCATTCCACGTATAAAGCATATATATTTCTTCTCCACCTGTTGTACCTGTGGAAACCTGAACTAATGCAACATCTTCTTTATCGCAAGTTAATAAGATATAAGGATTTCCTCTTAACTCATCCTTATTTAAAAACGGAATCTTCTGAATATCTTCCAACTTTTTAAATTCTTTAGGAGAAAATCCTGCCTCTTCCATTTTTGCGCGATAAAATTCATTTTGATCGTATGATCGTTTTAAGATTTCCTTTAAGGAATCAAGTTGATATTGCTGAATTTTTTGCGGTGACATTGAGTCTGGATGTAGCGTGTTAGATGCAAAATGACGTGACATTGGCATCGGTTTTTTTAACTTACGAAGTTTTTCTTCAAATATTGAAGTCATGCTTGAAAACCCTCCTGATTGTTTCATAGATACTTTTTCATTAACTTTGAAACTAGTTAAAAAATTTTTTTCAAGATGTACCATAGACTTGGCTTCAAATTATGCCTCTACCCGCTACATCTACTTTATGAAAAGGAATGTAAAAAGTGATAGAGAATGTAAAAAACTAGTAATACGCCTACCATTCTAGTAGATAGATTTGTGTTGAAAACTCATTTACTTAAATAGGTTTGGGTGAAAATATTCAGTGATGTTAAAACCAGGTTGTGAACTACCTAAAAAGGTTAGCTGATAGCGCTTATAAGGAATGAGTTTTCCGGTAATTCTTAATTTATGCTGATAAGGGATAGAAGAGGTATTGATGATGCCATATTCTATAATGACTCTGTTAGCCTTTATTTGATTTTCTCGAAGATAATGACCAATTCCACTTTGTTTTTGAATCATACTATAATAGACACTTTTCGGAATGAATGACGGATTGATACAAACATAGTTATGGGCGACCATGCTAGTTTGGTTAGGAGAAATTGTTACACTCTCCCTAATTAACCGCAGGGTGTGTGACTCTTTATCTAAGTTATAGAATTGATTAACCACCTTAATTTTCACGCTTTCTCCTATCTCACGTTCTAGAAGATCTGTTGTTCTCCTATTACTGGTGAGGAGCATATGCATAGGATGATTCCCTGTCACTCTACTGCTACTTATACACTATCACCTCCTATTACGGCCATCACAATGGTATATATATGCAACGAATACTAGTCGGCTTGGATATATTTCCTGATTTTGAAATTGAGGCGTTTAAACTAGTTTCGATTTTATAAGTAAAAAAAGATCCTGTTAAGGACCTTTTTACTAGGATTAGTTCCCTTGTATGAATTGTTGCTTCACCTGCTGGATGTCTTGTGTTTCAGCTTGAGAAGCAGGTGTGTAGTAATTGTGCTGAAGTGCTGCTTGATAAAGCTCCCATTGCTTCTGCTCATCACCGTTACGAATTTGAATGATTGTTTGACGAAGCTGTTGATTATCACATTGAGAAATAATTTGAGCATATGTTCCTAAACTTGCGTTTAACTCTGACAAATAGTCTGCTACCATTGTTTTTTCACTTAACATATAAAATCCCTCCTATCCTAAAAATGTCATTAATTGCTGCTTTGTTTGACGTGCACTGTTTGCATGGTTCTGAAGCATTGATTTAATTTGTGGATCCGTACATTGTTGCGCATATGTATCAAGCTTCGTAGCAACAGTATCGTGTCCACCGATTAAATGACGAAGATTTTGAAGCTCTAATTCATTTAAGTTAGCCATCATATTCCCTCCTCTCTGTACAAATTTACTCTTTGTTAGTTCTCTTGTTTTTATCCATTTATTTTCATATTAAAAAGAGAGTATAATCCCACTCATGTAGTTGCCATACTAAGAATGGTGATCATGATGTTTTGTCGAAAAAACGAAGAATTACAAGCATTTGTATACGAGGCAAAAAAAGTAACGAAAGATGGAAATGTAGCAGACTATATTCCTGCACTAGGGAGAGCTAATGTCGAAGATTTATCAATTGCCATATCCTATCCTGACGGTCATTGTGTTTTCGCAGGAGACATTATTGAAAAAATGACGCTTCAAAGTATCTCTAAAATTATTAGCTTAGCAATGGTTCTAATTGAAAACGGTCCTGATGCTGTTTTTGAAAAGGTTGGAATGGAACCCACAGGAGATCCTTTCAACTCCATCGCTAGATTAGAGTCCATGGTACCTTCCAAACCACTGAATCCGATGATTAATGCTGGTGCATTAGTCGTGACCCATTTAATAAGTGGAGAATCTGTAGCAGCTAGGTTAGAAAAACTCCTTAAGTTTATTCGAAAAATGGCTAATAACTCTGCCATTTCCTTCAATGAAGAAGTGGCAAAATCTGAATACGACACCGCTGATTTAAATCGCTCCCTCTGTTATTTCTTAAAGCAGCATCACTTAATTGATGAAAATATTGATGATTTAATTGATTTATACACAAAGCAATGTGCTATTGAACTAAACTGCCTTGATTTAGCAAGAATAGGCTTAGTTTTCGCTATGAATGGTGTTGATCCTATAACTGGTGAGGAACGAATGCCCCCTTCTATCGCTAAAATCTGTAAAACCTTCATGGTCACTTGTGGTATGTATAACGCATCAGGAGAATTCGCCATTAAAATTGGCATCCCTGCTAAAAGTGGTGTATCTGGAGGAATTATGGCGGCAGTACCAGGTAAATTCGGCATTGGTATTTATGGTCCTTCTCTTGATAAAAAAGGGAATAGCATCGCAGGTATTGCTCTTTTAGAACACCTATCCAAAAAATATCAATTGAGTATGTTTTAAGGAAGCTGGGACAGAAGTGCCTGGCACCTTATCGTAACGACTATATGTACGCACTGATTTATCTAGTGCACACAATAGTTTGTATCGGAGGGTGCCTGGTTCTTTGTTTTGTCCCAGCCTCTTCTTTGTCTTTTAGATTGAATGAGTGAATACTTAATAATCATCCCCCCCTCCTTGTCTCTTTACTAGCCTCTGAATGTAAATTCATCGTAAATAATTTTAAAGAATTGTAAATTTAAAGAGATTAAACAGGTAATTCCATTTTTCAAATGGAATATCCATATAATACAAAAATAGATGATTCCTCTATTATCCGCGTTCATACTAACACGAATTCTAAATTTCTTCAGGAAAGCTAGGTTGATTTATGCTATATGGACTTTTATTAAATTTACTCTTCATTTTAGTAGGTATTTTCCTACAACACTTATGGGCTGAAAAAACTGGTAATGATCATAGTAAAATAGTCATTACTGTCGTGACAGCAGTAACGATTATCCTTTGTATACTGTTACAATTAGATCACTCTTTTATACAGGATTTAAAATTCATTCCATTTATCATTGGTAGTTTGTACGGAGGCATCTTTGTTTCTATTCTATTATTTATCATTATGTTACTTGTCTATCTTTTCGTTTACGGTCTCACTTCTACTTTCATTCCTTTTTTTCTTATCTTTGGAAGTGTCGGACTTGCTTGTGGCCTACTTTCACCTAGATTTTTTAAATGGACAATGACAAAAAAACTTCAAGCCATGGTAGCTTTCGCATGTCTTGTTCCTTTATTCATGTTCTTTTTCATGAATGATCATCAGATAGATTCATATCATACTGTTTTTCTGTTAATCACACCTGTTATTGCAATGATTATCGTTGGATATATTATGGAAGCTATGAGAGAAACAGTTTCTCTACGACAGCAAATTATTAAAGCAGAGAAATCAGAGGTTGTTAGTCAGCTAGCTGCTAGTGTTTCACATGAAGTGCGAAATCCATTAACTGTTACTAAGGGCTTTCTTCAGCTTGTATTGGAGAGTGAAGATCTTCCGCTTGAAAAAAGGAAAGAGTATATCCGATTGGCGCTTGAGGAACTTGATACCGCTTCAAATATTATTAATGATTATCTTACCTTTGCAAAGCCTGCCCCAGCCTACTGGGAACTATTAGATATCGGCATTCATTTAAAACATATTGAAGATATCATATCAACTTATGCGCATATGAATTCTGTTAGGATCGAATCAGAGCTCGTATCATGCGTCATTCAAGGAAATAAACAACAATTCCATCAATGCTTTTTAAATATTACGAAAAACTGTATTGAGGCAATGCCGGATGGAGGAGTCTTAACTATTTACACTTCTATTTTTCAAAAACATGTATTGATTCAGATTTCTGACACAGGTATTGGTATGACGAAAGAGCAGTTGAATCGTATTGGCGAGCCTTATTTTTCAACGAAGGAAAAAGGAACTGGTCTTGGAATGATGGTCGTATATAGTATTATTAAAGCGATGAAAGGAACGATTGCCATTTCAAGTAATCTTGGTCAAGGTACAACATTTACGATTAGAATACCGATTGCGGTTCCGAGGTAGTCCTTACTTAAGTGTAAATCAAGTCGTTTAATCCTTCTATGAAGAGCTAGCTCGAATAGAAGCTTCTCTTGATGGATGAATATTACAATGCATATAAAAAAAAGACCTTTATTTAATAGCGAAAAACGACTAACACTTAGATTAGTCGTTTTTTCTTATTTAGCTTATTTCCAGTTCAATATACTATTAATTTGAAGAACTTTGCTTTTCCGCAATTAAATCTTCTAATCTTTCTTTTTGAGAGACTAAATCTTCAACGCTTGGTTCCGCTTTATTAGGAGTAAAGCTTAGCTGCGGAGCACCCTGTTGAATTAAGTTTTGTAATTGACCACTGTTTTGTTCATACAAACGGTATCCTACCGCCCCAACTACTGTTCCAGATACAAATCCCATTAAAAAATCTTTGTTAAAAGTCATGATTATTTTCCCCCTATATTAGTAGAAATATTTATAGATAAAGAAGCTGAGAGCTTCTTCTCATATCATTAAAAACTTCAATTAAATTTACGACCCACGTTACCATAGCTACTTGTAATATATTTTGAGCCCCTAGGGACAACATTGAAATAATACCTGTAATTACATCAGGATGACTTAGTTTATTTTCACCATGAGATAGGACCGTATATGAAGTTGAAATCACGACTAAATAATCAAAAGCATCTGGTCGATGCTTCACATTATTTCTAAGAAAAGCAGCCAGTAATAACGATCCTGAAATAAAGGATCTAATTAAGTCCTTCCTCAATTCCTCCCTACCTGGAAGTAATGTATGGATATCAGCCTGCGCTTGTTGAAAAAAAAGACTAATATATCTTAATACATGCTTATGATTCAATTCAGTTTGATTATAGTGAATAATCATTCCTTGTATGATCGGTTCAATTCTTACGTTCTCTATCCCCTTAATTGATTCAAACATCTCTTCAATAGCTGAATACTCGCTTGTGTTCGCTAATGCCGGGACTGTTAGTCTTATTCTTCCTGGTATTAAGTGAATGATTTTGTATTTGAAATACATTCATTCTTCCTCCCGTTACAATTAATTTTGCGCTATTCAAGACGACGCCAATCGTTGCGGCATTATGAATGGCTGCACCTGTAATAGGCTGAATCCTTCCAAAAGTGCCTAACGCGATAGCTGCTGTATTAATGATGAGAGTTGCTAGAACATTTTGCTTGATCGTATTCATTGTTTGTTGAGATAGTCTAACAACATCGGAGAGTAGTAAAGGATTATCTGAATGAATCACAACATCTGCTGTTTCAATTGCAATATCCGTCTTTTTCGCACCTAACGTAACACCAATGTCCGCATACGCAAGGGCAGGTGCATCATTAATTCCGTCTCCAACCATCATGATTGTTCGATCTTTTTCTTTCTTTAGGAATCGTACAAAGCTTGCTTTTTCTTGTGGCATTGCTTCAGCAATATATTCATCTATTGAAGTACGATTTGCTATATTTTTCGCTGATTGCTTATAATCTCCTGTAAGCATAATAACTTCGTCAATCCCGTGTCGGCGCATTTGATTCATACAACGATTCATCCCTTGCCGTACCTGGTCTTCAATCTCGATAATGCCAATTAATTGCTCTTCTTTCGCAACATATACTCCTGTTGTTTCAGTTGTATCAATTGTAATTTCATTGTCTTCCATAAAGCTTCGACTTCCGACAATTACCTTTTCCTTCTGCACTAGAACGGAAATGCCTTTACCAATAATATTTTCAAGGGTTTCATCGTCGTGTTCTGGAATGTCAATTGCTCTAGATTTTGCCTCTAAGGTAATTGCCTCAGCAATTGGATGAGAAGAATGTTCTTCTGCTGAAGCTGCTAGCCCTAATATTTCCTGTTCAGAATAGCCATTAAATGTTTGAATATTTGTAACGATTGGTCTTCCCTCAGTAATCGTACCCGTTTTATCAAAAATAACCGTATTTACCTTAGCTAATGTTTCAAGGGTTTGCCCGCCTTTAATGAGTACCCCCTTTCTTGCAGCTTTACCAATTGAAGCTGAGATAGCTGTAGCAGTTGATAGCTTCACGCCACACACATAATCAATGACTAGCATGTTCAATACACGATTCCAATCTTTTGTAACGATGAATATTAATGCTGCCATGGCAAATGAGATAGGTACGACCTTTCGAGTAAATCGATCAGACATCATTTGAATAGGTGCTTGTTTGTCTTGGGCTTCTTCAATAAGTTTAATCATTCGATTGACGGCTAAGTCTTCACCAATCTTATCAACCTCAATGACAATTTTCCCTTCTGTGATGATGCTTCCTGCATACACATAATGACCACTTATTACATGAGCTGGTTGGTATTCCCCAGTAATAGAAGACTGGTCAACCTGTGCTGAATAAGATAATACGGTCCCATCAAATGGAATTTTCTCTCCCTGAAATGCTATAATTTTATCGCCAATTCTTACTTGATTTGTAGGCACTTTCACTTCATGACCCTCTTCGGTCATTAACCAGGCAAACGGTGTATCAATTTCCATCATTTCTTTCACATAACCACGAGTTCGGTTCATTGTGTATTCTGTTAAAATTTCACTTATTGTGGACATAAAATAGATAACTAGTGCTGATTGAGGACTACCCTTTAGTAGCGATGCAATAAGAGCAGCTGTAGTCAAAGTTTCAGGATTTGGATTAAATATAGAAGACAACCCTGTTCTAATTGTTTTCCTTGAAGCGATTAAAACAGCAATTGATGATGGTGTAATTAGCTTTAACATTGTTGTCGGTGATGTTGATAGTAATAACTTTTCAAGTAGAAGTGTAGCTAAAACAAACCCAACTTCTTTAGCCTGCTTCTTGATTTCATTGAATCCTTCTTTATCCTTTAATCCCGACGACAACGCAACTTCTTCTCTACGATTAAATAAAGATTGTAAATAAGCAAGACTCATAGATTGTAATTGACTGGAGCTATGATACACTAAAGCATTTTGTGTAATCTGTGAATATGTTGCCGAAGTAATTCCCGGAATAGATCTTAATCTTGCTTCAATTTCATTTGGATTATAAGGACATTGATTAATTTTTATTCTTGTTCTGCCAGGTATTGAATGAATAACTTTACAAACATTCCTCATAGGATAATCCCTTCATATTTTCTTCTTAATGCTTAATTCCACGAAACGTATTACACCTTTTTATATGGATATTGTGTTAAATCTTGAAGTATTCTTCAACTTATATTCTTTAGCATGAAGGTCTATAAACTTGTTTGTTTACTTCCTTAACAAGCATTGATTCTGTATCCACCTACCTCTTTTTAGAAAATTCAATTACAGAAGTCCTTTTTAACAATCAACAATATGAAAAAAAATGCACCATTTCCTTTTAGCAATATTTTTAACAATCACTTTTTCTTTGTAATAATTGTGTATGCCCAGTAAAGTAAACTACTCGAAAAAGCTGGTTGTGCAGGAAATTTCAAGATCCCATTTATCATTAATACGACAGAAAGTAAGGAATCTATATCAACTTTTCCACCTGTTTGTTTTTTCATCGTAACATCTATTGTTTGAATGACATTTTTGAGAATATTCATTAAATCAGCCTGCAATTCAGGATAAGAGGCTACAGAGACTTGTACAGCACTTTTTACAATATTGTCAAATTGTTCTGGAGTAAGTTTTTGTGTGGCAAAAGTTAATAATAAACTCCCTGTAATAGGCGATGCCCTTACATCCGTTACAAGTGGTATAGTCTTAAATGCTTTCTCTAAATTTGTTGCAGTATAATTGTTCTTCCAGCGATCACATTGTAACCGTACTCTACCAGGTAACGCATGTAATACTTGTACCTTTTCATTTTGAATTCCTGCCATAAGCTTTGGCGCTAGAAATGAAGCACCAAAGGTTAAGATCGATTGAATCATAACAAAAACCCCTTGTTCTTACGCATACTTTTCAATTGTTCTAAGCCATCGTTCTAGAGTCGATCGATTATTCATCTCCTCTTTATTAAAAAGAATAAGAACTGATCCCGTTTCTTTTGTAAATTCTATAGAATAGATATCTGGATCTTTTCTTAATTCATCTAACATAGTTATAACGCTTTCAGATTTTTCTTCCCATTCTGAAAAACCAAGACGAATTCTTCCAGGTAAATAATGTTTAACTATTATTTCATATTTTTTAAGTAGTTTTTCAATTTTAGTATGTACAAGTGTATTTTTAATTTTAGTTAACAACCCATCATCACCCATAAATATTATATTTTTACTAATATTAACCATATATGGGTTTTGTGTCAATATTTTACAAAGGAAATAGTTTATTTTTACTAGTTTTGAGTAGTGGACCATATACTCATGAAAAAAAGTTGACTATCTTTGTCAACACTGAACCCTTTAAATATCGATATTGCTCCATGTTTGTATCTAAAAAAGCTTCTTCCCTAGAGGAAGGATTATCACGGTAGTCAATTGGTTCACGGAATTGAGACTTGGTTAAATCAATACGATCACCATTTATGTATAGGTAAAAATGCCAACCGTCATTTGTCCATGTTTTCACAATATCACCTCCGTATAAATCATGTAAAACTAGTGATGTAACACCACATTGTCCATTAGCTGGATTCTCTTTTGTCCATTTTGAACTAGAATCTATTGACCAACAATTTTTGAAAATTTGTTCTAATATGTTCACATCAATCATCCACTATCCCTCTCAATCTTAATCTAAAGCAGGTTAGATCTCTTTGAAATATAAGACCGTTGCATCTAAATCTCCATTAGCAGATTTCGCATAGTTTGGTATTTTTCCTGCAATGATATAGCCTAATGATTGGTATAAATCATTAGATGAATCACCATCTCTCGTATCCAAAACAATTAATTTTTTCTCATTCTGTTTTGCACCTTCTTCTGCTCTCGCCATAAGCTTTCTTGCAATTCCCATTCTTCTATAGCTAGGGTGGGTCATAAGTTTTGCAATTTCTACTCGATGTCTTCCATTAGGCTTCGTACAAAATTGTAGCTGAACGGTTCCAACAATCGTTTCCTCATGCAATGCGATATATAGTTTTACCTCTTCTTGTATGACATTTTCCCAATACTTTACAGCCTCATCACTTGATAGTGGAGGTAAGAACCCAAGGGACGCTCCTTCATTAACTACAAGACACAATAATTGAGATAATCCTACTAACTGTTCGTTTACATCAGCTTTGTTTATTTCATATATAGAAATCATACGTTCACCCTACTTTACATGTAATTAACACCACCTATATTTTACATTATTTTCAAAAAGGTTGGCGATATTATTCTAGTAAAATAAAGCGTAAAAAAAGCTATCGTAGCTTGGTACGTATTTTTAAAAATAGCACAAGGCAAATATCGAAAAATACCCAGCTATAGGTTGTAAAAAACAGAACGATCGTTAACCATCCCATAAGGCTAATTGCACTAAAGCTCATTGCTCCTAAAATTGGAACTTGAAAAAGGCTAAGAAGGAACATGACTCCCGATAACAAGCATCCTGATGAACATAACACGATAAATAACCTTCTTTTCAGCCATTTCACTCCTAGTGCATAGCAGATTCCAAGCAAGCCAGTTGTAAAAGGAAAAGTAAATAATTCAGTTGGTTGAATGATCACTAATAATAGAAAAGATAAAAAGTATGTATAAAAGACGGATGATAATGATATAAGTGACGCGACTAAAATAGGAAGTGCGGCAAATGGACCAATAAATAGACCGAATAATGGGATAAAGTTTCCGCAAAGTTGTAACAAACAAGACAAACCTGCAAATAAAGCTACATATGGTGCCTGATGACCATAAATTGTATAGCTTGGTATAATAATAGGTGCAAGCCAGTAGTTGGTTAGGCGGTTCTCACGTTTACACAACTTTTTTCACCTCTTTCCAAATTGCATAGTTCCTTCAACACACTCTCTATACTATGTAGATATTTTCCTTCGGTAATCCATTTCCTCATCGTTTTGAATGATCAAATAACATATGTATATTCATTAACATATGGCTATAAATGTAAAATGTGATAACTAGCTTTTATGGGTCTTTTTATAGATAACATCAAAAAATATAAAAAATGAACAAATGCAAAAGGGCGCCTTGATCCGCCTCACAATTTAGAATAAAAGGTGTACGTTACCATCCATTCTAAATGGTTTATGTCTTTGAAGGGCTAGGAGCTAAAGTTGGATGTTGAGGCTTTTATCCACAATCGATGCATTTATTGTTTCTTACCAATAAAAAACACCACCCTCTATGTATGTAAGAAAAGGGTGGTGCTTGAAATTAAACATTAATTATCACTATTCTTTACTGGTGTAACAACGGCATATAATTTTTCCGTACAATCGGAGACATTCCATTCAATTACCTTTAATCCAGATGTGGTGCTTTTAAGATTCTCGCCGTTTAGTTCTTTCATACTGATTACATTCATTTCTATTAACTCCCTTTCAAGGATATTCTCACACAGAAGTTAATTTATTCACATATCGCAAGAGTGTTACCATTATTTACTAACTTTCTTAAGAAATGATTAATCTCACTAGAATACAACGTAAAATTAGGCGCTCATTCTACTCAACAATTTAACTGAGGGAACAGAGAAAGTCAAAGGTACTTGGCTTTCTCTGCTTGTAACTCTTTTTACTTACCGAAGTTCATGTTATCTAAAAATTTAACTAAACCTTTTGGAACCTTGTTATTTAATACTGTGTGCACAATCATTTCTTCCATTTCTTGATCAATTGGCTTTGGAGAAACCTTTGAAAGCTTATTCACTATCCTTCTAACTCCATCTTCATCTTGAATCTTAGACTTATTAATTGATTGTGTTACTTCCATGATTTCACTTAAATCTAAGCCTGTCTTCTTTTCCATTTTTCGAAGCATTTTAGGATTTAACATCTATCTCCCTCCTTTCATAAGAAACTAAAACTATCTTATGGAGAAACTATATACCATGTATCGTCATCTATCTTCTAGTTTAGTGAAAAATCCACTTTTCCCCTATTAATAAGAAGCTTTTATTTGTATGAGGCGGAGAAAGAATATTTACTTTCTTTAAGACTGTGTTACTGCTTAATCTTGAAATGATGCTTTTACTTGGTCAAGGAGTTAGATTGGATTTGGTCTTAGCGGTAATCGGCATCGATAAAGGAGAAGAAACCGGGTAGGTAGGTTTGATCGTGTAAATATTTGAGAAAGCGGTATTTTACCTGTTACAAAGAAAACAACAGAAAAGATGCCACTAGACAGTTTATAGGGCATCTTTTCTTTATTTTACTAAAAAGCAACAAAGTTTTTGAAAACAGTCTTAATAAAGTACCTTACTTGCAAGTACTGGATTTCAAGCAGATTTACTTTGATTCGTTTTCTAAATCGCTCTCATTCTCTACCGGTACCTCTGTTATTTCTCCCTGCATATATGCATCTGATACTTGTTCATGACTTGTAGCCATTCCTGAAGAAACTGTATTAGTTTTCTGATAATCCTCTACACGATATGTTTTTCCAGCTAGCTCTTGTTCTTGCTTTTGATTAGTTGGTTCGTTTTTTGACATGTTCAACGCTCCTTTTATGTAGGTAGTTTTGGTTACTTCTTTTTTGATATATCATGATTTGGTGCTGTTTTATTGCCTGTAGTGGTTTCATAACCAACATTATACGTTGCTTCATCTTGTTGTTTTAGTGAATCAGGCATTTGATATTGCTCTAGATCTTGTTGGAATTGATTGTTTTTGTTCTCATTCACACTATTGACCTCCTTATTTGCAGTCCTATTTATTGTTTCCTACATATAGAGAAAAAATGTATGACTAAAACAGGACAGATCATCAACGACCTGCCCTGTTTTGATATTGTTTACTATATTAGTATCCTACGTACGCTGCACCAACAATGATTAAAAGAATAAATAGTACAACGATTAACGCGAAACCACTTCCGTAACCTGCGCCCATTTCAATACACCACCTTTTCAAAAGGATACTATATCGTATGTTTGTAGCTTAGAAATGGAATAGTTAAACGGCTTATTTTTTCGAATGATTTTGTTTACATTTATTAGGAATAACAGAAGTTTAAGTGGAAAATTCAGTGGTAGTTTATCGTGAACTTCAATAAAAATTACATGATTTAAAGTAGTCGACAAGCTTCTAAGTTTATAAAAATTGACTACTCTTTATCATATTCTTCATCGTCTCTAACATCCTCTACAGCTCTTTTCCCCCAGAATAATCCCCAAGGGTCCCTTCTTTCATGGCGATCGTCTTTTTCCCTTCTTTCCTCAATAACCTTAACTTCTTTTGCATGAATAACTAACGTATCAACTTTTATAACTTTTTCATTGTTAGACATTTTTCTCACTCCTTTCTCGTTTAAATCGTTACATTGTATTCAAACTGGTAATTGAGGGTTTGGGCTACACCAGATTTTCTTGATAGATCCAAGCGTAAAGATAAACGAATTTTCCTAACAGGCAGACTTTTAATGATTAGGAATGACAGACACCTACTCGATATCTTTCGTGTAGAAACAAATAATTAGGCTTTTTTAATGAATAAAGAGGGATTCCTTCCCCTTATTGGTTTCCATTTTCCTCTTTTTCTTTCGTTCTTTTTATTGTTTTCTGCATTTTTTTACAGTTATGTGCAACGCAAAGAAGCCCCCATTCAATCGTATTTTTTTGGAGGCCACGAATTGAAAAGCGTCTGAACTGCTGATTATGTTTTATTTGTCCAAATACACTTTCTACATCACATGTTCGTTGGCTATATAATTTTCGTCCTTCTTCACTCTGAAGACGTTCACGAATCTTTTTTCGTATTTTTCTGTCGCTTTTCTCCAAACAAATGTATATTGATTTGCATTTGCTTCTATCTTAGTCCCATCAACAAAATAGTGCCCCAGCTTTACCAATCCTTTTTCACGTAGTAACTCTACAATTGAAAAGAAGACTTGATAGATAATGTCTTTCATACGATCAGATCGAAACCGATTGATCGTTCGAAAATCAGGAGTTTGACTACCCGATTTTTTTGTTGTTTAATTATTCTTTAAAAAGACTGTTTTCGTAGGGGTTTTGCTTCTATGAATACAATTTTAGATCGATAGTGGAATGGAGCGTAAGACACTTGACTCCTGCGGGAAGTGAGGAAAGGCTGAGACCCCACAGCCGCAGCGAGGAGGCTCAGCTTCCTCCCCGCGGAAAGCAAGTGACTGGAGCGCAATGGAACGTCCCGGTTTTTACGTTAACTGAATTAAAAAGATAAAAGTATGAAAAGAGGCTAACCCAAGGTCTAAAATCTAGACTTTTGAGTCACCCTCTTTTTGAAAAATCATATTTTTCCTATTAGAACAGCTTAAGTTATTTTTCCTCCTTTTTTTGAATGGTACTGATTACTTCGTATTCTTTCTCTAGTAATCTTGGAAGACGAATAAATAGTGGCATTAATTCACGGTAGGCTAACGTAGCTTCATGGTTAGGCTGGTGCGTGTGAATAGAACCCACCATCTCTTGAACGTCACTTAATGATTCAATATCACCGATCCCATACATTCCTAACACGATTGCCCCTAAGCATGAGCTTTCAAAGCTTTCAGGTATAACAACTTCTTGGTCAAATATATCTGCAAGCATTTGCCTCCAGAAAATAGAGCGAGCAAAACCACCCGTTGCTTGAATACGTGTTGGCGTTCCTATTAATTCTTCTAAAGCAAGTAACACACTATATAAATTCATCATAATACCTTCAAGAACGGCTCGTATCATATGCTCTTTTTTATGATGCATACCTAATCCAAAGAAGCTTCCACGCGCATTAGCATTCCATAGAGGAGCACGTTCTCCCGCTAAATAGGGATGAAACAGAAGACCATTCGAGCCTGGAGCGACAGTACTTGCAATCTCTGTTAATACATCATATGGATCCTTTCCGAGACGTTTTGCCGTTTCAACTTCTGAACTCGCAAATTCATCACGAAGCCAGCGGAATATCATTCCTCCATTGTTAACAGGACCACCTATAACCCAATGCTTATCTGTTAAGGCATAACAAAAAATTCTTCCTTTTGGATCTGTTATAGGACGATCTGTCACAGCTCTAATGGCCCCACTTGTCCCAATTGTTAGCGCAACAACACCTGGTTCAATGGCATTCACACCTAAATTCGATAATACACCATCACTCGCACCTACAATAAACGGTGTCTCAACTAAAAGCCCTAATTCCATAGCGTATGTTTTAGGTAACCCTGTTACTATTTCCGTTGTGGGAACAGGAGTTGAAAGCTGCTCTTTCGTTACACCAGCTACACGTAAAGCTTCCATATCCCACTCTAATTTTCCAAGGTGAAACATACCTGTCGCAGATGCAATGGAATAATCAACAACGTATTGACCGAATAAGTGATAAAAAATATATTCTTTTATTGAAATAAACTTGTGCTCAGACTTGAATAATTCTGGTTGTTCAGCCTTTAGCCATGCCAGCTTAACAAGAGGCGACATTGGATGAATTGGTGTACCTGTACGCAAATAAATAGAGTGCCCATCATGTTTTTTTAGAATCTCGTCTACATAATCACTACTTCGATTATCAGCCCATGTAATGGATCGTGTTAAAGGCTTACCTTCTCCATCAACAACGATCACACTATGCATCGCAGAGCTAAAGGAAACGAATTTTATATCATGTCCAGAAATAGAAGCCTCAAGTATGCTATTTTTTATTGCAGTAAGGACTGCTTGGAAAATTTCATCCGGATCTTGTTCTGCCGTTGCTGGTGTTGGAGTATGTAATGGATATTCAACACCATATCGACTTAGAGCTTCTCCTTTTTGATTAAATACAACCGCTTTCGTACTTGTTGTGCCGATATCTACACCAATCATATAGTTTCCCATTGTTATCCTCCTCTAATGAAAGAAAAGGGAGAACCAAACGGCTTCCCCTTTTCCTCGTTTATGAAATGAATAGACCTAAAATAAGGGCGACACTCACACCAACTAATCCGATAATTGTTTCCATTACAGTCCATGTTTTTAATGTGTCTTTAACACTTAAACCAAAATAGCGTCCAACTAGCCAGAAGCCAGAGTCATTCACGTGTGAAAGAACTGTCGCTCCAGATGCAATCGCAATAACAATTAATCCAAGGACAGGACCTTCAAGGCCTAGAATTGAAATAAGCGGTGCCATTAAGCCAGCTGCAGTAACCATTGAAACAGTAGCAGAACCTTGAGCTACACGAACAACTGCAGCAATCAGGAAGGCTAATAAAATTGGAGGTAAAGATGATCCTGCCATCATATCCCCTAACACTTGACCTACACCAGAATCAATTAAGATTTGCTTAAACACACCACCAGCACCTGTTACTAAAATAATGATACCAGCAGGCTCTAATGCTTTCGTTGCAATGTCTTGA
The DNA here is from genome assembly GCF_001889165.1 of Bacillus weihaiensis. Lineage (GTDB taxonomy): Bacteria > Bacillota > Bacilli > Bacillales > Bacillaceae > Metabacillus > Metabacillus weihaiensis. Next base: position 1,879,659 of record NZ_CP016020.1, on the reverse strand, counting down.
ACTTCTTGACGAGAATATCCACGTCTTGTTCCAAGTAAAACAAATGTTAAAATTGTTGCAATCGTTAACGCGACGAATGGATGTCCTAAAAACGTTAAAATCTCACGAACGATATCTCCTTCTTCTAATAGAACACCTGAAACCGTATTCAGTAAAATTAACACTAAAGGAACCATGATAAGAGACGCAATCAATTTAAAGCTAGGTAAATCTTTATCATATTCAATTTCCTCGAGGTTCATATAATCCGGAACGACAACATGTAACTTTTTCGATATGAATGTTGCAAATAGCGGCCCTGCAAGAATCATAGCTGGTACCCCTGCAATCGCTCCGAATAAAATCACCCAACCAAGCTCAGCCCCAATTAAATCAGCTACAGCAATTGGTCCTGGTGTTGGAGGAATAAAACTATGTGTAACAGCTAATCCAGCCAACAATGGAATCCCATAATATAAAAGTGACTTTCCTGTTTTCTTTGCTAATCCATAAACAATTGGAACAAGAATAATAAACCCTACATCAAAGAAAACTGGGATGGCTACTAAGAAACCTGTTAAACCAAGAGCCCATTGTGATTTATCTTCACCGAATTTTTTTACAAGCGTTTGCGCTAATCGTTCTGCTCCACCAGATACTTCTAGCATCTGACCGAACATCGCACCTAAACCAACGACTACAGCTACGAAGCCAAGGGTTCCTCCCATACCATTTTGCATCGAGGTGACAACTTCATTTAACGGCATTCCTGCTAGAATCCCAACAATTAAACTTACTAATAATAAAGCGACAAATGCGTGAAGCTTTGTACGTATCACTAAAAATAATAAAAGAAAAATTCCAGCTAATGCGACTAATATTAACATTTGATCTGACATGTAGTTCACTACCTTTCCTTATTGTTATCCTTCTTTCCTTTCAACCGCATGACCGCCAAATTCATTACGAAGAGCTGCTACAACTTTTCCAGTAAACGTGTCCTCTTCTAATGAGCGGTAACGCATCATTAACGCCATCGTAATAACAGGTGCCGCTGTTTGAAGATCGAGAGCTGTTTCTACCGTCCATTTTCCTTCACCTGATGAGTGCATGATTCCTTTTATACTCTCTAGCTTTTGGTCTTTAGAAAAGGCATTTTCCGTCAACTCCATTAACCAAGAACGAATAACAGATCCATTATTCCAAACTTTAGCAACCTTTTCATAATCGTAGTCGAACGGACTTTTTTCAAGAAGATCAAATCCTTCTCCAATTGCTTGCATCATTCCATACTCAATACCGTTATGAACCATTTTTAAAAAGTGACCACTTCCAGCTTTCCCAGAATAAAGGTAACCGTTTTCAACAGTAATATCTTTAAAAATTGGCTCAATCTCAATGAATGCGTCTTTATTTCCACCCACCATTGTGCAAGCTCCATTTCGAGCACCATCTACACCACCGCTAGTTCCACAGTCAAAGAAATAAATCCCCTTTGCTTCACATTCTTCATTTCTTCTTAAAGAATCCTTATAGTGGGCATTTCCTCCATCAATGATATAATCTCCTTCTTCTAACAATGGAAGCAATTTTTGAAAGACTTGTTCAGTCGCTTCACCCGCTGGTACCATCATCCAAACTTTACGAGGATTTGCTAGTTTACTAACAAGAGCTTCAATTGTTTCTGCTATTTGCACACCATCTTCGGAAATTTTTTTCATAGCATCTAGATTTACATCATTTGCTACAACTTCATATCCTTTATTTGAAAGATTAAGAGATAGCTGATATCCCATTTTCCCTAACCCTATCATTCCAATTTGCATACATATCATCCTTTTCTCGTTACGAAATAAATTTTCTTGATAGTTTCATTATAAGAAAAAAATTTCTTTTTGCAAGCGATTCCAGAAAAATATTTTTTCTTTTTGATCTTTTTAGTATAATAAAAGAAAGCCCTATCAGGAGAGATGTATATGAAAAAGACCCAGGAGCCTTGTTTAGTCACGATACGTAAGCTTTATCCGAAGTTTAGTATTACAGAGAGAAAAATTGCGGATTATATGTTGAAATATCCGAATAAAATTATTCATTCTTCAATAAACCAGCTAGCAGAAGACCTTGAAGTAGCTGATTCGACGGTTTTTCGCTTCTGCAAACGACTTGGCTATAAAGGATATCAAGCAATGAAAATCGCACTTGCAACAGAGGTTGTTTCTCCCCTTCAGGATATTCATGAAAAAGTATCTGAGGGTGATACAATGGAAACAATTGCGTCCAAAGTTTTTCGTTCCAATATGAAAACGCTTGATGACACGTTGAGTATTATAAGCGAAGAGCAAATCCAGCTGGCAGTCGAAAGTATTCTATCAGCTCAATCAATTCAGTTTTTTGGAAGCGGTGGATCTAGTATTATTGCTCTTGATGCTTATCACAAATTTGTCCGAACTGGATTAAAGGTGCAAGCAACGATTGATACACATTTTCAGCTCATGGCTGCTTCACAAATGACAGAAAAAGATTGTGCCATTCTTATCTCGCATTCTGGTTCTTCAAAGGATATTCTCCATATTCTAAATGTTGTGAAAGAGACCGGTGCAAAGATGATTGCGATTACTAATTATGCTAAATCACCTTTAAGTGGTGCTGTCCATATCCCTCTTTATACCGTTTCAGAGGAAACAGACTATCGATCAGAAGCGTTATCTTCACGAATTGCCCAGCTAAGTATTATCGATGTCTTGTATGTGAATGTGTTAATGAAGCTCGGAAATGAAGGGAAAGAAGCATTAAAAAAAATGCGCGAAGCAATATTAGTGAAAAGAATTTGATAAGTAGAATCACTTCTAATTTCTAGAAATAAAGCTCTAGGCCGCTTGCCTTAATGTAACTATGCTGGATAAGCGATTTCCTACATTCGCTGCAAGTTAGCGTTTACTACGTAATATAAAAACCCAAACTTGGATGTGTTACTCAATAGAAGAGTCCATCTTAGTTTGGGTTTTTTAAGTTAGTACCTTAAACTAATAAATCAACTTTATACATGCTTATTTTAAAGAACAAAGACCTACAGAATTTAGATACCATTTACATTTTGGCTATTTATCAAGTATCCGGTCTGGTTTAATTTCGCACCAGTTGCTTGCTTTCTGAGGGGCGAGCGGGGAGCCTTCCTCGGCGCAACCGCCGTTTGGATCACACTTATCCCTCTCCTCCCCCAGGAGTCTCGCACTTTTCTACCATTCAATCTTTAGTCATTTCGTTCAAAAAATATTTATAAGCCAACACTCTCTTAGAAAAGGAATTTAATCAGCTTATGGCTGAAATAACATGGCAATGATACGATCTACCAAAAAGTTGAAAACATAGCTACAACACGTTGGGTAGGTCCTAAATCATATCCTTCTTGTAGATTAAACAGGCTTACTTGCTGGAAAGGTCACCTTTTTTGCGTCTTGAGAGCTCTGAGACTCTACGTATTCAATTTAGGTAATTCATTCAAATAATAAAATAATTGACTACTCTCCTAATGACGAAAATTCTTCGACCAATTCTTTAAACTTTTTAAGTGAACTCTCAATGGGTTCAGGTGTTGTTAAGTCTACACCTGTCTTTTTCAATAATTCAAGTGGATAATCAACACTGCCACTTGAGAGGAAATGTAGGTAATTCTTAAGCGTATCTTGATCTCCATCTAAAATTCTTGTTGCAATAGAAATAGCCGAGGCAAAGCCAGTAGCATATTTATACACATAAAAAGGTCGATAAAAATGTGGAATTCGACTCCATCCATATTTAACCTCTTCATCAAAAACAAGCTCCGGGCCATAATATTCTCTAAATAAGCTTTCATAGATGGTATTAAACACATCAGCATTTAACGCTTCACCTTTTTCAGCTTTTTCATGTGTTTTCCATTCAAATTCAGCAAACATGACTTGTGTAAAAAAAGTCCCTTTAAATTGATCAATAAAATGATTAAGTAAATACTTTCGTACATGAAGATCCTTCTCATGATTTAGTAAATAGTTAATGAGTAAGATTTCGTTAACAGTGGACGCTACCTCAGCTACGAAAATACTGTACCGCGCAGTAATCTGCGGCTGATGTAAGGAGCTGAGCTTACTATGAACTCCATGCCCACATTCATGAACAAGGGTAAATAAGCTATTAAGGTCATCTTGATGATTTAATAAGATATATGGATGCACACCGTAAACCCCGAGATTATATGCTCCAGATCGTTTTCCAGGAGTTTCCCTTACATCAATATATCTTGACTCCTTAAATTCTTTTAATGTTTGTAAATACTCCTCGCCTAGCGGAGCTAATGCTTTTAACATGATGTCATAAGCTTCATCATAGGTAATTTCTTTCTTTACCCCTTTTACTAATGGAACACTAAGGTCATATTGTCTTAATTCCTCGACGTCTAATATGTCCTTTCGAATTTTAGTATAAGAATGGAGAACAGGGAGGTTTAACTTAGTTGTTGAAATTAATTTCTCATATACTTCTTTTGGAACAAAATCTCCAAATAACCCCTTTTCTAACGCAGATGGATACTGTCTTAGTTTAGCAAGAGTTACATTATTCTTTATACTTGCTGATAAGGTAGAAGCAATTGAATTTTTCATTTGTACATATGGCATATAATATGCTTTATACGCTTCTTTTCTCTTATCTCTGTCTTCACCCTCCATTATTTTTGCATACATTCCTCTTGTTAACTCAACCTTTTCTCCATCTTCATTCGTAATGTCACCGAATTTAATATCTGCATTATTGATCATTCCGAAGGTGTTTGCAGGCGCTGATAAAGCCTCTCCTAGCTGAGATATAACTTGTTCCTGTTCCTTACTCAGCACATGATTTTTGTAGCGAAAGGAATCAAATAGATCTTGTTCGAAATACGCTAACCTCGGTTCTTCGCTTATGTATTCCTTTAGGGTTTCCTCTGTTAAACTTAAAAGATATGGCATAAAGAAAGAAGTGGCCGAGCTTACTTTCACACTTACTTGTTTCGCGCGGTCAAGTAAGGCCTGTGACTTTGTTTCACGCGTATCCTCATCCCCCTTAAGCATGGCAAAGGCATAGAGTTGATTAAATGTAAACGATAGCTCTTCTTGCATATTTAAAAATTGGTATAGTGTTTCACCATTTGATATTTTTTGATCAAATTCTTTTAACAACGTGGCTTTTTCTTCTACAGCTTGAACGTCATTTTCCCATTGCTCATGAGAACTATATAAGTCTTCTAAGTTCCATTTTTCATGTGTAGGTACGTCTTCTCGACTTTTATAATATTTCATTCGAACCCTCCTAATAAGTACTTTCTTTTAGTATACGTATTTTTTGACTCTTCATAACGCTCTCTCGCTTGTTCTGTACCTGTAAAAGCTCTTGTTATTATGAAAACCTTGCTATGTATTCTGATTAAATCAGGCTGCTGACTCTTGAACAAATGCTGTAAGCTCATCATTAGAAGTACCAAAAACAGTATTGACTTCCAATTAATGTAGTGAAACTCATTACGTAGGTTTCCTTCAAAATAACCATTCACAACCTAATGGGGGTATTGATTTGAAGAGCAGGTTACTTTATGTTTTCACATGTTATTTATTTTCTATCGACTGTTGAATTAAGGTGATACCCCTTATTGGTTTACTTTATTGTACCATTTTCTGCAAGTGACTCCAGTTGTATTCAACTGAAAGTGTATCTCATTCTTTCTAACTTACCAAGAAATTCACTTCTGTATAATAATAGTGTTGAATAAATTAAAAGTAATAAAAGTTTAAAGAATTGAAACTAAACATAGAAAAAGAACTTAGACATCTTCTAATGGGCTCTAAAACAGAAATAGTGAATATAAGTTTAGACTCATACTGTGAATCAAAAAAATAGGGTATCTTGTACAATAGTGTATTGAAGGATGAACGAGGGAAAGATATTTTTAATTATAGTTTTTTGAAACTTTGTTCTATTTATAAACGTATATAGACGGAGGTGAAATTAATGGAAAAGAAAATCGGTATTTACGTGTTTGTTTTACTACTCAGTTTCGTTGTAAGTTATCTCCTAACATCCGCTTTCGCTCATTACGGGTTAAATACATCTTCGTTAATAACTGGATTACTTGTGGTATGTGTTACAGTCTCTCTAATTTCATTGCTTGAAAAGTTTCTTCTACGTTCAGAAGCATCGAATTAATAATGGGAAATACTTCTTTTTATTACGCAGTTTGAAGAAAATATGCCACAGATAAAAAAGAGGATGGGACAGAAGTGCCTGGCGCCTTATCGTAACGACTATATGTACGCACTTATTTATCTAGTGCACACAATAGATTGTATCGGAGGGTGCCTGGCTCTTTGTTTTGTCCCAGCCTCTCAATTGCTAATTTATTCATTTACCTGTTTATTTGCCTTTATAAACAGGTTTTCGTTTTTCTTTAAATGCAAGTAATCCTTCTTTTCTATCATCAGTCGGAATGGTGTAATGGTATGCTTCTTTTTCTAGTTCAAGCCCATCTTCTAATGCTACCTCTACACCACAATTGATTACACGCTTAGCCTGCCTAATAGCGATTGGAGCATTTCTAGAAATACATGCAGCCATTTCATGTGCTTTTTCTAGTACTTGATTCTGATGTGTAATATATTCTACTAGTCCATATTCTCTTGCTTCATGTGCTGTTATCTTTTGCCCTGTATAGATAAGCTCTTTCGCACGACCACTTCCTATTAATCTAGGCAATCGCTGTGTGCCACCTGCACCAGGAATAATCCCGAGCGAAGTTTCAGGTAATCCAAACAGTGCTTGTTCACTAGCGATCCGAATGTCGCAAGCTAGAATGAGTTCCATTCCACCTCCAAGTGCCGTTCCATTAATAGCCGCAATTACTGGCTGAGGTATTTTTTCGACTAAAGATACTGCTTCTCCAATAGTAGCGACTGTTTCTTGTACCTGTTGATCGTTCATACTTGCCCGTTCCTTTAAGTCTGCTCCTGCACAAAATACTCTATCTCCTGCGCCCGTTAAAACAATACAACGTACCTCTTGATTTCTCCTACACATCATTAAGCCTTCACTAAATTCTCTTACTAGCTCCAATGATAAAGAATTAGCCGCTTTCGGACGATTAAGTATGAATGTAGCAATACCTTCATCAATCGACACTTTTACCAGTTCACTCATTCTCGCACCTCACTCCTGCAAATAGTTTTTTACAAATGAAGTGGTAGTTTCCCCTTTTCTAAACTTTTCGTGTAATAAAACGTTTTGTAGCATCGGAATATTTGTTTTGATTCCTGTTATTTTATAGCGATCTAATGCTTCCTTCATTTTCGAAATGGCCTCTTCTCTGTTCTTTCCCTTTACAATTAATTTAGCAATTAAAGGATCATAGTATGGTGTTACAGTTGATGAGTGATGGACAGCTAATTCATGTCTTATTCCATCCCCATCTGGAATTACCAATGACGTTAGCTTTCCTGGTGAAGGATAAAATGTAACAGGGTCTTCTGCATAAATACGAACTTCCAATGCATGACCTTCTCTTTTCACCTCTTTTTGAGAAAAAGACAGGCACATACCAGCTGCTATTTTTATTTGCTCTTCGACAATATCAATTCCTGTGATTTCTTCTGTGACAGGATGCTCCACTTGTATTCTCGTGTTCATTTCTAAGAAATAAAAGTGTTGATTTGCGTCAACTAAAAACTCAATCGTTCCTGCATTCCGATATCCTAGGCTTTTAGCTGCTTTGACTGCCGTTTCCCCTATTTGTAACCGCGTTTCATCATTTAGAAATAAAGATGGCGCTTCTTCAATCACCTTCTGATTCCGTCTTTGAATCGAACATTCTCTCTCCCAAAGATGAACAATATTCCCATAGGAATCGGCTAGTATTTGAATCTCAATATGCCTCGGATTTTCAATAAACTTTTCAATATACATGGCTCCATTTCCAAAAAAGGAATGAGCCCGTTTTTGATTCCCTTCAAATGCCTTTCTCATCTCTTCATTCGAAGTTACAAATTGCATGCCAATTCCTCCACCACCAGCCGACGCTTTCAGCATGATAGGATATCCAATTTTTTCAGCAACTTCGATCGCTTCATCCGCATTCTTTAGTTCGTGAAGAATTCCAGGCACAACTGGAACCCCAGCTTTTATCATCAAGCCTCGAGCTTCAATTTTGTCCCCCATAGCTAAAATAACGTCCGGTGTCGGACCAATAAAAGAAAGTCCTTCTTGTTCACATCGTCTAGCAAACAGTTCATTCTCTGAGAGGAGACCGTACCCCGGATGAACGGCTTCTACTTTGCTTTCCTTGGCAATTCTCATGATGGTATCGACATTTAAATAGCTATCAGCTACTCGAGGACCACCGACAAGATAGGCTTCATCTGCCTGTTTCACATGTGGAGCATCATGATCCGCTTCTGAATAAATTGCCACTGTATTTATGCCCATTTTTTTACAAGTACGTATCACTCTGCACGCTATTTCACCACGATTTGCAATAAGCACTTTAGAAAACATCCAATATTCTTCCTCTCGTTATTTATTTTCACAGCCGATCTGACGCGCAATGACCATTCGCTGGACTTCTGAAGTACCTTCTCCGATTTCAAGTAGCTTAGCATCACGGAAAAAACGCTCCACTTGATATTCCTTCATGTACCCATACCCTCCATGAATTTGAATCGCCTGGTCACACACCCTCATACACATTTCAGATGCGAATAATTTAGCAATGGCCGCTTCTTTTTTGAATTTTCTTCCCTCATCCTTTAACCAGGCAGTCTTATACACCATATTTCTTGCAATCTCTATATTCATTGCCATATCAGCGAGCTTAAATTGTATCGCCTGAAATGCTGAAAGACGTTTGCCAAATTGTTTTCTTTCTTTTGAGTAGGCTAGTGCCTTCTCATACGCACCTTGTGCAATTCCAACTGCCATGGCTGCAATTCCAATTCGTCCTCCATCTAACGTGGCTAAAAATTGCTTATATCCATGTCCTTCTACCCCTAATAAATTCTCCTTAGGAACTATTACAGAATCTAAAATCAGCTCTGTTGTATTAGAGGAATGAAGTCCCATCTTCTCGTACTGATCAATGACCGTAAAGCCTTTTGCATGAGTTGGAACGATGAAAGCACTTATCCCATTTGTACCCTTTGATCGATCTGTTACCGCTGTAATGGCAAGATAATTTGCATAGCTTGCATTTGTAATATAACATTTTGACCCAGAAATTACCCAATGATCTCCATTCAATGTCGCAGTTGTTTCTGTTCCGCCAGCATCAGATCCAGCATTTGGTTCTGTCAATCCAAACGCACCTAAGTATTCCCCCTTGCATAGTGGCGTTAAATACTCTTGTTTTTGTTTTTCCGTACCAAAAGCATAAATCGGAGCTGCACCTAGTGAGATATGAGCAGAGTAAGTAATTCCTGTTGAAGCGCACACTTTACTTAATTCTTCAACGACAATCGCGAAGCTCACACTATCCGATTCACCACCACCGTATTTTTCAGGAAAAGGTAAACCCATCATCTCAAGCGTTGCGAGCTTTTTAAAAATATCTTTAGGAAACTGCCCCGATTTATCACGTTCATCTGCATCAGGAGCAACCTCCTTATCAGCAAAATCACGCATAACATTTCGTATCATTTTTTGTTCTTTAGTTAAATCGAAGTTCATTCCACTTCCATCCCCTCTTTAATAGATCGTACGTTCTTTAAGATCATGTGGAACTAAACAGGATAAACCGGATGCTTCCTAGTTGAAAATGGCATATACTTGGATTGGTAGACGTCAAATCTACTAATCAACTCATCTCTTAAGGTATTAGGTGATATAATTCCGTCAATAATCATCTCTGATGCAAGACGATAAAGATTTATATCTTCCTTATATTCTTCACGCTTCCTCTTAATAAATTCCTGACGTTCCTCATCTGGTAGTTCTGCAATCTTCTTGGCATAAACAGCGTTAACAGCCGCTTCCGGTCCCATAACTGCAATCGATGCGGTCGGTAGTGCCAAACAACAATCCGGTTCGAAGGCAGGTCCAGCCATGGCATATAACCCTGCCCCATAAGCTTTTCTAACGATAATTGAGATCTTGGGTACAGTTGCTTGGGACATACTCGCAATCATTTTTGCACCATGACGAATGATTCCAGCTCTTTCTACCTTTGTTCCGATCATAAATCCAGGGATGTCCGCTAAGAATAATAAGGGTATATGGAATGCATCACATAGAGTAATAAATTTTGCTGCTTTATCTGCGGAATCATGAAATAATACACCACCTTTTACACGAGGCTGATTAGCAATAATACCAACTGACTGGCCATTTATTCGACATAAGCCAGTAATTAGCTCTTGTGCAAAAAGCTTTTTTATTTCAAAAAAAGAATCTTCATCAATGATTCTTTCAATAAGTTCCATCATATTAAAAGGGGCATTCTGATTTTCCGGCAGTATTTCTTCCAGGGGTTGGTCAAAAGCTTTTAGAGATCTTTTCTTAGCTTCAGGTGGTTTTTCTGAGTAGTTTGCTGGGAAATATGAGAGGTATTGTCTAGAAAGCTGTATAGCTTCTTCTTCTGATTTCGCTAAAATATCACCACATCCTGAAACGGAGCAATGCATATTAGCTCCACCCATCTCTTCTAGAGATACCTTCTCACCAATAACCATCTCTGCCATTCGTGGTGAACCTAAATACATAGAAGCATTCCCTTCGACCATAATGACAATATCACAAAAGGCTGGTATGTATGCACCTCCTGCTGCTGATGGACCGAACAAGATACAGATTTGAGGAATTTGGCCAGAAAGCTTTACTTGATTATAAAAGATTCTTCCAGCCCCCCTTCTCCCGGGAAACATCTCAATCTGATCCGTAATTCTTGCTCCAGCTGAATCCACTAAGTAAAGAAGAGGTATTTGTAACTTTTCAGCCGTTTCTTGCATTCGAATGATCTTTTCAACTGTCTTTGCTCCCCAGGAACCTGCCTTAATCGTAGAATCATTCGCAATAACGCAAACATTCTTGCCATGCACTTTTCCTATCCCTGTAATTACACCATCTGCTGGCAAGCCTTCTTCTAAACAGTTTGCTAACAGTCCATCCTCAGTTTCTAAGCCATGATCAAAGAGAAGCTCAAGTCGTTTCCTAACAAATAATTTCCCTTGGGACTCATTTTTCTCCTGATACTTAGTTGGACCACCTTTTTTGATGTGTTCAACTCGTTTTCGTAGCGTTTCTTCTAACGACATTATAGCTCCCTCCCACTCTCATTAAATTTAAAGAAATTCTTCTAGTAACCTACTTGAATGACTATCTAAACGTCTTCCAATTTTTTCTTGAATATATCTTACTGCAGCTTTTAACTTCTTTTCTTCGATACCAGTTTGAATGCCCATTGTATTTAAGAGATAATACAAATCATCCGTTGCAACATTACCGGAGGCACCTGGTGCATAAGGACAGCCCCCCAAGCCACCTAGAGAACTATCAAACGACGTAATACCAAGCTCTAAGGAAGCGTTTACATTTGCTAGTGCAGTTCCTCTCGTATTATGAAAATGCATCGCAAATTGTCCTTCTGGAAATTCTCTAAAGATGAGAGATAGCACCTCGTTTACCTGCTTTGGGGTGGCAACACCAATGGTATCGCCTAAGGAAATCTCATATACTCCCATACTAAAGAGCTTTTCACAAATGCGAAGTACTTCAGCTACTTCAATAGCGCCTTCATATGGACAACCAAAAACAGTTGATATATAACCTCGTACTTTTTTATTTTCAGTAAGACTATCGTTGATTACTCCTTTTAGGATCGCAAAAGAATCCTCTCTTGAACGATTTACATTGTGTTGATTATGTGTTTCACTAGCTGACATAAAAATAGCTATTTCATCTATTTCTGCAGCTAAGGCTTTTTCCAGCCCTTTTTGGTTAGGAACAAGGGCACTATAAGTAACACCTTCAACTCGATCGATTTTTTTTGCCACTTCAAAGCAATCCGCTAATGATGGAATCCATTTTGGATGAACAAATGAAGTTACTTCAATAAAAGATAAACCTGTATGAGAGAGCATGTTAATCCATTTGACCTTATCATCCGTATTAATTTGTTTTTTTTCATTTTGTAATCCATCTCTTGGTCCAACTTCTTTCACGGTGACCTTTTTCGGTAAATACACAATACCTCTCCCTTCTATTCTAACTCTAGAAGAATATCACCATCATTTACGAAATCAGTTTCTTGAATAAGAATGGTTTTTACACGTCCTTCATACTCAGATAGAATAGGAATCTCCATTTTCATTGATTCTAAAATCACCACTTCTTGACCTACTTTAATTACATCTCCTACTTTCACAGTGATCTTCCATACACTCCCTGCCATATTTGAATAAATCTGTTGTTGCATAATCACACCTCCATAAAAATAAGATCAAAACCTATAACTATCTTATTCAAGAAGAATTGTAGTTAGTATTGAGAATGAATTTTTGAATAATTCTCACTTTTCCATGAGTATATTGTGAATGAGAATCAAAAAAAGAGGCTGGGACAAAACAAAGAGCCAGGCACCCTCCGATACAATCTATTGTATGCACTAGATAAATCAGTGCGTACATATAGTCGTTACGATAAGGTGCCAGGCACTTCTGTCCCAGCCTCTCCGATTCATACAAAAGAAGAAATAATAGTGAAGCTTAAAAAAGCTTTTTGAAAAAATTTTTTAAACTCTTCTCCTCACTATTATCTCTTTCTACCTCTTGTTTTTTTGTAATATAGATTTTTTCTTTATCGATGGCATAATCATAAGCTAATACAAGTCCTAAGTCTGTCTCATGCTCCTTATCAGTCGAGATAAGAAATTTAGTTCCTACTTTATTAGCCAATTTAATGTAGTCAGACAAGAAAGAATAATTCATTGTGCCGTTTAAAAACAACGTGGCTTCTTGATTCTTTTTCATTAGCTCTTCTACTTCTTGATAGGTTCCCTTTTCTCGAACTTGTTTCTTAGTTAAGACGACGACCACTCTTTCTCTTAGCGTGCCTAGGAATTTTCGACGTTCATCTGGATTTATTTCTCGCTTTCCATAAATTCCTTGTTGTAAATAGTCGTCCACCTTTGATTTATCCATCTTTTTCTACCCTCCTAAAAAGCCCAATTTAGCTAGCTTTCTTCACTATTCGTGAATTTTGCTTCAATTGAAGATGATAAATGATATCCACTATCCGTGTACTTATAAATTGACAACCAAGTGCATAGAGGATAATTTTCATATCAACTAAAACACCTGTTGACAATAATAACAACCCGTTAATACCGAATAAAAGTTTACCTGGTGATCTTTTGCTTATTTTGGACATTACCAATGCTAATATATCCATACCACCAGATGAAGCTCCCATTCTAAATAAGATACCTAATCCCAAACCAAACAATACAGATCCTATTCCTAAGTCAAGTAAGATAAATGAGAAAGGCTTCTGAATAAAAGGGCTAAGAACTTGAATGATAATAGAGGTAATGGTTACACAATACATGGTCCATAAAGCATTTTCTTTCCCGAGCCACTTGACAGCTGCTAATAGCAAGCTACCATTTACAATAATTAATGTAATGGAGAAAGGAATTGCAAAGAAATGATTGACTAACACACTAATACTAGCAGCACCGCCAGAAGGGATATAATGCGGAAATAAAAAAAGTGACATAGCCAATCCTTGTATAGTAGCTCCTAGTGCTAAAAAACAGACTTTTCTACTTATATCTAAATGTTCTAGCATGACTTGACTCCTTACCACTTCAACTTACTTTCTTTTACTAACATGCCATATTTCAAACGGAGAAACAAGTACCTCGGAAATATATCTAAGCATTATTATAAACTTGTTAGTTTAAGGATAAAAAAAAGTGATAAGGATTCATTCATAAGAATTCACCTATATCACCTATGTCTTATTTTGTTCGATGTGATAACCTTTCAATTAATAAAGCCAATAATAAGGTCCGTTCCACTAAAGTCGGAATTTCTAAATACTCCTTATCACTATGTGCATTTCCGCCTACCGGTCCCAAACCATCAATCGTTGCAATCCCAAGAGATGATGTAAAAGAAGCATCAGATCCTCCACCTGTTGACGTATCCTCAATTTCAATGCCAATTTCTTCGCCAACATCTTGAATAATACGGAGCAACGCACGTGTTTTTTTGTTTTTCTCCATAGGAGGACGGTTCATCTCACCCTCTAATAAAACCTTTGTTCCAGAGACCTCTGTTGAGGCACAAATTTCTTCAAGCCTTTCTTCAAGATATTCTACTTGATCCATTTCCTTTATTCGAATATCAATCTGAGCTTCTGCATGATCGGAGACAGTGTTTGCACTAGAACCGCCTTCAATTAACCCTACATTTACACTGATTCCATTTTCATGATCAGATAATTCATAAAGCTGCAATATCTTATGAGCTAACTCTTCAATGGCACTCCGTCCTTTTTCTGGCTCTATACCAGAATGTGCAGCTCTACCTTCAACAATTAACGTATAGTTTCCTTTTCCTCTTCTTGCTGAAACAAGTGATCCATCTTTCCGTGCTGGTTCCATCACAAGCGCGTATTTTTTCCCTTTAGCTTCACGTTCAATCATACATTTGGAAGAAGGTGAACCGATTTCTTCATCACTATTTATAACAATTTTTATGTCTTTATATCCAATAAGACCTTCATGCATCAATGCCTTTATGGCATAAAGGAGTGAAGCATGGCTAGACTTCATATCAATAACACCCGGACCATAAGCCCGATCGTCTTTGATAGAAAATGGACGTTCTGCCGCTGTACCAACAGGAAAAACCGTATCCATATGGGCTAGAATAATAATTTGAGGATCAATTGCATCTCGATGCTGAATCAAAAGGTGGTTTCCAAATTCCTCTTGTTTTTCGACTTCAATTTGAAAGCCTAACTCTTTATAATGTGAGATCAATATTTCCCCGATTTTATCTACACCTTGCTTATCATAAGAACCACTATCGATATTTACAAGCTCTTCAATAAAGTGCAGCATTGCATTTTCTTGCTGCTTTAAAAACGATTCCATCTTACCTTTTCCTTCTTTCTCTTTCAGAACGACTACCTGCATCGCTTTCTTTGTCAAATGACGAATCCATATATTATTTTTCAAACAGTTTACATAACTTTATTATTAGATTTTACCAGAAGAAAACAGTTTTTGTAAGAACATTTAAAATGAAACCGGATGAAATGGTCATTTATATGAGGCGTCAAGATATACTCCTTTCAACTCACAGTCGACTTTAGAGAAACTCACAATGAATATCACAAAGCCCAATAGGATAACGAGTTCAGAATAGACATCGATGATCCAACATAATCCATACAGTAGGAAACCTATCCCCATAAAAGGAAGTGATAAGAGGCTAAATCTTTTTCATAATTGCACATCCAGGTTTAACATTACGATTCTATGGATTTCCTAATCGGTTTTTTCTTTTTATTTTAATCAAAAGCAGGCATTTTAAAACTTTATTCTATTAAATTACTCATTTTATAGGTTAACAACTCACGACAGAAAAAGAGATAATTACCACAACTTACGTATTAAAGCAGGAAATTCGCCGCACCCCATAATAAAAGAAAACTGATGACCATTGTTAGATTAGACAACGTGCCTACAAATCTCTTATCATACTTAAATTCTACTGAATAGGTTAACACAGAGACCGACGCTGGTAGTAATACACCTAATACGATTGTTAATCTCACCATTTCATTAAACGGCAAGAGTAAATAACAAGCAAGCCCAAAGGCTAATGCTACCGCATACCGAACGATTAAATAATGACCCATCAACTTTAAATTCTTCTTTTCAAATGTAAACGTAAGAAAAATCCCTAATAATAAAAGAGACAATGGCATATTAGCTTTTGAAATAATTTCTGAAACATCAATGATAGGCTGAGGCAACCTTATTCCTATGATACTTAGTATGAGAACTAGTAGGTACGTCATCAAGGGAACCGACTTTGACATCTTTACTAAAATTGTTTTGGCCTCTAGCTTTACCTCTTCCACTTCTGAATAAAAGCTAGCAATAAAATAGCTTAACCCAAAAATAATAAATGCATTCCCTACATCAAACATGGCAAAATAGGTGATCCCCTCATGACCAAAGATTACTTCAACTAACGGATAAGCGAATAAGCCTATATTTAAACCAGGCAGCATCATTCTTACCATTCCTTTTATTTTCCTAGGAGATTTTCTAAAAAAGAGGAATCCAACTGAGGCTATAATAAGACCATATACAAAGCCTGCAATGATAAGGACAATAAGGGATGATTGTATAGTTATTCCGTTGAAAGTCACGATTAATAAACAAGGAAGTGTTAGATTAAATAGTAGTCGAGATAAACCTTCACCATCTTTTTCTTTAATGAGATTGCTTCTTTTCAAACCATATCCTATTGCAATAATCATGATGCAATAGAGGAATTGTAGGTTAAAACTCTCCAAAATATTAACACCTCTATTTAAGTATTTCATTTGCTATATCTGTCTAATTTCATTATACACTATTTTATTTGTCATTTTGATTTAGAGAGTTTTAATGAAACTAAAGAGTGAAGAGAAACTAAACTTGGATTGGCTTCCTCTTCACAGCTCATTTAGTTATTTCAATATGGTAAATAAACGAATTTTTTTAGCTCGTCTTTCCTCATTATCTTGGCTGAGCAACGATTCCATTGTGTACTTTAATATATCCATGTCTTTTTATATTAAAGCCTCCTTCATACACATATAGCCCCATTTGTCGAATATCCATTAATTCACGATACGTATGATTCATCACATCTGCCATAATTTTATAAAACAGTCGAGATTTTAGCTGCAGTCTTGGTGTGGTCATAATAACATATCCACCAGGCTTTAAGAATTTCCGATGCCAATCCATCACTGCCTCTTTATATTCATCAGGAAAATGCTCTAACAATCCAACACTTAAGACAATATCAAACTCCTTACCAAAAGGTAGATTACGAATATCTTCAACCATGTAATGGATATTCATTTGATCTTTGTACCATACCTTATGGTGATTTGTTGCCGGATCAATGCCTAAGAACGGATAAGTGGTAGGAAAATGACCAAATCGATCTGTGTGACAAAATTCATCGTAATCTACCATAACAACTTCACCTTCTGGATACATCGCATATAGTTGCATAGCTTCATACCCTTCCGCTGCTCCTAAAAAGAGAATCCTAGGCTTTTTAACATCTAACCCTTCAAAAAGAGCCCTTTTTCCTCTTGGATCCCAAACTCCGTCTTCTATACGGTGAGCATAATTCCAAAGAGATAGTCTAGCAGTCTCCCCTAATGCATGTTTTACCTCACGAAGTTGAAATCTTGAAAAATATGATAGTAGTTGTTTTTTCGAATTCTTCAATTCAGCAGGTATATCCTTAACAAACCAGTTATGAAACGAGCGATTAAAGAACTCCCAAGATGTTTTTACAGACATTTCTCCATGCTTCTTTTCCCATTCTTTTTTTGAGCTAGCTAATGATTTTACTTCATAAGGTTTTCCTATTTCCTTCCATGATAAATTCGACCAATCTGACACCTGATTCGCATTAAAAAATTGGTCTACATATTCATTAGTAGGATTTCTCAAGTCAATACGATAGCTAGGGGTTAAGCGTGTAGTATGGAATTGATGATTGCTTACTCCTTCTTCTTCACCTAGTCGTTTCTCAGTACCCATATGCAAACTGCCTCCTTTTAGGGGGATTACCTTGCAAACGCTTACACTTTTTCTTTTCATTATAACAAAAAATAGATGGATCGTTTCTAAGAAGACCCATCTTTCCCTTGTTTATTTCTCGACAAATTCAACCAAATTAAATACTAATTGATAGACGGTTGATAAAACCTCTCCTATGGAATGCTCATCACTAAAATCCTTAACTGCATCCAACGTAAGGTTGAGGTCCCATAACCCATCTTTATCATTAAACATGAGATTGTATTTTTTATCTAGATCGAGTAGATGGGCATTAAGAAATTCTCTCATCTTATCACCTTGTTTCTTCTTTAGGAACAGGCCACCCATTATCTCATATGTACCGAAAACATCATCTACTTCTAAAGAAATTGACTCTATGCCAAGAACCTCAAACCATTTTGACTCTATGTATAGGAATTCTGACATATTATTTTTGAAGTACTGAATTTTTTCTTTCAAAAAAGTGGCCCTTTCAATTGCAATTGTCTCATCTGTTTCCTTATGACTTCGTTCGAGATAAGCCTCTTGAAATCGAGAAGAAATGTCTTCAACAATTTGGACATGATCAATAGAAATTTCAAGTTCTTTTACATAGGCTGCTTCGTTCTTTCCAAGTTCTCTTACCTTTTGCTCCTTCATTAATGGAACAAATACTTCGTTCATTTTATCTTTTAACAAGGTTAGACCTCCGTTTCATTAGATCATTTTTTAATGCAAGGCTGCTCGTACAGGTAGCTTCATCCAAACATAAAAGAAACTACCTGTTGCCAACAATATTTTATAGTACATTCATTGTTCTAGTCCTACTATACCTAATTAAGGACAAAAATAAAAATTATTGTTCTAGTTCGAGCAGGATTGGACAGTGATCACTTCCTAGCACCTCTGAATGGATTTGTGCATCACCTATTTTATCTGCTAACGATGACGAGACTATGAAATAATCAATTCTCCATCCAATATTTCTTTCTCGTACTTTACTCATATAAGACCACCATGTAAATGCATCGGTTTTCTCTGGATATTTATATCGAAAACTATCAACAAAGCCTGCATCTAACAGCTTGGTCATTTTTTCTCGTTCTTCAACTGTAAATCCTGAATTACCTCGATTAGATTTTGGATTTTTTAAATCGATTTCTTGATGGGCAACATTTAAATCTCCGCATAAAATAACCGGCTTTACTTGTTCTAATTGAAGGAGATAAGTACGAATAGCATCTTCCCATTCTAGCCTTTCATCAAGCCTAGCTAAGTCACGTTTAGAATTAGGAGTATACATCGTAATAAAATAAAACGACTCAAATTCAAGCGTGATAATTCTTCCCTCTGCTTCCGTGTCCAAATCCCCAACTCCGTACGAAACGGAAAGAGGCTTTATTTTAGTAAAAATGGCTGTCCCTGAATATCCTTTTCTTTCGGCATAATTCCAATACTGCTCATAGCCTTCAAGCTCTAACTGTATTTGACCTTCTTGAAGCTTAGATTCTTGTATACAAAATATGTCTGCATCGACTTTATGAAAGTAATCTAAAAATCCTTTTTTCACACACGCTCTTATTCCATTAACATTCCAAGATACAAATCTCATCGTCTATCAACTACCCCTATCACCTTTTTTGCTAGATTTCTATCATAACTAATTTGTCCATAAAGTGAAATAGATTTGATCCATTGTACATGTATTAGTCTTAAATTGTACAAAGGCTCAGGTCATCATTGTCACCATCCACAAGCATAGTGACGATGCTGGATGATAGGCATTTATTCACAATCAATCTATACCATGAAACGCTAACAAATAAAAAAGCTACCAAAGATATGAAGACGTTCTGCCTTCCCCCTTAGTAACTTAATACAAAACATTTCGTTTCGTTCACCTGTACAATCTGTGTGGAAAAAAATGTGCTTACTCCGCTTTTTTCATTTTTATCTCTTTTACTTTTTGGACTTGTTCCTCAGGCCACCATGCGCCACAGTCATCTGATACAACACATGCAGCACATTTCTCTAAATCATATACTTTCATTCCTGTAATGGGAGGAGAATATAAGTGAAGAGTAACTAATTTTTGTTCTTTGGAGGATCCCGACATTTTATGAACCCCCTCTATCGGAGCATAAAATGTGCTACCTACATCTTGCTGCTCCTCGAATAGTTCTGTTGGTAGAAAATCTTCTTTTACCTCGTAAACGGTATTTTTAACTTTTCCTTCAAGCACTTTAATCC
Organism: Bacillus weihaiensis; assembly: GCF_001889165.1. Taxonomy (GTDB): domain Bacteria; phylum Bacillota; class Bacilli; order Bacillales; family Bacillaceae; genus Metabacillus; species Metabacillus weihaiensis. The sequence goes on along the minus strand of NZ_CP016020.1, from coordinate 1,859,594 downwards.
ATCCAAAAGATTGACCATGATCATGTGGAGCACACTCCAAATCGGACCAATTCATTACCAATAATTCTACATTTTCATCTTTATATAACAGCTTTCGTTCGTATGGTCTCTTCTTCCCTTTCTCCTCTATAGAAAAATTTAACTCATTACTACTTATATCTAAGTCTGTTATTGTTTTTAAAAGTGTGTCTTTTCCGTAATCTTTCAATTGACTAAGAACAATTGAAATTCTCTCCGTTACATTCATCAAAATCAACCTCCATGCTAGTACCCTGAGATGACTGGTGACCGACCTTCATTTCCTTTTGTCCGTAAAAAAAGGGGGAATTCTCTTAACTTGCCCATTGACAAAGATAACTCCAATTATAATTATGATCCCGCCTATCACACTTATGAGCATTATTTTTTCTTGTAAAAAAAAGATGGCAGCTAGCAAGGTTGCTAATGGCTCTAAATATAAAAAAACCGAAACTTGAGAAGCTTCTAAAACAGACAGTGCCTTAGCCCAGTACCAATATGCGACACCTGATACAAATATACCTAAAAAAAATAAATGCCCCCACTCTGTTCGATCTAACGTACTTATTGCCTCCCAACCTCGATTACGAAGGAGAAAAGGTAAAGTTAGTAAAAAGCCCAGAAAACTCATATAAAAAGTAATCACAAGAGGTGAAAACGGAATACGTAATTTTTTTAATAAAACCGAATACACAGCCCAATTTAACGTACTTAATATCATCAAAAAATACCCGATATGTAAACTACCCTTAAGGTCTTGATCTGCACCTACTGTCGTAATTAAAAACACACCAAAGATGGCAAGAATCATTCCGATTACTTTTGTTAGACTCAACTTTTCATTCAGGAAAATCATTGATAAAATAACGGTGAAAACAGGTGAGAACGAAATCATCCATCCTGCCGCTGAAGCATCAATCGTGAGTAAGGCAGTAGCCTGAATCACTTGATGAATAAATACTCCTAGGATGCCTAAAATAATAAGATGTGGCAGATAGGATAGGCCGATTTTTATCTTCTCTCGTAAGATCACTAAGAGGACAAATAAAAACGCAGAGCCAATACCGAACCTAATTACTAGTAATGTATAGGGATCTAGTTTATCTAAAACGGCCTTTGTTGATACAAATGAAACACCCCAAAAAGTGATGGATAGTAAAGCATAAAGTGAGGCTGCTGATTTTTTCATAGGAAAGTTCATCCTCGATTCCTTTCTAACCATATTCTATTAGTTAACGTATGCTTGTCCCTCTCATTCATGCGAAAAAGTTCTTTTCTCTTTTTACAATTCCTCACTTTCATCAATTGAATATACGTGACAGGTAAGATATAATGAATGAGTATTCATTCATTATACACGGAGGTGGAATCTTGAAAAAAATTGGACCACTAATGATTCTCGAAGGACCCAACAAAAGCAAAGTTCCTTTTTCAAGAAGCTTATATATAGATTCTTCTGAAAAAGTGTTAATTGACACAGGTGCAGAACCTACGTTGTTAAAAACCATTCAGAAAGAAAAAGGCATTCATTATGTGGTGAACACACACTATCATCCAGATCATACATGTCATAATTATTTATTTCCACAGGCAGAGAAATGGATAAATCCAATTGAAATGGAAACTGTATCTTCCATAGAGAAAGTAGCTGAGCAAAATGGAATTTACCAGGAATGGGGATCTGTAGGTGTAGAGAAATGGGTAAAAACCATTCCGAATGAATGGATTGAGAGTCTTTCAATCATCGACAAAAGCTATGAATATGAAAAAACCTATTGTTTCGATGGAGTAAATGTTGTATTTCTACATACTCCCGGTCATACAAAAGGGTTCTCTTGCCCGTATTTCCCTGACCTTGGTGTTGTCTATACTGGAGACTATGACATGACAACCTTTGGTCCTTGGTATAACGGTACTGATGGGGATATTGATGAATTTATATCATCAGGAAAAAGACTTCTGACCATTGAAGCGGACACCTATATTACTGGCCACCAAAAAGGAATATACTCAAACAAAGAGTTTAAAGAAGCAATGACTCAATTTTTATCGATAATTGAAACAAGAGATGAAAAAATAAAACAATCTATTAAGAATGGACTAACATTTGAAGAGCTAACAAAGATTGGTATTTTTTATCCTCCACGAACGTTAGACAATATGCTTCTCTATACATGGGAACGATGTGGTATTCGAAAGCACTTGAAGAGGCTTGGCTATACAGTTCAAGATAATGAAATTAAAAGCTTTGTAGTGAACTAAAAATAAATATGTCCCTATTATATTCATCGAAAAAAATAGATGGCTGGCGAAGGGTATCGATGTGCTTATCCTCAGACGATTTTTTCGTTTCATTTAAAAAAGAGGGCTAATGCCCTCTTACTCATCTTCTTCGTCCATTAATTCCTCAAAAGCCACTGATACTTTTTCGAATTCCTCATCACTTTCAATAGGTGAAAAGTCACCTTCTTGATCAATTGTTAAAAAGAAAACATCGATATCTTCTTCTGAGTCATCTTGAATATCTTCAACAAAACCAACAGCTACATAATTCTTACCTTCTAATTCAATAGCTGCTAACACTTCAACTTCATTTTCCTCGCCTTGATCATCTGCAATCGTAAAAACTTCTCCAACTTCAATGTTTTCCATGTATAAAAACTCCCTTCCTACGTACATATAGTACCATTACCTATCTTATTTTACCAATTTACCAACCGTTTCATCCACTCAAAGCATAAGCATGATTCTTTTTTATGAATCGTTGTCCTGCAGTTCATCTTAAAAGTAGATCAATAATAAAAGGAGGATAAGAAATGGTTTACTTTTCACATCCTAATTTGCTACGAAATCAACCTCAACCAGGTCATCATAAACTAGAGGTTGAAGGTGTAGGGAGTATTTCAGTGAAACCTGATATCGCGATAATTACGTTAGGAGTTATAACTGAGTCAGAGAATGTCCAAAATGCACAAACTCAAAACACGATGAAAATGAATAAAGTCCTACAAGCATTAGATGAAGTAGGAGTAAACCAAGAACAAATTCAAACATTAACATTTACCATCCAACCTATTTATCAATATGTTGATGGTGAGCAAATATTTAAAGGTTATAAAGTTCAACATATACTGGAGATCACTGTAACAGATTTATCACAAACAGGTGAAATCTATCAGGCCGCTATTTCAGTAGGTGCCAACATCGTTGATAATATACGCTATGATCTATCGGACAAAATGAAGGAAAAATCTTACCAACAAGCACTTATATTGGCCTTAAATCAAGCCACATTAAAAGCTCAAACAATCACACATTCTCTTGGTGTCAGCCTTTTGCCTATCCCTATTAAAATCACAGAAAATTCAAGCCCACATACTGCTAAAAGCTCGCCAATTCACTACTCATCAATGGAAACAGCTCCCCCTATTCAGGAAAGGGATATAAAGATAGAAGCAACACTAGATGTTCTTTATTATTATGGTCAATAATTTTCATCATTTTTTTAGAGATGGTGTAGGATATTCCTTTTTAAAGACTCTTTATTTAGCTATGAACATGTTAGCCATTAATAAAAGAGGCTAGGACAGTGCCTGCCTCTTTGATTTGTCCCAGCCTCTATCCTTATAAATTCTTTGTCCAGTTATCGGTGTAACCTTTTCCAACAACTGTTTTCCTATCTATATCAATGAAAACAGTCAGTTTCCCCGAAGATTCTGTTTCAGTATGATGAAAAATAACTGAATAAACCTCCTTTTTGTTATAGTCCTTATCAATAAAAGGTCTGATCTTCTTGTTAACGGGTAGTTTCTCAACGTCTGAATCTTTAGGACTAACCTGAATTAAATCTGTTTCTTTATCAGTAAGACTACTGTACGCAACCATTTCGATTGGAACATCATCATTAGAATGAGATAACTTACAGCCACTCAAAATAATGGCTAATAAAACAAATATTAATATAGAAAACAGCTTATTCAAGATATCCCCCCTCATTACATATTGACGATGTAATTTGGATAAGGTTTCATTCGTACAGTTTTTTATTTCATTCTCTACTTAAACTTGTTGCTAAGTGAATGAATTTCATAAATGGAATACTTAAAGCCTCAAGGCTTTCAGGACGAGAAAAGAGAGTCCCTCCCTAAGGATTTGTAGCTATTTTACCAGCCTATAATTTTTGACCTTGGGCTAGCCTTTTTTCATACATTTATCTTTTTCATTCAGTTAAACGAAAAATCCGCAACATTCCACTATCTATTTAAAATAATTACCTGCAACACTCTACAAACAGAGCCATTTTTTATGTGTGGCCCCAAAAATAAGATTGAATAAGGGCTTCATTGCATTGCACATACCTGTAAAAAATGCATAGAGCAATAAAAAGAAAGAGTGCTCTATAGGTGGTTATTGAACAACCTTTAGAGTCACCCTCTGACGCATTATACGTTTCGATTGATATAAGCATCCATTTGATAAAGAATTTGTTCTTGCATTGCCTCTACTTTTGAAAAATCCATTGCTTCCACATAATAAGCTTCTAGCTTATCTCTAAGCTGCTTTGCCTCCGATAAATACGCAATTGCTTCCTTCATTTTATCTTTATAAGCTTTTGTCGTTCTTTTTATTTCTTCTGCATACTTCTCATCTGTTCCAGGTGTAATACATAAGTCATACATATCAACAATCTCATCAGACTCTCGATCTGGAAAATATTCATGAGGAGCCGTACTATCAAAGATGGCAATTCCTTTTTCTCGTAGAATGACCATATCAAGACTATTCGGATCAAATCCACAGTGATAAACTTCTACATCAAAGCCTCTAGCCTCACCTGCTGCAACAATTTTTTTAAGCATGGTTGATTTTCCTGAACCTGCTCTCCCCTTAATAAAATAACGTTTCTTGACATCCTCTGTTAAATTTGGTATAAAATCTCTTGCTCCATCAGGTGTTGCTGCACCAAGAAAACGATGTTTTACTTTTGATTCTTTTTTTAGTTTCTCATCACCATAAAAAGCTGTAATGAGCTGATCTGTTAGTTGATTTGCTTTCTTAAAGTCCATATTTTCGATATAAACATCTTCGATATCATCATGTGCGCGTAAAGACTCTGCAAATGTTTCATATGCTGCAGAAAATTTAATTTGAATACGATCATTTAAAGTAAGTATTTCATTCTTATCTTTCATTAATTTTTTAGAATCCCAAGCATCACCGAGATTTACATACTCTTCTATTACACCAGGTGCTTTAGGTTCAATGACATGTGGTGCGGTTCCATCGACAATCCCAATTTTCTCATTAGGTAAAATGACTCCATCAATGGATTGCGTGTCGGAGGCACAATGTAGATACTCAATGTCAAATCCCTTTTTTTCCATTATTGCCCCAATATTCTTCATTATAGAGGATTTTCCTGTACCAGGTCCCCCTTTTAAAATAAATAATCTATCAAGATCTTGTAGGACTGAATCGTAAAAGCTAAAAAAACCTTTTGCCGTGTTTCCTCCAGCATAATAATGACGAACTTTACTCATAAACATCACCCTTTCATGCTTTACTCTTACTTTATGTAGATAATCTAACAAGGGTGAATGCCTAATCCTCTTTTATTAGCAGATGGTGACTTCTAGTAGAGCTGATACGTCTTATTTTCTTAAAAACTGTTGGTCCAGTGTCTGTACTTTCGTTATAATAGAATCTATTGATTAGTCTTAAAGGAGAATGAATTCATGAATTCAAAAGAAGTTGAAAAAAAAATAATTGAAAATTATCAAAAAGATGAGAATATGATGATTTTAATTTTTGCACAATGGTGCGTTAATCATGATCTTAATCCAATTGAAATATACCAAAAGGCTTACCCTAGCCAAGAGGAAAATGCTGCTTTAAAGCAAATGGTTGACCTTACTGTACCAAAGGAAGAGGCCGGTGAAATAGCAAATGACACATTAATGAGTGTATTATCTTTATATGGGAACGAAGATCTTGCATTCGTAATAACAGAAGAAATCCTAAAAATGAAGAAAAGTGATCGGTAGGGTTAAGAATGAAGAAAAAATTAGACCACATAGGTATAGCGGTTAGAGATTTAGATAGTAGTATCAATTTTTACGTAACTATTATGAATGGAACGTTACTTGACCGATACAGTAGTCATGCTCCTGGGGTAGAAAGTGAAATTGCTGTCATTGATTTGAACGGTGATCGTATTGAGCTTTTATCCCCTACAAATAACACAACCTCTCCTATTGCACGATTTATTAAGCAAAAAGGAAAAGGCGTGCATCATATCGCCTATCGTGTTGACAACTTAGACGAAGCAATTAATGAATTAGAACAACAAGGAGTGCGCGTTTTAAAGGATACACTTAGGCAGAACAAGCATGGAAGAAGACTAATCTATGTGAATCCAGCAGATTCAGAAGGAACTATTATTGAGTATTGTGATTATCCTGAGCTCGATTAAGCAGGAGGGGTTGGAACAAAAGCACAAAGGCACACATAGATCTTCCTTGGGTAAATAAGCCAATCTAACAAAGGTGGCATACTTTGCCTCCCTTCTAAATTGGCTTATCATTCGAAAAGGCTAGAACATTTGACTTTTTTAAAAAAAGTCAGCCTACAGTAGCTAGACACCAAAACAAAGCAAAGGATTTTTCACGTTCTTTGTACATATATACTATGAACATATATACTATGAAAACTTCTTAAAAATTAACGTTGCATTATGTCCACCAAAGCCAAGAGAATTTGATAATACAGTCGAAATATTTGCTTCTCGAGCTTTGTTTGGAACATAGTCTAAATCTAGTTCATCATCAGGTGTTTCATAGTTTATGGTTGGAGGTAGCATTCCTTCCTTTATTGCTAATAGAGAAAAGATTGCTTCAATTGCACCGGCTGCCCCTAGCGTGTGTCCTGTCATTGATTTAGTAGAGCTAACGGCTAATTGGTAGGCATGGTCACCAAAAACTTCTTTAATTGCCATTGTTTCGTATAGGTCATTATAGAAAGTACTCGTTCCGTGAGCATTGATATAATGAATTTCAGATGGCTGTAACTGTGCATCCTTTAGGGCCATTTTCATTGCTCGTTGTCCACCTTCACCCTGAGGTGCAGGTGTTGTAATGTGGTACGCGTCACCTGTAGCACCATAGCCAACTAGCTCTCCATATATTTTAGCTCCTCTAGCTTTTGCATGCTCTAATTCTTCTAATATAAGAATCCCGGCTCCTTCTCCGATTACAAAACCATTTCGGTTCTTGTCAAACGGTCGACTTGCTGTTTTTGGATCTGGATTTGTCGTAAGTGCCGTCATATTCGCAAAACCCGCTACTGTCATATCTGTAATCGCAGCCTCCGTACCTCCTGTTACGATCATATCCGCATCCCCATTTTGAATAACTCGAAAGGAATCTCCAATTGAATTTGCTCCAGATGCACAGGCCGTCACAGAACAATTATTGATCCCTTTTGCTCCAAGCTCAATTGAAACTCGACCAGACGCCATATCTGGAATAAACATAGGAATGATAAACGGACTAACACGCCTTGGTCCTTTGTCTAGAAACTTTTTGTGCTGTTCTTCAAATTCATCTAGCCCCCCAATACCTGACCCAATCCATACTCCAACACGATCAGGTTCTACATTGTCTCCAACAGTAACTCCTGCATCTTCAATTGCCATTTTACTAGCTGCAACCGCTAAATGGGTGAACCTTGCCATCCTCTTTATTTCTTTATGATCCATATATTCCGCAGGATCAAAGTTCTTTACTTCAGCTGCCACCTTTACTTGAAATTGATCTGCATTTACTCTTTCCATTAGAGAAATTCCAGAAATTCCGTTTTTCACCTTTTCCCATGATGCTTGAACTGTATTCCCTAATGGTGTAATGGCTCCGATGCCTGTAATAACGACACGTTTTTTCATATTTAGCTCTCCTCTTTACATGATTTTACTTATAATTATAATTAGGACTTGGTTCTAATATCTTATACCTATATCTTATCTTAATTTATTAAAAATGAAAAGGAAGAGAGCTTGTTCTTCAGTTGTTCCCAATTCTTTATTTTGTTACGGATTCTTTAAATCGATCGATCAGCCATTTCATCCATATTCTCCGTCCCCACCCATCTTGAATTTCTTTTAACGTTCTTATTCGCCAATACATAGGTGGATGTGCCATAAATTGAAATTCAATAAATCTCCAAATCCAGCTGTCTCGCTCTAATGAAGAAATTTGTTTTGTTTTTTCGGATTCAACCATGCTATAAGAAGTCGCTTTATTCATAGCGTAATCATGTTTTTCAGCTAAAAGAATTAAGCTTTTTGCCATTTGCTCCTGCTTTTGGGGGAGCAATTCACTTGCTTTATGGTCTGCTCTCACTTCCATCCATTGAGAGACAAACGATTGTGAAAGCGGAAAAAGAATCATCATTAGCCAGATTCCTATAAAGACCGGGACTTTAACTGTGTCAATATCATCAACATAATTTTGTATAAGAAGGACCATGAGAATAACAAATCCTACATAGATAGACTTCCAAATTTGCATCCAGAGTACATCTCTTTTTTGAACATGAATCGCTTCATGTGCGAGAATTCCCTCTATAGCTTGTTTTGGTAATGTTAAAGTTGAAGATGTTAACGTAATCATCGCTCTCCCTATATTCATCCCTGTAGCTAGTCCATTGTATTGTGCTGATTCTGTTTCATATAGTTTTACATTTTTAATCTTCGCCTTTTTAAATATAGTACTTGCGAGGATTTGAAGTTCTTGATCTTCGATTTCTTTGGCATCCATTGCAACCTTTAAAACTTTATCGGATATCCATAGGTTTATTCCCCAATAACCTCCTACACACAAGATATAAACCCAAGGAGGTGCATGTAAAAGGTATAATAAAAGTATCACTCCGGAATAAGCTGATACACCTTTTATCGTTGCTGCAAAATAAAGCTTACTTAGCAATCTTTTGATGTTTTTCACATGATAAAACGGGAGAACCTCAATTGTTTCTTTCCTATTTGCAGGATCGTACTGCTTAAAAAACACACTCCATTTTTGAATATTCTCTACTGTAAAATAAATTGTCTCTCCTGGTAAACTCAACCTAAGAGTAGAAGTAAAACTCGTCGTAAAGTCTGTATTTGTGGTAAATAACGTCAAATAAGGGTGAAGCTTTAATAAATCTGCTGATGATTCTATTTGAGAGAACTCACAATCATGTAGGTCTACTTCTCGGGTTTGATACCTTGATAGAAAGTATAACCTATCATTTTCTCTATCAATAAACACCTGTAAATCATAGAACGTATAGATTCTCTTGTAAATTTCACTACCTGCAGAAACTAAGCTGATTAAAATGAAGTATTTCAAAGGACTTTCATTAGGGCCAACATATAGAAATATCAGCCCAGCACTTAAAATGAACAATGATATTCCTACGTCAGCTACGATTCTTTTACTGTGACGAGTAAGAATAATTTTTTCCGTTGAAATGGTTAGTAATTTTCCCTTTACTTCCTTGTATTTCTTTTGTTCAATCGTTAACATCTGAAAGGCGAAATAACTCGTAGAAAGTAGAGCAAGATAAATAAAGCCATCAACGAATGAATGAAGATAAAAAACAACTCCTACAGCAACTAAAGCAATAAAAATTTCAAGGACGATTCCTATCTTTCTATGAAAATGGCTTAGCATTCTACCTATTACTTGGATGATACAACCAGCAACTATATATAGGAATGACTCTTGTAAGCTAGGGATCATCTTGTCACCCCTTATTGAATCTTCATTGTTTCAGTTTTTTGGACCACATCATCAACAGATAGATCTGGATTTTGAATCATCACAACATAACGTAGTCCATTCTCGTCCCAACTTAAGGTGCGTATCAATTCGTCATACTCAGTAATATGCCCCCGCACCTTCCATTTTGACGAATGTAAGGACATACCTTCGCCATTCGGTGTCTCAAAAACCGAAACACTAAAAGCCGGTATGGAATCTTCAAAGTATGTCATATAGACTTCTGTACGATTTAGTTCTCCCCCTATTTTTTCAATCTCTATGGATTCTAATGTGGTAGACTCACCAGTAAATAAAAGGATTTTCTTTCCGAGCGCTTTTTCTGCTTCTTCAAGTGAAGAGGTTTGAGATTGATTACCCACATCTAGCACCTCTACTTCAATATCCTTAGGAATATCTAAAGTGAAGGTATCTTTCGAAAAACTAGGATCAAAGTTAATCTTGTCATAGATTATTTCAGAGCGAGAATTACCAGAATAAGAGATGCTTTTTAAAGTAAACCAGCTTTTTTTATCAACCCAAAATTCCATTATACCTAATAGTGAATCATCTTTTTTTGGAGAAGCTTTTAGATGAAACGTTTCTCTCCCAATTAGTTCCTCTTCTCCTACTACTTCTATAGAATGGGTTTCGCTTAATCCGTTTAAGAGTGTCGTTACTTGATCTTTAGGACTCATGGATGATGGTAGTTCGTCTTGTTGTATATTGATCGAAAATGCTTGCTTCATTTTTTCATCGTATGTTATTACTTCTTCCCCATTATTTAACGTATAAGTAGTATTTTCTTGTTCATCCCTTGTAATAATTTTCCGTTTACCTGTTTTATCTACATATTCTTCCATCGTTATGTTTGCTGACTCTTCGGAATCCATAGAGATATTCAGCGTTGCTTCGCCATAATATTCCTTCACTTCCTTACTAGATTCTAGAGCATTCATCATTATTTCCTCAGATGAAGCAGACACTTCGTCTGAACATCCTGAAATGAAGCCAACATTTAAAATTAAACAGATACTAAGCCAACATTTTCTAAACCTCATCATGAGATCATCCTTCCTTTATCCAGCAGGCTACTAGAGTACCGTAGTTCTCTTCTGACCACAGCCCTATCTTGCCTTGATGTTTTTCCATTAATATTTTTGAAATACTCAATCCTAACCCACTACTTCCACCTAATCCTCTAGCACCATCTACTTGAGTAAATGGCTCAAATACCCTTTTCACATCTTGTTTTGGAATATAGCTTCCTTCATTTTGTATAAGGATAACAGTTCCCTTCATCCTCCATAACTCAATCTTCTCTTTAAAAGGGTGGAAAACCCAATTAGGTAGAGATGATTCCGAACTAATTGCCGCTAACCAAACTCTTTGCCCCTGTTTTGTATGACGGATCGCATTGATCATCAGGTTATCTATTACTCTCGTTATTTGTTTTACGTCAACTTGATAAACCCCAGATATATGTTGCTGAACCGTTAAGTTAAGGTTTTTATTAACACATTGCTCATCGTAACCGGAAAAAACCATGTCAAAAAACTCTTGTCCTTCGACAGAAACTAGCTCCAACGAATTCTGAGGTGATTGTAACGATGTATAAATGGACAAATCATTTAGCATTTGTTTCATTAGTTTTAACTTTTCAGTTAAAATATTTTTGTATTCTTGGCGATTTTCATCTACCATATCATTCCGTTCTAGAGCCTCTGAGTAAGCTTGGATAACAGTTAGCGGGGTTTTCAAATCATGAGTAAGTGCTGCAACAATAAATTGTTTTTCTTTTTGTTCTTCCTCTAGAGCTTTACGAGACTGTTCAATTTGAGTTTTCATCTTTTCAAAATGTGACGATAAAATTCCTATTTCATCACGACGAAACTTTATTTGATTCTCCGTATTTATGCCATTCGCAAAATTAGTCATTTCCTCTTGTAATCTCTTCAAGGGCTTATTTAATCGGTGGTGGAGAAAATAAAGAACGAGTGTATATAACACAATAAAAAAGATGATTGCACAAGCAATAAAAAGAATGGTTCGATTATGAACTTCTTCAACCCATTTTTTACGCTGAACCGTTACCTCATAAATTCCAACCATTTCCCCTTCTTTAAATACTGGTTTTTTTATAAGGTAGGATGAATGTCGTTTTTGAAACTCATTTAAATTCTGATATAGCTGTTCAACATTTACTCGAAAATACTTCTGACTTGTAGGAGGTTCTTTCGTAGAAAAAAGCGCGATCCCATCATATCGATAGAGCGATAAGTTAACTTGATCAGATGCTAATCTCTTAACCTCTCGATAATGCTCTTTTGAGGATAATGTATAGAGATCTCCATTTTCTAATGTGTCACTTACCCCTTCTACTTGGTTATAAATGCTCACATATTCAGTAAGATCTTGTTGTTCATCGTATTTATTAATACTGATATACAAAAGAAAAAGAAAAACGACTGGTAAAAGCATTATGGTAAGATAACTTATCATTAACCAGGTCTTTAATTTCATAAAGGCTCCTCACCAATAAACCTGTAGCCTTCTCCCCAAACAGTCTGAATAAAACTAGCTTCTCTACTAACATCATTTAATTTCATGCGCAAGCTTTTGATGTGAACGGTAACCGTGTTGTTTCCTTCCACTTCCTCTTGTTGCCAAATATGTTCATAAATAGATGCTTTAGAAAAGGTTTCAAAAGGATTATTTGCTAGTAAAAAAAGAACTTCCCATTCTTTATTTGTTAAATGTACAACCTGATCTTTTATATATGTAACTTTTTTACTAAAATCAATTTTCAGTCCATCCGTATACGTTTTCACCGTTGTCTGTTCTTCCTTCCCCATGTACCTTCGATATCTTCTCAGGTGAGAGGCAATCCGGGCAGCCAATTCTTCTAAACTAAAAGGCTTTGTTATATAATCATCTGCACCGAGCTCTAAGCCAATAACCTTTGTTTCATCCTCATGCTTCGCACTAATGAGTAGAAGCGGAAGATCACTTTCTAAACGGATCTTCTTACATAGGGATAAACCATCTAGTTCTGGAAGCATAATATCAACCAAAGCCAATTGATAAATTCCTTGTTTATAATCTTCCCACCCTTCTTTACCAGTTGATGACCAAGTAACATGATAGCCTTCATGTCTTAGATAATCACAAATAATCCTTGCAATTTCTTTATCATCTTCTACTAATAAAATAGACCCTTTATTCATGATATCATCTCTCTTTCAACGACCATTATAACGTTAAGGAACCGATCTTTTTTTTTCTTTATAATCTCTTTATAATTTGGCTGTGCTACTGTTTACTATTTATTTTTTCTCTTTGTTGATTGAAGTCGAGGGCATGGGACCACTTAAGAGCATAGGCCCTTGGCGGCTCCAGGAGCGATTGCATAAACGAATGCCTGTCTTGAAATTCAACAATTAAGATGTACAACCTATAATTAATTCTGCTAATTAAATAATACTAATTTGTTATAACATGGAAAAAAGGTTAACTTTAGATCGTTAACCTTTTTTCCATGCTATCAATTTTTCATTCTTTAATAACGAGCCACTTTAAAAAATCTTGCTCTGACTCTGTAAGAAATCTACCTAAATCTTCAGAAAAATAAACATATAATTCTATGTATCTTTTAGCCATTGCATCCATTTCATTTACCCCCTAGTCCTTATGACACAACTCTCTTATTTTATCATGATTTAAAGGATATGTTAGGATAATATAGAACAAATTTACTGAAAGTTTTGTTTTAAAACATAAGTGAATCAATTTAATAATTTTTTATTTTAAATAAACACAGACCCACGGAATGTTAGATACCTTTTAAATTTTGCTAATTTCGTAAACTTGTGGCTATTTATCAAGTGTCCGATCTGGTTGAATTCCGCTCCAGTTGCTCGCTTTTTAGCGGGGCGGGCGGTAAGCCTCCACGGCGTAAACGCGCCTGTGGGGTCTCACCTGTCCCACTCAGTTTACGTTCAAAGAATCTATTTAAAGGCAACCATCTCTTTGAAAAGAGCTCAGATTTATAAATCCTAAACAGATTGTTGCTGATTTCACATGGCATTAATACGATCTGCAGCCAATTTTGATGCATTATACACAAGATGAACCAAATCAAAATGTACGTTCTCTCGCTTTCCTGTTCGATAACGAACCTGGTTCAATTCGAATTACTCTATTAAATAGGCAATAACTCGTTCAACGGCCGTTCTCTGCTTATACATCTCTTTCCATTTTGAGAGTATCGAGCTGGGGGAGTATAACGGCGTAAATCAGTAGTGATTTTCACTTTATAAAACCTTTTGACAGAGAGAATCCTTAGCTAAAGGATTCTACGGTATTCTTATGGTCGTGTGTACTTTAACGTTTCATGCTTCTAATCGTAACTATCATATCGATAAGAATCTTCTCGAACATAAGCCGGATCGAAGTGTTTATCGAACCCAATGGGTTTGGGGAGGTACTCCTTTTTTTATATTGTGAAAGACTTGTGACCATTCGACTGAGATTTATAAAATTGACTCAAGTACAAACATTTAAAGATAAAAGTAAAGACCCGAATTATTAGGGAAGTTCTAACGAAAATAATCTAATAGTTCGGGTTTACCATTGGCTGAAATATGTCCTAACCACTTTATATCCGCCGCTTAGTTAAGGCATTAAAAAAATAGCCTCTAATGCTGGCATGCCATTTGCAAGACCTACCGCTACACCTGTATATGTTTTACCAGCTTCAAGCTCCACTTGAGGGATCGTTAATACTACGTTATTTGTGCCAGCTACCCTCACCTCTAAATCAACTGTCATAGGTGATAAAGTTAAGTACTCTGTTGCTTTTCTAAACGGAACGTTCTTAAAAATGACATCTCCACCTTTAACAGCAATGTCTACATTCGGTGCATCTGGAGATAAATGAATCACTCTCACCTTACTTTGATTAGGACTTACATAAGGTTTATCAACATATACATCTAACATTAAAGTAGAAAGTACTCCTGTAGCAGCCGCCGTATAATAAGTGTTTCTGGTTAATGCAACTCTTTCACTAAGAACTGGGGTAGTCATCTCACCTGCAGGATATACCTCTACTAAATACTGACCAGGAGGTAATTGAAGATATTCAGTTGTCTCTTTAAAGGTTAAATTTGCAACTGCCTTTTGACCATTCACATAAACATCTACTGCAGGTGCGTCAGGAGATGCATGTAATACTCTTACAAAAGCAGTTGATTGTGCTGTACGCTGATACATCGGATACATCATATTCTGATTCACTTGATAACCTTGTATCTCCACCGCAGCAAGTTGACTAACACACATCAGATGTTTTTGAACGTACATCATTGATAAAGAAGGATTTGAATATTTGTAGAAGTTAGCGAGCATGTCATATTTTGCAGCTTCCAATACTAATGAAGTTTCATGTTGATTATGCATAGTATCCACCCCTAAAAAATTATTTAACACCATACAATATGTTAAATGCCCATTTTGTTTCCAACTTCTTTTCTCACTCTCGGTTGCAATTTAATTTGAAGTTCAATACATATTGGCATCGATCATAAGCGAGTTAAGAAGCCACTTGGTAAGTCTCGTGCAATAAGACGATTTAAGATAGAAGGAATTCTTTTCCTTCAATACTAAAATGGCTTAAAACTTCGAAGGAGCTAGGCGGTGAGCTAGATGTCTAAGCGCTTTTGAACAACCTATACCTATTAAATTACGCTAAGCATAATAAAAAGAGGGTGACTAAAAAAGGTTGTTAATTAACGACCATTTGAGTCGCTCTTTCATTTTATTGCTTTCAGTTTACAAAATATAGGCAACATAAAGAAGCCCCCATTTACTCGTATTTTTATGGAAGCCACTCAGTGAATAGATGACTGTGTATTCATAGATTGTTACAATATTGATGTTAAATTGTTAGTGGAATGGAGCGGAAGACACTTGACTCCTCCGGGAAGTGAGGAAGAAAAAAAGCTAACCCAAGGTCTAAAACCTAGACTATTGGGTCAGCCTCTCCATGAATATTTATTTCCCATTCATTACTAAATTGAATGGCTTTACGACAATCTTTATCACCTAGACCTTCGATTTCTCACTTTTTCTATCTTCTACTCCAGCTATAGGAGCGTTATGCAGTCGATGGCTTCTTCTATCATTCGCTTCAGTCACAATTGATTCATCTATAGGAATCATTACAAGGCTCAGCATGAAGGGTTGGTCTTCTCTTTTTTTGGATATTATTCCATTCTCCCTTTATCTGTTTCTACCACTGTATGCAATAAGAAAGAGGTTTTATCTCATTTTACATTGAAGGATATATTACCCTGTCTTCTTTTCTGTTTTCATATATAAACTAAACATTACAACTGCTAAAATAATAAGGAGTAAAAGGAACAAAAATATATTACGATAAATCAAATGTACCTCAATTCCTTTTTGAATCGTCATTAACATACCTGTCAATGTAACACCAAATGCCCCACCAAAAAATTGAATTAACTGTGCCATTCCCATTCCAGTACCAATCTCATCCTTGGGAAGAATTCTCGAGACTTCATTTGATACACTAGATGTTAACGCAGAAAAGCCGGTACTCATAAACATGTAAGTAAAGAGTATAAAATAAGGTGTGATTGTCGATAGAAAAGCAAACAATATGGTAGATAGTAATAAAAAGAATTGACCAAAAAGAATGATTGGCTTGTTACCAAATTGATCGATTACTCGCCCAATAAACTGTGCTGCCACGGCAGAAAGGATTGCTCCTGGAAAAATGATCAGACCAACTTCGGCTGCATCTTTATTAAATTCATTTGTTAAGATAATAGGCATTAAAAATAAGGCAGAAAAATGAGTAATAAATGCAGTGAATCCGATAAATAACAATTTTAAATATTGCTTATTTTTTAATAATCTAGGCTGTATAAACGGTAGGTCTACTTTCTTTACATGTTTCCATAGCAATACCAAAAAAAAGAGTGTGATAAAAAGAGTAAGATAAGAAAAGGTTGATAGAAACAAGAGTGATCCTGTAACGGCTACAGCAGTTAGCACTCCACCGACGGTATCAAACTTTCCTTTTTTCACCTCTTCTAAAGGTAAAAGCTTCTTAAAAATTGGAATCATAAGTACAACTAATCCGGTTACTGCAAATAAATAATTCCACCCTAGGTATTTCGTTATCGCTCCACCAAGTACCGGACCTAAACCAAACCCTAACGATGAAGCAGAAGCAATTAATGCCATAGCCTTCCCTCGTCGCGAAACAGGAATATAACGGCTAGCTAGGACCATCGCTAATCCAGGCACAGCCCCTGCACCTGCTGCTTGAAATAATCGTGCTAGGAGAAGGATACTAAATGAGTTTGATAAAAAACCGACAATTGAAGCTATACTTAAGAGACCTAAACCAATAAATAATAATCTTGAAATAGGAATAAAATCTGATAAACGACTGAATGTTAAAGTTGCAATAGCAAATACAATAGAATATCCAGAAACAATCCATGATGCTGTTGCAGTTTTAAGAGACAAATCACTTAACACACTAGGCAGTGCTACATTAAACATCGTTGTGTTCATAACAACAAGCCATACTGTAAAACTCCATAATAAGATTACCTTATTTTCATCAATGGTTTCATTGGATGTTGTTTTTTCTAACGTTTGAGAAGATATATGAATCACCTTTTTCTTTAAAATTAACCCTACATATCATACGACTTCTAGCAGGTAAAAGGAAAGTAAAATGCTTCGGAACTCTAAATATCTTTCTCCATGAAATGAATGATGAGGAGCATCGATTGTGACAATTAATAAATGTAAGAAAATGAAAAAAGAGCCTGGGACAAAACAAAGAACCAGGCACCCTCCGATACAAACTATTGTGTGCACTAGATAAATCAGTGCGTACATATAGTCGTTACGATAAGGTGCCAGGCACTTCTGTCCCAGCCTCTTTTCCTTAAATAAAACTAGTTCATTCCAGTTCCTTTGTAAAAGACTGTTTGCATTAACGATTCTACCTAAGTGTCGATTTTCCTTGTGCCTACAAGGTTTATCTCTATATAGGGAGAACACCTCTTCCTATCTAATTAGGATATATTGTTACATTGGTGCATTTACTTCTAGATCTTCAATATGCTTCTCTTGATATTGAACATCTTTACGTGCATTATATCGATCAGCTTTTTCAACAGTTGCGGTGATATTATAATCTGGTATTCCTGCATACTTTTCATAACGTCCTCTCGGTAATAAGAAGTTACCTTCTGGGAAATGAACTTCAATATTTCCAAGTGCTATATCAACAAACTTCGCTCTTCCTTGGAAGACACCAAATCCATTATAAACAACAATTCCTTCACCATCTGCTACACTTAATCTTTTACCGTCTTGAGCATTCATTAATACATCATAACGTTCTGCTTTATTAAAAGGATCTACTTCTTTGTACACCATTGAATTAAATTGTTTCCCACGTCTAGAAGTCACTATAAATTGACCATCTTTTTTGTTTAAGTCAGGAATTTCAACAGAAATTAAGTTGCCTTTTCCATCAGGAGTTGGGCATATTCCACCTTCACAAAGCCATGCTCCCCCCCACTGGAACACATCTCCTTGCTTTTTCAGATGCTGGATTCCATCATAGTCCCGATTGGCAATCGCAATCTCGTCTCGAATCTCTTGACCTGATTGAAAGTCAACTAAGTGGGCTGTATCAGGTTTTACACGTTTTGCAAGATCGATATATATTTTCCATTCAGAACGAGCTTCTTCAATAAGATTTTTATTCCCTTCAATTTCAGGAGAGAAATAAACCATTCGTTCTGTAGATGTTGAAGTACCACCACCATCTTGTTCGTACCTTGTTTTTGCAGGTAGTACGATGACCGCTTCTTTTGCATCAACAAGTGTTGAAGTATTAAAAATAATATCCTGATGAACTCGAATATCTAGCTCAGCTAGTGCTTTTTCAATAAAATCAGGATCCGGCATCGTTTCTAAGAAGTTACCTCCAGATAAGTAATAGAGCTTAATTTTTCTTTCATGATCCTCTGGTAGCATGATATTCTCTAAAGTAACACCAACTATATCACCCTGCCATTTAGGAAGTTCAAAGCCCCATATACGTTCCATACGTTCAGCATTTTCCGGATCAAAGCCACTACCAGGAAGAACAAATGGATCTGCTCCCATTTCACCCGATCCTTGTACAGAAGAATGTCCACGGAATGGCATTAACCCATTATACTTGCGTCCTAAATAACCACGTAAAAGGGCAAGGTTTGCAACCTGTGAAATATTATCTGTCGCAAATGAATGCATTGTTAAGCCTAACGCCCAAGCAAATACAGCATTTTTACTATTGGCTAGTAATACAGCTAACTCAGCAATACGTTCTCTTGAAACCCCAGAAGATTTCACAATCTCCTCCCAAGATTGCTGCATAACAGTTTCTTTTAATTCATCAAATCCATTCACATGCTGTTGGACGAATTCATGATTAATCGCTGAACCATATTCTTTCTCTTCCATTTCAAACCAATGCTTCATAATTCCATGCATAAAGGCAATATCACCACCAATATTAACCTGGTAGAAATCATCAGCCAATTTTGTTCCGAATAACGCAGATTCCATATTGGATGGAATCCAGTATTTGTCTAATGCAGGCTCTTTATATGGATTAACAACAATGATTTTCGCTCCGAGTTTTTTTGCTTCCAGCATATATTTTGTGGATACTGGTGATGCATTTGAAGCAACACTTCCCCAGAATAATAAGACATCTGTTCCAAACCAATCCTGATAGTTTGCCGTTGAAGCACCTACTCCAATAGAACGCTTTAATGCTGTTTTACTTGGTGAATGACAAATCCTTGACGCATTGTCAATATTATTTGTACCTAGAAATCTTGCGACTTTAGCTGCCACATAGTAAGATTCATTAGTAATACCTCGTGAAGTTAAATAAAACCCGTATTGCTTTGGATCTAGCTGTTTCATTTTTTTTGCAATAATATCCATTGCTTCATCCCACGTGAGTCGAGAGAATTTTCGTTCACCTTTTCTACGAATGAGCGGATAAGGGATTCTTCCCAATTTTCTTAACTCAGTACTGCTATACTTACGCAATTCATCTATATCCGCATGGACAATTTCCTCTTTTAAAGCAGGCATTGTATTTAGACGTAACACGTTTAATCTAGTCGTACACATATGTGGTCCTTTTAAGGTTTGATCATATAAACCAGACACACCTAAAGCACAGCCATCACAAACACCTTGTGTAACAATTCTTGTAGCATATCCAAGATTATCTCGGTTATCCCATGCTATTTTCATTGTGTCGCGAAAATGTTGTGGCTTAACTTTTCCTAGTCCAAACGGAACTGGGCTTACCCAATGCTTTGGTTGTGGTGTTTTCGTTGCTTTAATTGGTCCTTGATGTTTTGTCTCTCCCATTAAAATCACTCCTTGTCTATTAAACTATGAAAGAAACGTTTAAGATGAAGTGTTGCTTTCATATCTTCCAATACTATAAGTAGAGAAAATCTAGCCTACTGACAATTTGTCATATTAGCAGTAGGCTAGATTTCCTCGTCAGCTAAGTAAATAAAATAGATTTCTCAATCAGCTAACTTCTTAGTCTTTCCATCTAAAAAAATAATAAAACCACCGTCAAACACCTCCAGATCCTAATGAAGTTGTGCTTATAACGGTGGTTAGTCTTTTGCAGGGTCGCTACTAAGTGCCATACCTATTTATTAAATTTTTCCTGTATATCTTCATTAAAAACGAATATTGACATTCCAAAATCTCGATCAATATCGATATCTACAAAAAGATCTACGTATTTGCACCCTAGAAATTCTTCCATCTCTATCGGCGGATTTTTTTTATACATTTGTTTAACCATTTCAGTTCTTGCTGCACGTAAGGCTTGTTTCCCCTCATCTGCACTAGCAATAAATTTTTCAACAGGCGATAAATTCCCTTCCATTTCACATATTGCCCAGTTTTTACAAAAGGTCGTTGTAATCTTACTAGGTCCTTTTCCCATATGCTTTTTTCTGAAGGAACGAACTATATTACTAAATTCTGCTTCGTACTTATTCATGGTCCCCTCCTACCTAATAGAGGTATTAGCATGAGGTATTTTATCATAAGTAGTACGAATTGGAAAGAAGAATTAACCTGCTATTGTGTTACTTGAAGCCTTAACAGCATTCTCTCTTCGAAGCTTATTAATATCACGACGTATTAACAAGGAAATAGCTAAAGCAATAACAAACATACCTGCAAAGAAAGTTAAGCTAGTTGCATAGCTTCCCGTCGTATCCTTCATCCAAGCAGCAAACATTGGACCCGCTAAACCTGCAGCTGCCCAAGCAGTTAAGATATAGCCATGAATGGCACCAAGCTGTTTTGTTCCAAATAAATCCCCGATGTAGGCAGGAATAGCAGCAAAACCACCACCATAGCACGTGTATACGATTGCTAGCATAACCTGGAATAGAAATGCTTCTTGTGTATGAGGCAAAATGGCAAATAAAATAATTTGTAAGACGAAGAACGTTGTATATGTATTGGGACGACCGATAAAGTCAGAGACAGAGGCCCAACCTATTCTCCCAAGTCCATTAAAAATCCCTAATATTCCAACAAGTGCTGCCGCTTCTGCTGTTGTTAACCCTATACTTTCCTGGGCTAAAGGCTTTGCAGCAGATAGAATGGCGATACCACATGTAACATTTATGAAAAGCATCAACCATAAATAGTAGAATCTTGATGTTTTAATCGCTTCATTAGCAGTTAATTGAGATAAATCTTCTTTGATTCTTGATTTTCCTGCTTTTACTTTATCATTAAAACCTGCAGGAGCCCAACCAGCTGGTGGTTTTTCTAGGTATAATGAAGATAACGTCATAATGACTAAATAAGAAACCCCTAGAATATAAAAAGTGTTTGCTGTACCAACAGAATTGATTAATACTTCCATTATAGGACTACTAATGGCTGCTGCAAATCCGAAACCCATAATAGCAAGTCCAGTTGCTAGACCTCTTCGGTCAGGGAACCATTTAACTAGTGTGGAAACAGGTGCAATATACCCTACTCCAAGACCTATTCCTCCAAGGACACCATAAGTAATATATAAAAATGGTAGTGATCCTAGATTTACAGCTAAACCTGCACCAATCACGCCCACTCCAAAAAAGCCTGCCGCAAGAAGTCCAGCTGCTTTTGGACCATATTTTTCAACAAAATGTCCTAAAAACGCAGCTGATAAACCAAGAAATAAAATTGCTAAACTAAATGTTAGTTGAACTTGCTGTGATGTCCATCCAAATTCATTCATTAATGGATTTGTAAAGTTACTCCATGCGTAAACTGATCCAATTGAAATGTGAATTCCTACAGCAGAAGCTGCAATAAGCCAACGATTTTTTGTCTTTTTCACAAATACATCCCCTATCTACTTCATACATTCATTTGAACCTTCAACTTAAAGAAGGTGAACTACATTCGACCTATTTGGAGGTTATGTAGTTTGTTATATGAACCATTTTTTATCAAAATAAAAGCAAATCTTATCGTGCACGCTACTAGAAGCTATAAAACTTCTAAACAACAAAGAAAACCGCCAATCTCCAAAAGGTGTAAATGATACATTTACAAGCCTTCGGTGATTGACGGTTAGTTTCAAGCAGGAATCGCTACTATCGGACCAACAGTTAATCGCTTACATTTTCATAACAAATTGAACCGTAGACAGGATCGCTATCACGGAGAACAAGATGTTACAAAATCATGAACTTTGTAAAAAAATCTTAACATGGCAATTCCTAATATGCAATAAGCTATTTAAATTTTTTTATTCCTCCTCTTACCTTGGCAATTGTGTTTAGCTAACTTTTCTACTTGTTTAAAAAAACAGAATGTGTTTATACTTTAGTAATCTTACAATCTAAGGTGATGGAATTATGAATGTTAGTAACAACTACAAGATTATTAAATTTCAGAATGATCGACTATACGAAACAGAAGATACCATTGTATCAGAATATCCTTTAACACTATTTGTGAATGACGAGGAATTCGCAACACTGGTTTGTACACCAACACACTTTGATGAAATGGTTATTGGTTTCCTTGCTTCTGAGGGGGTTATTAGATTTCACGATGACATCAAAGATTTACGAATCGATGAAGATGCAGGCTTCGCGTATGTGACATTAAACCACAACATAACCGTTCATCAACAACAATATTCAAAACGTTTTATCGGATCTTGCTGTGGTAAAAGTCGCCAATTCTACTTGCAAAATGATGTTAAAACAGCTAAAACATCGACCTCAACTATAAAGATTAACGCTAGTACTTGCATTCAATTAATGAATGATATGCAAGCAAGTAGTAAGGTCTTCCAACATACAGGTGGCGTTCACAATGCTGCCCTATGTACAGCTGATGAATTATTAGTCAGTCGTACAGATATTGGTCGACATAATGCATTAGATAAATTATTTGGATATAGTATTTTAACAAGAATGCCCGTTAGAGATAAAATCATCGTTTTTAGTGGGCGAATATCTTCTGAGGTCTTGGTAAAAGCCTCAAAAATTGGGGTTGGCATTGTCTTATCAAAGTCCGCTCCTACAGACTTAGCTATTAAAATGGCGCATGACTTAAATATAACGGCAGTTGGCTTTATACGAGGAAATGCATTTAATGTGTATTCCCACCCAGAAAGAATTGTAGAAAACTAGAAAGTACAGTGAAGGAGGTATTAGAATGAACTCTTCAAAAAACCCAATATACGATTACTTCAATCGCCCCCTTCGTGATTTACGAATATCGGTAACGGATAAATGTAATTTTAGGTGTACATATTGTATGCCTGCTGAAATTTTTGGACCGGATTATCCTTTCTTAAAAAGGAAGGAACTTTTATCTTACGAAGAAATTGAACGACTAGCTAAAATCTTTGTTTCATCGCTCGGTGTTCAAAAGATAAGAATAACAGGCGGAGAACCTTTAATGAGAAAAGATCTACCCTCCCTCATTAGAAAGCTTAATGAGATTGAAGGGGTAGAAGATATTGCCATGACTACAAATGGTTCCCTCCTTCCAAAATACGCTAAAGAACTAAGGGCTGCAGGATTAAATCGTGTATCAATTAGTCTCGACTCCCTACAAGATGAAGTATTTGGAAAGATTAATGGTAGAGGGGTTACTGTTCAGACAGTTATTGATGGTATTGATGCAGCAGCAGAAGCCGGTTTAAAAGTAAAAATAAACATGGTAGTGAAACGCGGAATGAATGATCATGAAATTGTTCCTATGGCAAAATTCTTTAGAGAAAAAGGTCATATTTTACGATTCATTGAATTTATGGACGTCGGAAATACAAATAAATGGAATTTAAAAGATGTTTATTCTAAGAAAGAGATCATAGAGGATATTCACAAAATTATGCCACTCGAACCAATTGAACCTAACTATACAGGAGAAGTGGCTACACGATATCGTTATCAAGGGGCTAACGATGAAATTGGCGTTATCTCTTCTGTATCAGACGCATTTTGTTCGACCTGTAACCGAGCAAGATTATCAGCAAATGGTATGTTATATACTTGTCTCTTTGCTTCTAAAGGACATGATTTACGTGAACCAATCCGCTCTGATTTATCAAATGACGAGTTAACCGAACTCCTTGAAAACATCTGGTTTAAAAGAGACGATAAATACTCTTTAGAACGTAGTGAAACTTCAGCAACACGTAAGAAAATAGAGATGTCACACATCGGAGGCTAGGAGGAATTTTACATGAGTTCAACTTGCAAGCTCGATCACACATTAGAAGACGTAAAGAAAAAGCTCGCTGAACAATCGTCTCACTTACCTAACGAAATTATGAAGCATACAGAGTTATACCTACAAAAAGGTTGTCATCAAAAGCAATTAAATGAACTATTTCATTTACTAAAAAAATATGACCTTGCATCTGAAGAAGATAAAAAAATACGAAATGAGAAATTCTTTTCATTTTTAACTATTTAGTATACTAGAATAACAAAAACACCAGTGAGAGTTTGAAGTCTTCCTGGTGTTTTTAATGCTATTGGCTTCAAAAATTCACCTTCGTTTCTAGCTAAAATATGGAGAAATAAGGGGAATGAGCCGATCAATTTTTATCTCTCACGCTATAACAAACGTCTGATCATTTAGATTAGGAAGATAGGTAAACTGCTATGTTAATCCTTTTATCTTTATTGGTAGTTTTTTATGTTTTTGAAATCAATAGGTTTATTTTAAAACGTCCTTTAAGAATACCATCACTAATGTCAGAAAAGTTACTCGACTTTTTATATACGCTTGACATGTCCACCTATTTAAGAAAGACTTATATAAAGTTGATTCACTAGTATGGATGTAGTCTACACTTGTAAAAATTTACTATTTTTATGAATTTAATTTTGATTTTTAAGTGAGGGGTTTAAAAGTGATATATGACGATAAATACCATTTACACATAGGTTATTATGAAGATGGCTTTGATTTAGAAGCTGTCGCATTTAAAAGACAATCACAAGATATTTGGGATATCTTCTTTGATTTCGAACAATATGATTTTAACAATACTGTCTCAAAGACAGAATTAAAAGGGGTCGGTTATCACATTTTTTCAATAGAGACTGAGGATCTTGATTATCAAGACGGTGCCCTAGTATTTGAACAGTGGTTATTAAATCAAAGGTTGGTACGGATATAGCAATTACAAGTAAAAACGAACAATAGCCCAGTTAACAAACATACACCGAAAGAAACTATTTTGTTAGAGTAATATCCTGTTTTTAAGCTCGGTTCTTATTTTGCTCGAAAATGTAAAATATAGATAAGATATGTAATAAAAAACGCCTGGAAATCCAAGCGTTTTATGGTTGATTTACTTCGGGTATTGAATTTCAAGAACAATGTGGCTTAAATCGCTGATAAAGATTAGAGTATAGTCAATTTTTATCCAAACCTAAAAATAAACTCAATCCTCTTTGTGTGTATCGACGATGTTCTTCCCATAGAAAATTTCATCCATTTCTTTTGTTAAGCTATCTGTTATTTGCTCCTGTTCTGCTTCACTTAATTTGTCCTTTGTATAACCAAACAGGTAATTGTTTAAATCAAATTTCTTCAGCTTACATTTCGTATGAAAGATATTTTCTTGATAAATGTTTACATCAATCATATGAAATTGTTTTTTTACTTTTTCAGGTATATAGTTCTGGATTGAACTTATATCGTGATCAATAAATAGCTTATGACCGTTAATATCCCTTGTAAACCCTCTAACTCGATAGTCCATTGTCATAATATCTGTATCAAAGGAATGAATGAGATAATTGAGCGCCTTTAAAGGCGAAATTTCTCCACATGTCGAGACATCGATATCTGCTCTAAACGTACTAATCCCTTCATTTGGATGATACTCAGGATATGTATGAACTGTAATATGGCTTTTATCCAACCCCATGACAACAGCAGAAGGAAGAGGTCCAGGTGATTCATCAAACGAGCCATTCGGTACCTCAACTACAGGTCCTTCCGATACTAAAATGGTGACACTTGCACCCTGTGGTACATAATCTTGTTTAGCAATATTCAAAACATGAGCACCAATAATGTCTGTAACTGATTCTAGAATGGTTGTTAATCGATCAGCATTATATTGCTCATCAATATACTCAATATAGGCTTCTCTTTCCTCTTTTGTTTTCGTATAACAAATATCATACATATTAAAGCTTAGAGACTTTGTAAGATTATTAAACCCGTGTAACTGGATTCTTTGCTCAGGTGTTAGCTTCATTTACTTTTCCCCCTATCCGGTTTCCGAACCTTACTATATTACTAACATACCCATTTTTTCTCTTGAAAAATCATTTTAAAAGCAAGGATTTTAAAGTTTGCCTTAGCTACAAGTCGTTTCTTACAAGAGTTGTTATACATAGCTTCATCACAATTGATCTAATACTTCTGTTATTGAAGAGCTTCCGGAAGACACTATCAAAAGAATTTCTCAACGTTTTCGGATGACATAAAGATGAAATGATCACGCTCGCTAGATCTTACTAACCTGCTTCATTTTTGATAATAACTAAATATATAGAGGTGAATCAGAAACCATGCCTATTCATTAAAAAGTAAATTTATGATTTT
Organism: Bacillus weihaiensis; assembly: GCF_001889165.1. Taxonomy (GTDB): domain Bacteria; phylum Bacillota; class Bacilli; order Bacillales; family Bacillaceae; genus Metabacillus; species Metabacillus weihaiensis. The sequence goes on along the minus strand of NZ_CP016020.1, from coordinate 1,832,523 downwards.
TTCTTCCATTTCTTTTCCATCCTGATTTTCACTTAAATGATTCATCATAATCGCAAAAATATACTCCCTCTCTCTTCCATTTCCTAAATACCCTGATAAGCTACTTACATTCGTTAGTGAACCCGTCTTTGCCACTATTTTTCCTTTAAATGGAGAATCAATAAACCTTCCCTTTAATGTACCTCCTATTTGTTTTTCTTCAATCCCTGCTACAGGTAGGGATTTATAAAAAGAGTGAAACCATGGTTGATCTTGAGCAACAAATAAGAGGTTCGTTACAGTATTTGCCGTTGTTAAGTTTAAATGGGAAATACCAGAACCATCTCGAAACACCATGTCGTTTAAGGATACTCCCATTTCAGTTAATATCTTCTTTTCTATAGCTAAACCACTATACCAGCTACCTTCCCCTTCTCCTTTTCTCCCCATTTCCTTAATGAGTATTTCTGCTATAGTATTATTGCTCTGTTTCATAAAGGGAACAACTAACTCTTCTAACGGAACTGAAGCTCGGTCCAACATTCTGATCGTTTTATTTGGTACTTCCCCTCTCTTTAAGCTCCCTAACACTTTAATTCCTTGCTCTTCTAAAGATTCTTGAAAAAGAGTTAGTGTATAATTTGTTGGATTGGTAATAGCTATCGACTCTTTTACCGCTGGATAGGCTATTGGTATTTCCCCAACAATCTCGACAGTGTTAGTTAAATGGTTACGATTTAATTTAATCGTTGGTTTACTCGTTGATTTTGTTGTTCTCGCATTGTTTTTTATTGAGACAAAGGTTGTTGGCGGTGTTAATTGTACTAGTGGGGCTGCGTCAATGGAATCGCTTGGTGTAATCGTAATTAGAATGGATCCAGCATTATAATCGTTTGTTGGTGAGGTAGTTAATGCAGAGATCGGGGCTCCATAGTATGTTTGTTCATCGCTCCAAGGCAAATCAATTGAATACCTCACATCATCATACCAAGAATCGTCACCAATTAGATCTCCACTTATATAGTCTATCCCCTGCTCTTTTAAAGCTTTTGCAAATTGATCTAATTCAGCTTTGGTTAAAGTTGGATCACCTTTTCCCACAAGATATAGATTTCCGAGTAGTACCTTCCATTTTTGTTTTCCATCTGTATGAATTTCTGTATGAAAAGTATGTTTTGATCCCAACATTTGAAGGGCTGCAGCTCCTGTAAATAGCTTCATATTCGAGGCTGGAGAAAGCCTTTTATCACCATTATATTGATATAAAATTTCACCAGTTTGTATAGACCGAATGCTTACGGCGATACTTGCTCCACGTAATTGCGGGAGAGCATCTAACCTTTCAGTTATGGATTCACTCGAAGGCAGACTTGCTTCGGCAACAGTCAATGAACATGACATAGAAGCAAGGATAAATAATAAGATTCTACATAAATATTTATATGTTTTCATTTCAACGAACCTTTCTATGCACCGTAGATATATCTATTATCATCTCATTGTTAAGCACCTCTATTCATCTCCTTTTCCTAGTCACCTGTCATACATATCTTCATTTATGAATTAGAAGCAGAAAAAGCAGTGAAACGAATAGGTTTCACTGCTTTTTCTTTATCTCTTGTTAAATTCGTCAGGATTTGGACCAACGCGCTTATCTTGGTTAAGTGCATGAATGCGGTCCATATCGTCATTAGATAACTCAAAATCAAAAATGTTAGCATTTTCTACAATACGGTGGGATTTTACTGATTTTGGTATTGTAACAACCTCATTTTGCAGATCCCATCGTAAGATTACTTGTGCTGTTGATTTGTTGTACTTTTGTGCAATCTCAGTTAATGTAGGATCATCGAGTAAGCCTCCCTGCATCAAGGGTGACCAAGCTTCTAATTGAATGTGATGTTCCTTACAAAAATTATGTAGTTTCGTTTGAGTTAATCGTGGATGATATTCTACCTGATTCACCATTGGAACAATTTCACATCGATCAATTAAATCTTGCAAGTGGTGCTCTTGGAAATTACTTACACCAATTGCACGTACTCGACCATCTTTGTATAGCTTTTCCAACGCTTTCCAAGTATCAACATACAAACCATACTCTGCAACCGGCCAATGTATAAGGTATAAATCTAAATAATCAATCCCTAATTTATTCATACTTTCTTCAAAAGCAGCTAACGTTGAATCATATCCCTGTTCTGAATTCCATACTTTTGTTGTAATGAAAAGCTCTTCCCTTGGTACATTGCAATCAGCAATTGCTTTACCAACGCCTTCTTCATTTCCATAAATAGCTGCTGTGTCAATGCTTCGATAACCATTTTCAATGGCAGCGGTAACAGAATTGACCACATCTTGTCCATCTTCGACTTTAAATACCCCTAAACCAAACCAAGGCATTTTAACCCCATTATGTAGTGTTGTTGTACTTTGTAAATGGATCAATGTATACACACCCCTTATGACATTTTTTCCTACCTCTCTATGATGACTTATTGAAAACGAAATGAAAAGCAAAATGCTCATATTCCTTATAGAGGTTATGAAGTTTTAATGGAAAAGAGCTTGAAGTTTTAATTTTTAGGTTAAAACTCCAAGCTCTCTACTCTTATTTTTCTTTATTAGTAGCCATAACCTACATATGAAGCTCCAATGATAATTAAAAGGATAAACAATACAACGATCAATGCAAAACCTGCACCGTAACCACCTGCACCACTCATGATATCACCTCCTGCTTTTTATGTATTACTATATGTAGGGAGGCTTAACTTCGTTATGGGTAAAAATCTAGTTGGGCAAAAATTATATTTTTTGTTTAAATCATGTACAATAGAAAAAAACATTTATCTCAGGAGGTAATAGGATGTGTGGGCGTTTTTCTCTGGCAACAGACCAAGAAATTTTACAAGAAGAGTTCAACTTTCGTTTAGATGATGAGATGTATGAACGGTACAACATCGCACCCTCTCAAAACATACTAGTCGTTGGTTCGAATAGAAAAGAACGGATTGGAGTGTATATGAAATGGGGACTTATACCACCATGGGCGAAGGATGCTAAAATTGGATATAAAATGATAAATGCACGTGCTGAAACCATTGATGAAAAATCAAGTTTTAAAAAACCATTTCTTTCTCAAAGATGCCTAATCCTTTCTGATGGATTTTTTGAATGGAAAAAGGACGGAACTAAAAAGGAGCCGATCCGATTTGTGATGAAGAATCGCAAGCCGTTTGCCATGGCAGGTCTATGGGAAAAATGGAATGATGGGGGAAAACCGCTCTTTTCGTGTACAATCATTACTACTACAGCAAACGAAATCACAGAAGATGTACATGATCGAATGCCAGTCATATTACCGAAGCAGTGTCAGGATCTTTGGTTAGATCGAGATTATCATGATATACATTCCTTAAAATCATTCCTTGTTCCTTACCATTCAAATGCGATGGAACGCTTCACTGTATCAAGTTCTGTTAATTCTCCAAAAAATGATACAGCTGAATGTCTAGAGCCATTAAATAGCTTATAAGATGGAAAAAGGTGTGATTCTCTATTTTACGAAACAGAAATCTCACCTTTATCATTTATAGCTCAATTAAACGTTTTTCTTAAAGTGTATTCCTCCGTGAAGTCTACTAAGCTGCATCTTTTCATAATCCTCATACTTCTATCGACAAACTAGTATCATTGTTAAAAGTTCTTTTCAAACCAATCTTTTGCTTTAAGAATCTCTTCTCTGGTTAATTGGTGGCCTGCTTCTCCCCAGTATTCCTCAACCTGAGCACCTGCTTTTCTAAGCATTTCTTTTAACTCAATTGTCTCCTTACCTGGAATAAGAGGGTCATTTTTCCCTGCCCCAATAAAAATTTTTAGTGAAGTCAAATTAGGTAATTTTATATTTCTTAACGGTACCATCGGCTTTAGCAATACAGCCCCTGCGAATGCGTGTTGGTCATGAAATATCATACTAGCAGCTATATTTGCACCATTTGAGTACCCGATCGCAACGACTTGTTTTCTATCGAATTGATATGTATTTGACATATCATCTAAGAAATCTGAAAGCTCCTTCGTTCTATAAAGTAAATCTGCCTCGTCGAACACCCCTTCAGCAAGTCTTTTAAAATATCGAGGCATTCCATTCTCGACTACATTCCCTCTCACTCCCAAGACATTCGCACTCTTGTCGATCATTTCTGCTAGTGGAAGTAAGTCTTTTTCATTTCCCCCAGTTCCATGAAGAAGTAATAACGTTGGGGCTTGTTCATTTATTCCTTTAATAAAGATATGTTCCATCATCATTCACCTTCCTTAGTAGGTAATGGTTTTAGCTTCGCTTCAATTTCAGTACGACGTTCCTCAAAGTAAGGTGGTAAGGATAGTTTTTCTCCTAACACTTCAAAATCTTCATCACCTTCAAAACCGGGTCCATCTGTTGCTAATTCAAATAAGATGCCATTCGGTTCTCGAAAATATAAGGAACGAAAATAATAACGTTCAATAAATCCTGAGTTCGGAAGATGATTTTCATCTAATACATTGACCCACTTATGCAATTCATCCGTATTCTCAACTCTAAATGCAACATGGTGCACACTTCCACGCCCAGGCCTTTCTCTTTCCATTTCTCTCTCTTCAATTAAGTGGATTTCAGCACCTGTTCCACCTTCTCCTGTTTCAAATACTCTTACATTTTGTTGAGTCGAAGGTTTCGTATAACTTGCTCCTTCTCTAAAGCCTAATACATCTGTTAACACGTTAGCAGTCCTTTCAATACGAGATACTGTTAACTCAACAGGACCAAGGCCAACTATAGCATGCTCAGTAGAAACTGGACTTCCCTCCCAAGGAATTCCCCCCTCTACCCCTTGGTTATTTTCATCTGAGATAAGTCGAAGCCTTTGACCCTCGTGATCTCTAAACGCTAATGTTTTTCTATCTTTCAACACTTCTATGTTGTCATGTTCAATAGTTAATTTCTCAAATCGTTTTTTCCAATAGATGAGAGAATCATTCGACTTCACTCGTAATCCAGTAGTTGTCACCGCATTTGTTCCATGATAAGTTCTACCTGCTCGTGGGATTTCAAAGAAGGTTAAGTCTGTACCTGGATTTCCTCTTTCATCTGCATAGAACAGGTGATATACACTTGTATCATCTTGATTCACTGTTTTTTTAACTAGTCTCATTCCTAACGATTTCGTATAAAAAGAAAAATTCTCACTGGCATTAGCTGTTAAAGCAGAAACATGGTGAATTCCTTTCAATGGTTTCCTATTCATAATCAACACATCCTTTATGATACGACTTCAACATTATCTCTTAAAAACTAATATCTCGAATTCAAGATAAATTATAGTGAAAAGTTCTTTGACTGTCAACTTTATTACATAACCGGCATTCTACAGGCTTGGAGATCTCACACCGACTGTACTTGCACGGTCTGCTTTGGAACTCAACACCTGACCATTTTGCAAGTATGGACGTTGGAGCTCGGTACCAAAGCAAAGTACACTATTTTATCTTTCCATCCCGAAAAAAAAACTACCCTAAATTGTCTCCAATTTAGAGTAGTTCTTTTAAGAAGTTAAGCGATTTTCTGAGAAGGAACCTTCTTGATCACGTTCCATCTCTTTAATTGGAGATTTTTTATAACGTCCGATAATACTACTAGCAATAAAGATGCATAGAATAGATAGAATAGCTCTACTCCATCCAACTAAAGCGACCGCAAACAGGATAATTAGTGAATCACATACAAACAGGACAATACCTCTATTAATACCGAACTTCTTATCAATAAATAAGCCTAAAATGTGAATACCACCTAAGGAAGAGCCATTATTAAGGACAAATGTAACACCTATCCCGATTATGACTCCAGCAACAATAGCTGATAACAGTGGATGAATTCCAATAGTAGGTATAACTAGATCAAACCACTCTCTTATAAAAGAGATCCCTGTAATAGATAATAAGCTAGACAACGTAAACCATTTGCCTAATTCCTGTATTGATATAGCGAAAAATGGAAGATTAACAATGAAAAATAGTACACCCCATGAAAAGCCAGTCATATATGTTAGAATCGTTGCTAATCCCGCTGTTCCACCGAACGTTAAAAAACTATCTGATAATATTTTAATCCCAAATGATGTTAAAAATAAACCCATAATAACTACTACTAATTTTTTAAATATGTCCAAGCTTTTTCCCCCAGTAATTATAGTCCTTCTTTAAAATTAATATAATCTATACATAACCGTCAATACACTGAAGATTATTCGGAATCTTAGATTTATTAGGAAAAGCCTGTTAACAATGTAAACTACGTTACTAATTCAATACATCTTCTACTTATTTTCTATCTTCCTAAATAAAAACCTCCTCTTGACATGAAGAGGAGGTTTTTATTAGTTTTCGTATAAATTACTGACTTCCTAAGGAAGAGTAATTATTAAAACATCGGAACTGGTGGGTCTATTCCTAGTACTTTTTCACCATCTACTGTTAACCAAATATAATAGTGGTCAATTTCTTTACCTAAACGAGCTTCTATTTTTGCAATGAGTTTCTCTTGTGCATCAAAACTTAATTTTGCCGTTTCTGCTCCAAGAGGTATCCCTTTTAAACCTACTAGGTCTGCTATGTATCTAGCATCCTCGTATGAAACCTCTACATATTTATCATATTCTGGTAAATATGCAGCTTTAGCTGGGTTCACATTAAGTAGAACCACAAATAATAATGCAAATAAGATAAGTCCAAGCTTTTTCATCATTTATCCTCCTTATAGAATGTGTTGTATAGAAATAAAAGCATCTACTACATCCGGTGAATACATCGTGCCACGACAATCAACGATTTCAGTTAGCGCATCTTCTTTTGGCATTGCTTTACTATAAGGTCGATCCGTTATCATCGCGTCATATGAATCTACTACGGAAATAATAAAAGCCTCTATATCAATCTCAGTTTTCTTCAACCCAAATGGATAGCCTTTTCCATCATACCGTTCGTGATGTTGTTCGACAATTCTCCCAGCATCTATGAGTAAGGGTAATTTAGTTTCTTCTAAAACCTCTCTACCATAGGTAGTGTGAAGCTTCATAATTTCCCATTCCTTATTCGTTAGCTCTCCCGGTTTTAATAGAATCTCAAGAGGTATTTTTATCTTCCCAATATCATGGAAAAAAGAAGCCATATTTAGTCTTAATAATTGTCTAGAATTCAAGCCTAGCTTTTCACCAACTTGCATAGACATTTTACTTATTCTAGCACAATGATCACTCGTATAACCATCTTTTTTTTCAATAGATACGGCCAGTTTCACCAAATCTCTGGAAATATTGCTATACCGATGAAACACAGGTTGTGAGGAAATATATAAGAATTCAGTAGGTTGTGTTGACTGAAAGACAAAATGTTCATTAACAGGAGATCGATAAAATGAGTCACCAGCTTTAAGAGTGGTAGGACCATCCTTATTTATGAGGGTTAATTCTCCCGAAAGGATGAATAAGTATTCTAAGGCTGTCCAGCCTTCTTCTGGTTCTAAGGCCCATCTCGTATGAGCTTCTAATTTATGATGAATGATTTCTGTATGATCACCCGAAGCTATTAACGAAATTGTTAAGCCCTTCATTTGGACGGTTTCGATAAAGTCATTTTTGTTGACGAATTCCTTCATATAAACCTCTCTTTCTTAAAAAGTTTTATATGCTACACCATTATACAAGTTTCGACAACGTTCGCCTAGTTGTTTTAAAGAAAATGAATATTGTACCATATTTTTAACCGGATAACCTCAACAATTTTCCATTATTCACTAATTAACTAGGACTATTAACCCTTATGATATTCTATGTCAATTTTACTATTAGCTACTCTATTGAAAGTTCGTACAAATGATATTCGGAAGAAAATAGCCTTAGATACATTCAATGTTACATTCAGTTAACCGTGGTTGTAGATTTCCTTATAAAGAGTTTCACTTTTCGTAGTAAGGAGTCTGTTAGCCTTCTTTCCACTCCTATCAAAGAGCAAAAATATTAATTATTCACAGCAATATTAATAAGAAAGGTCCGAATAGTTGCGAACTATTCGGACCAGAGATTAAGCTTCTTCTTCATTCCAGACTTTTTCTAACACTTCTAAAAACACCTCAGTAGGCTGAGCACCAGATATCGCATATTTACGGTTAATAACAAAGAAAGGTACACCTGTCACACCAATATCTTGAGCATCTTGTTCTTCTTGTCTTACATCTGCTTCAAATTGATTACTTACAAGAACCTTCTTCACTTCCACTTCATCTAACCCTACATCTTTAGCTAAAGAAACTAGCGTCTCATGATCGGCTACATGCTTTGCTTCCGTAAAGTACGCATCAAATAAACGAACAACCATTTCATTTTCTTTACCATATTTTTTTGAAAAATGTAGTAATCGATGGGCATCTAGTGTATTAGTCGGCTTTACACGATCAAGGTGATACGTCAGTCCTACTTCCTTTGCCTGATCTGTTAGCTGTTGATTCATTTCAATCATTTGTTCTCTTGATGTATTGTATTTTTTCGCTAACAAATCAACATAGTCACCTTCATGGTGAATAGGAGCGTTAGGATTTAATTCAAAGCTACGAAATTCAACTGTAACCTTATCTTGATATGGAAACTTCTCTAATGCATGTTCTAAACGTTTTTTTCCTATATAACAAAACGGACATACTATATCCGACCATACTTCAATATTCATCTAAACATTCTCCTTCTTTTCACTACATATACTTTCTCAGGTTATAAGTACTATGACATCATAACAAGATCTTTTTTTAGGAGTAAAGAAATATGCATTAATACATTATTCATAGGTAGTTATTTGAGTTTTTCTGGTTCTGGATAATCAATGCCAAAAGTATCAACTGTTACCTCTTTGATTTTCTGTTCTTCTATTGGCTTGTCAGAATCATTGGTCTTTACACTTACTATAGAATCAACTGTTTCCATTCCTTCGATCACTTTTCCAAACGCTGCATAGTCACCATCTAAACTGCTCGTATCCTCTACCATTATAAAAAATTGAGATCCTGCTGAATCAGGGGCCTGCGATCGTGCCATTGAAATTATTCCACGTTCATGTTTTACATTATTTTCAAACCCATTCGATGAGAATTCTCCCTTAATTGAATAAGTTGGACCACCAGTGCCGTTACCGTTTGGGTCTCCACCTTGAATCATAAAGTTTGGAATAACGCGATGGAATAGTAGTCCATCATAAAATCCAGACTCAGCAAGAGAAATAAAGTTATTAACTGTATTTGGAGCAATCATTGGATATAGCTCTATTTTAATACTCTCATCATTTTCCATAGTCATAGTAACAATAGGGTTTTGTTCAATAGTCTCCGGTTGAGCTTGATTTTCCCCTTCTGTCTTACTCTTTATTTCTTCTTTTCCGCCACATCCAACTAATAAGACACAAAAAAGAAAACTAAATATGAATTTTTTTCTCATACGATACCCTCATTCCTCACTTTAAGTCTTTTTTTCTCTCATTTTATTTTCATCGCTATGTATGTTACGGTAAAAGTATACAGTATATGGATAGGTGGTGTCTAACGTGGTTCATAATGAGTTAAATCATCTTTTAAAGGATTACTACCCTTTTACATTATTAACCGATATTCAGCTTAAAGAAATGGCAGATAAATCAACACAAGCATTTTTCTCTAAAAATGAATTAATTTTTCATGAAGATGAATCCGCCGAACATCTTGATCTTTTTTTCCTCGTTTCAGGATTAGCAAAAAATATCCTTCATCATTCAAATGGAAAACAATTATCCCTTCGCTATTATTATCCGGGTGACATCATTGGCTTAATGGTCATGTTTACTAGCGGTGAATTAAATTTTTCTGTGCAAGCTCTAGAGGATTGCACGGTTTTTAAGCTTAATAAGAAGCATTTTTATGAGATGATGACACGAAATACTGATTTTTCTAAAGTAATTTGGGAGAGTATTGGTGAACGGACGAAAAGCATCTATGATGAAATAAAAAATAATACAGTTCAAGATGATCATGAACATATGAACCTATTAAAAACCCGTGTAAGCAAGTTGATGACTCCTCCTTATTTTATTGATTCACAAACAAAAATGAGTGAGGCTGCCTCAATACTCATGAAAAATGAAGCTACCGGCTTAATTGTGAGTAATCATCAATCTACACTAAATGGAGTAATGACCAATCAAGAGATCATGAATTTTGTTTCCAACAACGGAAACCATCATGACCCTGTTCTGAAATGGATGAATCCTTCTCCATTAACTGTTAATACGAATTCATTTTCTTTTGAGGCTTTGTCCATTATTAAAAACAAACCTATTGAATTTATCCCCGTAACAACAAATGGGAAAGTAATTGGGGTTTTAACAAGTAAAGCCTTTCTAAACCTTGAAGATATGAATTACTTAGATTTGACTTACAATGTAAAAAAAGCTACAAACGTTTCTATTTTGACTAAACAAGGACCCATTTCAAATTTAGTATTACATGATTTTGTAACAGATCTTCTTAATAATGAAAGTTATGCCTACGATGTAACCGAAGCCATCACGAATCATAATGATAACCTTCACAGGCAAGTCATTAAGCTAACACTGAATGAAATGAAAAAAGAAGGACATGGTACTCCTCCTATTACCTTTTGTTTTATTACGATGGGAAGTCAAGCACGTCATGAACAAGGATTTCATACTGATCAAGACAACGGATTAATTCTACATGATTACGAACATCTACCTAATAAACAGCAAATTGAGCATTACTTTACTTTATTCTCTAGGAAAATAAATGACTATTTAAGTAATATTGGCTTTCCGAAATGTACAGGTGGCATAATGGCCGAAGAAAAAAAATGGCGTAAATCATTATCTAAGTGGAAGGAAGAAATCCATACTTGGAGAACTGAATTAGATGCACAAGAAATACAAAACTTTACCATGTTTTATGATTTCAGACCTATATATGGAGATTTTTCATTAGCTGAGGAAATTAGGGGATTTTTAACCGAAACAACAAAGAAATCCAAAACTTTACATCAATTGCTCATGAAAGATGCGTTGCGATATAGAATCCCTTCCCACCCTTTCGGATTATTAAATATAAAACAAAAAAACAAATTCCTTAATATTAAGAAAACTGGACTGACTCAAATTATTTATTCTACAAGAATTAATGCAATGAAATATGGAATAAATGAAGTCAGTACAATAAAAAGGTTAGATGAATTAAAAAAAATACAAGCCATGCATCCGCGTGATGTTCAAAATGCAAAAACAGCTTTACATTACTTTCATTATTACCGCCTTCTTCATAATCTGAACCAGCTGAAGCAAGGTATTTCTGTATCAAATGACATTATGATTATGACTCTTTCAAAAGAAGATCGAATGAGGTTAAAAGAAGCCTTACAGGTAGCTCATCGAATGCAACAAGTAACAAAAATTAGCTTTAATCGAAACCGGGTGGTGTAACATAGTTTGCCGAACGATTTGAAGATATTAAAATATTATTTGTGGGATCAATTATTTTTAAAACATCAAATAAAACAAATGGTTTCGCTACCAGAGCATCAGCATGCGAGTAATGCAATTACTGTATTTATGAATAAGCAAAACGAAATAAAACTAGATGAGCTGTCTCACACGACGTTTACCATTTTTGATTTAGAAACAACCGGTTTTTTTCCCCATATGGGGGATGAGATTATTTCAATTGGGGCAATAAAGGTTAGAAACAATCAAATTCTTTTTGATGAGTCTTTTTATACGATTATAAAGCCATTAAATAAAATTCCGAAGCAGATTGTAGAATTAACAGGGCTATCGCCAAATTTGCTTAATCATGCTGATTCCTTTCCAATTGGAGTGAAAAAGTTCATTGACTATTGTCAGAATAGTGTACTTGTTGCACATCCTGCTACTTTTGATATTGATTTTTTATCTACTTCAATGAAACAATGGCAATTACCAAACTTTCAACCTGTCTATATTGATTCTCATCAATTAGCTAATCTCGTCTTTCCTGATGAAAGAAATTATTTAGACGAACTTGTAGATCGATTAGAAATAAATGAACGAGACAGACATCATGCATTAAATGATGCCATTATGACGGCGGAAATTTTCGTGAAGCTTCTTCATTTTTTTCCAAAGGATTGGCTTCAAACTAGTAATATGCTAAAAAACATATGAGTAATCAAAGCGCTTGTATGAACCATAAACGTCTATTTAGCTATTTTCGCAACCTTTGTTGCTTTTTAATAAGCGTATTATATAGTTAATATCCGCTGCCACTTTGCAGCAAACTAAGGGAAATCTTTAAGTCCTTTTTTTTCGCTCGGATGGGCGTGAGACTTCTCTACCTCCCCCAGGGGCCATGTGACTTCCGTTCCATTACACTAGCAATTAAAATAGTATGCACAGATACAGAATCTAAGGATAAAAAATAAAGACCCGAATTAGTAGGAAGATATCCATTTAAAATATCACCTACTAATTCGGGTTTATCATTGACTAAAATACTTATGTCCCAGCCAACTTTTATTCAATTAGCAAACAGCTAATACACCATTCTAACAGTCTTCTCCTACCATCTTTTACCATGTAAGTTTTATGTGTTATGTCAATTTTTTATAAACTGCTGCCTTCCCTTCTACATCTTCACTATTTGTAATATGTGAAAAATGAAAGACTGAGCCACACCCATCAATATCAAACAAAGTCATTTCCATAAAATCCTTTGGTAAGTTGTGTAAATGCTTCAAAATGAGTTCTGTATTTGATTTGATGATGACATCCTTATTTTGAAGATAATGTACGAATGGATTTGTTTCAATACGATTTTCAATTGGAGTTTCTTGATGATTCATTTAAAAGCACCTCACATTTTTTATTTTCAGTATTTTCTGATTATTTATACTATACACTAAATTTCTTTACATGAAAACTATTTTCTTAAAATATTTTTTATTTTTTTTTTGAATATATATAGATGGAGTCCCTCTCTATTTAAGTCTTTCTTATTTGTTATGAAATGCTGCAACATTCTATAACAGTTGTCCGCCGTGATATACCACTCACTAGCATTTAGCACATATTAAATAAGAAGAACATTCCAAGTTACTCCTCTTCTATTTCATGATACGATACGTGTAAGGATGTGATAAATTGAATAAAAAAAACAGGCTATTTATTATTCTAGTAGTCATTTTCCCTTTACTAGTAAGCTTTAAAAATGGCTTTGACAGTAGGTCAGATTACTCTTTTTATACATCTCCCGAAGGAATATTATTTTCTAGTAATACAAAGAGCTGGAATGAAAAGAAATTAAGAAGCTTATATGATGAGTTAGTAAAAAACCAGTATGGGGAGGAAATTCATTCTCTAGAAGAAATTCACGTCTTTGGAGAACCTTTAGGTACTACTCACACAAAAGGCAGCTATAATTCTTTCACTCATACAATCTCTTTATTTCATGCTTCTAAATACACGAAAATTAGTGATTATACAGAAACATTATCACATGAATATGGCCACCATTTTGCCTATACTCATTTCCCTGCGCATCATTTTCCATTTTCAAATTGGATTCGAATTCGAGACATAGACTCTTATACTATACGATGGGACGCTTTTTGGAATTACCGAGAGAGTCATCATTCACTTTACCCTCAGGAGATTTTTGCAGATGATTATGTCCTGCTGTATGGACCTAAGAAAAAAACAGCTGTAGAAGATATTTATAGTAACGAAGCCTTTTATTTGAGGACAGAACATGAAAATCAAAAAATTTCAAACGCGCTAGAAAACGAAGAATTACATGCATTTTTGGCAAATAAAACAGGAATTTTAGTAGACAAAGAGCGACTACTCAAAAAGCCTATATTTGAAGCCTATTTAGACTCCTTACTCTCATTTCAAGTTTCTGCAAAAAAGAACGTTGCTTACCGATTAAATTTAACGGTTTATCATTCATCTGATCACCAAGACAATTATGAGTTATATATGATTACTAAAAACGATGAAGATAGTCAGCTTACTTTTCCATTAAATAACCATAAACTAGTTAACATAGCAGACGCTACATCCATCACCTTCAATGTAGATGTAGTCGATTTATCTACATCATTTGGGCTACATTCCGATACTTGGACACTTCATTTATAAGAGGCGGGACAAACTTCTGTCCCAGCCTCCTTCATTTATCATATAACACAGTTAAGCTTATGAGGGTCACTAAAATGGTCGCACCCATATCTGATAAAATAGCTATCCAAAGTGTTAAGAGACCTGGGATTGTTAATAATAACGCAATTAGCTTTAGCCCGAGTGCTAATATGATGTTCATTTTGATTATGGCATTTACTTTTTTCGCTGATTTTATAGCAGATGGCAGTTTGCCTAAGTGGTTTTGCATTAATACTATATCAGCTGTTTCAATAGCACTATCCGTGCCTTTACCCATTGCAATACCAAGGTCTGCAGATGCTAATGCTGGTGCATCGTTGATCCCATCTCCGACCATAGCCACTTTGTCCGTCTCTGAAATTCCCTTGATTTTTTCAACTTTTTGGTCTGGTAATAACCCAGCGAAAAATGATGTAACTCCAACATGACGGGCAACCTTCTGAGCAGTTGATTCATGGTCTCCTGTTAACATAAGGGTTTTTTTAATCCCAACCTTATGTAAATGTGAAATAACCTCTTTACTTTCTTCTCGAATCTCATCACTAATACCAAATATCCCTAATATCTTATCTTTATCAGCTAATAGAACAACAGTCATACCTTTATCCTTTATATCAAGTAAATCTTTTTTTACTCGATCATCAATTGGAACGTGGCTAACTTGTTTTTCATTTCCTATGCTATACTGTTTATCGCCTATTTTAGCTGTCACTCCACTACCAGAGTGAGTTGTAACTTCTTCTGGTTCTACTAATATTAGCTTTTCCTCCCCAGCCTTTTTTATTAGTGCCTTAGCAATTGGGTGAGAGGACGATTTCTCAATGGAGGCTGATAGTAAAAGGGAATGCGACTCATATTCTATAAATGTTTCTACATAAGGCTCACCCTTTGTTAAAGTTCCAGTTTTATCAAAAGCAACGGTAGTAATCCTTCCTAGTTGCTCTAAGAAGACTCCACCTTTAATTAAGATCCCGTTTCGAGCATTTTTAGTTATACCAGAGACAATTGCAATCGGGGAAGCTAATACAAGCGCACATGGACAGCCAACTATTAATACTGCTAACCCTTGATAGAACCATTCACTAAAGCTTCCATTCAAGAAAATAGGTGGAACAATCATCACAATGATCGAAATCAGCATGATGATTGGTGTATAATACTTTGCGAATTTATTTATAAATAATTCTGTTGGAGTTTTCGTTTCTTGTGCTTCTTCCACCAAATGTAAGATTTTTGCTAATGATGAATCCTCATACGCTTTTGTAATGTTTATTTTCAATAGCCCTTCATTATTGATACTTCCTCCGAATACTTCTTCACCTAAACCCTTCTCGACTGGCATGGATTCACCTGTAATAGCAGCTTCATTAACAGAACTTTTTCCATCAATCACAAGACCGTCTGAAGGTATTTTTTCCCCTGCTTTTACAATAACGAGGTCACTTTCTTTTAATGATGTTACTTCAACGACTTTTTCTATCCCATCTGTAATAATCGTTGCCTTCTTCGGTGCAATATTGAGTAGTTTTTCCATAGAATTCCTAGCTTTTTGCATACCTAGCCCTTCTAAGTACTCATTTAGACCAAATAAGATGGCTACTAATGCACCCTCTTTCCATTCTCCAATACTAAGGGCACCTATTAAAGCAATGGTCATTAAGGTTTCAATATTAAATTTACCTTTACCTAAATTTTTTAACCCCTTTATAAACGTTTTATAGCCACTTAAAGCAGTTGCTGTAAGAAATAGGCCAACCGCTAAAAATTCATTGATCCAGTTATCAACAACAAATGCAAAGCAATAGAGGAAAAAAGAAAGGCACAAGATTGTAATCAAATTGATACCTTGTGGATGTACTTGCTTATGTTCATCGTTTTCCGTCACTAAGAAAGCTCCGTCTGTCGAGAGAATTTTCTTTACTTTCCCTATTTCTACAGAATTGTCTATTTTCAATTTTCCTGAATGATAATTAAGGGAAGCAGACTTTCCTGAGGGGAGTTTTTGAATTTCTTCCTGCAATTCTCTTGCACAGTTCGCACATGTTAGTCCCTTTACTTTATATTCATTCACATTACTCAACTCCATATTTAACTAGGCTATTAATTTCCAAACTTACGTTATAAACATGAATTGATAATAAATACTTACACTTCAATTTGTCTGGTGACTTTCGAAATACTTAATGCTGTGCGTGATCAATTGTTTGCTTTAAGATGTCCATAACATGGTTATCATCAGGAGAGTAATATAATGTTGTCCCTTCTCTTCTGTATTTAACCAAACGTAAATTTTTTAAGAATCTTAACTGATGCGAAACCGTCGATTGCAATAAAGATAATGTATCTGCAATTTCATTAACAGAATGTTCACGGTTGGCAAGTAGGTGAAGAATACGAATTCTTGTAGGGTCACCTAAAGCCTTGAAAGTTTGCGAAACAATAAATAATGTTTCTTCATCTAATTCATTGTGTTTATCTTCTTGATCAATGGAATCCACCATAAAAGCCACCACCTACATGTATATATTATAATATGAGTATATGTTCATATAGTTCTTATTATAATATAAAAAAGATTGGCTATTGTCAAACTTAGCCAATGAGAAAAGATCTTTAATGATGAAATAGCAACATTTGAGCTATTGTTATTCCAACTAACAAGGTAACATAATGAACAGTTCTACTTCCCTTTTTTAAAGGAGGGAATAATAATTCAATAATATAAACATACCCGATAGCACTAATTGAAAACCCAAGTAAAAAGCCTTAGATTATTGGATTTGTAACCGGAAAATACATTTCCATTAAAACAAATCCGTATAAACTTATTGATAAACATGCAAAAAAAGCAATTAGCCTTTTCATACTAACTCCTGATGCTATCGCAACTAACGTTAGTGTCATACCTTCTGGAATATGATGTAACACGATGACATGAATAAAGTGTCCACCTACATTCCCCAAGTTTCCAAGTGTTAATCTAGACGGAGCATTATGAAGTGTAATGACTAGAATAAGAAAATAAAAAGATGTTTTGTTATACGCTAATCACCACGAAATTTTTTATGTGAAAGATGGTCTAACGATGTTATTATGGGCCATCCCACTAGCATACCACCTATAACGGATAATGAGTTATAGTAGAAAGTCTATGTGGGACAATGTCTACTAACAAAACAGTTAGTAATATTCCTGCACAAAGGGTTACTAAATAATGGACTTTCGCTTGAAACCATTGTGAAATAAATAGATAAAAAGAGGCTCCTGCAAGTAAGGAACCAAAAACAGATAAGCAAAAACCCCCATACCCCATCTCCAAACGAACGCTCTACACCTGTGATACTCTCTTTTACATGTATGAAGGTATGAAACGCGTAAGTACAAGTTTAGTATGTGGGATTGTACTTTCTACATAATTTGCTTTACTAGATAACTAACAACAGCTTCAGATACAAGACGTGCACCTACAAATGGTGGTTGCACATTTATTCCGGCTTCAAAAGGCATTCCCAACCATAATATCTTTTCATCGATGATGATAAATGGAAATGAAAGGCTCTTATCTATCCAATTAACTTTCTTACCTTTAAAAGCTTCTGATTCAGAAAGCATGGTAAATTTCACATTGTTAGGTAGAGTAGTAAAACCTGATTGCCACTCTTTGGAATAGTGTTTCCCTGGTGGCAAACCCGCGATGACAGACTGCTTAGCATTTTTAATATCTTCAAAAACAGCCTCTACTTTCTTAGCATGCACCCATCGTAGGGAATTGTGTTGATTCCTCACCCATTTTCCTATTTGATGAGGTTCAACTAATTGATTTGAAGAGATTTGATGATCTACCAGTTTTCTAATCGTTTTACTAGGAAATACGTTTTCCTGGATAAATTGCTTATTGCAAATATGAATGAATTTTCCTTTTGTCCTTGTTATGGCTACATTTAATACGCGGTCACTTTCCTTTCCTACCAATAACATTCCTGGTCTTGTCTCAGGATATGAATCCACATTATCAAAAAGCATTACATCACGTTCGCTACCTTGAAATCGATGAACCGTGGCTGCCATAATATCTGCTTCCAAACACTCCTTTTCATAAATCTCTTGCAGTAAAGAAGTCATTAACGTAGCTTGTGCCCTGTATGGGGTTGTGTATCCTATTGATCTAGCTCCTGAAAGGTATGATTCATGAATCAATTGAAATGACAGTAATAACTGCCAGACGTTAAATCTAGAATTCGCATTTTTTTCTCTTAAACAATGATTACCTGTTTTGCTACTATCAACTAAAAGCGAAGCATAATTTGGGAATGGCGCTCTTTCGACAATTTGATTTCTAGCCGTTAACACACTTTCGTGATCACCTACTAAAGATTGATACATCACCTTATTTGTAAACGAAGAAATATCCGGGTGCATTCTTCGCTGCTCTTTTAATAAAAATAAGTTTGGATGAAGCTGATCTTCTTGTGAAAGCCATTCAACCACCCCTGATTTATGAAATATGTCCTCTTTTAACCATTCTTCGACAAGGGGACTTTTTGCAGAAGCAATAGGAGGAAGCTGTTTAAAATCCCCACATATAACAATTCTTTTACCAAGTGTAGCGGCAAATGCAATTTGTGGAACATAGGCCATACTTGCTTCATCAACTATTACGACATCATATGTTTTATCATAGATTGAAGGGTCATTAGCAGCTTTAGCTAACGTAGTACCAATCACAACTGCATCTTCAATAAATTCGATTTCTTTTTGGCGTATCTTTTCAAGGACAGCAGCTAATTTCCCCTCAATTGATAAGAGTTGCTGGGAATCTCTTTGACTAAAGGACTGTCCTAAATCTTGTTTAAGTCCTAAGCGTTCATCTAGTAGTTGCTGTTTCTGCTTCGCTATATCTGGATGTCTTTTCTCTAATAATTCTGTCGTAGTAAGAGAAGAACGAGAGATTACATGAGATTGTGATCCGTAACGTAGTAAATCGCCTTCACGAAACCGTCCCTTTTTATCAACAAATCTCGAAATTTCACTCATTAACACATCTACAGCCTGATTACTTTGAGATAAAAGAAGCACAGATTGTTTTTTAAAATATTTATTTGCGGCAACTCTTGCAAGCGTATATGTTTTCCCCGTTCCTGGTGGTCCCCACACAAATGTCACAGGATTATACTTACTCCTGACAACCAATTCATGTACATTTGATTTAATCTGTTCAGTAGGATGATTTGACGTAGATGGAGGATTCATTAGTCGTTTGATCCGAAGACGCTTTTGTTTACTTTCTGATGCTTCTTCTAGGCGTTCATGTAGCTGATCTAATAACTCCCAAGGATCATGTGATAAAAGTAACTCATGGGCTAGTCTTCCGAGAGGTTTTTCAACAGATAAGATGACGCTTTTCCCTTCTGAAGACAGAAGTTTTCCAGAGTATTCTAACTTCCCATTTTCAATTTTAACTGTAGAGCCAATGGGTACTTTTATGGGAAAAGGTGTTTCAAAGTAATATGTGTTTGTTTCTTTTTGTTGAATCACTTCTCCATTATATAGAGAATATTTTGTACTTCCATATTTTTTTAAATGCATTATTTCTGCACGCAATGCTTTTTGCCATAGCTTAATATATTGTTTTGTTGATTTCATATCCAACTTCCTATCCCATTAACAAATAATTTTCCGTGTCTACTATACCATTTAAAAATATAAAATGCGATTGTGTACTCTATACGATGAAACCATTTTCCTTATCATTTGGTAAAGCTTTAAAGAATTCCGGGAAGGGCCAGTAGGGTCTCCCATTGACAATTTTGGGAGTTGTCTTATGTCTTTCATGCCATCAATCATGTACTACAAATCAACTTTAAGCAACTTAACATAGCCTTACGTTAAACTAAAAGCAGAGTGTTTGAATGAGATAAGTAGAACTGTTATAAAAAATTCACATAATCACAATGCATATAAACTACCAATTAGTGAAATATTTTCATCTTGTACCTTATACTATACAAAACAAGCTTTAGTACAATGGTATAAGGTATGAATAAACATTTATTTTTTTAGAGAGATATAAAAAAGAACGCTTAGGTGTTAATCCCACGCGTTCTTTAAGCTCTTTAATCGTTTGATTGTCTATTTAACTGCGATAATTGAACACTACACCTGAGCCTTTAATTTGTTATTTTTCACATTCCCCTGCGTAACTTAATGCCTTATCTAGTGCTTAGCTCTCCTTACCTACTTTTCACTAATAAATTGACGGCTTCTTTTACTAATTCCTCCGTATTTTCACCTTTCTCATTGGCCTCTTGGACACATTCAATGAGGTTCGAGCTAACAATGACACCAATTGTGCGGTCTATAGCTGTTCTAGACGCTGAAAGTTGGGTAATCACTTCTTTACAATCTTTTGTTTCTTCCATCATTCTTAAGATTCCTCTTAGTTGTCCTTCAATTCTTTTCACTCTGTTTTTGACTTGGTCTGAATATTCCATATAAGCTCTCCTTTCTTAATGGCTATATCAGATTTTCCTTGTTTTGACACATGCATTCCGATAACGTATAGCCGCTCACATGAAATCCATTTTTTTGTAGAAAGCGAATACCGATATTTTTTTCTAACTTTGTAGATGCAACCACATGCACTTGTTTACTTGGGATTTCATGATAATATCTTTTTAAATAAGCAATTGGAATAACGATTGCTTCGCTTACTTTCTTATTCGTAACATCGTTATAATCTCTAAAATCAACAATCACCTCTTCACTCGAAGCATGAAGCACATCTATGCAAGGTACACGATTAAGTGATCGATAACGATTTGTTAAGATTATGGCTAAGGTTAATAAGACAAGAATGAAAAAATAAACCATATTGTCCCCCTATATCGTTCTATGTTTATCAAAGGTATTCTATACCCTTATAGGTATTATGTCAAACTATTCTCCTCTATGGAGTATACTATAAAGGGGCGGACAAATATCAATCAAGTAAAGTGACTTCATCGCCAGCTTTTATTAACCCGGTTTTTATTACTCGTGCATACACCCCAAAATGGTTCCTTCTTTCTTTTACTACTGTCTTTAAAAGACTATGTGAAATCTCACCTGTGTCGGGATCCACATTTACAATCATACATCTTTCGCAATGTCTCAGTATCTCCAACTCAACCTCTTGCCCAATTTTCACCCTTTTCCCAAACATGGTTTCCTCAAAATATGGCTCATCATTTAAGGATACTAATAAATTAGGTCTAAATCTTACGTAATCGATTTTCTCTCCCCACAAATTCTCTAATGCCTGTACGGATTTTTCATTCACAATTAATATATGCTCTTCTTCTATTGCTCCAAAGGGAACATGAGCTGGTTCAAAATGAATGGGTTGAATATTCCTTTCACAACGTTGTTCTAACTCTTTAAGTAATGAAGGATCGTTCCACTCATACTGTTGCCCTTCAGGTGTCGTAATTTCAACTACTGGAAAGCGACTCTCACAATCGGCTGATCTAAATGCTGCCCTATACTGTGCCATTTTAGGAAATTGAGTGATAGTCAGAAATTTGTCCTCTCTCGTCAAATCCAGATAAGCATGACTCCGATCACCGTATAGACCATAATTCATTATTTTCGTTTCATGAACCTTTTGCCCATTCATCGACTTTACTGGGTATCTTGTAATTTCTTTTAAATATCCTACCACCATAGCTACTACTCCTTCTGCAAATCACATTATGTAGTAATAGTTTATGAAATATAAACCAAGCTAGTGTTACTTATCTAGATAGATCAATACATCATTTTAGCGAATTTACCAAGCGTTACAGATTCTCAAGCTAATTAAGACATTCAGGTGGGCAAAGAGCTCCTAAGCATTTAAGCACGTTTTTGATACTCTTGATCACTAAATGCTAAGTGAACGGCAAACCCTTTAATCATTAGCTCATATTAGCAAAAGTATTAATGATTAAGCGCTGTTAAAATTGGAAAAAGTTCCGTTAAGTGTGAAATTTCATAGGTTGGTTCAACTTCATTTCTTTCCTTATGATGACGGTTAATCCAAACTGATTTTATCCCTACTCTTGATGCCCCAAGTATATCTGTCATAAGATTATCTCCAACCATAATCACTTCATCCTTAGAAAGATTCATTTTCTCTAATGCATGCTCAAAGATTGTTGGATCTGGCTTTCCTCTACCAAATGCTCCTGAAATGATAATCTGTTCAAAGTATGGTACAAGTTCGGGTGTGATATCCAATTTGGTATTTTGAAGATCAGGTGATCCATTCGTTAAAAGCAATAAACGATAGGATTCTTTTAATTCATCCAATACAGAAAAGGATTCTTCATAGACGTATGGATTCTTTCTTCTTCGTTTAGGGAACTCCATAGCTAAGAATTTACCAAACTCCGGATCATCTATTCCACATGCTTTTAATCCATTAGTCCATGCCTCGTTTCGATATGTAGGTACAATCTGTTTCATTTTCACAAAGTTTTCTTCTTCATCAAGGAAGTTCCCCCATAACCCTTCAAATGGATTTATTCCTATCATTTTAGTAAATTCATATGTCTCATAAGTTGCATAAAGATCGCTTGCTTCTTTCCGTACAGCAGCCTCTAATTCTTCAATCGCTACACCATATTTTTGATGTGCCATTTCACACGTTTCTTCAAACGCTCTTTTTACACTTTTTTGATCCCATAATAACGTATCATCTAAATCAAAGAAAATTGCTTTTATCATAATAGTTTCCTCCATATACTTGTCATTATTCTCTTTGTCGTCAAAAGTTCCAAGCTCACTCCCACTACCTAGGTTTATAACAGTTCTCTACACCTTCTATAAGAGAGAGCTTTTATTGATACACCTTAGCTGTTGAATTTCGTATGATTAGTTCGCACGTTAATAAAACCTTTTCGAAATAATCTTTATTTCCATTTACTTGATCGACTAATAATTTAACAGCGTGTTTACCAATTTGTTCTTTCGGAACATGGATAGTTGTTAAAGTTGGATTTGATAGATAAGAATTTTCTATATTATCAAAGCCAGTTACAGAAATTTCTTCTGGCACTTTCACATTTCGTTCTTTTAATTTACTTATAACAAAAAGAGCAAGTGAATCATTTGCACATACTAAGGCTGTAACAGGTGGCATAGTTTGAAGCCATATATTGATGGTTTCGTACATTGCCTCAATAGTATCTCCTTGAATTGGAAGTTCTGAAGAATGATCTAACAACTGGTGACATTCCATTGCACTACGGTAGCCTAACCACCTGTCGTGAAAGCTCCTAGAATAATGAATATTGCCTATAAATTTAATCTGTTTATGACCTAACCCGATTAAATAATTTGTTAACTGAAAAGAACTGTCATAATTGTTTGCAAAAATGGTATCTGTTGTTAGCAATGGGTCTTCAAAATCTATTAGAACAATTGGTACCTTCCACTTCTTTAATTCCATTAATACAGGTGAGGCAATCTTCCCAACACTAATAATACCAACAAAGCCATCTACGTTTATGACATTCGCAAATTGATCTGTTTCCGTCATGATGACCATCCCTAATGTATAATAAGAAATTCCGCTTGAGATACCATCAATGATTTTCCCCCAATAGATTGATTCTTGGTAGTGACTGCGAGGGAGAACCACTAGCACATTTCTCTTTTCATTTTTAGTAACAGCATCTTGCTGTGAAAATGAGAAAAAGGTTGTATGCTGATCACTGGAATTGTAGCCGAGCTTTTTAGCAGCCTCTATGACCCTGTCTCTTGTTTCATCTTTCACACCACTTTTCCCTGCTAATGCTCTTGACACTACATATTTAGAAACACCAAGATAATCCGCAATATGTTGAATGGTTACTCTTTTTCCCATGTCTTACACCTCAAATATACCGTTTCTTTTGTTTCGGGCTATTTTACGACCAAAAAGGAGAAGAATGATAACTACTATGAATAATATAAGATAGCTTCCCTTAAATTCTCTTATGTACAAATTCTCTGTACTTTACAAAATGGTTTTTTTCATAAAAACATTCAGCCACTTTATTATCTACCCAATAGTCTAGTTCAATAAGATCAATTTCTAGTTTTTTTGCTAAGTCTTCTATATATTTCATTATAAGAGTACCATACCCCTTTTTTCTTTCAGCTTCTATTAAACTAATTTGATGAAGGTAAATAGATTGATAGCCCATTTTAAATGCATTTTCAGGAAAATCTCTTATTTCTATCCATATATACCCGATCGTTTGCTCTTTTTCCTCAAGGATAAAGAACATAAAATGCTCATTCTGAATAAGCTTTTCGAATGTTGCCTTTATCTCATTTTCTTCATATGGCTTAAAATATTCAGGATAAAGTTTGGCATGAATATCATGAATCGATTTATTCAACCGTGCAATCGTTTCAAAATCTTTAGATATAGTTATTTTCATTAATTAGCCACCTTCTCCGTAAACTTAGTAAAAATACGACAAGACTATTTATGTCAATGCCGTATCTTTCTTATTAAACCAAGACTTTTTTGTTGAAAATAAATTCTTCAACCACTTTTGCTACTCCATCGTTCATATTTGTATCCGTTACGTAATTTGCTATTTTTTTAATATCCTCTGGGGCATTTCCCATAGCTACACCTAATCCTGCAAATTCGATCATAGAGAGATCATTATAGCTATCTCCAATAGCAATCACTTCTTCTTGCTTTATTCCACATACTTGAATGAGGTGATGAAGACTTGTCCCTTTTGTCACACCTTTTTCTGTAAATTCTAGGAAAAACGGTTTAGAGCGCATGATACTAAATTCAGCATCAAGTTCTTGTTGAAGTTTTTCTTCAACTAATTTTAACTTTTCAGGAGCTTCAACCATAAGTACTTTAACAACAGGGCTAGTTACTTCCGATACAAACGAAGGAACCACTTTTACAGGTAATCCAGTTAACTCTGACTCAATCGTTGTATAAGGATTCTCTGTTTCTGTTACAATGTCATCTCCTACATACGTATGGATATAAACTTCCTCCCTTTTACTAATAGCGTCTAACTGATGGACAGCTTCAGGTGTAAGTGTACTACTAAACATTTCTTCCTCCGTTTGGCAATTGATAATTTTGCCTCCATTAAATGAAAGAATATAACTACCAAATCTCTCTAACTCTAATTCTTTGGCTATGTGTTTCATACCGTAAGTTGGGCGTCCTGATGCTAACACAACTTTTACTCCCAATTCTTGCGCCTTCATTAACGAATTCTTAGTGTTTAGTGAAATCGTATGGTCATCTTGTAATAATGTATCATCTAAATCTAGGACAATCATTTTATATGTCATTTGTCATTTCCTTTCTTCACTTCAGCAATATCTTCTATCTTACTAAAAAATAAAGCTTCATGGGAGGTGGTTCTTATAATTTATTTCTTTTTAAGAGTCCTATGTGACTACGTAGAGCTTAACGTTAGACCCTTCAAAATTTTATTCAGTTTTTTTAGGGAAAATCTCTAAAGATCTTTACTTAACGTCACCTCTCTCATAACAAAAAAACTAGCAAACAATGAAATCTTGTTTGCTAGCACCACCACTAAGTATTCGTCACTAAACTGCCTTTTTTGGAGCCGTTACTTGCACTTCAATTGTACCTGCAGATCTGTCAACTATTGTTTTTAGCATAACAGGATAATCTTTATTATTCATAAATTTAAAGTCAGGTCCATTCCAAGAAACGGTTGCATCCTTCCCTGCAGGAACGTACCCGATCGATCTAGAATGCGAGTGAACCTCAATGATTTCTAACCCTGCATTTGCTACTGCATTGTATAATGTCGAAGAAGTTTGACAAATACCTCCACCAATTCCCTCAACAAATTCTTTGTCGACAATTTCCATTGCCTTTTGATACCCTCGTTCAGGAGTTCTTTCTCCGACTACTAAATTAAAATAAAAGCGATCACCAGGACCAAGTATTATTTGATTAATTTCATTTGCAGAAAGTGCAATATTTTCTGTTCGACCCTTTACCCCAGGATTAAAAGATGTTTTATATGCTCCAATAACCTGTTGATCAACAATACTTGATACGGCTTCAGTAACATTTGGTTCTGTGATATCCATTGGTAATTCAATTGTTCGTTCCAGCGCCTTGGGCATTTTCAAGAGAGTCACTAACTCAGCTTCGTGAAGAATTATTCGACTTTGACCATTTGTAAGTTTACCATTACTATTTCGTTTAACTGGAACCATTGGTTGATCCAGTTGCTTTCCAAGAGACCTTGCAAGTTTTTCAAGTTCAGCTTCATTATGTGCTCCTTCTGAAGGAGTATAGGTCAGTAATATTTCCTTTGATAGAGGATGAATCAAATCAATCGCGTACTCTACATTTTTACTAGCTATTTGAATATTCCGAGATTGTATTTCTTTAACCTCTAATATCTCTTCTTGACCACTACTACCATTTAATGATTCACACCCCACCAACATAAAAACACATAGAATTGAAGAAACATATTTTTTGTGCATCGTATCTCCCACATTTCTCTAAGTAATTAATCCCCATTGTTTCACGCCGAAAAAGGTAATCATAACTATATATTCATTATTGTAGCAAAAAATGAAGAATCATTGTTAAAAATTACCTTAAAATACACTCTAATTCTTCTCCTAATATGACGTATTTGATGGCTAAAAAGTTTCTTTCACAAACTAATGTTGTTAAGTTCCTGTATCGGTAAAAACAAAAGGGCAGGGTGGCTTTGTCAGCACTTACAAGCGATGCATTTTATCCTTTCCAAAGTAATTAAATCGAGCACCAGACGTCCGACTATCGCCTTATCATATTATGACAGTCTAAACCGCGCTGACCCATGACAATAACTGCATGCGAACGTCTTTACCTTTAGGTTTAGATTGCTCACAATTTTTTATAAATAATGTGTAATTTCCCCTTTTTTATGAGGAGTACTCATATCCTAACTTGATGGGATTTATTAGCAAAATAGTCATTCTATTGATTTTTCGTTCTATATTAAAACGCCCAAACATACATGCTTGAGCGCTTTTTAAGAAAACGTTATTTCACTTCCGTTACCCATCCAAATACATCTTCTTCTGTACCCTTTTGAATACCTGTCAGTGTATCATATAATTTTTTTGAAACGTCACCAGTTTGCCCTTTATTAATTATCATCTTCTCTTCTTTATAGTAGAATTCCCCTATAGGAGAGATAACAGCTGCCGTACCAGTTCCAAAAGCCTCCTCTAATACCCCTTCTTTATAAGCATCATACACTTCTTCCATTGAAATTCGCTTCTCTTTCACAGGAATATTCCAATATTTCAGCATTTGAATGATGGAGTTTCTCGTTACACCTTCTAGAATACTACCATTTATTTCTGGTGTTACAACCTCTCCATTTATCTTAAAGAAGATATTCATACTTCCTACTTCTTCTACATATTTCTTCTCAATCCCATCAAGCCACAAAACCTGTGAATAGCCTTTTTTAGCCGCTTCCTCTTGTGCTTTTAGACTAGATGCATAATTCCCACCTGTTTTCGCCTTACCTGTTCCCCCATCAACCGCACGTACATATTGGTTTTCTACAAAGATCTTGACAGGATGAATGCCCTCTTTGTAGTAAGATCCTACTGGGGAAAGGATAATCATAAGTTTGTAGAACTTAGAAGGTGCAACACCTAAATAATATTCTGTCGGGATGATAAATGGTCTAATATATAAAGAGGTTCCCTCTGTGGTTGGAATCCACTCTTTATCAATCGATACTAACTTTTTTAAGGCTTCAATGACAAATTCACCATCAATTTCTGGAATACAAAGGCGCTCATTTGATAAATTTAGCCGTTCCATATTCTTTTCAGGTCTAAATAATAAAACTTTATCATCAGAAGTTCGGTAAGCCTTTAAGCCTTCAAATACAGTCTGACCATAGTGAAACACCATGGAAGCAGGGCTTAACGTAATAGGTTCAAACGGCTCAATTCGTGCATCATGCCACCCCTTTTGTGGGCTGTAGTCCATTACAAACATATGATCAGTAAAAATCCGACCAAATTCCAGCTGTTCTGGTTGTGGTTTTTCTTTTCTTTCTTCACTTAACGTAATCTGAATATTTGTCGTCATTTTAAACTCTCCCACCTCTAAAATTAGCTCTAATTCATCTTCATATAGCTTATCTATAAAAGAAAGAATTATGATTCATAATCATTTACTCTTACAAGAAACTTGCCAGCAATTATATAAAATCTATATTAACCTATTTTATAACTAGAAGGATGAAAATAACAACCGTTTTTCGACAAAAGATTCAAAATAATCATAATAAAAAATTATTTTTATATAGAATTACACGTTGATTGGATAGAATTTACTTCGACCCAGTTTTTCCTTTTAGATGGCAGATAGAATACACACTTAAAGAAGCACCTATACCACAGTGCTTCTTTTTCCATTACATATTTCAATTGATGAGGTAAGGCTCTTTCCTTTCTTTGTTACCACGCTTTATCATATGAAGTATACTTTATTCTTAAGAAGACAATTATAGCAACACGGTTTACATAGAGGATGTTTGTTTGAATCAAGCTTCCAGCTTACCTTTTCGCTTTAAGTAAAAACCAATTATGAAGATAAGCAATCCTATTACGAGATATTGATCATTCTTCGTCGCTGTATTAGGTAATTTATGTCCTTCTGTGGCCATTTTATTATTTATTTCTTCTTTCTTAGGTACGTCATTAACATTCACATTATTTTCTTTACTCTCACTAGTTACTTCTTCTTCCTCTTCGTTTAAAACATTCTCGTGTTGATTTTCAGATTCTTGATCTGAAGAAGGATTTTCTTTTGAATCTGATTGATCGTTTGAATTCTCATTTGGATTTGAACTTGGTGGTGGCGTTGAGTTCTCATCAGTCTCTTCATCCGAGTCTTCATTTGAATTATCAACAGGCTCATCAGGCACTTCAATTCCAACTTGATACGCAGCGATTGTCCCTGTAATTTCATGGGCAGCCAACAGAAGATTTTGACCTGTTGGGCTAAACTCTGCAGGAATAAAGGTTAAACCTTCAGGAGCGCTATCTCCACTTTCAAGTGTTACGTCCTTCTCAGTAGTGAAAATACGACTAGAAAAGTATTTCGTAAATTTTGGAGCTTCTGGATCGCTTATATCATACATCATTATTCCACCAACACGTTCAAGACCAATAAAAGCATAGTTTTGCCCTTGTACATTTCCAACTATTACTGATTCAGGCTCAGGCCCTTTATCATCGCTTCGTGAATCAAACGCATTCTCATCATTATTAGAATTAAAGAAATCTTTCCCATATACAGTGGAAGTGATATTTTCAAAATCAGATCCGCTATCATACACTTGATTAAGTGTATGAGCGTCCCAAATAGAGAAGGAACGGGCCCCGAAACTATAAATTGCTTCATATTTATTATTCATATTTTTGGGTGCGGAACTTGTAGTAAGAAGTCTACCTAATTAGTCTTCTTCAAATAAACCATCAAGAATCATCTTATCAAGCATTTCCTGTGTATATCCTTCAAACAAGTCTGCATTTAGTTCATAATTCTCCTTTAAATCATTTACTCTTTCTTCTTCAGAAAATCCCTTGTAATTTTGAGAATCACCTTCATTCGCTGATAAAATATATGTTTTGCTATCAACAGTATAAGAGGCTAATCCATCAGGCTGATACATGGATAAAACGGGCCAATTTTGTATATTTATTTCATCATCTTTATTTGAAGCATCAAGCTGATTTTCAGTGATTGAATAATCCTTATAACCAAGGCTCTTAACAGTAAGTACCTTTTGATTGGAGATATCTATTATCGCGATGGCGTTATTCTCTTGCAGAGCTACATAAGCAAATTGACTTTTATCATCAATGACAATGTATTCAGGCTCTAAATTCTCAGCATATGTATGATCTTCTCTCACCTTCCTAACATCAGAATCAATGACGTCATCTGTAAATCTAATTGTAGAAACAGAAGCATTTGTTAATCCTTCGACACCCTCTTTTACGTCTATAACACTTATACTGCCTTCTGGATTAACTGTATACTCATCATTAGGCTCTCCTTCATTTGCAACTAAAAGCTTGGCTCCATCAGGTGTAAAGGTAATCATATCTGGTAAGGAACCAACTTGTACACTTGATAAGTAATCTCCTTCTAAGGAAAGGAATACGACAAATCCCGGGTCTACTTTATTTACTGAAGGTGCTGATACCGCAAAGAATTGACCATCTGGATGTATTGCTACACTCGTTACATCTGATGCAGGAACACCTAAATCAGCTAATGTAATTTGCTTTAGAAGCGGTATTTCTTGTTTCCCATCTTTTAATTGTGATAGATCAAGGATTTCGACAGCATTTTGATCTCCATTTATAGAAAATACGTGTTGATTTTCCTTATCATATGCAACGATTTCTGTACCTCCTTGACCAATTTCTGCTCCGCTAGTGTATCTCCCTATTAGCTCGACATGTAAATCCTCACCTTCCTCTGAAGAAAACTGGGATAGATTCGCTACCCCATATGTACTTATCGGTGATATAAGTAGCCAGGATGCTACCGCACCAACAATTGTTTTTTTGACCAAATTTTTCATCCAACCTTTCCTCCTTCTTTGATAGACTCTAAAATTACAACAAATAAGAGAATGATTTCCCCTCTACTTCTAGTCTTTTAAATTTAGGTTCTACTCAATCTGTTATTAGTTAAAAATAAAGTCATATTCATGTACATCAACAAGTTTAGTTTAATAGTTATCTATAAATATATAATAACAAGTTTGTAATTTTTTTGTAAAATATTCTATAATTCGTCAATTTCTATTCATTACATCTCCTTTCTCTTCGACATCTAAGTAAAAGAATAATATTGGATTATACTATTCTTTTATACTAATAAACATAAGCCAAAATGATTGTTCTTTTTAAAGAACGATCATACTTATTTGTGAAATGTCGAGAGAAAAAATATTTGAAATCCTTTGTCGAAGTCTACTGGATTTGTCTAAATAGGACGAAGGAAGGTAGAAAATTCGTTAAAAAATTGAAAACTTTGTCAGAAAAAAGGGTGATATAAAAACTCAATATACAAGGTTCAATGTTTGAAAATTTAAAGCTCTTAACACTTGAAGTTATATTCAACAGGTCACTCACTTTCATATTTTTTCAATATGAATACTAATATAATAAAAACTGGAGCGATAATTAACCAAATTCTATTATGATTAGAAGTCAATCATAGACACTTTTTTTGCCATAAACAGCACAATAACACATACTCATAGACATACAAAAAAGCAGCTTTAAGAACATTGGCTGCTTTTTTGTTTATATTTTATTTAAAAATACCTTTAACAACCATCCATACCACAGGACATTCCCTTACTTAAAATCTGAAGTTTAGGCTTTACATGGTCTTGAGTTATTAGCTTTTCTATTTCTTCTATTGAATGAAAGTCTTCTAAGCGAGTACTCCCTACTTCTATTGTTGGGGCTACTTGGATTCTTTCTTTACGTGTTTCTTCTAATGCCTGACTATGAATGTGTTGGTATTTTCTCGTTTCAACCGCTTTCTTAAATGAATGTGGATCCAATCCAATGTCATCCACAATATTAGCTAGTACGTCTATATCGCTAATATTCTTATCCTCTTGAAAAAATGCCTGAAATACTTTGAAATTATATTCATTCGCTTTTTTATTTTCTTTCGCAAAGTAATAACCTTCAAAGGCTAAATGTGTTGTCGGTTGAGGATGAATAGTCGGTCGTTTTATAATAATCCCCCTTTCACTCGCTAAAGGATGAACAGTCTTTTCCCATGATTCATATGTTAATCGTAGAGATTCAGCTCCTACTTCATATGGCATCCAGTCTAGTTCAATTTCTTTATCTTTCATTGCGTGATCTATTGCTCTTCCAGCTAAAAAGCTGAACGGACAAACATAATCGTAATATAGCTTAATTTTTAATGACAAAAAAATCATCTCCACATTTTTAGTTCTCTTATTATATCTCGATTCTTAGACAAATAGAAAAGATTTGTTTTGCCCTTACTTTTTCTCTCTTTAGAGGAATTATCCCTTTTAACTTGTCTGAACTGTCTATACATTTTGTAAAATTCAAATAAAATGCGTAAGTTGACGGGCTGAAGCTCAATAGAAGAAGTTTTGTGGATAAGCATGTACTAAACTAAGTATCACTGCTTTTCTTTAAATCGAGGGTAAACTATTCACGTGGTAGTAATAAGGAATTAGAAAAAGATTTGTGCGGGAAGGAAGACTTCACGAATGAACGTGTCGAGGAAGCTCTCACTACCCGCAAATAAACGATATAGATAGTGTTGTTTAGCATCCTATTATACTATCTAGTATTGGTTAGCTGTACTAAATTCTCCGCAACTGCTTTTGTTAATTCTTCTGTCATTTCAGAAACATTCTTTTTTAATTTGGCATTAATCATCTTAGACAATTTACTTTCAGATGAAAGATTCAAATAGCCATTCATCAGTGTCGTCTTAGAATCTACAACCTCTCCCAAGAAATAACCATCTCCAGAAATCTTCTCACTTATTCCCTCTAGTTCGAATGTTACTTTAGAAGGTTCATCCCAGTTGGTGATGATAACCTTCAACTCGACTTTTTTCTTAATAAACCCCATATCAGTTTTGAATCGCCAAATGGATTCATGATCGTTAAGGGTCTCATGATTTATATAGCCAGGAACAAGCGGGGCCCAGTTGTCAATGACACGGACAAAATTCCAAACCTCGTGTATCGGCAGCTTTACTTCTACTTGATATAAATCACTTGGCATCTCATTTCTCCCCTTTCCAATTCTTAATAAATATTCGGCACATATCAAAAATATGCTGTACCTCACTTATTAAAACTCGGAAAAATCCCGTTTCCAGATAATCGAAACAAGAATTAAGATAGTTGCCTAAAAGTAAGAATAACGTTTTTGAACAACGAGGAGAGTATTGGTATTATAGCCATCTTAAAGCGACTGTTAAGTGACAGCATTCTGTCGTTCCGATCATTGAAGAAAATTTCAACGTAATCCCATCAGGATTGTACTTTACATCTACATTTGATTGAATGCCTGTAGACTTTAGTAACCTTTGCACCTCTTGTGTGTTTGATTGCTGAGCTTCATACATAATTTTGTTTGCAAAATCCTTTGATGAAGATAACTTATTTAAGATAAGACTTGCATCTTTCATTAATAAATTCATCTTTGTCGCTGATTTTTCAAATAAAGTACTATCTACATCTGGTAAAACGCGAACTGGATAAGTATATGGGTGGACAAAATAGTGATATGTTGGATATAAGATTGATGGATTCCCACAAGGATGTAGAGGATAACAACGGTTCATTAAGATCAGCCCCTTCTTCATACTAAACTCATCATCAATATACGAGTTTACTACACAAAAGTGCTTGATTTACATTATATTCCTTAAATATATAGATGGATAAGTAGTAACAGGATAAAGGCAAAAGCAATCGGGACAATTGAATGAAGGAACCTTTTCACTCTTAACCAAGCGTATTTTTTATCATATTTCCCCATTAAACGCACCTTTTCCACACGATCCCCTCCTAACTTTTCCAAATCTAATCTTTTTGGTATCTAAAAGTTTTTCGTAAAGGAAACTTTCTTTTATTTTACCAAATATTATAAAATTTGTGCATATTTCTTTAACAAATTCCTAATTAATCCAGTCTAATTGTCCGAAGAAAATTCACGATACAGGTTTACATTTTGACTTTATCGCTTATCAATCTCCCTTTCTAAGTACTTACAGGGTAACGTGACGCTTTTTAACATTCACCTTTATTAGCTTAGCAATAAAGGTAAAGAAACGGGCCTTAGAACAAAAGCACAGGGTACCACGGTTATTCTATGACTCAAGAGCTTGACAGGAAAGAAGCGTTTCCCCAGAATGTAGTTTCATCAGGGAAAGCTTTCCGACCTTATGCAGAAAGTAAATGAGTATCTATCAATCATTCCATGTAACAGAGGTTATAAAAAAGACCTTGTCGATTAAGACAAGATCTTCCTTAATAAGATTTACATAGTATTTTCGATAGGTAACGTAATTTCTACCGTAGTTCCTTCATTTACTTTACTATTAAAGGTAATCTCACCTCTATGGAAGTGAACAATTCTGTAGCTTACTGTAAGACCAAGACCTGTTCCTTTTTCTTTCATAGAGTAAAACGGTTCACCTAAATGTTTTAAGCGTTCTTCTTCAATTCCAAACCCATCGTCTTGTAAAGAAATCTGAATCGTCGTTTTATCAAGCATACGAATGAAGATTTTCACATGGTTTGCTTCTGCCTCGATCGAATTTTTGATCAGATTGATGAATAATTGTTTTAATTGATTCGGTTCACATTGAATTTCAGGAATTTTGTCATTACCAACAACTTCAAGTGATACACCATACAAATTTGCTTCAGATTCTATTAAAGATTGAACATCTAATAGGAGTTGATTTAAATCCTTCCTAGTAAATTGAATTTTTTGAGGCTTTGCCAAAACCAATAGTTCACTAGCAATAATATTTATTCTTTCCAACTCTTCTAACATAATATTATAATAAAATTCATTCTCTTTTGAAGATGTTTTTAACATTTGTAAGAATCCTTTTATAGATGTTAGTGGATTTCGAATCTCATGTGCTACACTAGCAGCAAGTTCTCCAACAACAGACAACTTTTCTGTTTTTCGTAAAAGTTGCTCCGTTTCAATTTCCTTCGTAATATCCACTGCATATCCGATAACCCCAACTATTTCATCATCAATTGTCATAGGAACAGATGTACACCTAACGATTTTTGTCGTTCCTTCCTTAGTTATAATCTCAATCTCTTCATTAATATAAGGTTGATTAGCACGGAAGATTCGATGGAAGGCTTTCAAAACCTTTTTCCGATCTTTCTTAGAGATGATTGGTAGGACCGTTTTCAGTTTTAGCTCATTAAATCGGTAGCCAGTGTAGCGATAAATATGATCATTAGCATTTGTCAGCCTGCCTTCTAAGTCAATCATAAATACTAGTTCAGGATTAAATTCAAATAAGGATTTATATTTTTGTTCACTTTCTGCTAATTTCTTTTCCGCTTGAACTTGTTCCGTTATATCTCTTCCCATCACGACTAATTCTTTTCGTTCTCCATTACTATAAAAACTAGGGATTTTAATTGTATCAAACGTTTTAAACCCTCCAGATGGCATTGGAATTTCTTCAATACAACGACTTGGTCTGCCTATTTGCCATGCTTGCTCATCTGAGGTTTCACAATATTGTAGAGATTCAGCATGGAAATCTGAATACTGTGCAAGCTCACTATCTTTTTTCCCTTTAAAATTAATATGTTCTAGTTGAAAAAGCTTAATTGCAAAGTCATTTGCTTCCGTCCATCTTCCCTCACCATCTTTAAAGTTAACAAAATCAACCATTGAATTAATTAATACATGCAATTTATTGTTTTCAGCCTTTTCTTTCTCATACGCTTCTTTCTTTAATACTAGATAATAAATAAACACACTCGTTAGTAAAACAAAGATGATTCCTTTCACATTCTGAAAAACGACAACAATTTGTTTTGGGATATTCGAAAATACGACGATATTGTCTGTTACTAATATCCAAATTGTACTAAATATAATATAAAGTAAAAGGAGTTTGGCCCTATTTTTCATTTTTCCACCTTCACATACAAAATTCAATTTATTATATTGGCTGTTTAAATGTTTACTAATGGTTATTGTTCTTTGTGGTTGGAGTGGAAGCATGAGACCACTGCCGAAAAAATCATGTCCAAAGGGAAACGACGGAGGCGCGTGCAGCTTACAAAGAAGCTCTCGGGACCACCATAAGGAGGGATTGCTGGCGTAATCGAAAGGCTATGGAAATCAATAACAACGTTTAATAAAGCCATAGAGGTAAAGCTCTATCCTTCTACTAACTTGTATAAATGTTTTCACTTACAATTCTTCCATATAAGAACTAAGATTATTTATTCCTATCACTATTTTATCTTTTGCCAAAGGTCAATCTCTAGGACATTCTTCAAACATTCTGACAACAACAATAAACATACTTACTATTCATCATAAAGCTATAACAGTATTGAGAGATATAGGTTTATGTTTAATATAAGAACGATTACGCAACAATTCTAGGAGGTTAGATGTAGTAAATAGAGACTAGTTAGTATATAACATACTTTTTCTTTAACTACTATATTATAGTATTTGTTCTTAATGAAACAAGTATTTTAAAAAAAGATCTGTGAAACACGGTTGTTCATGTTGTATAAAAGCTTTCACTTTCTGTTGCCAATCCAAGCTCTCCTGGTCGTATCCTACTAGAGTTTCCACATGTTAGATGCTTCAACAATTAGAAAAATTGGAAAAACAAAAAAACCTAGAAACTGCTCTAGGTTTTTTTGTTTCTTTCTAAACACTTTTTCATCTAGCTACGTAGGCACATTTGGTATTAATTTGTTTGCCTATTCTCTACTTACAAAAAGATAATTATGTTAACACTGTGCTTCCCATAAGATGAGTGTCTACTTGTTTAGCTACTTCTCGCCCTTCGTTAATTGCCCAAACAATTAAACTTTGACCGCGACGTGCATCCCCTGCAGCATAGACACCATCAATATTTGTGCGGAAATCACCATACTTTGCAGCTACAACATTTCGAGCCGTTGTTTCTACATTAAATTGTTTTAACACTGGCTGCTCAGAGCCTTCAAATCCAATCGCAATAAAAACTAATTGAGCTGGCCATACTTTTTCAGTACCTGGTACTTCTTCAAAGTAATAAAGTCCATTTTCATCTTGTAGTTTTTCCATTTGAATGGTATGCAGTTCTTTCAATTGACCAGTTTCATCAGCTACTAACTTTTTCGTTTGAATACAATATTGACGTGGATCTTCACCGAATTTAGCTTCAGCTTCTTCATAAGCATATTCCATTGTAAATACATGAGGTGCTTCAGGCCACATATTTTCAACTTTTCGAGACATTGGTAATCTAGGATGTTTACCAAATTGTACGACACTATTACAGTTTTGACGTAATGCTGTCGCAACACAGTCTGCTCCTGTATCTCCTCCACCAATAACGATAACATCTTTACCTTCTGCATTGATAAAATTCTTATCTTCAAAATTAGTATTTAAATAGCTTTTTGTAACATCTGTTAAATAATCCATTGCAAAATGTACACCGTTTGCCTCACGACCTTCAATTACAAGATCACGTTGCTTTTGAGCACCTACACATAGGATCACAGAATCATATTTTTCACGAAGTTCATTTGCACTTATGTCCTTGCCAACTTCTGTATTTGTGATGAACGTAATACCCTCTTGTGTTAAAAGGTTCACTCTACGTTCAACAATACCTTTATCTAGCTTCATATTTGGGATCCCGTATGTTAACAAACCACCTGGACGATCTGCACGTTCGTATACAGTGACAGAATGACCAGCTTGATTCAATTGATCAGCTGCTGCTAATCCTGCAGGGCCAGAACCAATAACTGCAACCATTTTACCCGTGCGTTTTTTTGGAATACGCGGTGTAATCCAGCCATTTTCAAAGCCTTTGTCAATAATCGCTTTTTCAATGTTTTTAATGGTTACTGCTGGGTCTGAAATTGCTACGTTACATGAACCTTCACATGGTGCTGGACAAACTCTTCCCGTAAATTCAGGGAAGTTATTTGTTTTCATTAAGCGTTCTAACGCTTCTTTCCATCTTCCTCTATAGACAAGATCATTCCACTCAGGAATTAAATTATGAATCGGACACCCTGAAGTGAAACCATTAATTTCAGTTCCAATATGACAGAAAGGAGTGCCACAATCCATGCAGCGTGCTCCTTGTCTGCTCAATTTTTCTTCAGAGAAAGGAGCTGAATACTCTTTCCAGTCATTTAAACGAGTGAGAGGCTCGCGTTCAGCCGCCTCTTCTCGTTTAAATTCCAAAAATCCTGTTGCTTTCCCCATCTTCCTCTCCCCTTTCTACTGTAATACCGCTTTGGAACGATTTGTTTTGTTCATTGGTCCCTTTTTCTCAGACTTTGCATTCGCTTCAAATGCACTCATAATTGCTTCTTCGTTTGATAAACCAGCTTCCATCTGTTCAGAGATTCTATTCATCATACGTTTGTAGTCTTTAGGAATCACTTTAACAAATTTAGTAAGAGTTTCGTTCCAGTTATCCAATACAAAACGTCCTTTTGCACTTCCTGTATAATCTATGTGATTTTGAATCATCTCTTTTAAGAAAAGGATTTCGTCAACACTTGCTAATTGCTCAAATTCAATCATTTCATCGTTGCAAATCGTTTTAAACTCCTCAGAATCATCGGCTAATACGTACGCAATACCACCTGACATCCCTGCACCAAAGTTTTTACCAACTTCACCAAGAATTACGACTTTACCACCAGTCATATATTCACAGCCATGGTCTCCTACACCTTCAACGACAACATTGACACCACTATTACGTACTGCAAATCTCTCGCCTGCTCGACCATTGATATACGCTTCACCACTTGTTGCCCCATAGAAAGGTACATTTCCAATAATGACATTATCTGAAGCAACAATATTCGAATCTAGTGATGGTTTCACAATAATCTTCCCACCTGATAAACCTTTACCTAAGTAGTCATTTGCATCTCCAGTTAAATGCATTGTAACCCCTTTAGGTACGAATGCACCAAAGCTCTGCCCGGCAGAACCATTAAAACGTAACGTGACCGTGTCTTCAGGTAAGCCCTCTTCACCATATCTTTTTGAAATTTCACTACCTACAATTGTTCCTGTAACACGGTTAATATTCTTAATACTAAATGATGCATCTATTGGCGTAGCTGATTCAATTGCCTCTTTAACAGCTGGTAAAATTTCAACCATATCAAGAGATTGCTCTATTTTATGATTTTGTTTAAGTGTAGCCGTACGAGCACCTTCTGGTTGATAGAGTAGTGTGGATAAATCAAGGTGCTTAGCTTTCCAATGAGCTTTAGCACGATCACTCACCTCTAATACATCCGTGCTTCCTACCATCTCTTCCATTGTTCTAAATCCAAGTTCAGCCATAATCTCACGAACTTCTTGAGCAACAAAGCGCATATAATTAACGATATGATCTGGATCACCAGTAAATTTATCACGGAGATCAGGGTTTTGAGTGGCAACACCAACAGGACAAGTATCTAAATGACATACACGCATCATGATACAACCCATAACAACTAGTGGTGCTGTAGCAAAGCCATATTCCTCTGCCCCTAAAATAGCAGCCATTGCTACATCTCGACCTGTCATTAATTTCCCATCTGTTTCTAAAACCACACGGTCACGAAGACCATTTAACATCAATGTTTGATGTGCTTCAGCTAGACCCAACTCCCATGGAAGGCCAGTATGTTTAATACTTGTTTTAGGTGATGCACCAGTACCCCCGTCATAACCGCTGATCACAATAACGTCTGCAGCACCTTTGGCAACACCAGCAGCTATTGTTCCAACTCCTGCTTTTGCAACTAATTTCACACTAATTCTCGCGTCACGATTTGAATTTTTTAAATCATGAATTAACTGTGCTAAATCTTCAATCGAATAAATATCATGATGTGGAGGTGGTGAAATTAATCCAACACCAGGTGTAGATCCCCTTACATCCGCAACCCATGGATATACCTTATTCCCTGGTAATTGTCCACCTTCCCCAGGCTTAGCACCTTGTGCCATTTTAATTTGTAGCTCATCAGCATTAACTAAGTAATGACTTTTCACTCCAAAACGGCCAGATGCAATTTGCTTAACAGCACTTCTGCGAAGGTCTCCGTTTGCATCAGGTGCAAAACGGTTTGGATCTTCTCCACCTTCACCGCTATTACTTTTACCACCTAAACGATTCATTGCAATTGCTAATGTTTCATGCGCTTCTTTACTTAGTGAGCCAAAAGACATAGCCCCCGTCTTAAAGCGTTTCACAATTGACTCCACAGATTCCACTTCATCAATCGAGATAGATGCTCTTGATGATTTGAAAGAAAATAGATTTCTTAAGAAACCAATGCGCTCTTCATTCGCTGCATCTGAATATTTTTTGAATAAACCATAATCGTTTTTACGACAAGCCCATTGAAGTGTATGAATGGTTGTTGGATTAAAAGCATGGTGTTCTCCATTCTTTCTCCATTGGAAGTCACTACCTGAATCAAGAGCCTTATCAATTTTCTCAGCATAAGCGCCTTGATGACGTATTAAAGCCTCTTGTGCAATTGTGTCTAAGTCAATTCCACCAAGCTGTGAAGCTGTGCCGGTAAAGAATCTGTCTACAACCTCAGCACTAATACCAACTGCTTCAAAAATTTGAGCTCCTCGGTAACTTTGCACTGTAGAAATACCCATTTTAGACATTACTTTAATAACACCTTCAGTAACGGCTTTACAATACTTTTCAATTACCTCTTGATATTCAAAATCCAAGCTGCCATCTGCTACTGCTTCTTTATACGTAGCAAATGCTAAATATGGATTAATTGCATCTACTCCATACCCAATAAGTGCAGCAAAATGATGAACTTCTCTAGCTTCACCAGATTCAATAACTAGACTAGCCTTTGTACGAGTACCTTGACGTACTAAATGCTGATGAAGTGCTCCAACTGCCAACAAAGCAGGAATTGCAGCATTTTCCTTATTCATCATGCGATCAGAAAGAATCAGGATATTGACCCCATCTTCAATCGCTTTATCTGCTTCAGCACATAAGTTTTTAATTGAATAATCTAAATCTTCTGTAAATAATGTGTGTAAAGTTGTTGCCTGGAAACCTGGGTGAAGATTTAGTCTTAATTGTGCTAATTGATCATTTGTAAGAACCGGTGAATCTAATTGAATTCTTTTTGCATTTTCTTTACTAGGGTGAAGAATATTCCCTTCCGTTCCGAGTAAAGTCATGGATGATGTCACAATTTGTTCCCTAATAGCATCAATTGGAGGATTTGTGACTTGTGCAAATAGTTGTTTAAAATAATTAAATAAAGATTGTGGTCGTTCTGATAAAACCGCTAATGGAGTATCGTTCCCCATTGAGCCTAACGGGTCTTTTCCTTCTGTAATCACAGGAAGTAAGTATTTCTGAATATCTTCATACGTATATCCAAATGCTACTTGTCGTTCATTTATGTCAGACACAACCTCTTCCTGCAAGAGCTCTGATTGATCCTCTAGCTTCACAAGCTGTTCTTTTAACCATTCTTGATATGGTTTTTCGTTTGCCATCTCATCTTTTATTTCTTTATCCGAAATGATTCTGCCTTCTTCAAGATCGATTAATAACATCTTTCCTGGACTTAAACGGTCTTTATATAAGACATCGCTTTCCTCTACTTCAATTACGCCGACTTCAGATGAGAAAATAATGTAATCATCTTTTGTCACATAATATCGTGCTGGGCGGAGACCGTTTCGATCTAAGATTGCTCCAATTTGTTTCCCGTTCGTAAATGAAATTGCAGTCGGTCCATCCCACGGCTCCATTAGACAACTATGGTATTCGTAGAATGCTCTTTTCTCAGGACTCATATGTGGGTTTTCAGTCCATGGTTCAGGAATCATCATCATTGCAGCATGGGCTGGTTTACGTCCTGCCAATACGAAAAATTCAAATGCGTTATCAAGGATCGAAGAATCACTTCCATCAGCGTCAAGGATAGGAAGGATCTTCTTTAAGTCATCTCCAAACGCTTCTGATACGAATTGTTGCTCTCTCGCTTTCATCCAATTCATGTTACCACGTAATGTGTTAATCTCTCCGTTATGAATTAAGTAACGGTTAGGATGTGCTCTTTCCCAACTTGGGAATGTATTTGTACTGAATCGTGAATGAACAAGAGAAAAAGCTGATACAAAATCTTCATCCTGTAAATCTAGATAGAAAGCATCTACCTGTTCAGGTGTTAATAGTCCTTTATAAACGATTGTACTACTTGATAAGCTAGTAAAATAGAATCGTAGTTCTTTTTCTCTTGCCCAATTTTCTGCTTGTTTACGAATAATGTAAAGCTTACGCTCAAATGTAAGTTGATCAATTTGATTGTCCTTAGCACCGATAAATACTTGTCGAACAACAGGACAACTTAATTTAGCAACTGGTCCAATTTCTTCAGCATTTACTGGAACATCTCTCCAGCCTAACAAGATTTGACCTTCTGCTTCTATGAATTTATTTAATTGTTCTTCAATTTGATGGCGTTCAGCATCGTCATTTGAAAAAAACATCATTCCAACGCCATAACGTCCGTTTGCTGGTAAACTCATTTCCGTGCAAGTCTTTTTAAAGAAAGCATCTGGTATTTGAACCATTAGTCCAGCACCATCACCAGTTAAAGGATCGCTCCCTTGCCCTCCTCTGTGATCTAATTGACAAAGCATACTAAGTCCTTTTTTTACAATATCATGTGTAGCATGGCCTTTAATATGTGCATATAAACCGATACCGCATGCGTCATGTTCAAACTCAGGACGGTAGAGACCTTGTGCTTTAGGAATTTGATTGTAAGTCATGAATATCTCCCCCCGTTAGATAATCTTACACCCGATAATTTTCAGATAATTACATTATATATTTTCAAATTGATATAAACAATATATAATTTAGATTAGATTAATCTATTTTTGATATATATGATTGGAGGAGCCCATGGAATTAAGACAATTACGTTATTTTATGGAAGTGGCTGAGCGAGAACACGTTTCTGAAGCGGCACAATACTTGCATGTTGCTCAGTCAGCCATTAGCAGGCAAATAGCTAACCTTGAGGATGAGCTTGGAGTCACATTATTCGAACGTGAGGGACGTAATGTTAAACTAACACCTATCGGGAAAGTATTTCTAACACACACAAAGACAGCAATGAAAGCCATTGATTATGCAAAAAAACAGATTGACGAATATCTTGACCCAGAAAGAGGTTCTATTAAGATAGGCTTTCCAACAAGCTTGGCCAGTCACCTTCTTCCTACAGTAATCTCTGCATTTAAAGAAAAGCATCCTAACATTGCTTTTCACTTAAGGCAAGGTTCATATAAATTTCTTATTGAATCCGTTATTAACCGAGAGATTGATTTAGCCTTTTTAGGGCCTGTTCCTTTAAATAATCCTGATGTTGAAGGAACAATCTTGTTTACCGAAAGTATCTCTGCATTAGTCCCTTCTACTCATCATTTAGCCAATAAAAGAAGCATCTTACTAAATGAGTTGCGCAACGATTCATTCGTTTTATTTCCTAAGGGCTATATTCTGCAGGATATTGTCGTTGATGCATGCAAGCAAGCTGGCTTTTCCCCTACAATATCTTCTGTAGGAGAAGATTTAGATGCAATTAAGGGTTTAGTTTCAGCTGGTATGGGTGTAACTTTATTACCAGAAAGTACTTTTCATGAATCCATCCCTAGGTTTACAGTAAAAATTCCAATTGAACTTCCGTTAGTAAGAAGAACAGTTGGAATTATCGTATCAAATAAACGTGAACTTGCCCCGTCGGAAAAGGTTTTCTATCAATTCGTAAAAGAGTTTTTCTCTATGTTAGAACAATATCAATAAAACAACATCTTAGGGTAAGGTAAAAAGCTCAATTACATGAAAATCCTCTCTTTTTTCTTTACTCAGTACCTATAATATGCATACTGACATTCATCCCCAGTGCCTAGCCCCCTCAGGACATAAGCTGATTAGGAATTTTAGGTAATAGAACACCTTCTATTCTAAATCATTTTATGCTTGTCGGGGCTGACCAAGCACCCTGAGTTAATGCACTTCCATTATGTCTTACAACCAGATTTACATCACCTGTTTCTTCTATTAAATATATTTCACCTCCAACGCTTTGAGAAAGATTGATATCAGCTTTTTTTCATCACTGATGGGTGATAGCACGTAAGAAAACTTTCTTCTTAAA
Source organism: Bacillus weihaiensis (assembly GCF_001889165.1). Lineage (GTDB taxonomy): Bacteria > Bacillota > Bacilli > Bacillales > Bacillaceae > Metabacillus > Metabacillus weihaiensis. Next base: position 1,788,208 of record NZ_CP016020.1, on the reverse strand, counting down.
TTTTCCCGCAGAGGCTTTATTTCAATTAAATCCCCTTGTTCAAGTTCCCTTTTAACTGCACAAGTTGATAACGCAGAAATTCCAAGACCATTTATAACGGTTTCTTTCACACCTTGATTACTACTTATGGTAATAAGATCATTTACCTGTAATCCATTCGTCCGAATAACATGTTCAACATATTCTCTTGTTCCAGAACCAGGTTCGCGACTAATCCATGTTTCATTTTGGAGATCATCAATTAGAAGCTTCTTCTTGTCTTTTAGAGGATGAGTGGGTGGGGCGATAATGGTTAATTCATCCTCCATGAAAGGTTTCACGATGACATCTTTTTCCTCTGTATTTCCTTCTATGAGGCCAATGTCAGCGTGAAATAATTGCACTAATTTCACTACTTCATTTGTATTGCCGATTGTCACTGTAAAATTCAGATTAGGATATTCATTATAAAGATCGACTAGTAAAGGTGGAATAATATACTCACCAATTGTAAAACTCGCCGCAATGTTCAAATTTCCTTTTATGGTATGTTGTTGCTCATATATATCTTTTTTTGTATTTTCATAGATTTGTACCATCTGTTTGGCACGATCATATAGAATTTCTCCTGAAGGGGTAATTTTCAAAGTCTTAGGCGATCTTATAAAAAGTTGTGTCTGAAATTCCATCTCTAGATTTTTCACATGAACGCTTACACTCGGCTGAGAAATACTTAGCTTTTCTGCCGCTCTTGTAAAATTTTGCTCCTCTACTACTGCTATAAAGGTCTTTAATGCATCATAATACAACACACCCACTCCTACCATTAATATTTTTAATACTAATCATCATTTATCTATATTTTACTAATAGTTAATGAAAAGATAAAGTAAGAATAGGAATTTCGTATGAAGGTCAAATCATTATATACAATTTTATTAACGAAATAGGGAGTGTACTTAATGGAAACATTACGACAAATTCAAAAAAAAATGGTATACCCGTTACAGCTTAATGGAAGCCTCCTATGTTTCTTACTCGCCATCCTAGCAACTTTATTGGTAAATATTCCATACCTTACAATAATGGGACCGTTAATTATGGCATGTATATTAGGAATCTTGTGGAAAACCTACATAGGAGTCCCACTTTCTTGTTTACCAGGAATAACATTTACAAGTAAGAAACTACTAAGAGTTGGAATTATTTTGTTAGGACTAAAGTTAAATGTCGTTGACTTGTATGTTAGAGGGTTTTCTGTATTTCTTATTGCCTTTATTAATGTATCAGTCACCTTACTTGTCGTTTATACATTAGCTCGAATGTTAAAAGTAAAAAAAACACTAGCTATTTTAACTGCATGCGGGACAGCTATATGTGGTGCAGCAGCTGTTATGGCTATCTCATCTCAAATAAAAGCGAATGAAAAGGACACTTCAATTGCAGTCTCGATTGTATGTTTAATCGGTACGATCTTCACCATCTTTTACACAAGTTTCTACTCAAACTTACACCTAAATGAAGTTCAATACGGAATGTTTGCGGGAGGTACTTTACATGAGGTTGCACATGCAGTCGCAGCAGCAGTTCCTATTAGCTCCTCTGCTGTAGAAGCAGCTACTATTGTAAAACTGACAAGGGTCGCTTTACTTATACCAATAGCCTTTCTTATTTGTATATTTTTCAAGCAAGATTCAAAAAACGATAAAGAATCTATACCTTTCCCATGGTTTATAGTTGGTTTTGTATGTATGAGCCTTCTTAATTCTTTTATAACAATTCCAAGTAGTCTTCTTTCCGTCTTAATTTTTCTAGCCTATCTTTTACTAACTATGGCAATGTCAGGCTTAGGATTGAATCTAGAGATTCGATCTATTAAACACTCAGGGATAAACGCCCTGATTTCTAGCTTTATTGGAAGTTTGCTTTTATCAGTTCTAGGGTATTTGCTTATCGTTTGGTTAAATATATGATTTCTCTACACCCTTTTCTCTTTTAGACGTATATGTCATCTCTTTGTTTAGAAATCTTTAAACAACATTTTAGCTACTTATCATAAAGGATCTTATCCGCCATACCTTCTACTTCTTCAAGTGAGTATGACTGATCTTCCTCGAGTATTTTATTTGTTACTTTTTCAATTTCACGGTTACTATAACCTAAGTGATGCATCGCAACTGTCGTATAAGCTAATGCATGATTTATTTCCATAAGCCTACCTCCTTTTCATTATTAAGTATGCACTGTATTTATTCTTTCATTCAAACAAGGGCTTGCATCTTGAATATTTCCCTACCAACTATCACATAGTAGAGGATGTAACGTAGCCGAGTAGTTTACACCTACTCTTTATTTCCCAGTAGCTTGAATACCAACATGGGAACAATAAAGAAATCATTACTAAATAAAGAAGGTGACAAAATGAGAGAAAAGTATGTAACAAACTCACCAAGAAAAAAAGAACTAACCATACAGACTGACTCCTCTTACCCTAACTTAAAGAATATAGATGGTGATTCAGTTGATGAACATAAAAATATGGAAGTAGCTAATGCTTTACTTGCTCATAAAGAGATTGCACAACAGCAAGAAAATTTATAATTGTTTTATGGAGAAGACTCAATTGATGGGTCTTTTTTTGTGAGGTCTGGAAAATCCGTTATAATTCCATCAACTCTGTTGTGTATTAACTTTTCCATTCCTTTTCTATCTCTAGCCGTATAAGGGAAGGTTTTCATATTTCTGTAGTGAATTTTTTTAACTAATGTTTTTGTTACTAACGCTTTGTTCGGATTAATGTAACTAACAAGCGAAGACCATTCTTTTAATTGATTATTTGTTATCCCTTTTATAGAATATTTTACTAATAACCCTAGTGGAATCGATGGAGCATGTTGATGAAATTGTTTTAAAAATTGAAAATCAAATGATTGGACGATAATTGTTTGATTGTGATACATTTCTTCGGTTAAAAGCTTAGCTAGCTTTTCAGCTATTGTGGGATAGAGGGAAGGGTATTTCACCTCAATCAACATACCAATTTTCCCACCATACCTCTGCAATACCTGAGTTAATGTGGGTATCCTTTCACCATAAAAATCTTCATGAAACCAAGAACCTGCTTCTAGCTTCTGTAGCTCTTTCAAAGTGAAATGATGTATATGCCCTTTTCCATTACTCGTCCTATCTACTTTTGCATCATGAATGACAACAACCTCTTCATCTTTCGCTAATTGAACATCTAATTCAAGGTAATCCGCTCCAAGCTCTATCGCTTTATCAAAAGCAGCAAATGTATTTTCAGGTGTATAGCCTGATGCCCCACGGTGTGCAATAATCACATAATCTTGAAAATGAGAAAATCGCTTAGTTAATATTTTTTTAAGCTGTAGTATCATAGTAGTAATTCGGCTTAAATAGTTACTACGCATTTTTCCACCTCATATTAGAATTCATTTTTTCTGAAATTATCAAAAGGTTTCTGTAAAATAACGGTATGACATTTTATATGGAGGTTTTTTTATGAATGAAGTGATCCATACATTAACTAATCATCGCTCGTTTCGAAATTATAGTAAAGAGCAATTGCAAGATCATCAGCTCGATGCGATTATAGCCGCTGCTCAAGCTGCCCCGTCGTGGATTCATGGCCAGCAGGTAACCGTCATTATCGTTCAGGATGAAGCGCGAAAATTAAAACTGAGTAAAATTTGCGGCAACCAAAAGCATATTATTGAAGCACCTACTTTTCTTGTCTTCTGTGCAGATTTTTATAGAGCAAAGTTAGCAAGTGAAATAGAAGGTGTTCCATTCGAGTCCATTCATGATGTCGATTCATTAATAGTTGGAGCTACTGATGTAGGAATTGCACTTAGTAACGCTATTGCTGCCTCAGAATCATTAGGCTTATCTACAGTTCCAATTGGTGGAATTAGAAGGAACCCCCTAGATGCAATCGACTTATTAAAACTCCCTACCTATGTATTACCCATCGTTGGACTATGCATTGGATATGGTCAAATAGACCCTGGATTAAATCCTCGATTACCTAGAGGAGCATTTGCACATGTGGAGGAATATCAGAAGAATCAATTACCAATGATTAAAGAGTACAACCAATCCTATAAAAAATATCTTACTGAACAATCTGATGGTAAGCGAGATACTACTTGGACAAAAAGAGTAGCAGAATTTTACAAAGAATCTCACTATAACAATCAATATCAAGATGTACCCAAAATGCTTAAACAGCAAGGCTTCAGCTGTGATGATTTGCATTCAGAAAATAAAATCTAGAAATAAGGAGGTTTATCCATACTTTGAATTGGGTATAGGTATCTAATCTGTCTTGTTAGGAGGGATCACCTTGGTAAGGAAACAACTTTCTACTTCAAACTTACAAGAAATCAGAGAGCTACTTAAAGTAGCCAACGCCTCGAACACTTCAAAGGAAGATTTCAAACAATTTATAGCTCAGAAGAGAAGGGAATTAGACGATGACACCCTTCATTTAAATGAATGTAAAAAGTTTTAATAAAAAGTTCAGATTCATATAATGTTAAAGAATGATTATTCATTAGGGATGTTTTCTACCTTAGTTGTTTAAAAGCTTGGATAAAGTTCTCCGGACTTTGTTTGACTTTATAGGAAAACATCCCTTTTGTTGTATGCAAATAGAAAATTCCTAATTGACCAGAAAAAAATCGATAAGACATATCGAGCACTTCTTCTAGAAAAAAAGATTCTAGGGAGGAAGAAACATACTGATGAGATAGTATAAGAGTATGCTCCTCTTCAATATGATGTTGTATATTATCCTGAATGGTTCGACTAATTGTGATATACGGTAGATTAGCTAGTACTTTCACTATTCATTCCCCCTTTTCCCTTCTTTACTTAATAAGTTGTTGAATAATTAAAAGAATGTAGATTCCCTTAACGGCATACATCACAGATATTTTTAGGGATTCCACGACACCAAACTCCTGTAGGAATCCCTTCTCTATCAGATGTCTCATATTCTTTAAATAGTTAGGTGATTGATTATATTACCCGTTACACTCTTTTTGATAATAATCTTCCGGAATACTTGTCATAAACGGGGTCATCTTATTTATATAGAAAAGATATAGTTCATGCATGGCTCGTGTGCAAGCCGTGTAAAAAAGCTTTCTTAACGATAAATCTCCATAGTTATCTTCGTTAGCATTATAGATCATCACTGCATCAAACTCAATTCCCTTGGCCAAATAGGCAGGAATAATCAGAAGACCCTCCTGAAATTCATTACTTTCTTTCGTCATTAAATGAACAGGTGTTTTATGTTTCAAAAGTTCATATGCTTGAAGACATTCTTCGGATGATTTGCATATAACAGCAATGCTTTTGTAGCTTGTAAAAGAATTTACGACTTCAATTATCTCAGCTGCAAGCTGATTATGGCTCTTACACTTTTTCACGACTGGCTTATGCCCTTGACGATTAAACGGGATAATTCGCTCTCCACCTTCAATCATGGCACTAGTAAATTCAACGATTTCTTTAGTCGATCTATAACTTCTCAGTAATTCTATGTTCTCTGTTTGCTCCTTTTCAAATAATGACGATCTAGCACTTGGATCTAAATAAGTATGATGAGTATAAATCGCTTGATTAAAATCACCCAAAATGGTGAACCTTGCGCGAGGAAATACATGCATTATATAATGAAGCTGAAAAACTGAATAATCCTGTGCCTCATCAAGAAAAACATACCGAACCTTTGTATTTACTTTAAACCCTTCTATCTTTTCTTTTAAAAACAAATATGGCGTAGCATCTTCATAAGGCATTTTATAGTTCTTAATTTTTTTTACCGTTTCGCTACAAAATAGATCCCACTGCTCTTTTGATATAGAATGAGATTCCAGAGAGTATTTATCAGGTTGGAATAAGCGTAAATATATAGCATGAATATCAACAAATGCTAACTTCTTTATTTGTTTTCTTATTTTACTTAGGTGTTTTTTCACAATATAACGACTCAGAAGTTTACTCTCTCTTTCATAATCATCGAATGTAGACTCTGAAAATTCCTTTTGTTTTGTTAGTTTTTCATAATAAAACTGGTATTCATCTTTACTAAGAAATTGGATCTCTTCGTCTACCCATTCCTTTTCTCTTTCTGCCTTTTCTATATCTTTCAGTTTTCGTAACAATCGTTCAACAACTAGCTTCAAACGATTTGGTATAGGAATAGAAGAATCCAAATCGTAAAAATAAATAGAAATTTCTTTCGCTGTAAAGACGAAATTTCCTCTAAATTCGAGATTTTTAAAGATCATTCCCTCTCTATGTAGAGATGAAATATATCTTTCTAGTAGTTCCATATATTTAGTTGATGTTTTATATGTAGTCATGATTCTTCGATTTCGAGTATCAAGTTCATTTTTTTCAGTAAGCATTTCTTCCATTTGGTCAAAAAGGTCTTCTACTTGATAAATAGGTTCGAGAGACTGCTTTACATATTGTTGAAATGTCGTTTGTTGCATATTTTCTTCCCCAAGCTCTGGTAATACATTTTTAATATAGTCATTAAACATCTTATTAGGTGAAAATAATAAAATGTCTTCTGCCTCTAATGTATCTCGGTATTTATACATTAAATAGGCAATACGCTGTAAGGCTGCTGATGTTTTACCGCTTCCTGCGGCTCCTTGAACGATAAGAAACTTTCCCTTTTCATTTCTAATGATTTTATTTTGTTCTCTCTGTATAGTAGCAACAATTGTTTTCATTTTAGAATCGGAATGAGATCCAAGTACCTCTTGTAATAATTCATCACCAATGGTTTCTCCCGTATCAAACATGGATTGAATCTTACTGTTCCTTATAATAAATTGTCTTTTAAGTAGCAATTCTCCCTTAATATCACCTGCGGGGGCTTCGAATTTAGCAACTCCTAAAGAATAATCATAGTATAGACTTGATATAGGAGCCCTCCAATCATAAACTAAAAATTCCCCTGTCTCTTCATCTATGAAAGATGAAGTACCTAAGTATATTTGTTCACTGTTCCTTTCCCCATCTTCGTGAAAATCAATCCTAGAAAAATAAGGCGCTTCACTCAATTTTTTCAATTTTTTCACATCACGATGCATATGACGATGTCGATGTTCCTTCTCAGCTAATAAGTCCGCTTGCTGCCTTATGCTTGTTGCTGTTTCTCCTGCTTCAACTGCATCATCTAAATTCACGGTAACATCTTCCCAAAAATTCCTTCGAACCGTAATAATGTCATCCTTTATTACTGAGGTTTTTCCCTCAACTTTACTTAATTCTCTTCTCACTTTTTCTACTGTGAAATTCACACGTTGTTGCTCGCTAACGATTTCTTTTTCATTCTCCAAAAAATAACCTCCTTATTGCCATCAGTAAAGAGTGCTGTTGATAAAAAATCCGTCCTTCACTCAAACGTTTTACCTTTCGAATTTAAGACAAAATTATCTCTTTCTCATAAGTAATTACTTCAAACAATCTTTTCACATTACTTTATCTTATGAGATTTATCCGAACTTCATTAAAACTTTACGTTTCGTTTAGTTTACATTAATGATCAAATGTTACTCTTAAAGTAATAGATAAGGAGGGATAACATGCATAAAAAAAAGAGATTTTTTTTGTATAGTTGTATTTTTCTACTTTTCTTAAGCACATCCGTCTACTCAGCTTCTACCTATAGAGAAAATGTGACAACCATTCAACTTATTGGACTGAATGATTTCCATGGACAACTAGATACCTACCAAGAACTATCAGGTCAAAAAGTCGGTGGAGCCGAATATGTCGCTTCACTTGTAAAAAAACTTCGAAATCAAAATCCAGACTCACTCCTTGTTCATGCAGGTGATATGGTTGGCGGTAGCCCTCCTTTATCCTCAGTTTTTCAAGATGAACCGACCATAGAATTTTTAAACTCACTTCATGTTGATATTGGAACTCTAGGGAACCATGAATTCGATCGAGGTGTTCCAGAAATGCTTAGGTTAATCCAAGGTGACCCTTCTAGTGACTTTAACGGATCGACAACTACCTATATTTCAGCTAATGTTCTAAATAAAGATACTCATTCTCCTTTGTTCCCTCCTTATCTCGTGAAAGAAATAAATGGAAAAAAGATAGGCTTTATCGGAGTTGTGACGACTGAAACAAAAGATTATGTAGTACCGAGTCATTTAAACGGTCTAAATATTACAGATGAGGTAGAAGCCATCAATCATGCAGCAACCGAGATAGTATCACAAGGAGTTACCACTATTGTCGTTTTAGCTCACGTCTCAGCTAAATCAAGCCTTACTGGTGGAAACCCAAGACAAGAGTTAGTTAAAATGGCCCCATCCCTACATAATGAAATAGATGTAATTTTCGCTGGACATAGCCATGGATACGCAAACACAATAGTAGATAATAAACTAATTGTTCAAGGATATTCATATGGAAAGGCGATAACCCAAGTTAATTTAGAATTTGATAACACAACAGATACCTTATTAAATAAAGAGGCTACTATTCACCTAACTTCCCACGAACACATCGAACCAGATCTACAAACTATCCAATTACTTGAAAAATATCGAGTTAAACAGAATGAAATGAACCAGATAGTTATGATTTTACCGCAATCCATTTCAAGAAAGAAAGATCGTAACGGAGATTCTCCCTTAGGAAAATTACTTGTAGAATCAATGAGTAATGAAACACAAGCTGACATAGCCTTTACACATCATGGGGGAATACGTTTTAACTTAGAAGAAGGACCAATTTCAATAAATGATGTAAAACGTGCCCTTCCCTTTAATCATCATGTTCTAAAGGTTGAATTATCAGGACTACAAATACAACAAGCAATAGAAGAACAATGGAAAGGAGAGAAAGAAAATTTTCTGCAAATAAAAGGTCTCACTTATATGCATACGACCCCATTTTCTAAAAAGGTTGAAACCATCTACTTAGATAATGGAGAAAAACTAAAGCCTAACTCAACCTATACAGTTGCCCTTACTGATTATTTAGCAAATGGAGGGGATGGATTTTTAGCATTTCAAAATCATCGCCTTTTAAAGAAATATGGAAACGTGAGTGATCTACTTATCGACTATCTTAAAGAAGAGAATTCCTAATTAAGGGGCGCCCACTTTCTTAAGCATGAGACGAATAGGAATAGAAGGTAAGGTGTTGTTCCCTTCAATTCCTATTTGATTATTGACTTTAGTCGATTATGCCCTAACCTAGACATTATAAGGGAAATCCATTCTAATATTAATAGTGTATACCTTAAAACTCGAAATCAGATAATGAATCCATATGGCTAGCAATCATGGCAATCATAGTACTTGCTTCTTCTTTGCTAAAAATAAAATTTGTTTCATCCTTGAGCATATCCCCGTTATTTGTTTTTATCCTATTAATTCGTCTTAGTACTCCGTCTCCTGTTTCTTCGACTATTCCAAATTGATAGGTGACTTCTACCTCGTCCTCATGTATAAAGGCAGTGACTTCTGGTGTCTCCCATTCAACGTCTATCTGCTCAAATAGATCTGAGTCTTCTTCAAACTCTTCATCCGCATTCATATAGTGATGAAAACTTTCGTGAACAGCATCAATGATATCCTCTATGTCCCCTAATATCGCTCGCGTTGTTTGCTCTAAGTTAAAATCAAAAGATTCGAAGTAAAACTCTTCATTATAAGGATCATAAAATAAAGTATAGAAATATTCTCTTTCTTCATCATCTAATTCAACATAGAACTCCATTCTCGGATGCTTAGCTGCCCTTTCAATGGACATTTGTCCTACTTCATCATAATTTTCACAGATTGATTCTAGATGATTTTGCAACTCACTACTTACACGATCAAACCAATCTAAATTCATAATAATCCTCCCTGCATTGTTTTTCTTTATTAGTATGTCCACGTTTTAAAAATCAAACATGTATCCTTTGATAAGTAGATAAATGGAGGAACAAAATAAAAATACTAATCACATAACTCGGTTCATACATAGAATAAAATAACAACCTGAAGGGAGTGACGTTATCGTGGTATATGTGAATCACAGGAATTTCCCATCTTTATATAAAAATAAGCAACCGATTACGAACACTTCTAACCAACAACATTTCCACAGAAATTACCTTGAGGAATACCTTAAATCACAAGAACAAACCAATCAGAAGTTTAAAGAGGCTTCCATAGAAGCTAGTAAACGCTTAGATGAAGTGAGCCAAGATCAATTAGCGCAATATTTTCACGTTTTAAGTTGTATAGAAGAACAAAAGAATAGAACGCAGCCAATTTATGAAAGTGTAAATAAACAAGAGCACATCTATCAAGACCTCTTAAATCGCTTCAATAAGATCGAGCAATTTAACGAAGGATTCATAAAAAAAGCAAACGATGATCAACAGTTTCAAGAAACCATTATTAATCAGCTTACCTTGCAAGATATAACCATTCATAAATTACTGAAAAAATTCGATGATTACGAGAAACAACAAATTAATCTTTATGAAGAAATAGAAAAACAAAAGAATTCGAATGATGTCATCGGAAATTCACTTGAAATACAAGAAGCATTTCATCAAACCATTTTCGAAAAACTAGAGCAACAAGATGCACTAAATCACAAGACGGCAAGTGAAGTTGAACATCTAAAAACTGCTCTATTCGAAAGAGTTAATTTTGTAGTAGAAAAACTTGAAGCACAGTATAAGCAATTAACTAACTATGTAGGTCAATTTTTCAAAAAGTCGATTTTTCTTGAAAAGAAAACTACGAAAAAAGAAGAACAAGAATTTGACACTATTAAAAAAAGCTGATGAAAGTTCATCAGCTTGGTCTGTAGACAGTTCGAAGGAATATTCGGACAGTCTACAGTTTTTTTTAGAATGATAACAGATAGGTTATTTATTCCAGGCATTTCTACCTTTCTTTAATTGTTCACACGTTTATATTGATATTGCTTCCATTGAAACCGAATAAAGCATCCGATACAAAAGCCTAAGATCGCTACAAATGCTGCAATAGCCACCATAGCTGTAAAGAAATACGCCATGAAAGGAATGCCAAATATATAACCTAGTAATCCTCCTACTAAACAGATAATGGAGATTACTGAGTTAAATCTTTGTTGATCCACATCCTCCGGGATATATTCAGACAGTTCTTTTCTTAAAAACACTTTTGCTATCTCCATAATAAAATTACGTTTAAATAGTAATCCTGATATTCCTGCTAACAATGGTACCAATAAAAGAGCATAGGCTCCAGTAAACCAGACTATGATGACACTTGCTACAATACTCCATTGATAGCTTCTTACTAAAGGTCTTGGAATATATTTAACATCTTCTTTCATATAATCACCTTACTTCTATATTATACATTAAGTATACCCGATTACTTGGTATTTGAGAAGGAAAGTGATTTAAATGATTTTGTCAGCATATATCATGGCTACCATATATCATGGAAATCATTTTAACTGAGTCTTCTTTTGATACCTTTTTATATTCTTCAGCGTAACGCTTTAAGCTATCACAATAACCTACGTTATCTTCTCCAACTCCTTCTGCCCAGCTTACAAAGTTATGATAATCTTCCAGCGGATCATACGACTCAAACCGAGCTACTATTTCGCTCGGTTGACCCAATACTGACACTTCAATCCCTTTATACGATTTTAGTAGTTCTTTGTCAGACGACACACATGCATAAAAAATCATTTATACACTCTCCTTATGACTTATTGCTTATACTAGATTTCTCATATCTTCAAAAATTTATGTTGCTTAAATTAACTAATGATTCATCCTCTTTTGGAGAAACTAGAATAGTCTTATAAGGGAGGTGAAAAAATGCCAGAAAAAAACCCAGAATTTTTTATGAGCGAATATTTTGTTGATGAGCCAGGTAATTGGCACCTGAAGGAAGGAGCACCTAAAGAAATTCAAAAAGAATTTAGAACTTATATGCAATCCTTACGCGTCATACAAGATGAACCTGGTACTATCGATAGTATTCATGTGTCATACCCTTATAGTGATTAAATTAAAATCTGTATCATTCAAGAGTAAAATTATAGTACTCTAGAACCACATCTAGTTTTACCTTTAAAGTTACACTAGCCGCCTAGAAACTTCCTCCACGGTCGTTTACTAGGCGCAGACTTCAATCAAGTATTACTTATGATCAATTTTATATTTTATAAATCTTTCAATTTCAAGATTAGCTAGTTTTGATCTTTTTGTTGGAACTTGATGGTTTGTCCTTTTAAAATAAACAATCCTTATTTCTTTTATTCTTTGTTTATAATAATTGGTATATTTATTTATTAAATCTGATTTAGTACCATACATAATTAAGACTGGTACATTTATCTTATCTAAATACCGAATGACATTGTAATGCAAAACCTCTTGATAATAGGCTTTCCACACTTCCCCTTGCGATTTAATCATGTGTTTATATAATATTTTTTGGAATTTTTCATTATTTGTGTGGCTAATTGAGAGTAAATAAGCTAAAAGAGCTTTTTGTTTTTCCACTAGGTACATACCTGCTTTATGTTCCCATTTAAATAAAGTATGTTGAACAGTAGGATAGCCTCCAAATAATATTAAACCGCGAACCCTCTCTTGATAAAATACACTGATATATTGAGTAATTGCTCCACCCGCTGAATAACCACAGAAAACGGCTTGATCAATATTTAATTTATCCATAAACATTACAAGTTCTTTTGCATAGTATTCTATGGAGATTTTTTCCGCATTTACCCGACTGCTATCCCCGTGACCAGACAAGTCTGGCATGAGTAACCTCATATGCTGTTTGAGTTTTCGTTGAAAATAAAATACATGTCTCCCCATTCCAGGTGGGTGAACAAAAATCACTGGGATTCCCTCACCTATATCCTCATAAAAAATGAATTTTTCCTCGTCTAATTTTACAGATGGCATGAGTTTACCTCCTTTTTAGAAACCCATTATAGTGTTCCACATTTTTATTATGTTACTAATAAAAGTGGTAAAAATTTCATCCTGCAAAATGAGAATAAATTTTTATAAACGTGAAATATTAACTATCAACAATCACTTACAACAAAGAGCTTCAGCAAAGCTTTCATGCAACATGGGTTAACCTAGATGGTTAACGGATGGTGCAAATCCAGACTAACCCACCAAACAACACATTTAAAAAGGAGATGGATTTATTATGGCAAGCAACAGTAACAACAATTCTAATCAATTAGTAGTACCTGGAGCTGCTCAAGCAATCGACCAAATGAAGTATGAAATCGCTAATGAATTTGGCGTAAATCTTGGTGGAGAAACAACATCTCGTGCAAATGGATCAGTTGGTGGAGAAATTACAAAACGTTTAGTATCTTTTGCTGAACAACAATTAGGCGGTAAACAACAATACTAATAACTTCATACTAATGACTATAGAGGCAGTTTTAAGTAACTGCCTCTTTTTATATCACCAAAAAAAATTAACTACGTAAAACTTGTCTCTTTTCTCTTCTTTCCAACTTCCCAAAAACATTTCTATTTTTTTCTTATGAAATGGCTTTGAATGGATACGATAGAAACGAACATAAAATATAGGAGGTCGAAGAGTAATGGTTAATGAAGATTTTGAAGAATTTATTAAAACAGAGGGAAAGCATAAATCTAAGTATGTAGGTTCAACCCATCAATCCTATAAAGAAGATGATAGTAGTAATACTAGAAAAGATACAGATATGTCAGTGGGAGCAACAGGTAGAGATGTTATGAATGAACGAGACTAATTAATAAGACCGAGGCTTACCTAATAAGTCGGCCTCGGTCCTGTAACTTGAATGAAAATTTGGTATGGATGTAGCTTTAGATCAATCTGCTTTATCTACCTTTAATGAACATCTGAACCCAAGCTCCATGATAAAACCCTACTCCAATTGAATCGAATTCAGGTTTTAAGATGTTTGCACGATGACCTGAAGAATTCATCCAAGCATTCATTACTTCTTGCGGAGTTTTTTGCCCTTTTGCAATGTTCTCACCTGCATAAGAATAACTAATACCAAAAGTCTTCAACATATCAAACGGAGATCCATAATTTGGACTTGTATGTGAAAAATAATTAGAATTGATCAAGTCCTCTGCTTTTTTCTGAGCAACATTTTTCACATCTGCTCGATGAGTGAGTGGGTTTAATCCAGCTTTAGCTCTTTCCTGATTAACCAGCTGAACCACTTGCTCTTGGAAAGTGCTTACACTTTCAGCTGAAGGTTTTAAACGAATCACTTCACCTACATGCATATTTCTTGGTTCAATAGATGGATTAAGCTCCATTAACCTTTTATAGTCTAAACCGTAGCGTTGAGCTATGTACCAAAACGTGTCACCTTTTGAAACTTTATAAAATTCGAATGGTGGTTCTTTAAACGTTTTAATTTGCCCGTGAGAAACAACTGGTGTAAGTAATAGAAAAAGAAGGGTAAAGATAAATAATTTTTTCATCATCATGTTCACTCCTAAATAAGTAATGTTTTCATACCAACACTAGTATTGCTTTTACAAAAAAAAAACATACATAGCTTTTATAAGGTACGTGTTAAAAAGAAAGTAAAAAGGTACAATGGTTAAAATGATCATCTGAATCAATTTCATAAATACTTATTTGAAAAAAAGCAGATCAAAATAAAAAAGACTGTAAGCAAGCCCGAGTTTACCCGAGTTTGCCTACAGTCTGAGAGATTGAATAATTTAATCTCTCTCTTGGTAATTATGGCATTTGAATATTAAAGGATTTTAGCATGTTATAAACTGCTTCTTTAATATCTTCCGCTTGATTTTCACCATCTAGTGCTGTGCTAATTTGTTCTCTTAAAGTTGCAACAGCCAGTTTAACCTCTTTCTTATCCATTTGATTTATCCAACCCTTTCATCTTCTCAGAGATTTTATCTAGAGGGATATTGATTCCTAAACTGTCGATCATTTCAAAGACTGCAGCTTGAATTTCTTCACTTGAAGCTCCATTCGCTTTTAACTCTTTAATTCTTTGACTTAAGCTTCCTACAGCTTCGTTTAGTTTATTATTATCCACCTTATCACCTCATTAACGGTCTAATATAGACCTAATACTTGCACATAACTTTCCTGGGTTTTCATCTTGGAAAATATTTCTTCCAATTGAAATTCCTTTGGCACCTGCATTTACTGCATCCTCAATCATAGACAAGATATCATTAGTAGAATTTAATCGCTCTCCTCCTGCGATTAATACAGGAATCTTCACTCCAGAGACAACTTGCTTAAAGGTTTCTTCAGAGCCACTATAATTTACTTTTACGATATCTGCACCAAGTTCTTCTGCTACTCTTGCTGCATGTCGAATTCTTTCAGGATCAAATTCATGCTGTTTTGAGCCATCGCGGACATACATCATTGCAAGAAGAGGTAATCCCCATTTATCACATTCTTCAGCTATAAGTCCTACA
The DNA here is from genome assembly GCF_001889165.1 of Bacillus weihaiensis. GTDB lineage: Bacteria > Bacillota > Bacilli > Bacillales > Bacillaceae > Metabacillus > Metabacillus weihaiensis. Next base: position 1,772,700 of record NZ_CP016020.1, on the reverse strand, counting down.
TCTCTAATTTGATCTGCTTCAAATGGCGAGCCTAAATTAACATGTGTAGATATGGCAGTAGCACCAAGTCGGATTGAATGTTCAACCGAAGATACAACCTCTTTACGTGTTGATTGTGTTTCTGGTGCTAAAGCAGTCGAAGCCGATAAATGGATGATTAATTCTCCTTTATTTGATCCAATGGAATCGGTCAAATAGCGAACAAGTCCTTTGTGAACAACAACAGCATCTGCTCCACCATCAAACACAGCATTCACAGTATGATTGATTTCTGCCAAACCTGTAACAGGTCCAATAGTAATTCCATGATCCATCGGAACAATTAATAGATTATCGGAATGGTGGTATAGCTTCTTAAGACGAATATCTTTCCCCGACATGGTAACTCCTCCTATTTTATCTCTCGATGATTGTTTCGCTTACTTTAACTCCTACGTGTCTACCAGGTTCACAAGTATAAGCTAATAACTCATCTCCAGGACGGATTGTAGAAGCATTACGTGGTTTTCCATCGGCACTCATGATACGGATATGCCAGTCATCTTGTACGATTACATTTAGTTCACGCTCTCCAACTTTCCCTTTAATTAATAACATTGGTCTAACCTCTGTTTTAATACGACCAACCGTTAGAACACGCGTTTCTCCTTTTGTGTTCACACATAGTACTTTATCTCCTGCTTTTAAATCACTTAAATATTCTGCAGCATCCTCAGGCTGCCACACATAAGAATGTACAGCACCAGCATTAACACGGAAAGGTCTTAAATTCATATATGGTAAATAGTGAGTTTCCGAGCAAACAAATACTCCTCCACCAGAAGTAGACCCGATAATCATTCCTTCGTCTTGCTTCATAATGCCAGTGGTATCAACACATGCACGAACTCCCATACCTGCATGCACAACTTCTGTTACTACCATAGGTTGGAGATCTAAATTTGGAAGAGCTTGCTTCGACATAAATTCAGTTAAACGTTTAACCTCATCTACATTTTTTGTTGCGAACAATACCCCGTCACTACCTTTTTCTAATGTTCCATATGCAATCTCAGTATCAATTGCCGTATTAACAGCACGTAATAAGATTGTGTTGCTCTCTTCTAATCTTGCAATAATTAATTCAAGCGGAATATTCGTTGGTAGATCAAAATCCACAGCTGCAAAATTGTATTCAGCAGCTTCTCTTGAACAACGCTCAAGCATTTCTCTATTATCAACGGAATAGAAAATACAAGTCTGGTGACCTCGCTTTTTAGCTTCTGCTAAAATTTCTTCACTATCTGAAAAGACAACATCCTCTTCAGGCACATTCTCTAATTCATTTACATTGTTTACCTCTGTGATAAAAGTCATTTTTTGGGGGAAATATCCTTCTTTACGTTGTTGTAAAGAAACTAATACCTTATCAATTGGAGAATGATTAATTAATTCCCACACATCCATGTTCTCTACTGAAACTCCTCTTCCGTCATACCATACTTGCCTTTCTTTCTGTTGCATAAATTTCTAGCTCCTTCCAACCTATTAGTTTTTATATTATTTTAAAAAGCATTTATATTAAAAGACCTTAAATAGACATGCTTAAATACATTATATAAAGGTCTTGAAATAACAAGTGATTAAATAGATAATAGATTTTTAATATTGGTACTAAGAACATCTTCCCGTTCACGATCAGAGATTTCTAGCTTCATAATTTTTTCTAATTCAATAGCAGGATGTGACAACGGGTATTCAGAACCAAAGATTACTTTTGAGCTACCAGCTTTTTTTACTGACTCTTGTATATGCAAGAAATTTCCAGTTGATGTTTCCAAAAAGAAATTATTCATTGTTTTTGCCGCTTCTAACGCTTCTTGATCGGCGGGTCCAAACCCCATATGACCGATAATAAAATTTGTTTTAGGATTTTGCTTGGCTAATTGAACAAGCTTAGCTGTTGAAGCTCCTGGGCTATATACAACATGAGTGTAAAAAGGAAACCCATATTCCCCGCAAAGTGAAGCCAATGCTGCTATTCCTTTTGAAGAGAACGAAAATTGATGGGACATAGGTGATAGCTTTAACCCTTTAAACCCAGCTCTCTTTGCTTTTAAAAGTTGCTGCTCAACATCTTTATCATGGGGATTAATACAAATAAATCCGTGAATATTGCTATTTGCCTTAAAGGCATTTTCAACATATTTATTATCAGGGATGGGTTTTTCCGGCTTTGCACGACCCGTGATATAATCTGTCATTTTACGTACATCAAGCATTGCTCCTGGTACTGCAACACCTTGATCAATCCCAGCTTCTTTCAATAATTTAAGATAGGTCGATGTATCGCCATAATCGGTATTTGATAAGTGTGCATGTGCATCGATAATCATTGTTTCACCTCTGTTTCACGTTTTAATCTGTTAAATCCATACTTTCTAATCGCATAGCATAAGGAGAATTAGGTTCTTCTTTTAGTAGCTGCTTCCATGTTTTTTCTGCTTTATCATGAAAACTATTTCTTTGATACAAAAGTCCTAGCTCGTAAAGAAGTTGTAGGTATTGTTCCCTCGTGATAGAACAATTTTCTCCTTCTTGTTCATACGCTGCTTTAACAGATTTTAAATCCTTCATTGCTTTATCACTCGTGTGGAAAAATCCTTCTGGCATAGCAGAATAAATCATTCCTCTTAAAAATTTCAACTCAGGATTATCAGTTGTGATGCAAGTTTTTAATAGTTTTAAACCTTGAATCGTATCTTTGAACATATCTTGTGGATCACTTGCGAACCTTCCTTGTAAAGCAACAGATGCTGCATAGTACGTTGCTGCAATTTCACACTCTGGGTTAGCCTCTTTTGCTTTTTCCCATGCCTTGAGACTTTGTCTCGCTGCTACTTTGCTGCCTTTTGCTCCATATTTGTGCATTTCTTTCGCTTTTTCATACAGTTTTTCAGGTGTTGCAACTGTTAAAGTTCTTAAATCGATTTCCTTATATGAATAAACATCTTTCTTTTCATCTATTTTTGCCTGCCAATAAGAACCTGGTCGTAACTTGCTTAGTTGATTCCATGCACCTAATGCCTCTTCAGTCATATCTAACATTTCATACGCAAGACCCAATTCATACATCAGTTGATATTTTGTTTCATCGCCTTTTTGCTTTAGGAATCCCTCATCTTTTAAAAGTGATTCGATATCTCTCATTGCAATTGCCGCTCGACGGAAAAATAATTCTGGAAGACGTAAGCTATGTCTTGCTCGAATGATTTTCAATTCAAGATTCTCAGGGTGCTCTTGAATTAGACTATCCATTGCCTTCATTGATTTAATTGCTGAACCGAACATTTCATACGTGTTAATTGAGTCTCTTGCTTGCATGGATTGCAAGTCTATTAAATACATTTCGACTTCAGGAGCTGAATTTGTCAGAACAAATACTTCAAAGAATGAAATAGCTTTTTTAACATCTTCGGAAGTACCTTTTAATGCCCTTTCATAAAACTCACTTGCTTCCTCGTTCATTCCCTCATTTTCTAGATCAGAGCCTTGATACTGTTTTTCTTGTTTTTCATCATTAGCTATAGCTACCAAAGGTTGAGTTGCTTTTTTGAGTTGCTTTAATTTTTCTTGATAAAACGATGATTTCTCAAGATCGTTAGTACGTTTAAACAAATCAACCAAGTTTTTTAAGATTTCTACATATTCTTCCTCGGTTAACAGCTTAGCGTTCTGGTCATATTCATTTACTATATAGGTGAAATCTTCAATTGCTGTAGTCATTCTTTGAAAATACATATCTGGTAATCGGTATGCTACATGCCCTCTTAGAAATCTAGCTAAGAAAAAATCCGATTTTTTTTCTACTACTTCATCTAAATGCTTTAATCCCTCTAATGCATACTTCATTTTGTCTGTTACACTATGCGCATCTCTTCCTAATAAAGTTGCAGCACTACCTAGGTAAGCTCGGATTTCTAAGTTTGCTTTTTGTTCGGAATAAAGCTTTTTCAACATCGTATAAGCTTTTTTCACTGCAATTTTATCGCCTTTTATTCCAGCATCATGGTCTTTAATTGCTTCAATTAATTGTAGTGATTGACTACCTTTTTCTTCTTTTCCTACCTTTTCTAGACTTTTATTGGTTACATCCACTTTTGCTTTCTTCATAGATTTCGTATCTTGTTCTTTTACTCTTGTGTCTATATTTTCTTCTTTTCCTTTTGTTTTTCTCTTAGAACGTGATTCACTTTGTAAAATAGCATTATTGATATAAGGATTACGTTTAGCTAAGGTAGCCAATAGTTTTTCTCGTTTCTTCATACTCACATTACTCACCCCCATTTCGTTTCACATTTTCAATGATTGGTTTAAAGCTAGGATTCATTTTCACTAATTTATTCCAAACCTTTTCGGCCTCATTACTTTTACCAAGTGTATTGTAGGAAGTTCCAAGATTTAGTAAGAACTCATAATACTGTTCACTATTCAAGTTTGTTTTTTTCGACTCATATTCTTTAATCAGAAATTCAAAATCTTCAATAGCTGTTTTGGTTCGCTTAAAATACATTTCAGGTAAACGGAAAGCAACATTCCCTCTTAAAATTCGAAAATCTATGTTTTTGGGTTCTGTTGCCACAGCTTTATCTAAAGACTTCAAACCTCTTTTAGCTAAATTCGTTTTCTCAATCAAATCCATCTGGTCTCTAGCAACAAGTGCAGAAGAACTTCCATATAATGCTTCTACTTTAGAATCATTTAGAGAAACTTGCTTGATTTGTTTTAAAATAGTATAGGCCTTCTTAGCTGCTTCTTTATCTCCTTTTATTGCTTTGTTATGGAGTTTTTCCGCTTCTTCAAATTCTTTTTTCCAATCCCCTTTCTTTTGAACCAAATCTCTGCACCTCCTTTTATACAGGATTATTCTATGAGCTTTTTTCACTCATAGTTTTTAGTACATTTACAACTTATGATTTTGTTTTTCTAAGGTGATAGACAAAAATGGAAAAGTGATATTTTGATCATAGAGTCTATTATGTAAACGCATACATTTTAATTCAAAAGGAGTCATTTACTTTTGTGTAGGTTAATAGACTATTAATATAAAAGAAAAGTATTAGCTATAAGAAACGGTTTACCCAAAAAAGGAGTGAATAACAGTCAGTCACATATAACTGACTATTATTGACTCCACATTTAGCTTTCTTGATGCCAAAATCCATACGAAAATGTTTTAAGCAATTCATTTTAAATATTCAGGTGGTTCAACCTGATGTTTATTCTTACTTACCTCGGTGAAAAGTGATGGCTGTTCGATCTGACTTTGTGAATATTGAGTTGTAGGAAGCAGCTGTAGTGCTTGTTTAATCATTTGCAGATCCTGGTTGATAAGTGTTAAATCCTCTTTTGTTACAGGTTTTTTCTGATCCTTCAATTCAAACCCTATTTGTCCATTTGGTTCCAGTGTTGCATATTTAACGTCTTCAATTTTTGTAACATTCGCTTGTCTTAGCTTCATTTCTAATAAATCAACTGATATTCTTAACTTTTTCAATTGATCCTCTTGTAACTGACCGTTCTGAATAACTGTTTTCGCTTTTCCTGAAATGAATTTCTCTACTTTATCAGATTTAATTTGAACATATTCTACAAAAACTAATGTTAAAACTAGTGTTAAGCCAACTACTATTGTACTCCATACATTCTTTCCTACAATTGGTTGCACTAATAAAGAGCCTAATCCAATCATAATGACAACTTGAGCAAGTGTCATTTGTGAAATTGACTTTCTTCCTGCGATTCTTAATAAGATGGTTCCTCCTAATACAATAAGAACTGCTTTCCAAATCAGACTATAATCCATTGTCACTTTACCACCTTTTCCTTCTTTTTCTATTTATAAGGTTTGTTTTTGAGTTGATTTCTATTCTTTAGTAGCATGTTTCGTTTACAAATCATAACTTTTTATACAAAATGCATAATTTTACCGATTTTTGTCAAAGATATAATGATTATGATTTACAAATTTCACTTACGTTTATTGGAGGTTATGTACATGGATATTAATCGAGTTAAACAAATTTTATCTTCATCTGCAGATATTAAAGTTATGTATAATGGAAGTTCTATTTGGATTGATGAGTTACATGAAGACCAACAAATGGTTACTTGTCATCTAAGAGGACCACTCGAGGAACGAACACAGGTCTTGATTTCAGAGCTAAAAGAAATATAAAGACGATTAAGATAAAGTATTGAGAATATTTACGTGGTACTTTCCTTTTTTCGCTATAAAAAAACCCTCGAATTTTAGGAATTTGTTAACAATTATACATATTGTTAGTAAAAAGGTGTATAATGAATATAGTAGTAAATCTCCTTACTGAAGGATGTGTTTAAATGAGATTTCAACAACAAGTTGAAAAACCACCAGAAGTCAATTTAAAGATATGGGCTTGTGGTTCTGAGAACTGTAATGGTTGGATGCGTGATAACTTTAAATCCGACGAAAATCCAGACTGCCCACTTTGTGGACATAGCATGGTTGAGGAAGAAAAAACCCTACCAGTGCTTGAAAATTTTTCGGCAGTTCATCTTAAAAAGGAATAATTTCATATAAGCATATTTTAAAAACCCATGATCCTTATACGCATGGGTTTTTAGTTTGGCTGTTTACGTAACTTTAATGCGGTTTAATCATAAGACATGCTCTAAATAGAGAAAGATAATCCTCTAGCCTCAATTCCATCAAGATCCCTTTATAAAAGCAGCTGTTAACTTCCTTTCATTTTTAATGAATCTATCTAAACTAGATGATAGCTATACCAATCAATTCTAACATTGAGAATTATATATTGATTACCTCTCCTATCCTAGTTCCTTTCATTCTAAAAGGCTGTTTTCGCATAGATTGTTACTTTCCTAAAACATCACATGATTTATCCCTGGTTACAAGATTTTTCTGTTTATAAAGGAAGAGTATCTCATTTCTTTCTTACTAACCCTGGTAGTAGGTATGAATGATGATTATATTTTTTGAAATGAATACTAAATAGCAACAAAGCTTAAGAAAATACCCATCTAAAAAACGTTTACGTACTATATCAATTGATGTAAAATTAAATTTTCGGTGATGTTTAAGCTTTATATTGATTTATGTCACTTTGTTAATTAAAGTGAAAGCATGAGACTCCTGTCGAAAGTTTGTCAAAAGGAGTTTTTGGGGACAGGTACGCGACGTGGCTCCATGACCGACCTAGGAAGATCTGATTTTCAACAAAATTTGTTACCCTAGAAAAAGAAGCTGGGACATAAGTGTTTTTAGTTAATGAGAAACCCGAACTATCAGGTGATTTTCCAATGAAAATCTCCCATATCGTTCGGTTTTTATTCTTTGACACTACATTTCTTGTTTATGCATTCGATTATTAATCGCTAGTGTAATGGAGCCAAAAGACACTTGACTCCAGCGGGAGGTAGAGGAAAGGATGAGACCCCACAGGCGTAGCCGAGGAGGCTAAAGCTTCCTCCCTAGGAAAAAGCAGTTCATTTGTCCCCGCGGAAAGCAAGTGGATGCAACGGAATGGAACGGACTTGTCTTTCCACCACAACTTATTAATAAGAAACAACGTGTCAAACGATAATCGATCGTCTTTTAAAAAAGTTATTGAGTTTTGACCCAACCTCATTCAACTAGTACGATTAACATGAAAATATATACGATCATTACTAAAATTACCATATACCATTGTCGGATTAAATCAGAGGTGTAAGATGGATTGGATTAAAGAAGAAATTATAGATAAAGTTTCCATTATTAGTGTTGAACCCTATGATCCTGTAGTTGTAAAGAATATACCAAGAGGTTGGGAGTTAATAGGAAGAGGGAATTTTGCCGCAGTTTTCACCCACCCGTCGTTACCTAACAAAGTGGTTAAGATATATGCAGAAAACAAAAAAGGTATAGAAGAGGAAGTGAAGGTGTACAAAAAATTAGGTTATCACAAATCCTTCTCTATGCTTTATACATTTGGATCTCGCTATTTAGTACTAGAGAGACTAGAAGGAGTTACTTTATACCAAGCATTTATTGAAGGAATCTTTATTCCAAAATCTGTTCTAGGCGATGTTGATGATGCTATAAAGTACGCAACTAAACAAGGTCTAAATCCTACTGATATTCATGGAAAAAATGTCATAATGTTAAATGGACATGGTTATATAGTCGATGTTTCTGATTTTTTAAAACCTTATAAATGTCCTAAGTGGAGGCATCTTAAAAGAATTTATACTTTATTATACTTTCCTTTATATAAGTTACATCCATTCTCCATTCCTATTACTTTGATTGAAAGAATAAGAAAAAGCTATCAATTTTATTTAGTTATAAGCGGTTTTCGTAAAAAACAACAAGCATATGAAAGAAATTCAATAAAATGATACTGGTTACTACTTTTCCTTCCCTAATCAAGTACCTTTTTCCTTAATTAGGGAATTTTCAATAAAGTTTAGGTGCTATTCTCCTCTGGCTTTCTTGTTTGTAGCAATAATTGCCTGATGAATAAGTGTCTCAAAATTACCCTCTTTTAAAACCTTCAATCCCTCAGCAGTTGCACCCCCTGGTGTCGTTACTTGTTCTCTTAAATCACTAGCGGTTTTCTCTGTTTTCAGCATCTCAGAAGAACCAATAATCATTTCTGTCACTAATTTCCTGGCAACCTCATGTTGAACTCCTAATTTTTCAGACATGGTGGTTAATGCCTCTGTAAATGCATATAAAAAGGCTGGAGCACTTCCAGTAATTGCCGTTAATTGATGGACTTCCTCTTCTGAACAATAATGTGATTTACCTATTGCATCCAGTAAGTTTTTCATTTGCTGCTTATTTTCTTCTACTACCACCTGACCATATGTGAATAGAGAAATAGAATAGCCAACTTCTGCTGCTGTATTTGGCATAATCCACCCTACAGCTGTACCTTTAGGAAGACGTTCTTCTAAATAGGTTGGTCCAATTCCAGCAGCAATTGTTACGACAAATTGATTGGTTATTAGGGGCTGTAATTCATTCAATATAGAATCATGTTCACTTGGTGGCATCGCCAAAACAATCACTTGTACAGAATCAATCTTCTCTTTCCAATTCTCTGTCGGAACAACTTGATAACTGTCTGCAAGTTCTTTTAATCTTACTGGTCTCGATTTATTTGATACATAAATTTGCTGAAATTTATTTTCCTTTGTCAGACCTGAAATAATAGCCTCTGCCATTCTACCGGCACCGATAAATAAAATAGAAGATTTCATTGAAAAGCTCCTTATGTATTGGATTGATAAAGTTATTTAGCCTTTTATAAATAATGACATATAAAAAGGACGTCTAAAAGACGTCCTTTGCGTATATTGAGGCGATAGACTGCACGCCACATCGTACATTTAACCATAAAGGTATGTCTATCGACTTACACAATTCAGCTCATCGCTTTATTACTATAACATTTTTCTATTTAAAAAGAAAGAGTAAATTACAAACTTACAGGATATCTTCTTACTTACCTCATTAATTGTTAGAACTGGACTGACGTCCGCCCTTCTGACCGATCTCTTGATAAAATTCCTTGTCATGCTCTCTTGCTGTCTTTTCCCCGCCCTTTTGGCCAATCTCTTGATAGAATTCTTTATCGTGCTCTCTTGCTGTTTTTTCTCCACCTTTTTGGCCAATTTCCTGATAGTACTCCTTATCATGCTCTCTTGCTGTTTTTTCTCCACCCTTTTGACCAATCTCTTGGTAAAATTCCTTGTCATGCTCTCTTGCTGTTTTTTCTCCGCCCTTTTGGCCAATCTCTTGATAGAATTCCTTATCATGCTCTCTTGCTGTTTTTTCTCCGCCTTTTCTGCCTGCTTCTTCTCTACTAATTTTGTTATTTTCGCTTGTCATGATTAATTCCTCCTTCAATTTTTTGTTGTACATTGGCTTTTATACCACCTTTCTTGTCATCCAAACACATTTGTCTAAATTTAGGAAAAAATGACTAAAAACGTTATAAAAAGAGATTATATGTTTTAAACTGTCTAATTCGTGTAATAGAATACTATCTTACTTAAAGGAGGAAGCAACAATGAAACCATATGTTGAAGAATTTCAAAATGAAGAAAAACTAGAGCAAGCAATAAACCATCTAAAAAGTAGTGGGGTACAACCTAAAGATGTATATGTTCTAACGCATGATGATGAGAGAACAGAAAGAATTTCCAATAAAGCTGACACTAACATTATTGGTGTTGAAGAAACAGGGGTAGGTAGTGCTGTGGGAAATTTCTTTAGTAAGAAAGGTGACGAATTAAGAAATCAATTAGAAGAAATTGGTTTTTCAAATAACGAAGCCGAATTATATGAAGAAAAACTGGACGAAGGAAAAGTTTTATTAATCGTAACGAACCCACAAGAATATCAACTAACCTAATTATTTAGATTTTTATCTTTCAGTCATATTAGACCAACGGTAGCCAAACTAGTAAGTGTAAGTTTGGCTATCGTTTTTTTATTTTGTACGTTGCTTTAATGTCTAGATCTAGAATCAACGTCGCCTTCTGCTTATCTTATAGCCTGATAGCTAATTTTGCATACTATCAGGTTACATTTAGATCTAGTAGTGTTTTTCGCTGAACTTTTTTTTCAATTCCCTCCTAACCTATCTACAAATTTCAGTCAGTTTATGTATCGCATAAGTAGAATCATAGTATGTAGTTTTCTTAAAAATTTAGAATGATTAAAAAAATTCACCTTAATTAGACCTATTTTCTCTATCTCCTACATAGTAATCATATAGACAAGTTTTCGTGGGAGGAATGAATATGCGATTTATTATCATTAAACGAAAATGGTTACTTATTTGTTTATTTGTCATTTTGGTCGGAAGTTTTTATTTAGTTAACAATCAGTCGTTACCTACTTTTAGTGCGAACAAAGAAGAACCCAATCGTCTTGTCATTAATATGGTTACTGGTGAATTTTCATCCACATTATCTGATGGGAAAAAGATAGAAGCCTACCGGTGGGACCCTGGAACTATTTTAATACCTAAAGACGAGAATGTTACCTTATCAATTTATGGCGTAAATGGTGAAGAACATCCATTCTATATAGAAGGAACCGACATTAAAGGAGTGGTGAAAAAAGGAGAAGAGACAATCATTCCTCTTCATTTTAAAGAGGAAGGCACTTACCGTCTTATTTGTGATACACATACGCACCAAGGACATGCAATTCCTCCAATGGTTGCTTATCTAGTTGTAGACTAAATTAAAAAAAATAAGCCTAAAAAACTAGTTTGAATGTAAAAAGAAAAGGGTATTGAATAAAAGATTACTTAAAAGAAAGGCAATGGTGATTAGTAATGAGGTATGTCATTTACAATAAGGAGCTATATGAACTGTTTTATACATATTCAAGTGGATATGTTGAACTAAAAAAAGTAGATTCATTCATTGATGATGTGATACTAGTTCACCAATCAGACATAGAGGAGAAAATTGAAACAAGTGCATAACACGTTTTTTAGCTTATAAAGAGGCTCTTTCCTTAACCTTTTATATCTATTTAAGCATATACATCAGTTCACGAAGAATACCGATAAGGAATAAAGAAGGGTTTTGGTTTTCGGTTCCTCCTCCAGAGGAACCGAATTTTTTTGAATGGATGCTTCTATCACATTTTACCGTTACCATCAATCAAAGAACAACCTTAAAAAAAGAAGTACTACTCCATACTAAAAACAGCATTCAGCACCCCTCTTTTTTGTTCACTACATTTTATTTCTATTATAGGAATCATACAAATAATTTATAAGATGTTCATCTTTTGATAAGTTGGCGGAATAAGACCGCTTAATAAATCTCTCTGCAAGCTCTCTTGTTTCAAAATGGTCTTCTAACTCTTTGTGATTTTTTTCAATTATCCATTTTCCTGTATCTGAGTGATAAAGAAAGAATTGATCTTTTTCATTATTTTGATAGTGAGTACAATTTGTTTTTTGATTTAATTCATTATGAGTAGCATCTACCCTTAATGGTTTAAGCAGAAACGTTTTCTCCACAAATTGTTTGTATGCTTCCTTTGTTAAGGAACAACCAGCCGCCTTTGCATGACCTCCTCCGCCAAATGTAGCTGCTATTTCTGACACATCAACATCGTCGTGTATCGTCCTAAAACTTACCTTTCTATTCCCCATGTTTAAGATGACAATCGCATCCAAATGAGAATATTCTTTACCTAATTCATTTCCCAGCTCAGAGTGGTAAGCTTCAGCATAAACAACGCCCACACAAGCATCTGTGATATTTACTTGTATAGTCTCTCGTTTCTTTTTTCGAATATAGCGGTCTCGTTTATTTTCTTCCATTTCTAACAATTTCACTTCGAAGTCACTAAATGTGAAACGTTCTTGGTCGTGTATTCTTTTAGATATTGATTCTTCGAATTCCTCTATTGATTGTAAAAATAATAAATCATTTAATTGTTTTGCTTGACTATTATTATTTTTTTCCCATTCCCAAGTATCATATTGACGAACTAATTCAACATATTCATCAAGAATTTTGCTCGATTCTAACGCTTTAGACTTAATAAGATACTCATAAAATAACGAGGTTGCAGATGCTAAACCTCCATTCGGTTCTTCTACTGAGACACTTGCCCAACTATAATTATTTAAATGTAAAGCGGACTTATGATGATCAATTAATATGACTTGACCACCTTTTTTCACATATTCATTTAATCTTTTTGCATTTTCTTGATGAACAGATAAATCTGTTATGTATAATTTCGTTCTATCGAAGTTTCCCTCACTGTGGATTTGTAAAAACTTTTCTACAGCATAGTCTAAACTATTTACTGAGTGGTACTGCACTTCTACATCTTCCTTAAAAGCAGTCTTTGCAAGAATCCCACAGCTTATTCCATCTAAATCGTTATGTGTTAATAGCATGTTATTCAATCACTTCACCTCTACCTCTACTACATTTAAAACGGTCTAACTCGTTTAAAGTATTGTTTACAAAAGTATATTTTATTCACGATTTCATTTGCTACATAAATTGGTTTATGACCCAATGCAGCACAAAGTTTTTTTACGTTCTGTGTTTCGCGGGCTAGAATTTTCCATAAAGAAAACTGACTACTGAACCCTAATTGAAGTACTCATCCAAAAACTATGAATTCTGTCATTTCTTAAGCTATAACAAAAAAAAGAAGGAGTCCCAGATTGTAAAGACTACCTTTTTCTTCTACCTATATTATTCAACGATTCTTTTTCCTAAAATGATTAAGTCTCTTTCAACACCATCCATGTCCGCAATTTTCGGAAGATGAGCCCATTCATTGAATTCATATTTCTTAAATAAAGAGATACTAGGAATATTATGTCCGAACACGAAGGCTAATAAAGTTTTTATTTTAAGATTCGGACACTCATTCATTGCTTTTTCTAGTAAGACCCTTGCATACCCTTTACCGTGGACGTCTGGGTGAATATAAATGCTCACTTCAGCGGTAGCATTATAAGCTGGTCGACCATAAAAGGACTGAAAACTTAACCAACCTACGATTTCACTGTTTTGGCAAAGTACCCATAACGGTCTATGATGCGTATTATGATCTTGAAACCATGGAATTCTACTTTCAACTGTTATTTCCTCTAAATCTGCAGTTGCTAACTGCCCTGGAATTGACGTGTTATATATTTCGACAATCCGATCCAAGTCTTCCATTATAGCATCTCTAATCTCAACATTTTCTCTCATGAATCTTTTCTCCTTTATTTATAACATATATGACAATGTAAAATTCCTTTTTTTAGTATCTCCAGTCCATTAATCTTTGTCGTAAATAATGGTAAACTTTAGCTTACTCCTATGTTCCTTTTGACTCTGGTATAAATATACTTGCAATATGTCTTGCTTTTCTTTCATTACTTGGCTTCTTGTCCATTACTTTCTTCATGATAATGGATAAATCTTCAACAAATTCATTAAATTCATCATCTGACAGGTAGGCAATGGCTTCTCTATAGACTACTCCATCTTTAAATAAATCAATTTCTTCTTGATTCAAATAACTCTCATACTTTGCTAGTAAGTGAGTCATGAAGGTTAGAAACAACTGAAGATGCTCGTCACGGCTAAGCTTGTGAAGATCATCTTGATTTATCACTTGCTGATCAACTAAACTATAAAATTTTTCTACTGTCCCTCTGATTTGATTTTCTTTTACAACTTTAATAATTTCTGCTTCTAGTAGTTTATTTAAGTGTCTATATAACGTAGCTTGAGGTACATCAGGTAATTTTGAAGATAATAGTTGTACATTTAGCTCTTTTTTTCCAATAAGAGATTGCACAATCTTTAATCTAACGGGGTGAAGAACTACTTTCACTTTTGAAATCAAAATGGACCTCCTTTGCTTATATTATCATTATCAATTATAAAAACAATCAAAAATAACAATTACTACTCTGAGTTCCTGTAATTTAGTAAGTTTGCTACCCAATATGTCATTGTATTTGAATAGAAGATCGTCTTTTAGTTCGTTATTAGTTTACTTTTGCGTATTAGAAGATAAGAGGAAATAACCTCGAAGATTAGAAAAAGAATAGAAAAGGGTATTCCTCTTCTATTCCTGAACACTTTCGTCAAATCGGAGTATATTCTATCGGAAGACATTTAAGAAATGGCTTCAAAATATTCCTTATAATAACCGCCAACTTTTCCAGTGTTATCAATTACAAAATAAAATTCTTCTGTTTCGTTTTGAACATCATATTCTTTCCCTTCACTTAATGCACGGTTTACCATATATTTAGCTGCATTAGTATGAACGCATTTCACCTTTTTTACAGGTGTTGTTTTATGCCATGTTTTATGTATCATTTTTATCCACCTTTCTTTTCTATTCATATTTTAACTAAAATCAAATAAAAAGCCAATGAGGAATTAGAAAGCAGCTAGACCATAGCTCGACTTGATAGCAACTTCCCCTTCATTAAAAACTTAACATATAAAAGAATGGGAACACCAATTAACGTAATGATGGCAAGTGATCCAAATACTACCATCGGTTGATTTGCTCCAAAGCTGTCAAGTAATACTCCACCTAGCCAAGGACCAAATACATTTCCGAGCTGGGTAAAGCCCATTGCACCAAAGTATGTACCTTTTATTTCTTCATTTGCTAGTTGATCGATAAGCATATCAGTCATAGCAAACATCAGAATTTCACCAATTGTAAAAATAACCATCATAATGATTAATATTGGAAAAGTAGTAAATAAAGCAAATCCTAACAACCCAACACTTATGACAAGATTTCCTAAAATAATAGAAAGTAACGGAGAATATTTCTTCCCTACCCTCATTAAAGGATATTGTAGAACGATAACAGTGATGGCGTTTAAGGTTAGAAGGTAAGAAAATATTTCTACTCCCTCTTTAAATGCTTCAGAGCTTGAAAAATATTGTGGTAAAGTAGATGAAAACTGAGAATAGCCGGTAATACACAGAATTAATCCAATGATTGAAAAGAGGAATACCTTATCCTTCTTTATAACAATTATAGCATCCATTAGCTGAACTCGTTCTTTCACAATGGATTGAACAGGTAATTTCTTTTTCGATAATAAATAGCTTAGAACCAATCCGTAAACTACATAAATAACACCGGCAAATATAAAAGGTACCGTCGTTCCCGAAGCTCCTACCTTTAATCCGATTAATGGACCAAACGTAACACCTACATTAATTGCCGTATACCGTAAGTTAAAGATCATAAGACGATTCTTTTCATCTGTTAAATCAGAAAGCATAGCTCTTGATGTAGGTTCAAATACAGCTCTGCACAACCCATTTAATGAATTCATCAAGAAAAAACCAAGAATGGAATCAACAAATGAAAAGCCCACAAAAACTAAAGCCCAAATAAAGATTGAAACTAATAAAACAGGTTTTCGACCGAAACGATCAGAAAGGTATCCTCCATAAAAGCTTGCGCCTATTCCCACTAAAGAGCTACTAGCAATAATTGCACCGGCAGTTGCAGGAGTGACATTCTTTACCTGAGTTAAATAGATTGCTAGAAAGGGAAGGCACATTGACGTAGCTAAACGACCGAATAACGTCCCTACAATGATGTTGATTGTAATTGGATTTAACTGTTTACTCTCTTTAAACATTTCATTCCTTCCTTCATGACGTAATAAATTTAGAATATACCTAAAATTCCCTATTGTCACTCTGTTTTTTTGGGAGAGTCATTTTCATCCAAGTTCATGGAATTAATATAACCTTCCACCTTCCTGCTTTTGAACCTTGTCGTCTTTCATTATATATAGTAGGTAGTTGTTCTTACGTAAAGAAAGGACTTTTAAGGTATTCCTGTTTTTTCCACTTTCATAACATGAAGTCCTTCAGCATAATGTTAGTATGAGGTGATATGCGGATGGTTGATAACAATAAGCTACTTATTGAACTTACTCATAGACTAAATTTCTTAAAAGAAAATCAGTTACAGGATGGTAGTTGGCACTTTTGCTTTGAAGGCGGATTTTTAACAGATGCATGTATGATTATAACTATTCGTTCTTTAGCAATTGAAAATGAAGAAGAAATGATTAAAGCATTGACAAAAAGAATCGTTACTAATCAAACACCAAGTGGTGCATGGAGAGCATATTCTGATGAAAGCGATGGAAACTTATCCGCTACAGTTCAAGCTTACTTCGCCCTATTATATTCTGGATATTACACATCAGATAACCGTAACATGCAACTAGCAAAACAATATATTGAGAAAAAAGGCGGCTTATCAAAAACACATTTTATGACGAAATGGTTTCTTGCGGTGAATGGTTTATATCCATGGCCTTCACTTTTCTATATTCCAATGACATTTCTCCTAATTCCACAATCATTTCCACTTAATTTCTATCAACTAAGTACATATGCCAGAATTCACTTCATCTCAATGATGATACCTGCTAATAAAAAATTCTCCATTACTTCCAAATATACTCCTATCAACCCTTTTAAGAGAAATACCCTTAGAGATGCTTCTATCGACCATTGGGACTTAGCTGCTAATTCCAATAATAGAGCTACTCTCACTCATGAAATGAAAAAGCTTGTTCAATGGCCATCTTATTTACACCGCTTAGGTTATTATCGAGCTGAGAAGTGCTTATTAGAGCGTATTGAGGATGATGGAACTTTGTATAGCTATGCCAGTGCAACTATATTCATGATCTATGCACTTCTTTCTCTTGGTTATCATAGAAATACTCCTATTATTAAAAATGCTATAAAAGGACTTAAAAACTTATTAAATGATACTTGTAATGGAACTCATTTAGAAAATTCAACTTCTACTGTTTGGGATACAGCACTTATAAGTTATGCAGTACAGGAAGTAACTGGAGTCATAGCTAACACGACATCCTACGACCACATGATTCATTCTTCCGTTACGTACATTCTTTCAAAACA
Source organism: Bacillus weihaiensis (assembly GCF_001889165.1). Classification (GTDB taxonomy): domain Bacteria; phylum Bacillota; class Bacilli; order Bacillales; family Bacillaceae; genus Metabacillus; species Metabacillus weihaiensis. The sequence goes on along the minus strand of NZ_CP016020.1, from coordinate 1,755,183 downwards.
ACATAAAAAGTATGGTGATTGGTCTATACATAACCCTTCCACTAAACCCGGAGGCTTTGGATTTTCTGATAACAATTCACTTAATCCTGATAATGATGATACGTCAGCAGCTTTAAGAGCTCTGACTAAACATGCAATGACAAATAGAAAATCTCAAGAAGCTTGGTACCGAGGTGTTACCTATTTATTATCCATGCAAAATCAAGATGGTGGATGGGCTGCTTTTGAAAAGAACACTGACTTAAAGCTATTGGCCTTACTTCCATTAGAAAACGCAATCGACGCTGCTATTGATCCTTCAACGCCTGATTTAACTGGAATAACATTAGAGTTCCTAGGTAACTTCGCAGGATTAACATCCCAACATCCTCAAATTCAAGCAGCTGTAAACTGGTTAATTGCAAACCAAGAGAAAAATTGGCTCCTGGTACGGTAGATGGGGTGTGTGCTATATATATGGAACATGGGCAGCAATAACTGGATTAATCGCAGTTGGTGTACCAGCAACTTCTCCCGTTATCCAAAAAGCTACAAAATGGTTACAGCAAATTCAATTAGAAAACGGTGGATGGGGAGAATCCTGTAAAAGTTGTGAAAGGAAAGAGTATACGCCACTAACATTCAGTACACCTTCACAAACAGCGTGGGCACTTGACGCATTAATACAAGCCAACTTAAATGATACTCCCTCTGTTAAAAAGGGAATTACACACTTATTAAATAAAAACTTTAAGCAACACGCATTACATTACCCAACTGGAATTGGTTTACCGGGACAATTCTATATTACTTATCATAGTTACAATCACATCTACCCGTTACTCACGTTTTCCCATTATTTAAAAAAATTATATCAATAACAATAATCCTACTGCATATAGTTACTAATGATTTTATTTTAGGAGGGATTAAGGTGACAGTAGATTTTCAAAAACAAATCTTAAATTGGTGTGAGGAAATTCTTGATAGTTACGAACTCTCTTTAGAGACACTCCTACATAATCACGATTTAAGAGACCTAAATGAGTGGAAACATGAGGTAATAAATCTTAAAGAAGCTATTCTTCAAGAAAAAGAGATTGATAATAAGGTGCTCTCACAACGTGCAAGTGAATTATATCATCGCTTAGAATCCTATTTTCAGAATAAATCTATAGAAGACAACACTTCCCTTATGTCACAACGCTCAACTACTGTTCCGATTGGTAAACACACACTACCCCCTCTTCCATATGAGTATGATGCATTAGAACCTTATATTGATCGAGAAATAATGAGACTTCATCATGATAAACATCATCAAAGTTATGTAGACGGTCTGAATAAGGCCGAAATAGAAATGCAAAAAGCTAGAGATCATAATCAATACGACCTTATCAAACACTGGGAACGAGAAGCAGCCTTTCATGGAGCTGGGCATTACTTACACACCATTTTCTGGAGTATTATGAGTCCTACTAGTGAAAAGAGTCCAAAAGGAATCGTATTGAGGGAAATTATCGATACATTTGGTAGTTTTGAAAAATTCAAGACCCATTTTTCAGCAGCTGCACATAATGTTGAAGCGGTGGGTTGGACAATTTTAGTATGGTCTCCTCGTTCAAGAAGACTAGAAATACTCCAAGCAGAAAAGCATCAAAACCTAAGTCAGTGGGATGTTGTTCCACTATTAGTTTTAGACGTATGGGAACATGCTTATTACTTACAATATAAAAATGAAAGGAAGAAATATATCGATAATTGGTGGAATATTGTGAACTGGAAAGAGGTTGAAAGAAGGTTTCAAGAAGCACAACAATTAAAATGGCAACCATTCTAATAAATTTTTCTAGCTCAGAAAACTCATTCTTCAAAGGCAGAAAAGGCGTTCAAACTCAAATATTTGAACGCCTTTTCTTAATTTTTAAACAATCCTAATGCATCCAAGAAGACAAAGATAATTACTATTGGAGCTATATATTTTAATAGGAAATACCAAGAGATAAAGATTTTATTACTAAGTTTTGAACCTAATGCTAATTCCTCAAACAGCTTTTCTTTGCTGAGTTTCATTGGAACAAAAATAGAAATGAGAAGTGCCCCAAGTGGCATTAATATATTACTAACTAAGAAATCTGCCGCATCAAAAATGGTCTCCCCAAATATTTGTACGGAATCTAGGACACCAAATGAAAGGGCTGATGGAACTCCAACTATAAAAATACTTAATCCGATTATCCAAGAAAACCTTCTTCTTCTTATCACATCACCTTTAGCTAACGGTGCTATAATAATCTCAAGCATGGAAAAAGCAGAGGTCAATGTTGCAAATAAGAATAGTAGTAGGAAAGCCATTAAAAAGACTATTCCCATAGGCATTTGATTGAAAACAGTTGGTAGTACATTAAAAAGAAGGACAGGCCCTGCGTCTGGCGCTAAACCAAAAGAAAATACAGCAGGAAAGATGGCTAACCCCGCTAATAAAGCTACAAATAAATTTAACGATACAATTGAAATTGCCGATTGGGGAAGATTTTCATTTTTTGATAAGTAAGAGCTATAGGTAACCATTACTGAAACACCAACACTTAAAGCAAAAAATGACTGTCCCATTGCATAGAGAATAGTCTCTGATGTGACCTTAGCAAAATCAGGCTTGAGGAAAAAGATGACACCTTCCATCGATCCTTCAAGTGATATAGATCGAATAATTAAAAGAATAAAAAGGATAAATAATGCTGGCATCATGATTCTACTTGCTCTTTCAATCCCTTTTGATACTCCTTTTGAAACAACATAAATAGTTATTAATAAAAATAATAGCTGTGACCCAATTACTAGAGGTGCATTTGATATACTTGAACCAAATAATTCTCCATATTGTTGTTCATTTAAACCACTTAATTCACCAGTTACCCCTTTATAAATATAAATAAGAATCCATCCGCCTACTACACTATAAAAGGAAAGCAAAATAAAGCAAGTTACAATACCTAATCTTCCTATAAGGTGCCAGGAAGAATTGGGAGCAATCTGTTTGTATGATTGAATAGCATCTTTTTGAGTACTCCTGCCTATTATAAATTCGCCTAAAAGGAGAGGTAACCCCACAAGAACTGTAAACAAAATAAAAATGAGGAAAAATACACCTCCACCGCTTGTTCCCGCCACATATGGAAACTTCCAGATAGCTCCTAATCCAATTGCAGAACCTGCTGCAGCAAGAATAAAGGCTAATTTTGAAGACCATTGATCAGCTTTATTACTCACAAAACCACCTCTAATACTTATTTAATAGAATGCTAAGAAATGATTTTGAATCAACCCATTTAACATCCATTCCATATAAGTTTTTATTGTAACAAATTAAGATGAAATTTTAAATTGGAATTTTAAAAAAAGTTTGTATATTGAAATGATCAGGTCTACAAAAAAGGGGATTCTAAAATCGCGTCGCGTCAATGTTAGCAAAACATGGAATAGCTCCTATATATTTGCCTAAAATAGTAAAAGGGTGATAACAATTGTTATCACCCTTTTACATTCCACATTTTTTCATTCTCTTTTTGAAATGATTAACCCTCTAAAAGCAGTGATTCAGGATCTTCTAACAAGGCTTTTACCGTTGCTAAGAAGCTAACTGCTTCTTTCCCATCAACAATTCTATGATCATAAGATAATGCAATATACATCATCGGTCTATTTTCCATTCTTTCTTCATCAATAGCAACTGGACGAAGTTGAATTTTATGCATTCCTAAAATACCAACTTGAGGACCATTTAAGATTGGTGTTGAAAGTAATGATCCAAATACACCACCATTAGTAATGGTAAATGTACCTCCCTGAAGGTCACTTAAACTTAATTTATTATCTCTTGCTTTTGTCGCAAGGTTCATAATTTCGCCTTCAATTCCTGCGAAATTTAAACGGTCTGCATCACGAACTACAGGTACGACTAATCCTTCAGGAGCGGACACTGCAATTCCAATATCATAGAATTTTTTCATAAGGATTTCGTTTCCTTGTATTTCCGCGTTCAATAGTGGATACTGTTTTAATGCAGCTACTACAGCTTTCGTAAAGAAAGACATAAATCCTAAACGAACATCATGCTGATCATAGAATTTATCTTTACGACGCTTTCTTACTTCCATAACAGCCGTCATATCTACTTCATTGAAGGTTGTTAGCATTGCTGCAGTTTGTTGAACCTCAACTAAGCGATTAGCAATAGTTTGTCTACGTCTTGACATCTTCACTCGTTCTACTGGCTTATTTGGATCTTCCTGTACTTGAGGTACAGATTTTGGTGGTGCTGATGGTTGTGATGATTTCGATGCTGAAGGCTGAGACGCTTGTTCATCATTATGTGCTTCAACATCTTGCTTACGAACTCGACCTAGTGGGTCAACTGTTTGAACCTTTTCTAAATCAATTCCTCGCTCACGTGCTAGTTTTCTTGCTGCAGGAGAAGCAATTGTTCTTTGTTTTTTCTCTTCTTGAGTTGCTGCTTCTTCTTTTGCTTCAGGCTTACTTTCTTCAGCCTTTTCTTCTTCTGTTACCGTAGACTCTGAGTTTGAAGTCTGGCCACTTTCGTCAATTACCCCAATTGTTTCTCCAACTTGCACTGTATCACCAGACTCTTTATAAAGCTCCTTTAAAACACCTGAAAATTCAGCTGTTAATTCAACATTTACCTTATCAGTTTCAACTTCTAGGAGATATTCACCTTTTTCGACTTTGTCACCTGGGTTCTTAAGCCATTGTGCAATTGTTCCTTCAGTAATAGATTCTGCTAGTTCTGGTACTTTAATTTCAGCCATGTTGGTTTCCCCCTTGAGCACTTGGATTATTACATGTATTCTATATGTTTATTACATAGTCCAAACAATATGAATAACCCAAGTCCCGTTTTTTCAATGTAATTTTAATTGGTCAAAAGTGATTACTTTTCGTTATTCCACGTTAAAGCTTCTGTTAAGATTCGTTCTTGATCTTTTTTGTGGATATTTGGATCTCCCTCAGCAGGACTTTGTCTTCTTCTTCTTCCAATATAGGTTACTGGAACACCCTCAGGAGTAATTTCTCTTAGTTTAGAATCAATAAATGTCCATGCCCCCATATTTTGAGGCTCCTCTTGTACCCAAACAATCTCTTCTAATGAAGTTAACTTAGAAAGGATAGAAGAAATGATTTTTTTCGGGAATGGATAAAGCTCTTCTACTCTTAAGACATGAACCCAATCAAGGTCTTCATTCATTGAACTAATTTTATCCGCTAAATCAATAGATACCTTACCACTGCATAATACTAATCGTTTTACTTTTTCAGGAGAGTTACCTAGTCCTGGCTGTTCAACTATAGGCTTGAATTCTCCTTCAGTTAACTCATTAATAGTTGAAACTGTAAGTGGATTTCTTAGTAAACTCTTCGGTGTCATAATAACTAAAGGTCTTACTTCTTCTCGTTTTAGTAAGTCCGCCTGACGTCTTAATATATGGAAGTATTGTGACGCACTTGTTAAGTTCGCTACTTGCCAACTATCTTCTGCGGCTAATTGTAGAAATCTCTCAAGTCTTCCACTTGAATGTTCAGGACCTTGACCTTCAAAGCCATGCGGTAAAAGCATAACTAATCCAGATTTTTGACCCCATTTTGCTCGACCTGCTGCGATGAATTGATCGAAGAATACTTGAGCAGCATTTGCAAAGTCACCGTATTGCGCTTCCCATAAAACTAATGTTTCAGGTGCAAAAACATTGTATCCATATTCAAATCCAATGACTGATCCTTCAGACAGTGGACTATTATGAACTGCAAATGAGGCTTTAGCATCTTTTAAACGATGTAAAGGTGAATAAGTATTTCCATTTTCAACATCGTGAAGAACAATGTGTCTTTGTGCGAATGTACCGCGCTGAGAATCTTGTCCCGTTATTCTAATTGGCGTACCATCTTCTAAGATGGAAGCAAATGCTAAAGCTTCTCCTAATGCCCACTCTACTTTCCCTTCTTCTGACAATGCTTTTGCACGTCTTTCAAGGATTCTCTGAAGTTTTGAAAATACAGAGAAGTTTTCTGGCCAGGTGACTAACTCATTGTTTAATTCTAAGATTCTATCTTTTGGAATAGCTGTTTTTAATTCAGGTAAGCCATTATTAACAAATTTCGGTAACTTTATTTCGTGAGAGACACTATCTTTTTTCTTAGGTACTTTCTGATAAGCCGTTTCAAATGCAGTCTGTACTTCATTATTAATATTTTCAATTTCTTCTGACTTAATAACGCCTTCATTTTCTAATTGCTTACCGTATAATTGACGAACTGTTGGATGTTTTCTTATTTTCTCGTAAAGTTTTGGTTGAGTCATAGCAGGTTCATCCATTTCATTATGACCAAAACGTCGATAACCGATTAAATCAATAAGAAAATCGCTTTTGAACTTTTTACGATATTCCATCGCAATGTATACTGCTGCGATACAAGCTTCTGGATCATCTGCGTTCACATGGATGATTGGAATTTCATACCCTTTAGCTAAATCGCTCGCATACTTAGTCGACCTTGAATCTCTACTTTCAGTTGTAAATCCGATCATATTATTCGCAATAATATGAATCGTACCTCCAGTTTGATATCCTGTTAGTTTATTTAAATTTAATGTTTCTGCAACAATTCCTTCACCTGGGAATGCGGCATCACCATGTATTAAGATCGCCATTGCTTCATTGACATTTAGCTTAGGATATCCCTTTTCTGTTCGAACTTCCTGTGCAGCACGTGTATAGCCTTCAACAATCGGATCAATAAATTCTAAATGACTAGGATTATTAGCTAAAGTAACCTTAGCTTGGACTTTACTTTCTTCTGTGATCTGCTTGTTTGCACCTAAATGATATTTTACGTCACCACTCCACCCATAATTAATTCCTATGGATCCCTCAGAAGGAACTAACTCTTTGTTAGGTGCATGTTGGAATTCAGAAAAGATAATTTCATATGGCTTGCCTAAAACATGAGCTAAAACATTTAATCTCCCACGGTGAGCCATTCCGATATTAATCGTATTAGAACCTGCATCTACCGCTTTTGAAATCAATTCATCTAGGATAGGAACAAGCATATCTAATCCTTCAATCGAAAATCGCTTTTGTCCTACAAATGTTTTATGAAGATATTGCTCAAAGCCTTCTACTTCTGTTAATCTTTTTAACATCGCTTTTCTTTTTTCATTTGTTACCGGTCTAAATATATCTCCGGATTCTACCATTTTAACTAGCCATGTTTTTTCTTCATAATTATGTACATGACTAAATTCAAATGCTATTGAACTTTTATACACTTCTTTTAAATATTGATACGCCTCTAAGCCGTTTGTTACATACGCTGGAGCATCTTCACATAAAAGATGAGCAGGGATATGTTTTAAGTCTTCTTCTGTTAAATCATATTCTTCTAATCGTAGGAACTCATTCTTTTCTACTGTACTTTCAAACGGGTAAATGGAAGAATTCAAGTGACCATATCTTCTAATGTTAGTCACAAGCTTAACAGCTTCCGCTACCTTCTTCATAGAAACAGCATTCATTGTTTCATTATCAGTTGTACCAATTTGTTGATTGGATATTATAGAAGGAGAACCCCATTGGTCGAACATTTCTTTCAGTTCTATGTCAACAGAATCAGGATTTGACTTATATAAATCAAATTGTTCCATAACATAGCCGAGGTTTGGTCCATGAAAATTTTCCCAAGGATAATTTCGTTTATTTGTTCCTTCTGACATCTAACATTACCCCCAACTATTCTTAAGTGATCAGTAAAACACATTCTGATACTAGGAAGGATAAATATTATCCTACAATATTTAATGTATTTCTGAATGAAGTAGTATGATAATTAAAACGCTTCCAATGCTATTTTAACATTGGTCCCATCACATTCCAATACAGTTAATTGAAAAATTAAAAAAAAATTTAATTTTTCCTCTCTGTAAGCAGTAGGTTGCAAATTGTAAGAATAATTAGAATGACCTTCACTACTTTATTCTCTTATTTACTAATATCATACTACAATTTCTTTGGTAAAAAAGAACAATTTTTATTTTTTAACGTAAATTTAATTTAATTCAAATTTTAATACTAGAGCTCTTTTTATTAAGCTCTGTTATTACCCTTCGTATCGACCTAATATGTATGAGTAGCTGAATTACTAGAAATCCTAAAAAAGAGGCTCACAACTATTTTTGTTAGCCTCTCCTAAACTTAAATTGTTTTAAGTAATAATCTTTTTAGTAATGGAAATAGCTGTTCTGGAAGTTCTTCAATTTTGTCAACAAACACACTATACTTACCGTATATATTTTGGATCGTGTTCTTTGTTGCTTCTTCAATCTCACTTGTAGAAAGAAAAACATTTATAACTTCTATTCCCAATTTCCTTGCTTCTAAAACTGCTTCATGTGTATCAATTATTCCATTTCTTTCATATCCTGTTGCAGCAGGTTCTCCATCTGAAAAAACTAAAAGAAATTTTTGCTTTTCAGTACGGTTCATTAGTTGCTTTGTCATATGTCTAATAGCATATCCATCACGGTTATCCTCTTCCGGTGAAAGTTGCATAATTTCTGGTCCCGAACTTGTTTGTAAAGAGCTTTTATAGGAAACGACTGTATGAAAATAATTAGGCTGCCTAGTTTTCGTGACATCATTTGTATCTTCCCAAAACCCAACAATTTGATGTGGTACTCTAACTGATTTAAGGGTTTCATGGAAGAGCGTAATCCCTAATTTAGTTTGTTCCATCTTATCAAACATAGACGCAGAACAATCAACTAATAATGAGAATACAGCATCCATTTCCTTTGATTTCTCTTGTTTCTTATAGAATAATTTAGGATTATTATCCGTTAATAATCTGAGTAATTTCTTATTTAGTCGACCAATATGAAGGTCTGATCTAGGCATCGTTCTTTTATGCTCTAATGTTTTCTGAATCATTAGTTTTAGCTTATTTTGGTAGAGTGAAATTTGTTTTTTCATCAATTTATACTCTTCAACATCGAATGCTTTAGGGGTTTCCGCTTCTTTAAATATGGGTATGGCATACTTATTCTCTTTCCCATATACATTTTCACCTGAAGCAGATCGCTCTTCACTTTTATTTTCTAATGCTTCAAGCTTTGAATAATCATTTTTTTCTGCTTTTTTTGAAGTTCCTTGAACTATAGCAAGTGCTTGATCAGTATCTTCACCTTCTCGAACAGTTCCTTCTCCAATAAGTGACGTGTTCGTTCCCTGTTCTAAATCAAATTGTAAGAAACTCTGTGTTGGTTTACTTGTCTCACGATGATAGGTCGGGAGCTTGTCTTCATGAACATCTTCTTCTCCAGTTTTTGCATCCTTTAACTCATCACTATTTTTCAACTTAGATTTTCTTTTCATTTCATCAAAGAGGCTATCCCCCTTAAACTCTCCATATGAAAGTTCAGGAAGATAGAAATAGGTATTTAACATATCTTTTTCTAAAATTTCTTCTAACACTTCTAACAAGTCTAATACAATGTTTATGATATCTTTTGTTGAAGTCGCGTCGTATATGGAAAAAAGTTTCGTTTCAATAAACGGGAGTGCTCTTTCTAAATTTTCATGTAAAACAGGTAAGTCTTCAGTTAAGGAGTCAGCAGTAATTTTCAAATAAAGATAATTAAAGAGTGCATCTGTTAGCAAGCTTCTTTCTTGATGGATAACTAATTGACTCTTAAAATGCTTTCGATAAAGTTGCCTTCTTACCCCAAATGCCTTTTTAGTACCAGGTCTTTGCTCTTTACAAAGATCCTCTAAGCGGATATCTTCAAAAAGCATACATAGCTGTTTTGCTAAACCTTTTAACTTGTATTCTTGTATTTTCTTAAGAAAAACGTCTATTTCCCTATAATCTGTATAGAAAAAGTTGCCTAAACTCCTTAAATAAATATCACTCTTCAGTGCATCGCTTGTCTCATTTTTTTCACGATGATCCCAGAAATGACTCATAAAAATTTTACGTTCTATTGGATCTAAATAGGAAAGAACACTGTAATCAACCTCAATATCAGCATCTTTTGTCAAACCCTTTGCTAAATCTGATAACTCCATAAATAGAAAGGAGTCTACCTGCTGATCATTAAATTTAATAAATCTCAAAGTAACACCCTCATTCAAAAAGCGTTTCTGCTATGTTTCTTATTGCTGCTTTTTCTCTTTCATCCTCTAATTTATCTACGATCGCTCGTTCAATTGCTCGTTTAGGAGGTAAATAGCATGCTAAATCACATGTATCAATTAGCGCTCGAATAGAAGCTGCCTCTTCAGAAATTTGACCATTTTGAACAAGAGCTAGAAGATCTCCAGATAATGTAGTAAATGTGGTCACTAATTTCTCATCATTTAACTGAGATTGATCCAATAATACCGATTTTAACTCTTCGCCTTGTATATATGGGACTTCAATCACAACAAAGCGATTTTTTAACGCTTCATTTAATGGTACTGTTCCTACATACCCCTCGTTTATTGCTGCAATAACAGTAAAATCCTTATCTGCCTTAATGACTTCACCTGTAAAAGGATTGGTAATCATTCTACGGTAATCTAACACTCCATTTAGTATCGGAAGTGTTTCCGGTTTTGCCATATTAATTTCATCTATATATAAGAAGTGACCCTTTTTCATGGCATTAACAACTGGACCCGAAACAAATTCGATAGACGTAATTTCATTGTCAGTTGATATTGTTTTAAAGCCTAATAAAGCTTCAGCATCTAAGTCCACCGAGCAGTTAATACTGTGCATTGGCTGACTAAATAAATGTGATAATGTCTCAGCTAATTTTGTTTTTCCTGAACCGGTAGGCCCTTTTAAGAGAACGTTCTTACCAAGAGCTAAAGCAACCAATGCATCCTCTAAAATAGACTGCTCTGAAGGAGTATAACCTCCTTTTCCAATTAACATATGATCTTCTTGAAGATATCTTGTTGCTCTTTCTTTAATTCTTGTTCTTATCTCGATCGGTAACAATTCTAATACATCATTCATCTATAATCCTTCTTTCTACATTACAAATTTGTTCTAAAAATCTTCATTATGCTCTTTTTATTAACATATGAATGAATTCATAATAAATAGATATCAATTCTCATTTTGCCAATCTCGAGTATACTAAAAAAAAGGCATCTATTCAAAGATTCCATTCAATTTCACTGTATATTCTCATTTAATAATGTTTTAAACTTTCCATCGAGGGAAATAGTTTGGTAACCTACTGAAAAAAAGGTGTTTTTCAGGCCAATAAGTAGCTGTTAGGTGGCTATATATAGTTAATAAAACTAAGGCAATTACCAAGTTGGCAAAAACCTTAGTTTTACACAGTAGGGTTATAGACATGTAAAATCAAAGGGGAAAATTGAATAAGACTAGACACTGGAGCTAGATGTCGAAGTGCTGACCACAATCTATATTTTTTAGTTTTTTAGTTTTTTAAACAACAAAAAAGAACCCATTTAGGGTCCCTGATGTTCTTTATTTTACATATTGTCGTGCGCCTAAATATCTTTCTTTCCAATACGATGATTGTAGACTTGAAATTGTTACCCCAGAGCTACTAGCATGGATAAACTCATTATTTCCTAAATAAATTCCCATGTGAGAAGGACCCGCCTTATAAGTTGTGAAAAATACAAAGTCTCCAACAGAAGGCGTACTAACTGATTTCATAATATCCCAATATCCCGCAGTACTTAAGCGAGAAACAGATGTGACTTTATTTAGAACATAATAGATATAACCGCTACAATCAAATCCACTAGGCGTATTACCAGCCCAAACATATGGTGTCCCTATCAGCTTCTTAGCTTCTGAGATCATCGTTTCTACTTTACTTGATGTATTCGTTTGAACATTTGTTTTACTTTCAGATGTATTCCCCGTTATTTGCCCAGGCATCTTTATTACTTGACCAACCTTAATAACATCTGATTTAAGATTATTTTCTACTTTAAGCTCTGCAATCGTGACATTAAACTTATTTGCTATTTTCCAAAGTGAATCTCCCGCCTGAACTTTATAGGATGAAGTTGTCTGTGCAGTATTAGAAGTTGTTGTTGTAGTCGAACTATCTTTTTCATTAGTAGTTGTTACAGGTTTAGTAGTTGTAACACTTTCTTGCTTAACGATTAACGTTTGTCCAACTCTAATTAAGTCACTATTCAATTTATTTAACTTTTTCAACTCGCTTACTGACGTATTATGGGCCCTAGCTATTACCCATAATGAGTCACCTGATTTCACTACATATTTAACATCTTTTTTAGATGTTATAACAGTTGTCGTTTTTGTAGGAGTTGATGTACCTACATTTGCTGCTTTAGAGTTTGATGCCCCTGGCAATTCTAGTACCTGTCCGATCCTTAAGAAGTCAGACGATAAGCTATTTGTACTTTTTAACAAAGATACAGTCGTATTATGTTCCTTCGATAAGCTCCAAAGTGTGTCCCCACTCTCAACCTTTATACTATCTGCTAGAGCAGCAGTAGTAAAAAGTGAAGAACCAACTACAGCTGTAGCGGTTAAGCCAAAAATTTTATGTTTCATGAAAGCCAGTACCTCCTAATGTATAAAAAAACAAAAATAGTATTTTATTGTGCATAGAAATGTAATGATCTGTTGATCACAATCGGTGAGTAGTATTCGTGTGAAGGAAATCAGTAATGAGGAACTAGTTACATTTTACTATTAACCTTACATGAACTATTATCATTTTAATAGATTCTGAAACATAAAACTACAAAATAATGAATAAAATCTCATAAATAGCTAAAAATAGGTAAAAAGAAACATATTCTACTAACTTATTCCACCTTCTATCATATGAAAATGATAAAGCATAGAAAATGCAAGTAGGTAGCAAACTAGCCATTGACAACAAGTATATGATACCTCGATCTAGTAAATAAATTGAGTACAAGCTTTTTACCCTTTTCTATCTTGACAGATAAAAGCTTAGGCTACTTTGATGGCCTAAGCTCTTACACTACATACCGAAAACCTATTGAAAACCTGTACTTAATAGCTACATACAAAGAGACTGGGACAGAAGCGCCTGGCACCTTATCGTTACAACTATATGTACGCACTTATTTACCTAGTGCTCACAATAGATTGTACCCGAAGATTGCCTGGCTCTTTGTTTTGACCCAGCCTCTATACACTCTTAAATTACGTCTTTTTCAACCACATTATGTTTATGTGGTGTTTGACGATAATGTCTTAGCACAAAATAAATTACAGACGCTAATGAGAATACTCCAAAAACAATAACCATATATCTTATCCCAATTGTATCTAATAACAGTCCTGTACTTAATAGAACCACTTGAAACATCACTCTATCCAGCATATTTCTAAATGAAAAGAATCTTCCATGGAATTGTTTGTCTATTTTAGTTTGAAAAATTGTTGCTGCAATCGGAAAGAAACAACCTACTCCAAGACCAAATAAACCAAAAGAGAATAATGACATCATTTTGCTATCACTAAAGAAGAGGGAAAGATGTGCTATTGATATAACAAAGGCAAAGGCAAACATTAGGTTAATTGGTTTGAAATAATGAGTGATTCGTTTTACAAAAAAGGCTCCTATCATAAAAGATAGTCCTTCTACTGTATATAGAAGTCCTTTAATTGATGGATCTCCTTGCAATTCACTAATATTAATAACCATTAAATTAAAGCCACCAATAAATAATAATGGAATAATAGTTAAAATTAATGCTGTAAGTACTATTGGTGTTTCTCTAAGAATAGGAATGATTTCTTTAAAGCTACTATTCTTTTTGTTACCTCTAGTCGTAGACACCGCTTCATCAAACTTTAATGAATAGGTCGTTATAAGAATAAATATATAAGCAACCATTGAACCAATATATAGGAAGCTAATGTTCATTACAACTAAAAGTACACCTGCTAACGCCGTCCCCAAGACCCTTGCTAATGTGGCGACATTCATATGTACTCCATTCATTTGTATAAGGTCTTGATCTTCTACAATTAATGGAATAACAGCTTGGATGGCTGGGAAATAAAATGCCGCGCTTATTTGAATGACTATCATAAACACAATCATAAACGTAATCGACTCAAAATATAAGGCTAAGAACATAAAAATGACACTTAACGTACGTCCTATACCTGAGTAAATTAATACTTTTTTCTTTGAGTAGGAGTCAATTACTTTCCCTGCTAAGGGCCCTACAAATACTCCAGCTAATAAGCCTAGAAAAAGGACTATTGACTTCATAAAATCAGAAGGTATATGCTCTTGCATAAACTCCAAATTACCTATAATCCCCATCCACAAACCAAGACCTGCAATAAATTCTCCAGTTAACAGAATCCAAACATTTTTATTTTTCCACATATTTTCATCTTCTTCCAATCTAATCTGTCCTTTAACTATACCACCCAGAACAATATTTCGCTATACGAAATATTAATCAAGTTATCCTTTAGATTCAGATGAAACAATTGGATATAATGTACCATCTAATGCGAAAGACATTTTTCCTGTTTCTTCGGATACAACTAAAATTAAGGCATCGGACATTTCTGAAAGACCTATTGCAGCGCGGTGTCTCGTCCCTACTTTTTCCTTCGGGAAAGCTTTACTTGTTAACGGTAAAATATTCCCAGCCGATAGGATATGTTCACCTTTCACATAAACTGCCCCGTCATGAAGTGGATTTCCTGGATAAAAGATACTTTCAATTAGACGATTAGATAAATCAGCATTGATTGTAACTCCTCCTTGAAGTTTTGGCTCGACTTTATCCTCTCTTTCAATCGCTATAAGTGCACCATGTCTTTGCTTAGACATATTTTGTATTGCTTTTGCTAATTCAAGATAACTGCTCGTGTATGATGAGATATAGGCTTGTAAATAAAAGTAAGATGCTGAAGATTGGACCTCATCAAATCTTTCCCTTATTTGACCTAATTCACATAATAAGCAGTATTCCCGCTCACCAATCGACTTTTTCATTGTTTCTACCTCTTGAATCATCTGATCTAGATGATAGGAAATATGATTCTTAATCGTAAGGAATGTAGGCTGAGGATTCACAATTTGCTCTCCTTTTCTTTAGTAGGATTCAGTCATTTCATTGTTGTCTATATAATTAGTACACCACATTTAGTAAAAATCTTTTATAAATTCTTGAGTATTCTTTCCATAAATTCACCATACTATGAAGGGAGGTTTTGACAATGATATCACATAAGATTATTCAATATATTTTTAGTATTCTAGGAGTTATATCACTTGGTTTCTTTTATTGGCAAATGTTTAAGGGGGAATCAAAAAAATCCACGGATGAACAAAAATAACACTCCATTTTAAATCATGTTATAATTCTCTAGTCAGTTATTAGAAATGAGGATGTATAATATGAAAGAATCCGTAACAAAGCGTGAAAAAATCATTTATTTTTCTAGCATTTTGTTCCCAATTTTAGTCACTCAGCTTGGTTTGTTTTCCATGAATTTCTTTGACACTACGATGTCTGGGAGAGTTCATCGTGATGACTTAGCCGGTGTTGCAATAGGTTCTAGTTTATGGGTACCCGTTTATACCGGTTTAAGCGGGATTCTACTCTCGATCACGCCAATAGTAGCCCAATTAATTGGAGCAAGAAAAAACAAAGATGTTCCGTACATGGTTATTCAAGGTTTGTATGTAAGTATTGTTATTTCTCTGTTCATTGTTCTCATTGGCGTTTTTACATTAAACCCCATCCTTACAAATATGGGATTAGAGGAAAATGTTATCCGTATTGCTAAAGGGTATTTAATTGCCTTATCATTTGGAATCATACCTTTATTCATTTATTCCGTTCTACGATGTTTTATCGATGCTTTAGGCTATACAAGAGTCACGATGTTTATCACCTTGACCTCTTTACCAATAAATTTCTTACTTAATTACATATTTATTTTCGGTAAATTTGGAGTGCCACAGCTCGGAGGTATAGGTGCGGGAGTAGCTTCCTCTTTAACCTATTGGTGCATAGCTCTTATTACTATACTCATTACAATAAAACAACAGCCATTTCGTGAATATAAGATATTCCATACATTCTTCTCTATTTCTTTTAAAGCTTGGGGCGAGATTTTAAAAATTGGTGTTCCTATTGGATTGTCTATCTTTTTCGAAACTAGTATTTTTGCTGCAGTCACACTGTTAATGAGTCAATATAATACGGTTACAATTGCATCACATCAAGCTGCCATTAACTTCGCATCATTTTTATACATGATTCCTTTAAGTATTTCGATGGCTCTAACCATTGTTGTCGGTCATGAAGTTGGGGCTAAACGAATAAATGAGGCTAAACAATATAGCTATTTAGGGATAGGCATGGCAGTCGTTCTATCAACTTTATCAGCTGCTCTCATTTATTTCTTTAGACCTGAAGTAGCATCAATTTACACTTCAGACTCTGCTGTACTAAGGTTAACACAGGACTTTTTAATATACGCTATCTTCTTCCAGCTTTCTGATGCTATTGCAGCCCCTATTCAAGGTGCACTTCGAGGCTATAAAGATGTAAATGTTACATTTGTGATGGCACTTGTATCATATTGGGTAATCGGATTACCTGTTGGATATTTATTGGCCTCCTATACACCTTTAGATGCATTTGGTTATTGGATTGGTCTCATTTCTGGTTTAGCTGCTGGTGCAGTGGGCTTATCCTCTCGACTAGCGATTATCCAAAAAAGAAAGGAAAAAGAGTTTGCGTTATACTTAAACACGTAATTTCAATAAGATCTTTTTATCTTGTTAGGTATTAGAACCAGGAATGAGAACTAGTTAGATCTGGTTATTCTCATATTCCTTAAAATTAGTTAAATCTTATTCTCTAAAAAAGGCTAATGCTCAAAATATGAGCATTAGCCTTTTTTAGAGAATAATCTCCGTAGCATTAAAGCTACTGACTATTCCATTTATACGTCCAAAATACTTCTCTCTCAAACCAAGGAGCTATTTCTGGATCATTATTCACTAGTTTTTCTTCAATCTGTTTTAACATACCACCAGTTTGTGAAAGATGTGCTCGTAAAGCATTAAATTTCACAGTTACTACATCCCTTATGTCTATCGTGACATCCGGTTGACCAATAACATCAAAGCGATTATTTGTAATTGCCATACAATAAGTAACCGGTCGACTTTCAATTGGTTTACGCCCTAACGCTTTGATAACTGCAGCCCCGCAAGCATCATGATCAGGATGCACGCCATGACCTGGATAAAATGTAACAACAAGAGTAGGATTAACTTCATCAATGATATTTTCCATAATATCTGCTAATTTCTCTTCATCTTCAAATTCAAGTGTTTTATCCCTTAATCCAAGCATACGTAAATCCTGTATATCCATAGCCTTACATGCATCTTGTAATTCTTTCTTGCGAATTTGTGGCAGAGTTTCTCTATTCGCAAACAATGGATTTCCCATATTTCTTCCCATTTCACCTAATGTTCCACAAGCATAGGTAACGGGAACACCAGCTTTACGTTTCTTAGCTATTAGACCAGCAACACCAAACGCCTCATCATCAGGATGTGGCAAGATAACTAGAATATGTTCTCTCATCATAAGTCTCCTCAGGTTTATTAATTAGTAAATGGTTTTTCGCTAATTTGTAAGGCAATAGCTAATTGTCCCTCTGAATTATGACCTGCCATTAATAGCTGACCATCACTGTTAAAGATCCAATCGGTTAAACCTTCTGCATAGAGCCATCCTTCTTCAAGCTTCAACCCGACTCGAAATGGTCCAAATCCTGTAATTTTAGCTTGATGGTAGTTTAGCTTTGTATTTCGAATGAAGGCCACAACTGTCATGTTTTTTTCATCTTTATGGGCTGAGTATGAACCAGTAGTTGTTTCTAAATGGACATATACATCTTTTTGTAAAAATTGATCTAAATAAGCTTGTACGTCATCTTTTATAATTGGTTTCATTAATGACCCGCTCCTTTTTCATTCAATAAACAGTGTGAAATATTGTTTACTTTACGCCATATGCTTGTATGGACATCTCTAGTAGTCTCCTTTAGGGCGGATAATTCTTGGTCACCCATCTTTAGGAAAGATCCTTTCACACTAAACAATCTGTCATAATAAAGTTCTAGATTTCAAAAATAAAGCAACAATCATCTATGTTACTTTTTCTTTTATATGAACATGTAGTTTACATAATGCTTCCTTCGTTTCTTTAGGAAGACTTGATTCCTCTATTCTCTTAATAGACAGTTCTAATTTTTCTTCCTTACTTTTCCTTACTCTCGGATGTGTCATTTCATCAAGTAGTTCTTTTTTTATTGCCGCTTCTAATGTTTGGTATTCTGATTGTTCAACAGGTAACATTCTGTTATTCCATAATGTCCGATAGGCTTCAAGAAGTTCATTTACATTCATTCAATATACCCCTTCACGATCATTAAAACTCTATTGACTTACGTTTAGTATGTTTAAGCTCTATTTTTTTATATAACTTTGAATGTGACATGGTAAATAAAAACAAAGCACTCCAAATACATGAAAATGTCACTACTTCAGTAGTAGTAAACGGTTCGCTGTAAATAACAATCCCGATCATCAGTGTAATAGTTGGTGCGATATATTGGAGAATTCCTACCATGTATAGAGGGATTTTCTGTGCACCAGTTGCAAATAACAATAATGGAATAGCAGTTGCTGCACCTGCACCTATTAATAGCAAGTTAGTTTCAAGGTTAAAATTCATAAATTCCATATTTCCAGTTTGCCCTAAATATACTAAATAAAAAATAGCTATCGGCGTAACCATCAGAGTCTCAAGCGTTAAACCCATCGCTGAGCTTAACTTTGTTATTTTTTTCGTTAGTCCATATAAACCAAAGCTAACAGCTAATGTTATGGCGATTAATGGTATTTCCCCATATCGGGTGGTCATATAGATGACACCTAAAGCTGCAATAATAAATGAGATTTTTTGTAATAAATTTATTTTTTCTTTAAAGAAAACTAGTCCTAAAAGGACACTAATTAAAGGATTTATGTAATATCCTAAGCTCGCCTCAATCATTTGATTATGGTTCACAGCCCAAATATAAACAAACCAATTAATACTTATAAGTACTGACGATATGATTAACATAAGGAGTAATTTTGGTTTTTTCAACAGTTCAGTGGTAACAACTCTTATGTTAAGGATTTCTCTAGTAGTTGTTAGGATAACGATCATAAAAATGAAAGACCAAAATATTCGATGAGCTAGAATTTCTTCAGATGCTACATTTCCAATTAATTTCCAATAAAGAGGGAGAATTCCCCATAGGAAATACGAAGAAGCGGTGTATAAAATACCTTTCTTATAGGTACTATTTTCTTTATTATTCAACATATTCCCCTCTTTCAGTTACCTTACCTAACCACCATTATAAACATAAGGTTCGTTTTCCTACAACCTAAATGCATTATCGCTAACCCTTTCTTTTTTAGGTGCATATAATAATTAGGAGCGAAAGGAAGTGAACTTAATGGACCAGTGGAGTAAACAATTTCCATTTGATCAGTTTGGTTTTACGAAGAAGGTAAACAAAATGCAGCCTCAAGAAGTCGAATCGTACATCCAACATGTGATGTCATCGGTATTTGGTGATGATTTCTCAAAGGGTTTTCCCTTCCAAGGTCATATCCTTAACCCTCCAAATGATGATCATCAAAAGGTAAACCCAACGATCTTTGAAACCGAAGATTATGTTTATGTACGCATACCTAAGTTCGAAACCGTGGAGGAATTAAAGCTCCATCATACTAATTACAAACTGATTATTGAAAATTTCCCTAAGAAACATGAAAAATCGGAATATATGCTACCTTCGCCAGTTAAGAAGAAAGGCGCTAAAGCATCTTCCGGCCGAGATCACATCGAAATTCAATTCTTGAAATTAAAGCAATACTCTACATCTGAAATACAGATAAATGAACGGACAAATGAATAATGTCTTTATTTTAATAAAAAGCAAGCGGCTGGGACAAAACAAAGAGCCAGGCACCCTCCGATACAATCTATTGTGTGCACTAGATAAATCAGTGCGTACATATAGTCGTTACGATAAGGTGCCAGGCACTTCTGTCCCAGCCTCTTTAGCCTATTATAATCTTGTCACGAATTCATGAATTAATTACGGTAGCCACCACCGTAAGGGTTATATCCATAAGGTGCGTATCCATATGGTGGATATCCACCATATGGAGGGTACCCGCCATATGGATAGTAAGGTCTTGGTCTAAAAACTGCACTTCCTACTAGTCCACCTAGTAATCCACCGATAAAAGGACCACCGAAAAAGAATCTTCCCGGGTAGGGCCTACGATAATCATTTCTCATATAAGGTCTCATACATTTAACCTCCTCATTTATTACGTACACTATTAAGTATTCATTTAAGATGAGGAGTGCTTGGGCTTATACCTATATTCTAGGTAATTCATGTAGAAATTATTGGGTTTATTCCTCATAAATCATTTTTCGTGTCATTCCTCCGTCGACAACGATATTTGTCCCAGTTACAAAATCATTGTCTTCATCAGAAAGGTAAAAGCATGCTTTTGCTATATCTGAAGGCTTACCTACCCTTTTTGATAAATGTTGATCATGGTCTTTTTTGCGTAATTGATCATAGCTACCTGTTTCTATCCAACCTGGGGAAATAGCGTTAACCTGAATCTTATCTTCACTAAAGGAAGCTGCAAGAGCATGTGTGAGAGCTAGGATGCCACCTTTAGTTGCTGCATATGCTTCTGAATTTGGTTCTGACATGGTAGCTCTTGTAGAAGCTATATTTATAATTTTTCCACCCGACTTACTCTTTCTCATTATTTTTGCAGCTTCTCTTGAAGCGAACATTACACTTCTTAAATTGGTATGTATCACATCATCCCACTCATCTACCGTCAATTCATATGGGGATTTCCATGTTGATATCCCTGCATTATTTATGAGAATATCCAATGAATCAAATTTAGAGACAGCGTATTTCAACATCTTTTCTATATCGCTTATTTTTGAGACATCTGTTTTTATGAAACAAACTCGTTCTTCATCAACATCCGTCTTTATCTTTTCGAACCCCTGGACATCAATATCTGCAATGATCACATTATACCCTTTATGAGCATATTGAATTGAAAGTTCTTTCCCTATTCCATTTGCTCCACCTGTTACAACAACTGTTCTAGGCATTTTCATTCTCCTCACTAGGTAAGCAAAACTGATCTGCCCATTTTCCTACTTCCTTCATAACTGGTTCTAGACTCTCTCCTTTGTTTGTTAATTGATAAATTACTTTTACAGGTGTGTCATCAATTACAATTCGTTCTAGCAACCCTTCATTTTCCAGTTCTTTTAGCCTTTCAGATAACATCTTTTGACTAATACTAGGAATGATCTCTGATAAATCTTTAAATCGTTTTGGTCCGTCTAATAACACATGAATGATAATCCCAATCCATCGCTTACCTAAAAGTCTAAATGCTGATTCCATTTTGGGACAAAGATTGATTTTCACTGTGATCACTCCTTAATATCATATCTCTTGACTCATTGTACCATATCTATTAGTATGTTCTTAGATAACAACTAACAAAAAGTAAGTTTATTACTTTTAGTATAAATCATACAGGTTAGTTTGACAAATATTTAGGAGGAATTATTTAAAATGAGTACTACTTACACCGAAGACATGATGACAGTATTGAAAGAACGCACATCAATAAGAAATTATGATCCTAGTGTGAAAATCTCAAAAGAAGAATTATCTGAAATCCTTTCATATACAACCCAAGCACCTTCAGCCTGGAACCTTCAACACTGGCATTTTACCGTATTTCATAGTGAAGAATCTAAGCAAAAATTACTTCCTGTTGCCTATAACCAAAGTCAAATTATAGAGTCTTCTGCAGTTATTGCTATTCTTGGTGATCTTGAAGCAGATAAGAATACAGAAGCTGTCTATTCTCCATTAGTAGAGGCTGGCTATATGACAGCTGAAATTCAGGAAAATCTATCTAAACAAATTAGCGGAGCATATACGGACAATACATTTGCAAGAGATGCTGCGTTTTCTAACTCTTCATTGGCAGCAATGCAATTCATGATAGCTGCCAAAGCAATGGGATTTGATACGTGTGCAATTGGTGGTTTCAACAAAGACCAGTTTAGTAAAGAATTTCAAATTGAAGATCGGTATGTACCAGTTATGTTAATAACAATTGGGAAAGCTGTTAAACCAGCACATAAGAGTAACCGATTAAGTTTAGATAAAGTCTCTACATGGCTATAAACTAAAAGTAAATCGTTTAGGTATATATAAAAAAAAAAGAAGCAAAAACCCGTACTATTTAAAACTCCTATTAAGAGTTTTATGGGATAGTGCGGGTTTTTTACTTAATGGTAAATGGCCTATTTTATTTACATGCCTTCTTTTAGCACTTCAATCGCCTTTTTTAACTGTGTATCATTTTCTTTTAGCTTTTCTTGAATTCTTTGTATTAATGTAATGGTCGTTTGTTTTGTAATTTGACCATCTACTGGTAGTTCTTCATCTTTTTGAAATTGTTTAACTACTTCTTCAGTAGTTTCGTCAAACGTTCCATTTAAAGGTATATCACTGTATCCTAGTGCACTAAGCATTTTTTGCGCTGAATCTACTTCCGTATTTGTATCACCCTGTTTAAGAACATTATCGGGGTTAATAAACGGCAAATTAGCATATTCAGGTAATTCTACTTTAACAGTTGGTTCAATACCCTTTTCATGAATCCAAGATCCATCAGGAGTCAACCATTTTGCCGTCGTATATTTCACAGAGCTTTGATCATCAAAGGATTTAGCCGTTTGAACCGTTCCCTTACCGAACGTCGTTGCCCCTACTAATGGGATTCCAGCTGACTGGTTCAATGCTGCTGCCATAATTTCACCAGCACTTGCTGTACCTTCATCAATTAGAACTGTAATTGGGAGGTCAAGAACAAGGTCGTTTTCATCATTATAAACTTCTTTTTCCCCTAAATTATTTTCTACCTGAAGAATATTTTTTCCTTTTTCCAAGAATAAATCAGACATTCCGATTGCTTGGTTTAAAAGTCCACCAGGATTTTGTCTTAAATCAATTACTAATCCTGAAACTTCCTTCTTTCGCAGCTCATTCAACGCATTTGTTAGCTCTTCACCAGTTGTTTCTGAAAATTTAGTAATTTGAATCTTCCCAATATTTTTTTCGATCACTTCAGAATAGACAGTTTCTATTGGGATGGTATCTCTTACAATAGAAAAATCAAGTTCACCTACACCTGCTCGATTAATGACAAGATTAACTTTTGAGCCTTTTTCTCCTCTAATTAACATAACAGCTTCTGTAACAGAATAACCATCAATCGATTGGTCATCCACTTTTAGGATTACATCCTTAGGTTTTAATCCTACCTCTTCAGCAGGTGAACCTTTAATTGGGGAAACAACAATGATTTGACCGTTATTTTCCTGTATTTCAGCCCCTATTCCTTCAAAGGATGAGGAAACATTTTCATTAAAGCTTTTTGCTTCTTCAACGTCCATATAAACTGAATACGGGTCATCCAAAGAATCAACCATTCCTTTAATAGCACCTTCTACTAATGTTTCTTGGTCAATTTCTTTATAATAATTTTTCTCTAAGATACTATACGTGGATTTTAATTTAGAAAATGGATCTTCATCATTTAACGCAATTGTTTCCCTTTGTTGAACTAAATTGAATGTAATTCCAGATGAGATAATCGCAGTAATAATGACTGCAATAACTAATTTGCTATACTTCACTGAACATTTGCACCACCTTTATGTATGTCCTTATTATGTCTAAGCTGCTTCAAATCGTCAATAAATATGAGTTTTTCAATTTATAAAAATGGATCAATTTCATCATTGTACTTCCGTTCGCTTTCCTGTTCGATAACAAAGTTGTTTCAACTGGAAATATTCTTTTAAATAGGCAATAACTCATTCAACAGCCGTTCTCTGCTTATAAATCTTTTTTCATTTTTAGAAGCTTCGAGCTGAGGCAATATAACAGCGTAAATCATCAAGAGAAACATCTAATTGTGCTTCTATCGACTTTTCATAAATTAGGAGGCTTGCTTCCTTTTCAGACTTTTCTTGAAGCCCCTTTTCACGTTCTTCTTTTGATTTACGTCCGCGTTTTTTCGTTTTAGCTTTTGGTTGCTTTTCTTTCACTGTAGCTCGAACTCTTGCTTCAATATGAGTGGGATCAATCGCAACGGTATCATCTTGAAACAAATCCTTCAGATATAGCTTGTAGAAGAATAGTTTCTTGTACACACTCAGGGAACATATGATTCACTTAGTTGAGTAAACATTCGTGAGTAAGATGCTTTAAATGGAATGTTGTCAGAAACCAGGAATCCACAATCAAGACGAAACATCATATCATTCTTAAGACGCTGAACTGAATCTTGCAGGTTAAATAGACTTTCTTGTCGTATAATTGACATTGGGGTCATCCTCCAATCTTTGTTTTTAGTGTGGTAACTAAAACATTCGAGATTCTGGGGAGGTACCCAATTAATGTAAATAAGTTATCTATAGCTTTCATTATGTTCTTAGCATTGGTTCAATTTATACATGGTCTAACCTTTACATTTAAAATATTATTTTTATTTGTAAAGGTTAGAGACAATTGGACGAAACCTCCCTTCAACAAAATGTAAACACTTGCATATTGTAATAATAACAATATTTCGACATTATTCTTCTGCCTATTTTTTGAATAATAGACATTTCTCCAACTATAAATACTGTTATAACAGCTTAGAATAAGAATATGGGGTCAATTTTGTATTTCGACAAAAACGACGATACTTTACTGTGAAATTAATGTAAAGTTTATTACAGTAATGTAAATGCAGGAGGGATTATTATGCAACTAAAAGATTATATCGGCAAACAAAACTTTCATATGATAAATTTTGCTATGTCACTCATAAAAGAAGTGGACAGTAAAGTTCAAAACCGAAGTCTCTACTATAAAAATCAAATTATTCATTATATAGATCAACAAGTAAATCAATTTGTACGACACTTTCACGAGAAAGAATCTTTACAGGCTATTTATAAAGCTGAAATATATTTAATCATTAATCCAAAATTAACTAAATTATTTAATGATTACAAACTCTTCACATGTATATAAGCACACGCTCTCAATTCTCTCATAAGATGAAGTTGAGTATTGGAGGTGCTAGAGTGAATTATATTGAGATGCTTTCGTATTTAGGGATTGGTGGTGCACACCCTGGAGGTCTTTCGCTGACAAAGTCAATTGTAGAACATGAAGGACTTCCGATATCCTCTCACATTCTTGATGCTGGTTGTGGTACTGGCCAAACAGCTAACTATCTATTCATGCTTGGTTATAATGTTACTGGTATTGATCAAAATCCTATAATGATTGAGCATGCCTTAAAGAGAAATAAATCAACTAACTTATCTGTTCCCTTTTTCATTCAGAATCTCGAAAAAACTACATTTGAAAGTGAAACCTTTGATTGTGTGTTGTGTGAATCTGTTTTATCTTTTACCTCATTGGCAAAAACATTACCCGAGATAAGAAGAGTTCTTACTAAAGACGGTCTGCTTATCGCAATTGAACTCATCCAAATCGGAGAGTTATCAAAAAATGAAAAGAAGAAATTAACCTCCTTCTATCATTTTTCATCGATTCTTTCTGAAGGAGAATGGATTCAGAAGTTCCTCACACATCAATTCAGAGTGAAATCCATCCTTTCCCCTCAAGATTTCACTTTTGAGAATGAGCCTATCACTGAGTTTTCTCTATCTGAAAACATTCCTAAGGAAACATTCAATGTTCTTTCTGATCACGAACGAATATCAGAAGAGTATAAACACAAATTATCGTATCGTGTATTTATTTTAAACAAATCTTAAAAAAGAAATCTTATAGATAGGTTAGTCGTACAATCCTTTCTTACACCTTCACATAAACTATCAGGAGTAAAGGGAAGGGAGGAGCTATCATGTCACACCATTATTATCAGCTTTGTTGTAAATACAACGGTAAAGTTGTCCGTATTTCCGATCGTCATGGACGTAATCATGTAGGGAAAATCTGTCGAGTTACACAGGATAAAGTTTATATTCAACCTCTAATTCAAAGAGGTGGAGGGTATGGTTATGGATATTATGGTTATGGATATGGATACGGAGCACCTTATGGAATTGGATTAGGCTTTATCACAGGACTTGTTTTAGGCGGTCTATTTTTCTGGTAATTAGATAAAAGGGAGAAATATTTCTCCCTTTTACTTATTTTCTATATCTTTTACTTGTGAATAAATGGACAGCAATTCTTCTTTTTTTAATCTTACAAGACCACTTGAGGAAGGTGCTACGAAGTCCGTGACTCCAGGTACAATGCTTATTTCTTGATATCCCCAAGCTGCTTTTTTCCGCTTACTATAGTGTAAATAAACACCCTTACCTACAAAAAAAGCAATTTTAGGTTTATATTTACTGACTTTCTCAATAAGTTGTTTTCTTCCTTCGATGTATTCTTCCTTCGTGATATCCTCAGCCGCTTTAGTAGGTCTAGAAACAATGTTCGTAAAACCCAAACCTTGTTCTAATAAAAGAAAATCCTCTTCTGGTGAATATAATCTTTCTGTTATTCCAGATTCATAAAGTAATTTCCAGAAACGATTTGTTTTATTTGCATAATGATGTCCTAGTCTTCCTGAATCAAGGCTAGGATTATAACCAATAAACAAAATGTTAAGATCTTCTTTAAGTAGATCCATGTTCTTCATCCAATAAAACTCCTACTATATTTTCTTTACTCTATTAAAATATTCTTCTAAGGTCAATTGATGTTCAAACATCGTTGTTGCTTTCTCTTTACCAACATACCGTAAATGCCACGGTTCATACTGATAGCCCGTTATTTCTTCTTTTCCTTTAGGATAACGAACAATAAATCCCGCTAGATGGGCATTTTCTTCCACCCACATTCCCTCTTCAGTCTGACCAAATTCTTCAGTAATTTCAAGGTTAACACTACGACTAGTAACATCCATCGCCAATCCCGTCTGATGTTCACTTTGACCAGCTAAGGCAACTGCCTGCATGGCTTCAACTTCCCCTTTTGCTTCTTTTTCACTATTAAAAATACCTTGTTGTCTTGAGTAAGACCGATAGCCAGATACAGCGAACAATTCTATTTGATCTTTTTTAGCTAGGGAAAAAAGTTCCTCTAATGCATGAGCAGCTTCTTCCCTTAAATATCTTTTCTCAACCTCTGCTTCCCCAAAAGAAAATTCAACATTAGGAATAACTAAATCTTCAGGTTTATAGGTGCTTGGCAGAGAGTAATCTTTATTTACCATCGCTAAAACATTCGTAGGATTTTCTATAATATTAAGGTTATCAACTGGTTGTACGCGGTTAAAGTATTCAGACTCTAATAGAAACTCAGGATCAATCTCAACTTCAGCATGCTCCGTCTCCATATGATTTTCTTCTAGAGTTGTCTCTAAATCATTTTCGTGAATCTCCTGTTGGCTATCTTGATTATGATGTTTTAATGAGAGTCCATTTGGCAATGAAACATTATCACATGCTGATAAACTAATAACTATAGCACATAAAAAACTAACCTTTACATAATATGACATTTTATCACCCTTACTAAAATAGATACAAATTCTATTTTATCACTAATTGGACTAGCAATGATATGAAGATATAATACCATATACAGTTTTACCTTTTTCCCTACACTTCAAACTAAATGTATTCGACAAATTGTGAATACAGTGAGTTTCGATTAATTAGAAATATGCACTCTTACGATAAAAAAAGATGACTCAAGGGGTAAGAGTCATCTTTTTTTAACAAAATACGTCATGCGCATTTTTATGCTTTTTTAATTGCAGCATCTAAAGCAACTACAATCATATCGTTAAATGTAGTCTGTCTTTCTTCGGAAGTTGTTTCTTCTCCAGTTAAGATATGATCACTCACAGTTAATACTGATAGTGCTTTACGACCATATTTTGCTGCAAGTGTGTATAGAGCTGAGGATTCCATTTCAATTGCTAATATTCCATATTGTGCCCACTTCTCGAGCTCAGCATTATCGTTATAGAACATGTCAGCAGTAAAAATATTCCCCACCTTTAAATTTAGCCCCTGTTCAATTCCTGTATCATATGCTTTTTTCAACAATTCAAAATTAGCTGTTGGTGCATAATCAACACCACCGAAAGTTAAACGATTCATTTGTGAGTCAGTAGAGGCGCTCATCGCCAAGATAACGTCTCTTACTTTCACATCCTTTTGTATCGCTCCACAAGTACCTACTCTGATTAATTGCTGAACATTATAGCTATTCATTAATTCGTTTATGTAAATGGATATAGAAGGAACCCCCATTCCTGTCCCTTGTACCGAAATTCTTTCCCCTTTATAAGTTCCTGTGAACCCTAACATTCCTCGAACTTCATTGTAACAAATAACATCTTCTAAAAATGTCTCTGCGATGTATTTCGCTCGTAACGGATCCCCTGGTAAAAGCACAGTTTCTGCAATTTGATTCTCTTTCGCACCAATATGTACACTCATATGATAAACCTCCTAAATATAATCGAAAAGAGTCAATTTACTATATCATAAATTAAACCTTCTTGAAATATTTCTTCTTCTCACCTAGTTTATCCATTAAACCAATAAATCCTCCTAAGTATTTTTTTACAGTGTTAAATTACTAGTCATCTGAAGAAAATAAGCTTGTACATGAAAAAAGGAGGAGTCATGATAATGAAGAAAAAACTTGAACAAGCTGTAGAATATGCTAATGAAACGAATCCAGGCTCGAGAAATGGTACAATGCCTCATGAGTCTAAAAAGCCTCGAAAGCAAAAAACGCATACGACAAATAAATCTAACGAAATTTAAGGAGAGATATGATGGGAAAAAAACATAGAAATCGTAATACGCCAAAAAAGAACAATCATATACCTCAAGATGTCTTAATTGCTGAAGAAACGGCTCATAGCAAAGAACATCAATCAGCCAAAAGAAAAAATGGGCCTGGGCACAATCAATAAAAGGCTATAACAACTATGAGGCTGGGACGTAAGTGTTTTTAGTTAATGAGAAACCCGAACGATCAGGTGATTTTTCAATGAAAATCCCCCCTATCGTTCGGGTTTTATTCTTTTTCACTACATGTATTGTTTATGAATACGATTGTTAATCGCTAGTGTAATGGAGCAAAAAGACACTTGACTCCGGCGGGAGGTAGAGGAAAGGGTGAGACCCCACAGGCGTAGCCGCGAGGAGGCTGAAGCCTCCTCCCTAGGAAAAGCAGTTCATTTTCCCCGCGGAAAGCAAGTGGATGAAGCGGAATGGAACGTACTTGTTCTTCCATCACAACATATTAATAAGGAACAACGTGTCATACGATAATCGTTCGTCTTTTAATAAAATGATTGAGTTTTGACCCAACCTCACTCACTTTACCTGTATTCTATTAATTTTTTCCCAACCACCTGATGTAAGCTTATAGTAATATTGTCCATGCCTACCTTGATCGATTAACAGAATATCCCCTGTACTCATGAAACGACCTTTATAATCATTGGGAATACAGTCAACCACATTAAACATTCGAAATACTTTTTGAATGACTATCTCATGAGAGTTCCCTTCCACATCTAACCGGTACACTTCCTTATAACCTCTTGTTGATCCATAAAAAGGTGTTTGGAATACAGTAATATCAAATGTATAGGTTCTGCTTTTATTAAGTAAAGAATAAACCAATGGATATCCCCCTATTAGCTTTTCTTTACTTATTAAAGAAATAACAACGAAATCCCTTTATCTAATTCATTCTATTTTTGTCGAAAAGAAGGAATTTTTCTTGATACGGCTTGAAATATGAGTAACCATATCCCTCCAGCACAAAACCCTGCTACAATATCTGTTACGTAATGAACTCCAAGATAAATTCTACTCATCCCAATTAGGCCAATAAAAATGCAAACTATCACAATGCTTAATCCTCTCCATGCTCTACTTACATTTATGGACAATGTAAGAAGGATAAATAGGAAACCATATGTGGCAATTGAATTCATAGCGTGACCGCTCGGAAAGCTATAATGTACTGCTTCATAAACAGCATCAAAGTTGGGTCGATTTCTAACAAATATATTCTTTAACAATATATTTAAATATCGAACACTAAAAAACATAATCATAAGTAATGTAGCTTCAATAACCATCCTTTTATAAAGAAAAAATATCGTAAAAATGATACATATCGGGAGAATATATTTAATTGAACCTAAATCCGTAATAAACAAAAAGAACTCTGTTAAAAAAGGAGTACGATGATCTTCGAAAAATAACGTCGTCTTTACGTCCCATTCATAAAAAAAGGGAATAGGATACATTACTGCACATCCAATGAAGACGATCACTAGAATTAGAATGATGGCAATCACTATTCTTTCTCCTCTCTTTGGTAGATTGCTCTTATCTATAGCTTTATATAGCGAATTTCCACTGACAAAAACGAATGTGAATTAAAAATGGTCTAGCAAGGGGACGATTTACTTTTATTCTCAACAATTGATACTACTCTCTACGTTTATCATAAAAAGTTGACCAGCCGTTGAAATCAGTATTAGGACTTATAAAATGTTTAGCTATGTATCTGAATGTAACAATTTCTTATTTTATGTATGCTCAACAATAAAAAAGAGGCTGGGACAGAAGTGCCTGGCACCTTATCGTAACGACTATATGTACGCACTGATTTATCTAGTGTACACAATAGATTGTATTCGAGGGTGCCTGGCTCTTTGTTTTGTCCCAGCCTCAAGCAAAGATTTTTGTCATCTTAATTATACTTTTTTATGTTTTTTCTGTTCTCTATGGCCTGGAGCGGGCTTTTTCTTCACCCCATACTCCTCTCCAAATTCCGTATTATGTTCATGTGCCATTTTCGCTTTTTGCTCAGGACTATTATGATGTTTTTTGGACATAATTTCTCCTCCTTTTCTTTAAACTCCTCGTTATTATTTTACTTTACCAACAAAATGATTCTTTTTTTATTGTATAGCTTTTAGGGTTAAGATTGGTTTATAGTATCGTGAGAAAAATGGATAAAAAGCGCAAATCCACGAACGAATTCACGCTTTTAGTTCAGGTATAGATTGTAAGTAAAAATATGACTTTTTCCCGTTTTATCGATTATTGCTATTTGCAGTTGTATTTCTTATATGTTCATTTTCATAGTTATTCGCTTTTAATTTTTCAGCCTTATCATTTACTAATTCTTTTTGATCGACTTCAGATATTTGCTTCTTCTTTGACATAATTTCATTTACCTCCTTATCCTCATTAACCATAACATCTATTAGTGTAAGTCAAGAAGAAAAAAATATGCCCTAAATAACGTGATAAAATCGTGATAGTTGGAATGATGGGTATCAGAATGTTTTGATTTTCTTTCCCTTCATCATCTACTGTTACAATTTAGTAAGCAAGTAACCACAACAACCTATACAAACGTGTTTAATTCTGATCTGTGTAGATCAAAATAGCATCTCTTAAAAATGCGGCAGTTCCTGAAACTTCTTGGTCATAATAATCAGTAAAGCGTTCATCTTCAACGTACATTTTCGCTAAACCTGCATGTGCTTCCACTGTATAATTGTCCCAATAATAACAAATCCACCTCTTATGAAGCTTAGCAGCTTGTTGAGCTAATTCATTGGAAGGATCACCAATTTCCATCGCCTTCTTCAAGGTATCCTTCAATACCTTTTCTAACTCAATCGCTGTATCATAGTCTTCTTTCGTTAAGTCCATAAACCTCTTGTTAGAAGAATCAACGGCTTCATCTCCATATTTCCCTCTTATTTCTCTTCCAAACTTCTCTTCATTTTCTACTACTTTTTTTCTTTTTAATCCTTCAAATTTCTCTTTGTCTGTCATTGTTCCGCTCCCCTCCTTTACTGAAATTGTTTTTTCTACGTTTCTTAGCAAAAGATCTAACTCCCTTTTTTTCTCAAGAAGTTTTTTTTGGTGAGCTTTTAAGGCCTTTAGTTCATTAAATTTAGGAGAGTGGAGAATTTCATTAATGGTTTCTAAAGATACTCCCAACTCCCGATAAAATAAGATTTGTTGTAGTTTGTTTACTTCTACTTCTCCATACACCCTGTAACCTGACGTATTAATTAGCTTAGGCTTTAAGAGATTTATTTCATCATAGTAACGCAATGTTCTTGCACTAATCCCAGCAAGTTCACCTAGTTTTTTTACTGTATATTCCACATTATCACCTCCTATCTTTTTACTATAATCCTTAACGTAACGAGAATGTAAAGACAATTTTAGTTCTAATAAAAGGTTTACAAAAAGTGCTAGGTTCTAGTAAAACATATCCACATTAAACTTATATACAGTAACAAAAAAACCCTTACTTTATATGGTATCATTTGTAAAAAAATTGAAATACTAAAAGTAAGCTTTAATTGGGAGAAGATTTTATGCATATATTTTATGGTGCTTTAGTTTTATTATTATCCATTTTTAAAGGTGATTGGAAGAATTGGGAGAACTATTATCCTTCAATGCTTTACATTGCTTTATCTACATTCGTATACGAATATATTGCTCATAGCCATTTTCATTTATGGGATTTTCAAAAAACAAACTTTTTATCAATTATGAATATACACTTCATACATAATTTATTGATTAATCCATTTGTTGCTTTTTTGTTTTTATCAAATTATCCTAAAAAACGCATGAAGAAGATTTTATATTATGCGGTATGGAGTGTCTTATTTATTATAGGTGAAGTGATTTGTAGACAAACTGGTGATATTATTTATTCCAATGGCTGGACTATTTGGTGGTCTGCTCTATTTGTTATAACCATGTTTCCAATGGTTAGGTTACACCACACGCGTAAATTGACTGCACTATTTCTCTCAATCCTATTTTGTTTATTTTACCTCACTGTCTTTGATTATATTTAATAGTTGTCTTATGTTTAGGTTCACCTATGTTTTCAATTAAAGCAGACACTTTTCGTTGCTAGTAATTTGAAGTTCTACAATATCTTAAATTTAACCTCAGTTTTATAGTGTCTAATAGAAAAAAATAAGTAGCCATTTGGCTACTTATTTTTCAAACGAGCTCCACATTATGATAAACCTGTCTAACATCCTCTAAATCCTCAAGAGCATCAATTAGTTTTTCAAATTGTAGAGCTGTATCTTCTGGTAATGAAACATCATTTTGAGCTAACATTGTTAGTTCAGCAATTGTAAATTCTGTTATTCCAGCTTGTTTAAACGCTTCTTGAATTGCATGGAATTGATCTGGTTCTCCATAAACGATAACTGAATCTTCTTCCTCAAGAATATCACGAGCATCAACATCTGCTTCCATAAGTATTTCTAATACATCATCAGCAGTTTTACCTTCGATACCAATTACTGCAGTTGCATCAAACATGTAAGAAACAGATCCACTCACACCCATATTCCCACCATTTTTTCCAAAAGCAGCACGTACATCTGAAGCAGTACGGTTTACATTATTAGTTAATGCATCAACGATAACCATTGACCCATTTGGTCCAAACCCTTCATAGCGAAGTTCATCGTAATTTTCCTCTGAACCGCCTTTAGCTTTTTCAATAGCACGATCTATAATTGTTTTTGGTACATTATAGGTTTTAGCTCTTTCCAGAACTACCTTTAATGCTTGGTTAGCTTCTGGATCTGGTTCTCCCTGTCTGGCAACAACATATATTTCTCGACCAAATTTCGCATAGATACGACTTGTATTAGCATCCTTTGACGCTTTCTTTTCTTTAATATTATTCCACTTACGCCCCATCATGAACACTCACTTTCAACATTGTCTCGCTCAGTACTTTTGCTTAACTTTACTTAAGAGAGAATACGTGTATGTATCAATCGTTCTCTTATCTAAATAAAATTTCCCTATCAAGGTCCTTTACACAAAGCACTGAGACTAATTCGCATACGTTCTTTCCTATTATACCTTATTCAGACGGTTTGTTAAGCGAAAAGATCTCTTAGAGAACGAAGTCATCAACATACTTGTTCATTCGACTTTCTTCACTTCAAGGTATGAAATTTGGCGCCCTCTACTATCGTGAACTTTAAATAAATAGCCAGCCGACTCCACTTCTGAGCCCTTTTCAGCTTCAAAATTACGTGTCAAAAACCAGCCACCAATGGTATCAATTTCTTGTTCCTCTAAGTCCGTACCTAGTAATTGATTCACATCGTGGATCAGCATTTTCGCATCTATTATATATCTATTTTCACCGGTCTTTTGTATTTCGGGAATTTCATCTTCATCGAACTCGTCTTGAATTTCACCAACAATTTCTTCTAAAATATCTTCAACTGTCACAAGACCTGAGGTTCCTCCATACTCATCAATTAAAATAGCAATATGTGTACGTTCTTTTTGCATTTTAACTAACAATTCATGAATGGCCATGGTCTCAATTACTCTTATTACTGGATTAATAAAAGGTTCGAGTATATTATGATTAGTAATTTCCTTCGTTATGACAACACGAGTTAACAGCTCTTTAATATTAATAAATCCTATAATATGGTCTCTATCACCATTAACGACAACAGGATACCTTGTGTACTTTTCAGCAGCAATAATTTCCAATACTTCATCAAAGGAATTTTCTAACGACAAACTAACAATTTCCGTTCTAGGAACCATTACTTCTTTTGCAATTCTTTCATCAAATTCAAATATATTATTTACATAATCTAACTCATTTTGGTTAATTTCTCCACTTTCAAAGCTTTCAGATAATAAAATTCTCAATTCTTCCTCTGAATGGGCAATTTCATGGTCAGAAGCTGTTTTAATACCAAAAAGTCGAACGAATAGCCTTGCAGATCCATTTAAAAACCAGATGAAAGGATACATTATTTTGTAAAACCACATGATAGGCATGGCAAAAGTTAAGGTAATCAATTCCGCTTTCTGAATCGCAATTGTTTTTGGTGCCAGCTCTCCAATAACAACATGCAAAAACGTAACTATAGCAAAAGCCAATCCAAATGTTAAAAGATGCGAAAGTGATTCATTCAATTGAAATGTCTCAAATAAGGGATGAATAATTTTTTCAACAGTTGGTTCACCTAACCACCCCAATCCTAATGCAGTAACGGTTATTCCAAGTTGACAAGCTGATAGATATTCATCTAGGTGTGATACAACTTTCTTTGCTGCAAGGGCTCCCTTTCTTTCCTCTACTATAAACTGCTCAATTTTTGAAGATCTTACTTTTACGATAGCAAATTCTGTAGCGACAAAAAAACCTGTCAACGCAATAAGAATGATAATTAGGACTATATTTATCGTTATTGTCAATCTGTTGTTTTGTAAGTATTATTAGGAAAAACCTTCACATACCTACAAAACCTTCACCTCCTATTACTAAAAGGAATTCATAGCACTTAGTATGATGCCATGCACATATACGTAACCAATAACATAAGAAATGGATTAAACTCACTACTAAAGGAAGAGATTGTAAGAGCAAACCATTTTCAATAATTAAAATTTCAATTACTAAAACTAATGGAACTATATGAAGTATATGATGTAGAAGCTCCCAACGATTTTAAGCTATTTTTTAACTATCGATTGTCATCCAATACCCTCTGTAGTGATGAAGAAATCACGTTTCCAAAAAGCTAATTTATTGCTATGTTTTACTCCTTGGCTACTAGAATGATTGTATGGATTTCATGTAGTAAATTCTTTCTTGATTGCGGCTTTTGGTAGATCGTATCCATGCTATGTTATATCAACAGCAAACTGCTTAAGATTTACACACTGACTATTTTCAAAAAGATTATTGCTTATAAATACGTTCTTTAAACGAAAATGACTTAAAATGGGGCTCACCTTTTCGCCACGCAAAAAGCGAGCAACTGGAACGGAATTCAACTAGACCCGACATTTTATAAATAGCTAAAAGTCTGTAGATATAAGTATCTTAAATAGGCATTTATGAAATTGATTCCATAGAATAAAATTATTTGATAATTTGTGATAAAATATACATATTCTTTTTTGAGGGAGCATGTATATGGATATGATAATTTATAATAATTCAATTTTCGAAAGAGATTCAATAAACATTGACCTGGAGGATCGAGGCTATCAATTTGGTGATGGTGTATACGAGGTCATTAGAGTGTACAACGGAAAATTATTTACTGCGGAAGAACACCTAAAAAGATTCATAAAAAGTGCAAATGAGATTAAAATTAACGTTCCTTATCAAGTAGGTGAAATGCAAGAAAAAATAAATGAGCTAATTCATACTACATCTTTATCAACGGGAATCGTTTACCTCCAACTAACAAGAGGAGTTTCAAAAAGAAATCACGCTTTTCCATCACCTCCTTGTGAACCAGTTTATATTGCTTACACTAAAGAGCTTGCATTACCAATAGTTCCAATGAAGTCAGGCGTTACTACCATTACAGTAGAAGACATTCGCTGGCTACGTTGTGATATTAAAAGTCTAAACCTGCTGCCAAATATTCTTGCTAAACAAGAAGCTGTTGATTCTAATAGCTTTGAGGCTATTCAACATAGAGGTACAATAGTAACTGAAGGAAGTTCTTCGAACGTATGGATGATTAAAAATCAGGTATTGTATACGCATCCTGCTAATCATTACATCTTAAATGGAATTACAAGACAAGTTCTTTTATCGATTTGTAAAAAAACGGGGTTTGTTGTAGAAGAAAAACCATTTACAATCGAAGACATGGTGAAAGCCGATGAGGTATTTCTAACAGGAACTACTACAGAGGTTATGCCAGTTATCCAAATTAACAAGCAAAGAATTGGAAACGGTGATCCTGGTACTCTCACACGTCAATTACAACAACTTTTTACTTCTGAAATTGAAAAGCAATGCGGGAATCTATCTAAATCATTCGATTAATAATAAGATAGCAAGGGATAAAATCAAACTTATTCCTTGCTATCTGTTCAATTGTAGAAAAAGTATGGAATTTCATATGGCTTTACTATTCTTCACTCATAAGCAACCCAACTTGCACCATCAATATGGTTAGAATATTGAATGATTTTATTTTTTACTCGTTCATTTTCTTGATCAACTAAAGGTACTGGTTGATAGTTATTTCGATGAGTAACTGATGATATTGAGAAAGGCAATACATTAATGTCTTTCTTATTTGTTAAATACCCATTCTCTATATAAAACGTTTGTTGAAAAACAAATGTATCCTTATCAGTAGGATTCTTGTTCCCTCCAAACATAAAGTTTCCTAAGCTATACACAATAAACTTCTCTTTATACTCTTCAATTCCCTGAATGACATGTGGATGGTGTCCTATAATTAAATCTGCTCCATGATCAACTGAGAACCTTGCAAGCGATTTTTGACTTTCATTGGGTACATATTGTTTTTCTTCCCCCCAATGAAAATGGATGATGACGATTTGAGCACCTTGTTCTCTTAAACTATTCATCTCGCCTTTTATCTTTCTCCTAAGTTCTTCACTATCTTGCCAACCTTCATACCCAAGTGCTCCAATTTTTATACCTTTCACTGTTGTCATATAAGTATTTTCATAACCAAAATAGCCGATCTGTTGTAATTTCAATGCATGCTTAGTATCTTCATAGCCTTCTTGTAAATAATCAAACATATGATTATTTGCTAAATTAACAGCATCAATACCTGCCATATTTAGAATTTGAGCATAAGAAGGATCTCCTTTAAAACGAAATGTTTTTTCCGCCTTTTCAGTAGCGGTAGTCAGCGTTGTTTCCAAATTTACAGACGTAAAATCATCCTCTTTAAATAGCTTTTCTATCCCTTCTACAAAGTAACCATAACCATTATTCATTGCTTCTTCATCAAATGATCCTTCAAATGGATAGCTCTCATCTCTCCCTAATGTAAAATCACCTGCTGCACTCACTTTAATCGTTGTCGTCAAACTGTCTTTTACTATTGGGTTTGTCTTATCTACTAAAGTTACTTCTTTTGAAGGGTGACTACTACTAGTAGAAACTGATTCTTTTGTTATATTGATTAGCAAGGGAGTTAATCCCAAGATGATAAGAAATAGAACAAATGACAAAAGACGGTTAACCGATTTCTTCAAACGCCTCTTTTTCTTCTTTGATTTATCCACTCTACTTACCAGACTACTATACGTTTTTTCTTCCATTTCCATTCTCCCTCAAGTTTACATACAAAACATACACTAAATTAGTTTTATTTAAAATAATTTTATGTACTAATAGGTACTTTCATATCTTTTCTTTTCATTTTTTCACAAAACTCTTTACGTACCTTTTCCGCATTGTTAATAGATCATGCGTTCCCTTATAATAAATGACACCCTCATAATGATTCTCTTTGCGTCATTTTAAGTTTGTAGAACCTACGATCTTCATGTTTATTATAGACGTTTTTTCCTTTTTATTAAATATCAACAGAGCTCCTTATGGACGAGTAATGACTCTTAGATCTTACTAAGTAAAAAAGAGAGAAGATCAAAGTAAATTCTTCTCTCTAAGGCCTATTTATCTATGATTATCCAATATCTTTGCAAATATTTGCTTTAGGTAAGGGATGTCAGATTCAGATATGGTAAGTTTTAAAATAGATTCATCCATATCTAAAGCTTCTGATAAAAAGCCAGCAATCCCTTTTGCTCTTCGGTCAACTTCTAAGACAACTTCTAGTTTCGTATTGTTTACTGGGAAAAAAACAACTTCAATTTCGTCAAAATCCCCCACGTACTCTCCTGAGACAGGAATAAATTCAAACTCTTGAATAAATGGTAACCTTCTACGAAGTTTATAGGAGGCTGCCTCATTTTTCACTTTTCTTTGTTTAAAGCCTAATTCAGTAAGTACTTCTACTATCTCTTCCATATAAGGATGCGGGAGAACAGTTACAATATCCCGATCTGACGGATCGAGCGAACCTCTTATATCAATCCCGGTTTGAATCCAAACTTTTGAGGAGCCAGCTGATATCGGTGTGTCAATTGGAAGCTGAAACTTAAACGGAATGGTTTTTGTTTCACCTGGCATCATGACAAACGGCTCGTTTAATTTCACTGTGGCTATAACGGCTTGTTTATGAATCACTCGGTCATCTTCTTCTTTTTCAAAATTTGTATTTACTGTTAAATAAATTTCTTCAATAGCCTGATCTACATTACCACCAATTACTTCTACAATTCCTTCTACATCTTCACCTATCCTAATCATGCTATCTGATAGCTTTGTATCAACCTTAACTGAACCTATCCCTATACTCGCTAAAATTTTATTAAATAGTGACATCTAAAGCACCTCATTAGCTTTTATGTATGTTTCAACTGATCTAATCACTTCATCGATATATTCATATGGAGGCTCTATTTGAAGTAATTTGCGTATAATCCTTGCCCCATCTACTGATATGTTTAGTTCTTCTTCCCATGTTCGCTTTTTATTTGAAGTAGGTTCATAGGAGGAATAAAGTAAAAATAGTAAAAAATGTCCTAAAGCATAGAAATCGCTTTTAAACGAGACTTCTCTAAATAGTTTCTTGTCCTCAGATGCTTTATCTAAATCCTCGTCATACTCACTAATTTTTCTTGCAAGACCAAAATCAATAATAAATACATGATTTTCTCTTTTTATAATATTTGGTATTCTTAAGTCTCTGTGAACATATTCCTTATCATGAAGGTATTTAATGTGAAAAAGTATTTTCAGTAGCTCTTTAAATGAATCAATTTCAGAAAATTTTATCTCATCAGCAAAAATGATCTCTTCATAGGTTTTCCCATGAATTAACTCCATTACTAAGAAGTGTTTATTGTTATAGGTAAACTCATCAATTATAGTAGGAAAGGCTTCATGATCAAGCTCCTTCAAAATGTTCCCTTCACGTTGTAATGAGTGATGATCAGACCGCGGGACCATCATCTTATATTTTCGTAATTGTTTCAATACATACAAGTTCTCCGAGCTGTGCTCTTTCACTATATATGTAAAGCCAAAACTTCCTTTTCCTAACCATCTACATATGGTAAAACGCCCATTAATAATGGTGCCATCCTTCAATGGGCGTTCTGTTATTTGGACAATTTTTTTACATAATCCTCTCATTAACTACTGTAGGAACGCGAGAATCTACTACTTGATTTGTGTTTCTTCTTATAATATTGGTGCCCATATCTTGAAGGGTGATATGGCTTTCCATACTTACGATGATTAACATCACTTGAACTATAGGAACGTCGATGTTGTGTAGGCTTACTCGATGAAAGAATGGATTTCAGTATTTTTTTGATCATATTTTCCCCTCACTTACATTCTTATTAGATACCGATGAGCTATCTAGTTTCGATTTCTATACATATATATACGACAATTTTGAACATAAGTTTCACTTATTTCATAGAATACTAAAGTATTTACAACAAACGAATTCAAATGATTCTTTGAACGACCTATTATTTAGGAGGAAATAAAATCCTTCCATTCCAGGATGAGACCGTGTGTACAATAACGTATTTCTATTCTAAAGAGAATGTGTTAAGGGTGAATGTTTTATATACTTTGTGAATGGGAGAGAAAGATATGTGGCTTTTGCGGAGGCAGCGTGTCGAAGGGAGTACCCTAGGCGCGGGAGACGTAAAGGTAACTTCCAGGCCGCACGAAGAAGAATTACTTTATGAAGAAGTCGGTACTTGAGATTTTTCACTTTTCTTACCGCGGTAAACCAATGTCTGTAAAAAAATCTATATCGACGTTTTACAGAACAATTCTTATCAAAAAATATTAGGGTGATTTACATGGCTATTTTAACAGAAGAACAAGACCACCTCACTGAACTTACTAATAAAATCCAAAGTATCCTAAATGATCATACTCCTCTCGTTTTGACCGACAGAGAGAAGCAAGTAATTAGTATGGTAAAACATACAACAAAGCAAGCAAATAGAAATAATT
This sequence comes from Bacillus weihaiensis, assembly GCF_001889165.1. GTDB lineage: Bacteria > Bacillota > Bacilli > Bacillales > Bacillaceae > Metabacillus > Metabacillus weihaiensis. The sequence goes on along the minus strand of NZ_CP016020.1, from coordinate 1,713,933 downwards.
TAACCAGAACAAATGCATACTTGAGATTTTTTAGCAATCATCAAGAAATTCATTGGTCATTTTTAGCTCATATGGTCTCTAGAAACGGTGGATATAATATGACCGACTTAAAAGGATCATTACTTACACCACTGCTAAAAGATGAGCAAAAAACGATTCTTTTTCACTTTTTAGAAAGAGCAAACTTCTTAATTTTTCATGACGCTTATCCACAACTTCTCCTTTATGAAATAAGTAAAAATGAAGAGGTTCCACTATTTCACCTGCTACCAGCATTTAATGTATCTAAATTTATGATCCCGATTTGGGAGGATTTTTATCTAAATCAACATTCCGAGCTTTTGACATACGGACTCATAACAAATGAACAACAATATATTGAAAAGCACCTTTTGTCGTTGGATCTCACAAAAAAAGCGGTTCTCCAATCTCTTTCCTATCTATTACAGGATCGTCTAGGTTTTACACATGTTATATTTCCATATAAAAAATATCCTTTTTTAAGTCGATTTTCTCTTGCTGGAAAAGAAATTAAAGACTTTTCAGATGTGCAAAATAGAATAAAAATCGGTAAGCAATTATACCATCTTCTATTCACAAAAAATCGTATCCAATCATTTATTTCCTTTGCTTTTAAAGTTGAACATACAGGCTCTAGAGAGGATTATTGGCCCGCTATTTTCTCATCTAAACACCATACTTCGAAACATGTGAGTCCAATACTAAGCAAAGTATGGAACAATGTACATCATTCTATGTTCAAAAAACAAGATTGGTTTTCACATTGGGATTTAGGGAAAACATGGTTTGTCCAGGAAGAGGATACATTTAGAGATATTTCAAAGAACGTTAAAAAAGATATAGCTTTACTTTCCACGTTAAGTAAAGCTAAGACAATACTTTCTTAAGTACAGCAGTTCGCACAATTTTTAAAGTTTAGATTGTATCAAGCTTACCCCTTACTTTTTATTCATTTGTGGCTAAAGCATACCTTGAAGCTCTTTACTAGATAAACCATACGCTCTGACTACCTTGGTCACCTTAGATCAAGGTAATCTAAAAGAGGACGGCCTGTGATTCGTTGCTAGGTGCTTACTTTAGGTGGCGAAGCATATATACCAACAATCGGGTGCATTTTATAGTTTGCTAAGCAATGAAAAAAAGGATGACTTTTGTGCCATCCTTCAAGTATTTACTTCTTAATCAAAATCTTCTCCGTCCATATCCTCATCAATGATACATTTATTCAGAAGGTAATCAAATGTAATATCAGCCAGCTCACCTAACTCATCTTCAGCTGGTACATACCCTCTTTTTGTGAGCTCATTGTAAAAGAACTCCGCAATTTCCTCTGTATCAATAATTACTTCAATTTCCTTCACAATATCGCCCCCTCTATAATTGTTTATGTCCTTACTAGTGGACATATGTCTAGGAAGATTATATTTTTTATCATCACAATTCTATGAAAAAAGGTTTCCGTTATTTAGAAGGATTTTGACAAAAAACACTAGGTAACTGCCAATTGGAGCATATTATTTCTCAGTTTTTTAGAATGATTAAGTATAAAAAATTTCGTTTCATCATATAAGTTTTAGTAAGAGGACAAGCTATTACGATATAGGAGTGAAAAAATGATGAAAATCGAAAAAATGACGGATCACCATTCATATAGCCAAATAACATTTAAGGAAAAATGGATTGTATTTATAGATGGCGAAGGATTTGATACATTCTTAAATAGAGTAATGAAAGGATTATTTGTGGTCATATTGTTTTTTTGCGTCCCTTACCTTCTTTTCATCCTCACTTCTGGTTTTTAATAAGCTTATTTATTGTATCTTTTTAAGCTTTTCATCGCTAGTTTCATCATATCTAAATATTCTTGATCATTAAACATTTGATATAATGTCATATAATCATTATATATATCTAATAACTCATCAATAATCCCTATATTTGATGTTATCATATGGGTATTAAAAGGCACTTGTTCGTCAAATAAAATTTCTGGCTCATCTATCGTATCTGTTTGACTAAACTTAGATAGATAGAATTGTTGCATAAAAGATTCAGCCTCATGATTGCTTATCATTAGGCTCATTTCATCTTCATCCGCTTCAAGCCATTCACCATCAGCCATCCTCGTAAGTTCATATGTTACTTCTTCCCATCCATCTTCTTCATATCTCCAGATTTCCGTTCTAACCCCAACTATTTTAAAGAGTGATTTACCATACTCCTTCACTAATACAATATCACCTATTTGAAATTGCATACTTATGTTCACTTTTTCAGTATCAATAATGGTACCTTCGTAATCCACATAAAGCTGTAAGGTATTTTCATAATACAGGATATCACTATGATTTACTTCGTACACAAACTGATGATCAAGTAAGTGCATTTTTGTAATAGTACCAACAGTTCCGTACATCGTTATCACGACAATATCTCCTATTTTAAACCTTGGTTGATTTTTTTTTGGCTTCACAGATACTCCACTCCTTCTGTCGTGATATGAGGATACGATAGTATATGCGAGATCAATTGATTCGTCATGGGCGTATGGAAGTTTGCTGTCTATGTCGTTTCAATAATGGGCAATCATCGTAGAGGCAAGTTTTGTTCTTTGCTTTCCATTCTAAATTGGCTTATGACCTAGAGGGGCTAGGAGCTGAAGCTGCATGTCTAAGCGTTTACGATGGATGCATCTTATCAATTCCTAAGCAATCTAAAAAACGAGAAGTGCCATTGCACATTCTCGTTCACATCATTTTACAAACCTTTTACTATCTCAATATTATATAGCTCCCAAGCTTCATCAAATATGGACATACTTTTTAGATATTGTCCGTTCATTTCAAGATACGAACTAAGTTCATTGTAATCATCGGTATTTTTCGGAAAGCTATGGTCTAAATAGGCTTCATTCGCAAAACGTGAAATCTCGTCTTTAGGTTTTGGATGACGAAATTTCATTAAAAAATGATAAAAGGATTTCATGCAAATATTCCCCCATAAACAAGATTTTTTAATTATAGCTTTTTAATGGGAAGAAAGAAACCCGTACGGATTTTTATTCTATATGATTAATACAAATAAATTTCATTTCAGACAATTCTTTCACGGCATATTTTATACCTTCTCTGCCAAATCCACTGTCTTTTACCCCACCATATGGCATATGATCTACTCTAAATGTTGGTATATCATTGATCATAATACCACCAGCATGTATTTTTTTAGCGGCCTTAAATGCTTTATGAATATCATCAGTGAATATTCCTGCTTGTAGTCCATATTTTGAATTGTTTAGGCGGGAAATTGCCTCATCTAGTTCTTTGAATGTATTCACAATAATAATTGGAGCAAAAGCTTCCTCACGTGATAATTTACAATCATCAGATACATTTGTTAAGACGGTTGGTTCAACCATTTGATGACCAATTGATTTACCTCCATGAACTAACTTAGCACCATCATTTAATGCTTCTTCTATCCAATTTAAGGTCCTTTCTACATCTTCTTCTGATATTAATGATGCCACATCCGTTTTCTCGTTTAATGGATCTCCTGTAACTAAACTTTTTGTCTGATGGATTAATTCGGATATTACGTCATCATATATTTCTTCATGTACATATAATCTTTGAACAGAGATACACACTTGACCCGAATAAGAAAATGCTCCTTGAACACATCTTTTCACTGAGCTGACAATGTCTTGATGCTTGTCTAAAATAACTCCAGAGTTAGAGCCTAATTCTAACAGAGTTTTCCTCATACCTGCACGTTCTTTTAATGCTTTGCCCACGTTTGGGCTACCAGTAAACGTCAAGGCTTTTATTCTGTTATCAGTTGTGAATAGGTCCCCAATCGTTTTTCCACTACCTGTTACAACGTTCAAAGCACCCTTGGGTAAACCTGCTTGATCAAATAGTTCTGCAATAAAATACGAACTTAATGGTGTCTGTGTTGCAGGCTTTAAAACAACCGTGTTTCCTGCAGCTAATGCAGGACCTAGCTTATGGGCAACCAAATTCATTGGAAAATTAAAAGGTGTAATTGCCCCTACAATACCTAATGGTTCAAATACCGTATAGCCTGTTCTATTTTCACCACCTGGAGCAGCATCCATCATAATAGTTTCTCCTGTCATACGCCTAGCTTCTTCAGCTGCAAATGTATAGGTCATAATTGTTCGGTCTACTTCTGATGTAGCTGCTTTAATAGGTTTACCTGCTTCTTTTGCTATTAACTGAGCAGCAAATTCTTTTTTTTCTTTAAGTAAGTACGCTACTTTATTAAGAATATCTGCCTTATCATAAGCATGCATATCACGCATTTTCTCAAACGCATTCTCAGCAGCATCAATCGCTTTTGTAATTTCCTTTTCATTAGCAACTGCGACATCTGCTAATAACTCTTTAGAATAAGGAGTTATTAATGATTTATACTCCTTTGCCTCAACATGTTCTCCATTTATCCATAAATGTTTCTTCATTTTTACACCTCATTTTAATTGAATGAATGTACCATTCATGCTTAATGGATTTATTCCCCTCACAAAGTCGTATGAAACTTTTTACTACTCTTCATTCAATTTCAAACCCTAAATCCTCAATTAATTTATGATCAATGGTACTATCTTGCCCTTTAGTTGTTAAGTAATCTCCAACAAAAATTGAGTTTGCAGCATATAGCCCTAATGGTTGAAGTGACTTTAAATTTACTTCGCGCCCACCAGATATTCGAATTTCTTTAGTTGGATTAACATACCGAAATAAACAAAGTACTTTTAAACAGTATCTTGGATTTAATTCTTCAGTTCCTTCTAGCGGAGTGCCGTCAATAGCATGTAGAAAGTTAACCGGGATAGAATCTGCATCTAAAGCCTTTAAGTAGAATGCCATATTCACGACATCCTCTAAAGATTCTTTCATACCCACAATAACCCCCGAACATGGAGATATACCACTTTTTTTTACGATTTCAATAGTATTTACTCTATCATTAAAGGAATGTGATGTTGTAATAGAAAGATGATGCTCTTTTGATGTATTTATGTTGTGGTTATATCGATCTACACCTGCACCTTTTAACTTACTCGCTTGCTCAGGTTTCAAGAGTCCCAAACACGCACATATTTTCATTTTATATTTGCCTTTAATTTCTTCAACAGCTGATGTAACATGGTCGATTTCTTTATTCGATGGTCCTCTCCCACTTGCAACAATACAATATGTTCCAACCTTTAAATGATCTGCTTGTTTTGCACCTTGTATAATAGTCTCTTTATCTAACATATTATATTTTTCAATTTGAGCATTAGAAACAATAGACTGTGAGCAATAACCACAGTTTTCCGGACACAAACCAGATTTTGTATTGATAATCATATTTAATTTAACCTTTTTACCATAATAGTGTTTCCTTATTTTAAAAGCCCCATTTAATAATAATAATAGATCATCATCAGAGGATTGCAATATATCTAATGCTTCCCTTTGTGATAATTCTTTACCATCTATTACTTCACCCGCAAGTTTATCCCACACTATTCCATTACCTCCTTCTTTCTCAACTCACTTACATGGTAAGGAATGGATATTTATATGTAAACTATTTTTAAATTAAAGTTTACATATTTGCAAGTACGAGCACTTTTATTAGCAGTGAGTTTATTAGTTAATTACTTTTTCCAGTATTTGGTCCTATTCGCAAACTATCAGTGATCTTGTTTACTTATCATAACAAGGATTAAAAGCGTTAGCGCCTAGGGCTATGTAAAGCGCTCGCACTGACTGACAAAACCCTTCTTCACAATTTTCGTTTCTTAAGCAATAAAAAAAGACTGTAAGCACACCAATTGTTCAAACGCGCTTACAGTCCTAGAGCTTCACTTAAAGAGCCCGATTTTTGTTTTTAGTGTAGGTATGCTGCACCTACGATTATTAGTAAAATGAAAAGCACAACAATTAGCACGAAACTGTTACCGTAGCCACTGTGCCCCTGTGCATAAGGGTACCCGCAATCATAATAGCAATGCATTTATTATTCACTCCTCATTTAGTAAATGCTCTTTCTCTTTACTATATGAAATGGGTGGGTTGTACGGTATGTGCTTTAGCCTATTTATGATAAGCTTTTATGATTCTTCACATCACTTCTCATAAAATTCTATCCACTCTCCTTCTGGTCCTTTAAAGAAGATATAGCGAGCACCATTTGGTAGTCTTGTTGGCTCTGGAAAAATCCACTCTACTTCTAATTTCTCTAGTCTTTTCTTTTCTGCTTCAATATCTGAAACAAGAAAGGCTACGTGGTGAACCTTTCCTTCTTCAGGAAGATTAGGGTTATACCCTTCTATTAATTCAACAATAACTTTTTTATTCATTCCTAAAAAAGCAAGCTTCATCTTTCCATCTGTATGTAGAAATTGATCAAGTAATTCTAACCCAACAATTTCTTTATAGAATGTAATAGAATTTTCAATATGTTTCACTTGAATGCCTACATGTTCAAACCCTAATACTGCCATAACTTTTCTCCTCGTTTTTTTATTTTTCAGCTTCACGATGTATATAAAAACAGATTATTTTCCAATAATCTGTTTTTATATGTGCAAGAAATTTCTACAAAGGTTGGATATAGTTAAGTTAATTAAGAAAATAACTTTTCGTATTTAGCATATCCTTGTTTTGCTAATTCACCTTTTGGAATGAACTTTAATGCAGCAGAATTTATACAGTATCTCAAACCATTAGGACCAGGTCCATCATCAAACACGTGGCCTAAATGGGAATCAGCTGTTTTACTTCTCACTTCAGTACGAACCATGCCATGCGTGGTATCCATCTTTTCAATCACTTCTAAGTCCTCTATTGGTTTAGTAAAGCTTGGCCAACCGCAGCCAGCATCATATTTGTCTCTAGAACTAAATAATGGCTTACCTGATACAATATCTACGTAAATCCCTTCTTCTTCATGATCCCAAAACTCATTACGAAAAGGAGGTTCTGTCCCATTATTTTGAGTCACTTCATATTGCATCGGTGTTAAACTTTTCTGTAAGTCAGCCTTATCATTATTTTTCCAATGTTCTTCAATAAATCGGTCTCTTCCTGAACCTGTTCGATATTGCTTATACCTTCCAGTGCTTTTCTTATAAAAATCTTGGTGATATTCTTCTGCTGGATAAAATGGCTTCGCTTCGATAATCTTTGTTACAATTGGTTTACTAAAACGACCGCTCTTCTCTAAATTCTGCTTCGATAACTCAGCAAGTTCATGTTGCTTTTCATTATGAAAAAAAATGGCTGTTTGGTAAGATTCACCCCTGTCAAAAAATTGACCACCAGCATCTGTAGGATCAATCTGTTGCCAATATAGCTCTAATAATTTCTCATAAGGAAAGATCTCTGGGTTAAATGTTATTTGAACTGCTTCAAGATGGCCTGTTTGATTTGAGCAAACCTCTTCATATGTCGGGTTTTCAGTTTCACCACCTGTATATCCTGAAATAACTGATTCAATGCCTGGTAATTCATCAAATGGTTGTACCATGCACCAAAAACAACCGCCTGCAAATGTTGCCTGTTCTAGAGAATCATTATTCTTCATTAAAAATCTCCCCCTACTCATTTATTCTCCTATTATATAGCATGCTTAAAATGAAACAAAAGTAAACTGCTTTACTAGTTTATTTTCATTTCGAAATAGTATATTCTTGACACAAGCAATCAACTTTTTTAGTCTTAGACATAATGAAGTGATTCACATTTTTTTTGGGGGTTAAAGTATTGGAAGATCGACAGGATAAAATGTATGAGATGGAAGCATTAATGCGTCATGTATATAAAAAGTTACGCCAAGAAATGAATACAGTGTATGAAAATGAATTATCACGTAATGAGTTTTTTATATTAAAAACACTTTTTGAAACAGGATCTAAAAAAGCTTCTGATTTATCGAAGCTATTGAATGTTTCTGCTTCACATATAACAGCTGTTACTGATGTACTGATTGAAAAGGAATGGATTGAGAGAGTAAGATCCGATAAAGACCGTCGAATTGTTGATATCCATTTAACAGAAGAAGGAAAAAAGACGTTAGAATTATTTGAAAAGAAAAAAACGAACTTTTTACTAAATAAATTTGAAAACCTTAATGATGAAGAAATCGAGAGTTTTATTCAAGTTTTGAAAAAACTATAAAGGAGTAGGATCAGTACCGAAAAATTTACATATAAACAACCTAATATAGACATGATAAATGTAACATTTTGTTATTTCTAAAGTAGGAGTGTGAATTTAACGTGACAGCACCATATTTATGTCCTAATTGTAAAACAAATAGAACGAGATTTAACATCATTGACCAAAATGTAAAATCAGTTAAGCTAAATCCACAGACAGGTGAAGTTATTCAAGAAATAAACCAAGCATCACTTGACCCTTTCCATATCCCCTATAACGGGCCCCATTTACGTGTACAATGTGGGACATGTGGACTTATAGAAGATGAGAGGACTTTTGTTAAGAGAGCTGAGTATAACAGCTAAATCAATTCTTTTTAAAGCTAAAAAGGTTATTCCCCTATAAATATGATGCTTTTTTAAAAGGGATCTGTTCTTGAAAGTGGTTTAAGCTGTTATAATCCTCTCTACTACTTATAATGTCTCCCTTAAATACGTTCTAAAGTGTATAGTGCTCTCTCAACCAACTATTTCAAAAACAGCAAGCAAGTAGAGTATTCAAAATTTCTTGCTTGCTGTTTTTTTGATCGTTCATCTCTTTAGATCATTTTGCTATCAATAATATTATCTAAAAAACCCATTAATACCTCGGATAATTCATCAGGTTTTTCAAGCATAGACATGTGGCCACTTTCCTTAATTGTATGTTGACTAATATTCGTACCTGAAACAGAAAAAGTTCGATCCAAAGGTAATATGTCATCTAATTCACCAGCAACAAGTAAAACTGGTAAAGACAGGTTTTTTAATACATGAGTACGATTTGGTCGATTTTTCATTGATTTAAGACATTCAATAGCCCCTAATTCAGATGTTCTGCAGCCAATTTTTTTAACCAGGTCTATTTCATTTGCTAATGTTTCCTGAGAACCAGCAGCAAACAATTTAGGAATAAGCTGTTGAATATAAGGCTTAATACCTTCCTCTTCTATTAAAAGAATTCCATTATCTCGACTTTTTTTTGCCTCATCTGTATCAGGTAATGTAGTTGAATGAACCATAGATAACCCACATAACTTTTCAGGATATTTCTCAGCAAAAGCAATACTTATGTAACCACCTAAAGAGTGACCAATTAGCGTTGCTCTATCAATATGTAAGGATGTTAATAGTTTATCTAAATCATCAGCTAAATCCATGATTTCGAACTCATCTTTAGGTGTACTAGAATGACCATGTCCTCTTATATCAACTGTAATGACTCTATTCTTTGCTACTAACTGAGGAACAATATATTTCCAATATTGACTATCTCCGCAAAAACCATGAATCAATACAACACAATGACCAACACCTTGGTCTGTGTAAGAAATCATATTATCTCCTACGTTAAGTGTATAGTGTTCCATCCTTCACCCTCCGAGTTCATAGTTCAAATGTAATCAAGGGTATCGTACCAAAGATTTGATTACAACTCAAATATAAAAAACGTTAGAAACGAATAAAAGACTGGTTAAAATGATATATGGAAGGTTCGTTAGAATAATGTATAGTATCACTATGAATTTTGACCGGAAAGTCTAATTTTGCAGATGTATTGGAGTGTTTATTGGCAAAAAACGTGGTAAGGTGGAACTGGCTTATCATTCTTTATTAATAATAGGATGCGAAAAGAAATGATAAGCGGAGCCAGGGTAAGACCGAGGCCCACATGCAGAAAATATCTGTATTCAAGTTATAAAATATAAGGTGCTTACTTGATAAGAGTAAAACCTTTTTTTATTTACTCACTATTTTGTGTTATGTTAAAAAACATCTTTTCTTCTCTTCCATCATTTTCTTTTGACTTTTTTTCCTTATTGAATCCCATTTTCCCATCAGATTCGTAACTTAATTTATTAACATTCTTTTTCTTCAACATATTAACCTCCTCAAGCAGGATACAACTTATCCTAACCAAAAAGATTTAAATTTATGACAGACACGCTATGACTGAAGCACCATATTCCATAGAAGGAACAAACTAAACTCCTCTTTTTATTATAATTTAATGTAAATTTAATTGCTAAGATAATAATCAGATATAAATTTATAAAGAAATTGTAAGATTTATGTAAATACAGTATACATGCCTCAATTTTCCATTATTATTAAATTGAACCAACTGGTTCTACTAAAAACATAATTTCGTTACATGGGAGGAAAAGAAAATGAACAAAAGCTTTATGTTAAAAATTGGAGCATCATTACTTGCTGTATTTTTAATGGCTGCATGTAACAACTCAGAAGATACTGAAACAGAAGACACAAACATGGAAGAAACAGAAGAGACTGAAGAAGGTACAGAAGAAGGCACTGAAGAACAATCTGAAGAAACAGCTGAATAATAAGATAAAAGAATAAGTACGACTGCCTGTCGCACAAAAAGAGAGAGGACGCCCTCTCTCTTTTCATCAACTTTCATTTTGTTTTTCGTCTTTAATATGCCAGCTAAACATTGATGCACTTAAAAAAAGTGTGCAGTAGCCAATATTTAAATAAACTTCATCCATATTTTCTGCATTATATTGTTGGAAGGCAATTCCACCGAAAATAATGGCAATGAGCATTGCGATCATACTAACTATCGTATATTTATTTTTCATTTTGTAACCCCCCAGATCCTTTTCGTTCATACATATTTTATTTTTCTATTTCTTGAGATATGATTTTTGCTTGATCATTTTCATATGCAATTAAAAAAGAGATTTCTTCTGTTTTTATAACCTCTTCTTGATTTTCTCTTGTCGTAATGGACAAACTAGTTTGAACTTCAACCTCATTTCCTTTATCTTCAGTTGTCAATTTTTCGATCCTAATATTGGTTATGTCCAAATATTTTTTGCGAAAGGTATCGTAATCCATTTCTGATTGCCAATCACTTCCTAAAAGCGAGTAAGCAGTCACGAAGTCTTTAAAATTAATACTTTCAATAAAGTAGCTTATTACGTAGTCCGATGTTTCAAGCATTTTATTTTTATCTATTTGTTGTGAGACATCAAACGATTTAATCGAAGGTAAATTTCTCATTGGTGTTTCGGACCACACATTGACTAAAGGAAGTATAGTACTAATTGGTATACTAAATCCAATGCTTCCTTGCTCAATTCTAGCAGAATTTATCCCAATTACATGACCAGTTTTACGATCTATTAGAGGTCCACCACTATTTCCGGGAGCAATAGGTGCTGAAATTTGATAGACATTCTCATATACATACGGTTCTACATGTAGCTCTCTGTCGGTACCACTAATAATTCCAGTTGTTACTGTATTCTGAAAGCCTAACGGACTTCCTAATGCTAAAATCTCATCTCCTATTTCAACAGACAGACTTGGCGAAAGAGGCAACGGATCAATTCCTTCTAACCCTTCGACCCTAATTAACGCTACATCTGTTTCAGTACTTATCCCTATAACTTGTCCATCATAACCTTTTGCATCCGTTGTTCTAATTTTGACTGAAGCAGCTCCGTCAACGACATGAGCATTCGTAATGATGTCTCCTCGATCATTAAATAAAAATCCTGAGCCTACTGTACCATCATCAAGCTCTACCATCACTACTTTTTTTTGAGCTTCTCTAATTATGTCTTTAATTTCAGGTATTATTTGTCTATCATTCTCATTTTCTGTGTTTAATATCATAGATTCAGCTTGAATCTTAGATGATGCTTCATCTTTTATATAGATAAATCCAAAACTACCTAGTAGTAAAATAAGTATGGATAGTATCATACTAAATTTTAATCTTCTAGTCATATATTATCCTTTCTTTTCTTCAAGAAGCCAAGAGATTTTTTTGATTTCTATTTTTGCATCTTTCTTTGTAGAATAAGTAACATGTTCGAAATTACCAGACTCACCTGGATCTAATTTATTTGGGAACACATTCGTCTTTCCTGCTTCAATCAGTTTTCCTTCATTGTTTTTCACATCAAACTCCACAATAATAGAATGAACACCTTCTGTTCCATTGTTAATGACAGAACCATCAATATACGCATCTCCAAATTTATCAACCTTTAGCTGTACGTCAACTAATCCAACAGCTTTTGTTAAATTATGTTGTTGCTCTTCTTCAGCGGCAATAATTGCTTTTGATATCCGTTCTTGCTCTGCCTCTTCAAACGACAATTTTTCACTTATTATTCTATCTTTTAACGATAACAATTTATCATTATTGACGACATATTGTAATGCAGTATCCACTTCAAATAATGCTTGACTAAAATGCTTTTTCTCAAGACTTGATTCAGCTTCAGCAGAACTAATCATAATCATCTTCGTATAAATTTGCTGCTTTAACTCCGACGCTTCCTGTAATTCTAATGAATACAACGTTGACAATTTCTTTGCAAGTTCATCAATAGTAGAAAGCTCAGTAATTTCTTCCTTTAATTCCCCTATCTTCACACTTGATTCAGCTTTTTCAATCTCATATGTTAATTTGACAAATAAAGGTGATTCATTTTTATCCACTTGCTTCTTCAATGTTGTAATTTTCTTTTTAGCGTCTACAAATTGTTCATTCATTATATTCTTTTCAACACTCGAGAGGTCTTCATTCAATTCAATAACTGCTTCTACTAATTTCTCTTCATTCTTTAGCGTTTCATAATTTTCTCGATAGGAAAGTCCTTTCTTTATTAAGCGAAGGGCTTCTTCATATTCACCTGATAAAGCAGCTCTTTCAGCCAAATTTTGATAGTTTAAGACTTTCTTATTAACATTTGATTCTATATGATACACTGTTATCAGTGCCGTAATGACTATCGTTAAACTTATAACAGGCATAATTATTGAAATGATGGTAAGCTTTTTCCTTTTTATCTGGTCAAAAAATAACTTCTTACCACATATAGGGCAATAGTTAGCACGTTTGTCAATATTACCTTCACCGCAGTTAGGACAAAACAATTAATTACCTCCCTAATGTTACACGCATCAATATTCCTCTTTTTTCGACATTTCCTTTTATTAAGTATACATGTTTAACATAAATGATACTAGACCATCAATAGGGGGAAATTCGTACCATTTTTTATTCATATACATACATAATTTTCTAGCATTTATTAAAAACCTTGGATAGAAAATATAAGAAAAACGCGTGGCCCCCTATTTGGACCATCACCATGCTAATAGAAACAGGCTACTTTCTTTCAATTGCTATTTGACTTATGAAACAAGCGTATGGAGCTTAAAGTAACTAACTACTACTAAGGCTACTAAGTACAAAATTTCACACTTTCTTACCTTAATAATAGGCTGTGAAACTTAGTTGTTGATTCCGTTAGAGACATTCAGTAAAGAGCAAAAATTAACAGTAAACATAAACACACCCTATAAACAAGCTCAGGGCGCCTTTGTCAATCTCGGGCAATAAGACGATTTAGAATAGAAGGTGTCTATACGATTAATTTTTAAATGACTTGTGACCGATGACTATGCACTATAGCTAGGTGTCTTAAGGACTTAGTCACAAACGGTGCATTTCATAGGTTCCTAAGGAAAAATAAAAAAAAGAGGCTGGGACAAAACAAAGAGCCAGGCACCCTCCGATACAATCTATTGTGTGCACTAGATAAATCAGTGCGTACATATAGTCGTTACGATAAGGTGCCAGGCACTTCTGTCCCAGCCTCTTTCCTTTGTCAAAAGCTCCCTAGCAGGCAACCTTTTTGAGAAGTGATTTATGGCAATGGTACAAATAAAGTAAATGTGATATCGTCATTTTTCAGATCAAAACTCTTCGCTCTTGCACTTAATCCATTCTCAAATGTGACTTCATCCAAATTAATCTGAATGCGTTTTTCATTGGGTTCAACGACTACATAATTTGGCAGTTCGTAGAAGTTATTCATATACTTTAACACATAAGATATAGGTAATTTCAATTGTCCTATAGAAAGCTCTTGGACTAACAGTTGCACATTCCCATTATCAGTAACAACTGGCTCAAGAAATAACTTCATTTGAATATCCTTACTGAATGCCTTTATAGTTCCATTTACATAAACATTTTCTTGAAGATCCACACTATATTGTAAGTTTTCTTGTTGTGCTTCTTTTTCTAAATAGTGATTAATCAAATTTGTTAAATCGGTTTTTTGAGTACGAATTAAGAAAGGAACATTACCATCTTCCTGAACATTTACCTTCTTTTCTTCCTCCACACCTACGTTCGTTGGTATAAAAAGAAAAGATAAAATGAGAACGAACGTCACTAAATTAATTGCAGCTAAAACGAAGAATGCTACTTTCCATCTTTTCATTATTCATCACTCTTCTCTAATAGATCATCTTGTTCTTCAGTCAATGCTTCATATATTCTGTCTGCCATTAATGAATACCCTATTCCATTTGGATGAAACTCATCTTCTTTATCTAATAATTTATTATCAGTCGCATTAGCGAAAATATCCTCTACTGGAACATATAGAGAATTTGAATCATTAGCTAAAATTTCGCTAGAGGAAAGATTCCACTCAGATACAATATTATCTATTTCAGTGAGTTCCGGTAACAAAAATTTAAATGGATTATATAAGCCACTATACACAATTTTAACATCAGGATTATAAGATCGAATTGTGTCTACTATTTCATTAAAGTTCCTTACATAATTAATCTGTTCCTCTCTAAATGGCTTAAAGTCTAATGAAAGTATATTTTGTTTAACTACATTCATTATATCATTTCCACCTATTGTCATAAAAATGAGATCTGCTTCTTTCAATGATGAAGCAACCTCTTCTTCCTCTAATTTTTTTAAAAGGTTCGTTGTTTTATGACCTTTCACACCGTAATTTGTTAGGTTTATATCCTTTATTGTATCATTTTGCTTTAATAATTCCGATACTCGACCAAGATAGCCACCTTCATCCATGTTATCCCCTACACCTTTTGTTAAAGAGTCTCCTATTCCAACTACATTAAGAGTTATCGGTACAAACTCTTCGGGAGGGTTTTCCTTTTCCATAATAGAAACTGGTTTATTTGATAAGGTGGTATTGATTCCATTTGAACAGCCGATCGCAATCATGGTAAAACATAATACACTAAGTAAACCTATTTTTCGAATCATATTCATCACCTTTTTTATCACATTGATTATTTTCAGACTAAAATATTAGTTTATCAAAATATGATTATCTCAACAATCCTTCTATTCTTAGGGAACCAAATTTATTCTGTAGGAGGGCATTTATCTCGTATTAACGTAGATTTTCACACAATTTGTTATAGAAGAGTTCTTGTGAAAAAAGGCTTTTTTCGCATAGAGTGTTTTTTCTGAAATGAATACTACATGCATCCATTTCTTAAATATCAGCTATACCTTACACTACACTTATTAAAAAAACAATAAAGTTTACCTAAAAAAGAGCCTTACCACTCCCAATTTTTCGCTAATACGTTTTATACCTTGACGTACATTTTACATAATTACTAATTACATTGTCAGTATAAAACATCAGCATAACAAATGGAAAGGAACTTGGCTCTTATCGTACTATTCTTGTGAATTTAAGACCTTTATATCAGATATAATTTGATCATACGGAGTATCAGTCACCCCGCTATAATCCTTCATTACTACACCATTTTGATCGATTAAGAAGAAATTAGACGTATGAATGACTTGCTCACTTTCTTTAGGCTTTTGGACAATTACCTTAAAGTTCTTTAAAGCAAACTCTTCAATTACTGATTGGTCATACCCTGTTAGGAAATCCCACTTGTTGAAGTTGATGGAATAATTAGATGCAAACTCTTTTATTTTATCTGGTGTATCATTTTCCGGATCCACACTAAATGAAATAACTTTAACTTCTAAGCCCTCTGCCTCAATCATATTTTGCAATTCTTTCATGTGAGCTGTCATCGGCGGACAGACAGTGTCACAATTTGTAAAAATAAAATCGGCAAGCCAAATATCTCCTTTAAGACTATTAAGGCTAACAATTTCACCATCTTGATTTTCAAACTCAAAATCTTTAACCTCGTAGTTTAATGGGTCACTAATTGAAGAAGAGCTTGAGCATCCTGTTAAAACAACGAACATAACTACCAAAAATAATATATGTATGTTACTACCCTTCACATTTTTCACCTCTCATTTCTAGGTACATATAAAATTTTATCAAATCCATCACCTATATGAAAGCTAAACAATGTGAAGGTTTTCCAACTTATTTATTAGTAAACGTATTATACACATTATTAATAAACTTCTGGTAATCAAACTCAAGTGCAATATCATGAATAGGATAATCAGCTAATTCCTTATAAGGTCTAAAATCTCCGATACTGACCCCTCTTGTTTCTCCATCTGTTGTACTTATATCAACAGGTTTTTTTATAAATTTAAACGCCTCATTATTAGCTACAGCCCAAAATGTTAACAAGTCATGCAATGGCCCCCCAACACTATTTGGGTCCCTTTGTTTATACCAATTTGAATAATACGTAATCATTGGTTTTAACAATAAACCTGCTTTATCATTCATTTTCATGAAATAACTGTTTAATTGGTTGATAATTTCATTCGGCAGGATAGCATAATTCGTCACGTTTAATGGGAAGAT
Source organism: Bacillus weihaiensis (assembly GCF_001889165.1). Lineage (GTDB taxonomy): Bacteria > Bacillota > Bacilli > Bacillales > Bacillaceae > Metabacillus > Metabacillus weihaiensis. Next base: position 1,697,103 of record NZ_CP016020.1, on the reverse strand, counting down.
TTTAACATTCGTTGCACAATCTAGTACCAAATTAGCAGCGTAATGATCACTATAAAAGTTTGCTTCAGCTAATGGAGACGAGTTACCAGGGTATAAAAATGCTCCTCCCATAATATATATCTCTTTCACACTCTCTAATGTGTTTGGATATAGGACAAATGCTGTAGCTAACGATGTTAATCTCCCTACATTTACAATAATTAACTCATCCTTATATGTTTCAATGATTGAAATGATTTCATGAAAGTTTTCAAATTCAGTTATTTCTCCATTTACTTCAGGTATTATAGGACCCAAGCCATACTCACCGTGTATTTGGGGGTAATAAATTGGAGTTTCACCTGTTAACGGGCGAACGGCTCCACCTATTATTGGAATTCTCACATTTAATAATTGCTGGATATACGTAGCAGATACTAACGCATTTTGTTTTGAAATATTTCCATAGTCAACAACAATCCCCACTACTTCAATTTCTTCACTATAATAAGCGTATAAAAGCGAAACGATGTCATCAACTCCATAATCACCAATAAACAACACTTTCTTTGTAATTGCACCCACCGCCCTTTTTTGTACTATGTATATGATGCTCAAAGAAAGTTATTTCAACATGAGGAAATATTATGAAGCGGGAAACTTTAAAGAAGCATTTACTACCGTAAGTCTTCCCACTTCATATCAAATAACGATAACAAAAATTAACTAGCTGATATAACGCTCCTATTCCCTTGTTTTTTCAATAAGTATCATGAGTTGTTATTTACTTACAACCCAATTGCAAAAATATCAAAGAACCTTATTATAAGAGAAATGAAAACACAGCAAAAAAAGGCAGCATGTGCTGCCTTTTATATGACATTCGTTATTCAGCTAAAAACATAAATCCAAGTGCCCCGGGTCCTGTGTGTGTTGAGATTACCGGGCTAGTAAAAGAAATATCAACCTGACAATTAGGGCTAATCTGTAAAATAGCATTTTTTAACTTTGTTGCATAATCAAATGCATCAGCATGTGCTATTCCAACTGCCTTTACCGTTTTACCTTTAATGTCGTCAGCGAATTGTTTGGCTAAAAATTTAATGGCCTGCGACTGACTTCGTACTTTCCCAACTGGTGTATAGACACCATCCTCTAAATTAGCGATTGGTTTGATATTAAGGAGAGACCCGATCATGGCTTTTCCTTTCCCAATGCGGCCACCTTTAACAAGATTTTCAAGTGTATCAACTACAACATATAAATGTGTATGTTGACGGATTTTTTCAATACGATCAAGTATCTCCTTTTTAGACGCACCCTTTTGAGCCATTTGAGCAGCCTCAATGACTTGATAGCTTAATGCTTTAGATATAAACATGGAGTCTACTACGGTAACATCGACATCCGTCATTTGGGCTGCCCCTTGAGCTGATTGAACCGTACCACTCATTCCTTTTGTCATATGTATGGAGATCACGGAGCTTCCATCTCTTCCTAGCTCCTCATATACTTCGAGAAATTTACCAGTAGGTGGCTGAGAACTTTTAGGTAATTCACTAGCACTCTTCATTTTTTTTATAAATTCATCTGCCATTAAATCAATTCCATCAGTATATGTTTCACTATCAATAGTGATTGAAAGAGGTACCACTGTAATATCATATTGATCTAAAATATCTTTACTAATATCTATTGTTGAATCTGTTACAATTCTTACGTTGTTCAATTTTTTCACATCCTTAAAATACTAACTTCTATTATACATTCTAAACACGAGGATTCAATCTAAATTAATATGATTATTAATTAAACGTCATAGAAATTTCGAATCATTCTATCCTTACCCACATTTAACATTTTTCAAAAGAGAAAAGTCTATAGTTATTATATGATTTGATAAAGATATGTAATCTAAAAAATCGAAAAAGAAAAGCACGGCATGCGCTACGCAACCCTTCGAGTGCTTTAAAGAAATTGTCCATGCAGGCGATGCTTAGTTTCGCTGCCTAAAATCTAAAAAAGATAGCGTACTAAAAGACAAAAGGGCCTGGAATGTAACCATTCCAAGACCTTTTGTCTACAACATTAAAGAACTAGAAGTACTGATTCTTTTACAAATTAAGCGTTGTTCTTTAAAATAAAGTTCCCATATAAAGCCTCATAATCTGGCCATTTCAGAACCTTTTTTAAGTATTCCTTAAAAGAGTAAGTGCTTTTGGGATTTCTCTGTGAAGAAATCGTTGATAATAGTTTTTGTAAACGGATTTGAAGCATGAAACGGTATTTGTTATCTTCCTCCAATACTGGTATGTCAGTAATCTTTACCTTCTGTCCACTAATAAGCTTGAACTCTAGGCTCTTGAATAACAAAGTTATCAATCCTCTTTTTCTACCCGTTTCCTATATTATACCCCATTTTTATTGGTGATTGTGTCTATTTATGTCGCCTAGAGAAAAATTTTTCTTTCATTTTGTACTAAAAAATATCACTAAAGGCAAATGAATATAGTTCACTTTCTTTATCCCGACTACTTAAATAAGAAGGTGGAATAAATTACTATCCTTGTTAACTTCAGTATAGTAAAATCCTTTTTTCTTCATTCTTTGAAGCAATGAATGGTAGTCTTCTCGTTGCTTTAATTCAATACCAACTAAAGCTGGGCCTTTGTCCTTATTATTTTTCTTCGTGTATTCAAATCGATTAATATCATCATTGGGACCTAAAACTTCATCTAAGAATTCACGTAAAGCTCCTGCTCTCTGAGGAAAATTCACAATGAAATAATGTTGAATCCCTTCGTAAATCATAGAACGTTCTTTTATTTCTTGCATCCTGCCAATATCATTATTTCCCCCACTTACAATACAAACCACATTTTTCCCTTTTATTTTGTCTCTCATAAAATCTAAAGCAGCAATCGACATGGCTCCAGCGGGCTCTGCAACGATGGCATTTTCATTATACAAATCTAGAATAGTTGTACAGATTTTCCCTTCTGGTACGAGTAAAACTTCCTCAACTACATCTTTACAGATTTCAAATGTTTTCTCCCCTACTTTTTTCACTGCCGCTCCATCCACAAATTTATCAATTTTATCTAGTGTAATTACTTCGTCTTGTGCCCTAGAATTATATAAAGCAGGAGCACCTTCTGGTTCAATTCCAATCATTTTTGTAGAAGGAGAAATGGCATGAAAATAAGTACCTACACCTGAAATGAGGCCTCCACCTCCTACGCTTGCCAATACATAATCAACTTGAACATCAATATCGTTTAAAATTTCAACTGCTACCGTTCCTTGGCCTGCAATAACATCCACATCGTCAAATGGATGAATAAAAATTCGTTGCTCCTCTTCTTTACATTGCATCGCTTTCTGATAAGCATCGTCAAATGTATCCCCACTTAAAATAATTTCAACATATTCTTTCCCGAATAATTCAACTTGTGATACTTTTTGTCTTGGCGTAGTTGATGGCATGAAAATCTTCCCATGGATCTTCAATTGCTTACATGAATATGCTACACCTTGAGCATGATTTCCAGCACTAGCACAAACAATACCGTTCTTGGTTTGAACTGTTTCTAGCTGTTTAATTTTATTAAATGCACCGCGAATTTTAAAGGATCTTACAACCTGTAAATCTTCACGTTTTAAATATACATTACACTCATATTTCTCTGAAAGTTGTTCATTTTTTTGTAATGGTGTATGTGTAATAACATCTTTAAGTAAGTGATGAGCTTTTAAGATATCCTCCACGGTAACATCATGTAATTCATCGATAGTTTGTTTCATTGTCACGACCCTTTCCAATTGCTTGTTAATTTGAAATTATATCACGAATATTCAAAATATAAAGGAATTTTTCGAAATTTTACACAAACTTCAATTGTAAGCGTTTTATAAGCTACACTTTACTCCAAAGCTCTTTCTTTTATATGATTAGGCTCTGATATACATAATAGATAATTTTGGTTACAAACATTCGCTTTCCTTAGACCTTCTGGAAGCCTCTTCTACATAAGACTCATGTATTTCTATTCAAATCAACAAAGGGCAAAAAAACAATCAACATTAACACAACCTATGATAAAAGCAGGAAAATTAGTTTTGATAATTTAATTGAAGGTACCAGTTGTTTAATAAGAATGGAACCGGATACACGTGAAGAATGAATTAAAATTAGACTAACATTAACTTGCTTTTTTCATTGCTAGAGACTCTATAACTACACTTCTTAAAAAATAAATGATATAATGAGCATACATTTTTAAGATGTTTGATATGATACAGATTGGATCTTTTTGGGTTATGAAAGGAGATATAAATGGCAAATACACATACATTCTCTAAGGGTGAGGAAATCGCCAATTCTGTTACACATGGTATAGGTGGCTTATTAAGCATAGCGGGTCTAGTAGTTTTGATTGTGTTTTCTTCATTACATGGAACTGCTTGGCACGTTGTGAGCTTTACCTTATTTGGTGTCACAATGGTTTTATTATATACAGCTTCAACGCTAGTACACAGCTTTCCTGCTGGTAAAGCTAAAAATGTGTTTGAGATTCTTGATCATTCAGCTATTTACTTTTTTATTGCTGGGACCTATACTCCATTTATGTTTATTGCCGTAAAAGGATGGATAGGCTGGACTTTATTTGGGATTGTATGGGGACTAGCAATTGGCGGAACAGTATTTAAATCCTTTTTTGTAAAAAAATACCTCTTTTTTTCAACGGTAATGTATGTGGTTATGGGATGGCTAATTGTTTTTGCCTGGAACCAAATTATTGTAAATGTACCTACTAACGGCGTCATACTATTAGTATCTGGAGGATTGCTTTATACAATTGGGGCTGTCTTTTACGTCTGGAGAGGCTTCAAATACCATCATGCTATTTGGCATTTATTCGTCCTAGGTGGTACTGTTCTTCACTTTTTCTGTGTATTATTCTATCTGCTACCTTAACTAACAATTTAGTAATATGTAGGACTTAGAATGTAGTCTTTTTTAAAGTTTTATGTATATTAAAAAAGACATATGAATTCTGCTTGGAACACGAAAAAAGTGCCATGATTAAGTTCAAGGCACTTTTTTTCGTGGCTTTTTTCATAAATCTCTATCATTTTTTAGCATAGTCTTTATTGAGACAAAAAATTCACATACATAAAATTTGCGAGAAGCAACAAGCTATATAATTAAAGTACTTTTAATCCTTTTTCTATTGTTGCCCTAATTGCTTCAACTTCAGTTTTTAATTGTGGATTAGTCGAGTCAATATAAACAGGATCATGTACAGTCACCTTTATGGTTGCAGAACAAAATTTTTTCCCTTTATTCTCTTCCATAATTTGATACGTACCATTTATAGATATTGGTACTATTGGGACACTAGCATCACTGGCCATCCGTATTACACCTGATTTAAATAAACCTAATTCCGTACCTTTACTTCTAGTACCTTCAGGAAAAACAATCAGTGAATGACCAGATTTTAATTGCTCTATACTCTCCTTCAAAGCTTGTACTGTTCCTCTTCTGTCAGTGCGATTTATGAATACACACCCCATTGCTTCCATCCATAGAGACGCAAACGGAACCTTTTTCATTTCCTGCTTTGCTAAAAATCCAGCTTCTTTTGGTAAATATCCTAAAATTACTGGAATATCAAAATTACCTTGATGATTTGATGCAAGTAAGACGGGGCCTGAGGGAATCTTTTCAATTCCTTCGACCTTTACTGTGGATCCCGTTAGATTGAGTAAAAATTTTGCCCATCTTTGTGTTAATAAATGAATATGTTGATAAAAATCCGTTTGGTCAACATACTCTCTTTTCTTTCTAATCCTCATCAGCTTTGGAAGCATGTAAATCATATATCCATACCCCAAAATGCATGTCTTTATCATTCTATACATTTTCATCATACCTTACAAATTAGTTTACAGATCATAACTAAATGCTTATGTACATAGAATTTAAATTTTATCATATACGATGAATTCTAAATCATGTGCATTCTTGTCATCTTTTAATCTTAATTTTGACGAACATACTTTCCACTCACGAGGATTAATGACAGGAAAGTATGTGTCACCCTCATATTCATGGTGTATTTTAGTTATATATAATGTAGTCGCATACTCCAACATTTCGTTAAATATTTCTGCACCACCAATAACAAAAATGGTTTCGTTAACATCATTGGCTAGTATAAGCAATTCTTCAATAGAATGTAGAGTTTGAACACCTTTTTTATTATAAAGAGGGTCTCTAGTTAAGATAATATTCTCTCTATCAGGTAAAGGTCTTCCAATAGATTCAAACGTTTTACGCCCCATAACAATTTTATGATCTAAAGTTACTTTTTTAAAATATGCTAAATCAGCGGGTAGGTGCCAAGGCAACTGGTTATCTTTTCCTATTACTCGATTTAAGTCCATCGCAACGATTAGTGCTATCAACATTTTCACTCCTTACTAGAAATTCAAAACCTTCAATGTGAACAAATGAAAAACACTCCGAGTTTTGAGCATTTCCTCCACAAACCTTCATTTACACAGCAACTTCACCCTTGATTGCTGGTTCTGGATCATACCCTTCTAATTCAAAGTGCTCCATTTTATATTCAAAGATCGAATTTGGAACTGTATTTATTTTTAAGATAGGTAGTTCTTTAGGTTCGCGTGTAAGCTGTAATTTCACTTGTTCTAAGTGGTTTGAGTATATATGAACATCGCCACCAGTAAAGATCAACTCTCCCACTTCCAAATTACATTGTTGAGCAATCATGTGAGTGAGTAAAGCATAGCTTGCTATATTAAAAGGGAGTCCTAGGAAGGTATCAACAGATCTTTGTTGCCACATGCATGACAATTTACCATCCGATACATAGAATTGAAAAGCATAATGACATGGGGGTAATTTCATATTGTCTACCTCTCCTGCATTCCACGCATTTACCAATAAACGTCTTGAGTTAGGATTTTGTTTAATTTCATTAACGACACGTTCTATTTGATCAATAATCTCACCATTTTTCGTTGTCCAATTTCTCCATTGGGACCCATATACTGGCCCTAAGTCACCGTATTTAGCAGCAAATTCATCATCTGTAATTATACGACTCTTAAATAAAGTCATTTCATTTTGATATAATTCGTTAAACTCTTTGTCTTGTTGACTACGGATTCCAAAGTTTGTCATATCAGGTCCTGTGTACTCATCACTTTCAATCCATTTCTTAAACGGCCATTCATTCCAAATGTTATTGTTATGCTCTAATAAAAAGCGAATATTTGTGTCACCCTTTAAAAACCACAAAAGCTCACTTGCAACCAAACGAAAGGGTACTCTTTTCGTTGTAAGTAATGGAAACCCATCATTTAAATCAAATCTTAATTGTCTCCCAAATACTGAAAAAGTACCGGTTCCCGTACGATCGCCTTTTTGAGTACCATTTTCTAAGATATCATTAACTAAATCTAAGTAGCTTTTCATTAATATCGGATTCCCCTTTTTTCTTTTACTTTAGCTATATGAGTAAGAGTTTCACAATTTTCTTTCTTACTTCTAAATACCATTCCTATTCTATCATTTTCATCTTACAACAGGTATATTTTCAACATATTTTCTCAAGCATAGATTAATTATTTAAAACCTTTACCGTTTCCTCAGCATTCTTTTCTAGCGACAAAATAAATTTAAAAGTAAGAGGAGCTTTTTGCTCTAATAGCTGCTTAGTTGATGAATCGTAGTAGTACATCGCAAATGTTTCAGCAAAATATTCTTCTGGAAACCGTATAAAATAATCTTGGAAAGGAAACAATGCATCCGCCTCCTGTTTCCATATATTGATAAAAACCGGGTTCGATCGAACATAATGAAAAACATAGCGGTCTATAGCATGAGCAAACTCGTGGAGCTCTAATGAAACGGAACCATGTCCTTTACCAAATTCACTATGCCCAATCTTTGCATATACCATCCGATTTGAACTCATTCCGGGTACAGATTCCCAAAATGCTTGATTATTTTCATATCCTCTCGGTTTACTATTTTTTAATTTCCCAAGACCTCTTTGGTTTGTCAATGGTCCGGTAAAAAGCTTAACATGGATACTCTCTTGTAGGGCAAGTTGTAAAATATTTTCGTTTATTTTCCCGATATTTTCAATCATAGTAATGGCTTCATCTTCATGAAATGAAGCCTCAGGTAAAAACACTAATTCTTTAATATATTGATTGGTTAAAATGGTGTGATTCTCTTTAAATTGATAATCCGCCACAAGAATCCCCTCTGGAAAAGCTTTTACTAGATGGTAAAAAGATGTAGTGATGACTACTATAAGCAGAAGAAAAAGACCTTTATTCATAGCTGTTCATCCTCTCAAGGAAGGTCTATACGAAGTGGAAACGAAGAGTGGTTAGACTAATGTCTTTCATCCTATATATTATCTATTGTATCATATTCTACTATCCTAAACTATTTACCTATCCTTCTTTCTTACTCTTTTATTCGCTACCATTTAAAGTTAGTTGTTTTTTTGCATACATGATAGATATGGATCTTACTAGGAGAATTGCACCATAGAAAAAGGATTAAGCACACACATATAGATAGTGAAGTGTTTAATCCTTTTACGTATATTCTTGACATAGTCATTGTAAGTCTAAGTATAGTTGCCATGGTTGGTCGGTCGTCCTAGCTAAAAGCTGATTTAGCTTTTTAGAATTTTCCATTGTTGAACCTTAATGAACATTCATCCAATTTGGTGGAGTGTTTTTATTCCAATATATACTTCCTAAATCCTTATGTGATACAAATGAATCGTGATAGGTATGATAATGGAAATTAAACCAATATCCTTCTAAAGGTTTATTTTCTCTCCTCACGTGGAAACGTAAAACATCTTCGCCAGTATCCGTGTTGTAAATGTGGAAAATCTTTTCACCAGTTCCAGCTGATGGCATTGATATTTCAAGGTTCTTAAATTGTTCATCTTCTTCTTCATTTAGATAATGTGTGATAACCTCTTCAATCTTAGGAAAAATGACATCTTTAAACTCATTTTCAATGACAGATCCAATTTTATTCCCAAACTTCATAAAAGACTTTTCTTCTGCCTCATGAATTAGTGTAGATAGGAAGTCTTCTTTTGATCTTACAGGCTCTGTTTGTTCATTTCCAACCGTTTTGACAACACTTTTTAAAGCGCTATCAATAACGCTATCAGAAAAGTTAGATTTAGAGAAATTATCCTCTGAAGGCTTATCCTCTAGTGCTAAAGAAGCCGGCGGTGTAACCAGTCCAAGGGTAGCTATAGAGAATAAAATGACTAGAGATTTTTTCATCCATTTATTCATGGCCAGACTTCCTTCCAGTACATTTGTTATTAATATTTTAACATATCTATCTATTGTATTGTATAACAATCTTGTTACAGAATGAAGGATTTTACTATTGAAGAAAGTAGAGAGAAGGTAATCCGAAAAGGATTTTTCGCAGGAGCCTTTTAGAGTAATAGTTTGCTTCTATCGTGAAGTACTTCTTTTAAAATACAAAGGAATCATTTACAATAAATGAGAAAAGCTATGTCTAGGAGGGATAGTATGAGTTATGACACTATATTTTTCATTGCCTGCTTTGTTACACTAGCGTATTTCATTTACATAGAAATCACGGACTAACAGATCTGAGCCTAAGAAAAAGCTCCAGGGGCGTGTCTGGAGCTAGACTCTAAACTAAGTACAAAGCGAATACCTATCTTTTAAAGAAGGGCATTATATCGCCCTTTTTTACATTTGTTTTGTCTTTTTTCTAGTTGATGAAAGGCTCTTTCCAGTTGTTTCATTTACTGTTGTTCCTTGGCCTTCCACATTTGGAGAACCCAACCCTTGTCTTGATGGATCTTTTTTTCTTTTTGTCATATTACTCACCTCCATAAGGATAGGGTTTGTTAATATTAAATTTCTATAACACCATAATGAAATTTAGAAGACTTGCGTATATGAACAGAAAATCCGTATCGATCAAATCGGTTACTCTTATAATGGTCCTTTAAGACAACTCTTTTCTTTGCAACACGCCTTGCTTCTAGAATGGTTTCAGTTTTTAAGTCACTGTAGTTTGCAAAGGTTTTTAAAGGGACCAGTGCAACAGATTCTTCAATTGTTTCCTCAAACATCGGATCAAAATAGATCACATCAATTGAGCGATCTTCACAGCCTTTTAAGTAATCTAAATGATCCCTTGAATACACCTGTATTCTTGGCATCGCTTCATCAACTGGAATATAATCCGTTTTCCATTTACTTAACCCTGTCTCCACTAGATAAGCCAATTTTTCACTTCCCTCTAAACCAGTAACATTTCCAGTTTTACCAACCATATAACTTGCAACAATGCTATCTGATGCTAATCCTAGCGTACAATCTAAAAAGGAATCGCCTTTTTCTAACTGGCAAGCTTTAACAAATGGGTCCTCTTCTCCTCTTTCTAACCTTTTTATTCTGAACATGGAAGAATTCGGGTGAAAAAAGAAAGGGGAATTTGCATTTTTAGCATGTAATTCAATTCTCGCCTTACCTACTACTAAAATATCATCTTGAAAATCCTTTTTCATTAATGAAATTGCTCTCTTATTACGGAATTGAAATATCCCCTCTAAAGAAATAGCAATTTTTTTTGCAGACTCTATTGCGTTTTCATCTGGTCTTGTTGATGTGGTTATAATCACAACTTACACTTCTTTCTCATTAGCTTAGACATTTTTCATCGGCTTATATAAAAATTCTTTACTTAAATAAAGCTCCTCACTTCATTCCTTCTCTTGTAGGCGCAATAAACACTAATTTAAAGATAATTTAATCCACTCATTCCTATAGTTCATATATGACGATATATGATATATATTTAAAATTTGCTAGCTCTATTAAACGCGGTTACTGATTACAGTTCCATGCACTCGCGGCGTTTGAGCCTGCAGGTGACAAGGAGCTTTTGTATTCTAATCAGAAATACATATCTTCACTATGCATATTAACACAACTCAAATTTTAAGATTAGAACTTAAAAAAAGATGCAAGAAGCATCTTTTTAACAATATTGATTAAAAGCATTTTCTAAATTACTCATAATCTCTTCAATTGAATGACCTTCAATATCATCTCTTGGGATAAAGTGAACGACTTCCCCATCTTTTAAGAGCGCCATTGAAGGTGATGAAGGTTCATAGCCCTTAAAATACTCACGCATTTTACTAGTCGCTTCTTTATCTTGCCCCGCAAATACTGTTACTAACTTTTCTGGCTTTTTATTTGCATTTAAAGCTGTTTGAGTCGCAGCAGGTCGTGCTAAGCCCGCAGCACATCCACAGACAGAATTAACAACGACAAACGTAGTACCATTCGCTTGTTCCATCAAAGCTTTTACTTCCTCAGGAGTTGTTAGTTCTTCAAATCCTGAATTTGTTAGCTCTGTCCTCATTGGTTTTACAATTTGTTTCATATATTCTTCATATGCCATCGACATAATAAAATCCCTCCTGTGTTTTACATGTAGTTAAAGAATACTATAGCAAATAAGGCTTTGCAACAAATTGAAAGAGGCTGGGACAGGAGTGCCTGGCACCTTATCGTAACGACTATATGTACGCACTGATTTATCTAGTGCACACAATAGATTGTATTGGAGGGTGCCTGGCTCTTTGTTTTGTCCCAGCCTCTATTGTTATGAAATTTAATTATCTTCAAATAAATCTGTTACAGCACCTTTAGAAGCACTGGACACATTACGAGCATATTTTGCTAATGCACCTCTAGAAACTAATTGCGGAGCTTTCCAGTTCTTTTTACGCTCTAAAAACTCCTCTTCTGTTATTTCAACAGATAGTTCTCTTTTTTCGCTATCCACTGTTACAAGATCTCCATCTTCAACGAATGCAATAGGTCCACCCACTTGAGCTTCTGGTGAGATATGTCCTACAACCAAACCATGAGATCCCCCTGAGAATCTTCCATCAGTAAGAAGTGCAACGCTTTCTCCAAGACCTTTTCCAACTAAGATACCTGAAATGGAAAGCATCTCAGGCATGCCCGGCCCACCTTTAGGTCCTTCATAACGGATAATTAATACATCTCCCGCTTTAATTTCTCCAGATATAACTGCATCAGAAGCTTCTTCCTCAGTATTGAACACTTTAGCAGGTCCTGTTAACTTAGATACCTTTAATCCAGAAACCTTAACGACAGCGCCTTCAGGGGCTAAATTCCCTCGTAGAATCACTAGCGGACCATCTTTTCGCTTAGGCTCTGTAATAGGATAGATCACTTTTTGCCCTTCTTTTAAATTGTTACACTCTAAAAGATTCTCTTGAATAGTCTTACCAGTAACTGTTAAGCAATCACCATGTAATAAGCCCTCTTGAAGTAAGTATTTCATTACAGCAGGGACACCACCTACTTGATGTAGGTCATTCATTACATATTTTCCACTTGGCTTCAAGTCAGCTAAGTGAGGTACTTTTCTTTGAATACGATCAAAATCATCAATTGTTAAGTCAACATCTGCTGCATGCGCGATTGCTAAAAGATGAAGAACCGCATTAGTTGAGCCTCCAAGAGCATATACAACTGTAATCGCATTTTCAAAAGCTTTTTTTGTCATAATATCTCTTGGTTTAATCCCTCTTTCGACAAGATTATACACTGCCTCACCAGCTGCATAGCAGTCTTGGAATTTCTCATCTGATTCTGCGGGATTTGAAGAACTGTATGGTAAACTCATTCCCATTGCCTCAATTGCTGATGCCATCGTATTAGCTGTATACATTCCACCACATGAACCTGCGCCAGGACATGCATGACACTCGATTTTATTAAGCTCTTCTTGATCAATTTTTCCAGCATTAAATTGACCTACTCCCTCAAACACTGAAACGATGTCAATATCCTTACCGTTAAGATTCCCTGGTTTAATTGAACCGCCGTAAACGAAGACAGAAGGTAAATTCATTCTAGACAATGCAATTAAACAACCTGGCATATTCTTATCACAACCGCCTATTGCTACGACTGCATCTAAGCTCTCTCCACCAACAACTGTTTCAATTGAATCAGCAATCACATCACGACTAGGTAATGAATAACGCATACCAGTTGTGCCCATTGAAATCCCATCGGATACTGTAATGGTATTAAAAATCATACCCTTTCCACCAGCTTCATTCGCTCCACTTTTAGACTGTAGTGCTAGCTTATCAATATGTATATTACAAGGTGTAACCTCGCTCCATGTACTTGCTACCCCGATTAATGGTTTCTTAAAATCATCATCATTAAAACCTACTGCTCTTAACATCGCTCTGTTAGGTGATCTTAACGCACCATCAAATACCTTACTTTCATTTCTTAAATCCTTGGTCATGTTTAAACCTCCAAAATTTATTATTGTTAAATACTATAGTTCGAATTTGTTAGTTTTGCAACAATATTCAAACAATTTGCAAAAAAAAATAAAAAGCAGCCAATATTGATTGACTGCTTTCTATAATTATGCGTTACTTCTTCTACTTTCTGTCATTTGCTTCCAGACAGATCCTTTTGCTTCGTCTCCACCTTCTATACGCTCAATTGCCATCTTCACCTGCATGCTCACTTCAAATTCTGGATCTTCCTGAGCAGCTTTTAATGCAGGCAAGGCCGTTTCATCACCAACTTCATATAAAAACATTGCGGCTCTCCATCGTACGAGCTTATTCTTATCCTTCAGTGCCTCTATCATCTCTGGAATTGCAGAGGAATCTCCAATGTCAGACAAACAATCCCCTGCCGTTCTCCTAACTGTAACAGATTTATCCTTCAATGCTTTATACAACAGTGGCAGTATTATTGGTTTTTCAATCATACCTAAGTAAACTGTGGCAAGTCTTCTAATTGAAGCTTTTTCATCATCTAATGCCTTTTCTAATACGTCTAAATCATCTTCAGAAGGATCCATTTGATCTAAATGAGCAAATCTTTCAGTCCAATCATCCGTACTTAACATCTCAATTGTCACTTTATAGGACTTACGAGGTTGTGTTTTTGCTTTTTCTTTTTCTTCAGTTGTTGCGTTTGCTAATTTGTGCAATCTTTCATCCGAATATGCCGCATTTATTTCATCCACTATTTCTTTTCCAATTTCAGTAAAATCCCCATATCGAATGCTGTGTTCTTTCCATTGTCGATCAAGAACAACATTTTCCTTCCCCTGTTGAACAGTAAACACTGCGTGTTTGAATCTCTCCGGAAGCCCAATTCGCTCTTCTCTTTCACCATCTGTTAATTTAACTTGCATAGGTATTTGGTTAAACATCTGTATAAATACTTTAACTTCTCCAAATGCTTCTCCTAAATCATTTTCATTCTTATTGTTATCTGATACTTCCTCTCCAAAAGCTTTGCGTACCGCAGCTAATAGATCCTTCCAATCGAATTTCGCATTACGTTCAACCGCTAGAAAATCCGCTACATGATACACACCTTTAATGCCATCAATTTTTAAAATATCTTGAATAACATCAGGTGCATCATTTATTTCTTCTTTTTTATAATTATTGCTTTTCCCCTTAGGTAATTCCTCTGATAACAATACTTTCATTGTATTAGGACTTGGAGTTGGCTCTATTGCTTTAATTTTCATCTTAACACTCCTTTAAATCTTATCGTAACGATATTGTAACATAGTCGTTTAAATACTTGCTATTTGTAGGTTTCAACTTGTCTACACCAGCCTAATAAAGGAGGATTTTGTCATATTTTTTTATTTTTATAGTATGTTTTAGGGACATTGTTTTATATTTCATTTATGTAAGGAGAGAACATCCATGGCAATCGCAAGCTCAGCTAAAGAAGCTTTAGTTATATCATCCGTAGCTGCGGGAATAATGTTAGGCGGTCCTTCTCTCGTTAAGGCAGGAGCCCCTACAAATCAAGAAAGCAATAATTATACAATGACAGAGAGTACTCATGCATTACGGTACGGACATATTGGTCAAAAAGTTGAGGAAGTGCAAATGAAACTTTCCTCACTTACTCTTTATTCAGCAACAATTGACGGTGTTTTTGGAAAGCAAACAGAAAAAGCAGTTGAGCAATTCCAACGACTTCATCATTTAAAGGTAGATGGAATAGTTGGAGATGAAACACTAACACGATTAGCAAACACAAAACCTATAACAAAAGAGTTAGAATATGGTGATGCATCAGAGGAGCTAAAATCCTTTCAACAAAAATTAAAAAAGCTAAACTATTATCTAGGTGCCGTAGATGGAATCTATGGACCACTAACTCTTCAAGCAGTAGAAGAATACCAACAAAAAAATAATTTAGAAATAACAGGCACAATTAATATTCACACTCAAATTCACTTAGAGACAAATCGAAACAAAAAGGGAAAAACCTTAAAGAATATTAAAGTAAAGACTTCCGAGCATTCCGTAGTTTCCAGTTCAATACCTTCAATCGCCAAAAATTTACTAGGAGTTAATTATGTTTGGGGAGGCACCACACCTACCGGGTTTGACTGTAGTGGATTCATAAAATATGTCTTTGAACAAGCAGATATCCTTTTACCTCGTACAGTCAATGAAATATGGAATTACTCCACTGACATTCAGAAAGCAGGTGTTGGGGATCTAGTCTTCTTTGAGACGTATAAGCCGGGTCCTTCACACGTTGGCATTTACTTAGGAAACGGTCAATTTATTCATACAAGTTCTTCAAATGGGGTATCAATTAGCGATATGTCAAATACTTATTGGAATTCTAGATATATAGGAGCTAAAAAGGTTCCAACTTCATCATAATTAAGACATAGATCTTTCTTAAAGATAAACTTGGCTATCGTATAAAAGATAACTCTTAGACGATAAGCTAAGTTTATTTTTATTACCTCCTAGACCATTATTCACTTGGCCACTCAGCATAAAACTGGGTTAAGAAGCTTTCAAGAAACTCATGCCTTTCCTTTGCTAATTTTTTACCCGATCTAGTATTCATTTTATCTTTTAATAAGAGGAGTTTTTCATAAAAATGCGAGATAGCATCAGTCCGTTTTACAGAGATAGGATCATAGATAACATTTCCTCTTGATCCCGCAAATGCAAAAGTTCTAGCAATTCCAATTGCACCTATTGCATCTAATCGATCAGCATCTTGTACTACTTTTGCTTCTAAAGAGAGTTGATCACTAGGTATTTTTTTTCTGAAACTAATTGTTTGAATAATGATATCAACCTTCTCTATTATTGATGAATCTACAGAATATCTTCTTAAAAATTCCTTTACCTCAGCACTTGTTAATCTCATTTGATCAGGTAATTTATCGTCAATTAAGTCATGAAGTAATGCAGCTAGTTCAACAACAAAAATGTCTGCCCCTTCCTCTTTAGCAATAACTAACGATAATTTTCTTACCCTCTCGATATGCCACCAATCATGACCACTCCCTTCTTCTTCCAACTTGCTAAATACCAACTTTTCCGTTTCATATATAATTCTTTTTTTATCCATTTTTAACACGCTCCTTTTATGAAATCCTATCCTTTCGAAAGGCTGTTTTCACATAGATTGTTGTATTCATGTAAATTCCGAAGTGCCGAAATCCCACCTGGTACAAGGTTCTTTGGTTAGTAAAGAGAGTGCAGTCCTTTTCTTTCTTACTACCCTTTATTTTAGGTATGAATGATGACTATATTCTTTGAAATGAATACTAAATAGCAACAAAGTTTAAGAAAAGAGCCATTAGATATAACACTTTTCATAGACATTTAACATATTCTATAAGGAATTTGGTCTCATTGTTCGAAAAAAATGTGGAATTCTCTTTACGTATGCTGACTTGTGTAGTAGCTATTCTAGAAAAGACAGATCGATGATTGTAGATAAGTCATCCCTCTCCTTCTCTACAATCTATGTCGAACAGGCATATTGTCTTATATCGAATGATGAATGATAATGACACCGATTACTATAACATAGCTTAACAAATCAACATTTATAAAGGAGAATGATTTCATGAGGTTTATCAATTCAAACCAGATTGGTCAAGCATGGACAGGAAAACATGTTATCATCATAACTTGTTTTAATGATCAACTATCGGTTATCTCAAAGAGTAACCATGCACCATTTGAACTTCCAAGTACGAACTGTGCTGAAACTCTTGCTCGTTATGTAAGCATCGGTTACAAAATTCATCGCATCACTCCTCTTACAATCCAAAGAGTTCAATATTTATTGGTACTTTAGTGCAACCTTTCACATACTAAAAACAAGCCATACTTCTCAAATAAGCAGAGAAGCATGGCTATTCATACATGATTACTCATTATGTAAATAATTTTTGAATATCTGGTTTAATTTCCATTGGATTAGTATTTGGTGAATATCTCCCTATTACTTCACCAGTTGGACCTACTAAAAATTTTGTGAAATTCCATTTAATCGCTTTACTCCCTAGTAGACCGGGTGCCTCTTGAGTTAAAAATGTAAATAATGGATGTGCATGTTCTCCCTTGACATCAATTTTAGCAAACATTGGAAAGCTTACTCCATAATTGATCTCACAGAAGCTTTCTATGTCCTGGTTATCTCCAGGCTCCTGCCCCATAAATTGATTACTAGGAAAACCTAGTACAACAAATTTTTGATCCTTAAATTCGTCGTATAATGCTTGGAGCTCTTTATACTGAGGTGTAAAACCACATTTACTTGCTGTATTTACAATTAATAAGACGTGGTCCTTAAATTCCCCTAATGTCTTTTTTTCTCCTCTTATCGTTTCAACCTCGAAATTATATAAGTCCAAAAATAAAACCTCCTTTTTTCTATCATGACACATTGTTCTTATGAAATACAATCTTACGTATGTTAGCTTTCAGATTTCTGTTTTAATAGGCTAATCGATTGATCGACAATATTTAATAGCTTTTCAAGATTATTCTCACCGAATGAATTGATAAAATCTACATTAAAATTATGAATATACTTTGTTGTTGTATTTGTTTTTTCTTTCATTAAGATCAAATGAATATTATGTGAATTACCCCAACATTTTTTTAATTTTCTATAGAATAGTTCATCATAGTCTTGGCTTCTTGCCTCTTCGACAAAACTTACGACTACATGACAACCAGGTTCAGTGATAGTTTGTAGTAATTCTCCTGCAAGTTGTTCTTGATCCATCGAAATCTCAATTGTTACATAAGTCTTTCTAAATTGGCTACTAACAAATGTTAGAGAATATCTTCGACTCATTGTAGCAAGATCTACTATATCACTTCGATTTGTCACAGAAAGTTCTTTTTCGAGGTCTAAATCATATATATACCCTTCAATTACTACCTTTAAATTATCAAACACAGTTGGGTCGAACATCTAAAACCTCCTTTGAAGCCTATTTAGTCTAAAAGAGACCAACAGCGTATCCCTCTTCTGTTACATTCATGTTAAGTGCAGCTGGTTTAGATGGTAAACCTGGCATTGTCATAATATTACCTGCGAGCGCAACGATAAACCCTGCACCTTTGGAAATCTTGAGCTCACGAATTGTTATGGAAAAATTTTCAGGCTTACCCAATATAGTCGGTTCATCAGTTAAAGAATATTGAGTTTTTGCTATACATACAGGTAATTCTCCCCATCCAAATTTTTCATATTCAATAATTTGTTTTAAGGCCTTTGAGGTATATTGAACACTTGTTGCGCCATAAACCTCACTTGATATAGTAAAGATTTTTTGTTTAATCGTATCTTCTTCCTTGTATAGATAATGGAATTGATTTTGTGATTGATCAATTGTTTCTAGTACTTTTTCAGCTAATCTCACTCCACCTTGACCACCATGCTCCCAAACTTCACATAAAACGGCAGGGTGTTTTTCTTCATAACACCAATCCAACAAAGTTGAAATTTCTGAATCTGTATCCATCAAAAATTTATTTATTGCCACAACATATGGTAAACCAAAAGACTGTATCGTTTCGATTTGCTTCTGTAAATTAGGAATGCCCTCTTTTAACGCTTGAATATTTTCATTCTTTAATTCTTTTTTATTTAACCCTCCATGCATTTTTAATGCACGTACCGTTGCTACGATGACTACGGCTGAAGGTGTTATTTTCCCAATTCTAGATTTAATATTGAGAAATTTCTCCGCACCTAAATCAGCACCAAAACCAGCCTCTGTAACCACATAATCTCCTAACTTCGCTGCCATTTTTGTTGCAATTAAACTGTTGCAGCCATGCGCAATATTTGCAAAAGGTCCTCCATGAATAATAGCAGGAGTATGTTCAATTGTTTGAACTAAATTAGGCTTTAAGGCTTCTTTTAGTATCAGCGTTAAGGCCCCTTCATAACCTAGATGAGCAACAGTGACCGGTTCATTACCAAAAGTAAATCCTACAACAATTTGTGATAAGCGTTTTCGAAGATCACGTAAATTACTTGCAAGGCATAATATAGCCATTATTTCAGATGCAACTGTAATATCAAAGTGCTCTTCCCTCGGTACTCCATTAGTAGGTCCACCAAGTCCAATCGTAACATTTCGTAAGGATCGATCATTTAAGTCAAGTACCCTCCTCCAGGTTATACGCCTCGGGTCAATCCTACACTCATTTCCTTGATGTATATGATTATCAATAAATGAAGCTAGCGCATTATTAGCCGAGGTAATTGCATGAATATCCCCTGTGAAATGTAAGTTAATGTCCTCCATTGGTAATACCTGTGAGTAACCTCCTCCTGTTGCGCCTCCCTTTAAGCCCATTGTTGGTCCTAAAGATGGTTCCCTCATAGCGACAATGGCTTTTTTATTTAATTTGTTTAAAGCTTGAGCAAGACCAACCGTTACAGTTGATTTCCCCTCACCTGCAGCCGTTGGGTTAATAGATGTAACTAAAATGATTTGTCCATCTTTCTTCTCATTTAAACGGTCTAATATATGTAATGATAGCTTCGCTTTGTATTTTCCATATAAATCTACTTCATCTTGCTTCACATCGAGATCGTTCTCAACTAATTCTTTAATTGGGATTAGCTGAGTTTCTTGCGCGATTTGAATATCTGTTTTATAGCCATTTTTCTTCTCCATTATTTAAACTCCCTTACTAGAATATTCCTTCAGAATATTTTACCATATAGTTAAAATTATCATTGGTAATTCATAAATCCCATTTTATATAGCTGTGTTAAAAGCATATAGGTAATTTTTGAACTGCCTTAATTGAAGCTTTAAGCATGAGATCCCTCCAAGAGTGGCTATTGGCCGGAATCCAAAAAGGAATAACTGTAAATTCCGAATAAAAAAGAGACATCTATTTCTATTTTTTAGATTTAAAGGTTTTAAATACTCAAATAATAGGAATTGAATTATTTTTCCAAACTTTCTATAATAGGTTATTAGTTACTTAAGAATATCTGGTCCGTGAGCCTACTGAGAACCATTTACCACACCTCCTCACTTCCCAATTCGAAGATAGGTGGTTTTTTTCAGAAAGTTCAGTCAGTTACCATTATGTTAAAAAACTAGCGTTTTAAAATAATCAGGAGGTGCAAGTAATGCCAATAAATATCCCTAGCGATTTACCAGCTAAAGAAATACTTGAGCAAGAGAATATCTTTGTAATGGATGAAAGCCGTGCCTATACACAGGATATTCGCCCACTTAATATTGTGATCTTAAACATTATGCCTGAAAAAGAAAAAACAGAAACGCAGCTTTTAAGATTACTAGGAAACTCTCCACTTCAATTGAACATAACATTCTTAAGACCTGAAACGCATCTTTCAAAAACGACCAGTAAGGAACATTTAGAAGCATTCTACACCACATTTAAATATATTCAACATAAAAAGTTTGATGGAATGATTATTACAGGTGCACCCATTGAGCATTTAGAATTTCATGAGGTTTCCTATTGGTCTGAGCTTGAGACCATTATGAATTGGTCTCAAGCTCATGTTACCTCAACTTTACATATTTGTTGGGGAGCACAAGCAGGACTTTTCCACCATTATGGCGTAAATAAATATCAATTGGAAAAAAAATGCTTTGGCATTTTTGAACATGAAATTGTAAAGCCTACAGTAAAATTATTGAGAGGATTTGATGATCTATACTATGTTCCTCATTCGAGACATACAGATGTTAGTAAGCAGGAGATAGAGAAAGTACCATCCCTTGAAATCCTTTCAATTTCTGATGAAGCTGGTGTTTGTTTAGTTATGTCAAAAGATGGAAAGCAGATTTTTCTAACTGGACATCCTGAATACGATGTCTACTCCTTAAAGGATGAGTATGAAAGGGACATAGCTCGAGGATTAGAAATAGATATACCTACAAATTACTTTAGAAATAATGACCCAACAAAAAAACCTATTCAATGCTGGAAATCTCATGCAAATCTACTATTCGTAAATTGGTTAAACTACTATGTTTATCAAGAGACTCCATATGTATGGGACTAACCTTTGTTTCTTAATCCTATAGGGCACAAATTTTCATGAACTTCTCAATATTTTACAAGAATTTTACATCTTAAGAAATACTTAATAAATGCTTTATAGAAAAATAACATTTATATGGTAATCTTTAAGAAAAATTGAGTTCAACCATTCATATATATTTGGATGAACAAGTGTAAAAAGTAAACTAGAACCGTTTCTTGATTAAATTGAGGTGAAGATGTTGAAAAGCAACTCTAAGGTGTTAATTTTAACCGCAAAGTATGGCAATGGTCATGTCCAAGTTGCCAAAACATTAGAAAAAAAGTGTAAAGAATTGGGCTATAAAGAAGTGATTGTATGTAATCTTTACTCAGAATCATTTCCTATTTTTTCAGAAATAACCCAATATTTATACCTAAAAAGTTTTTCCATTGGTAAACAGTTTTACAGACTTTTTTATTACGGAGTAGACAAAATTTACAATAAACGCATGATGAACTTATATTTTAAAATGGGTCATAAAAGGCTGCATCAAATTGTAACTAGCGAACAACCAGACATGATTATTAATACTTTCCCTATGATTGTTGTACCTGAATATCGAAGAAAAACTGGAACTGTTATTCCGACGTTTAATGTATTAACAGATTTTTGTTTACACCGCATTTGGGTACATGAAAACATAGATAAATACTATGTTGCAACAAATCATGTAAAGGAGAAGTTACTACGATTAGGTATCAATCCTAGCATGATAAAAGTAACTGGAATACCTATTCGTTCACAATTCCAAGAGAACCTGAATGTAATTGACATTCACAATAAATATCATTTAGATCCAACGAAGAAAATCCTTCTCATAATGGCAGGAGCTCACGGTGTTTTAAAGAATGTCAAAGAGCTGTGTCAGTCCTTTATTTCAAAGAGTGATCAGATTCAAACCGTGATAGTATGCGGAAATAACACCTTACTGTTCGAAAGTTTGCAACCTCTAGCCGAGGCATACCCACAAGCATTAAAAGTATTAAGCTACGTAGAGCGAATTGACGAGTTATACAGGGTTGCAGCATGTATGATTACCAAACCAGGCGGTATTACATTAACAGAAGCCACTGCACTAGGTGTACCTGTAGTTCTTTATAAACCTGTTCCGGGACAAGAAAAAGAGAACGCTCATTATTTTGAACAAAATAATGCAGCGGTTGTCATAAACCAAATTGAAGATATAGTGAAAGAGGTGACAACTTTATTATCGGATGAAACAAGACTTCAAGAAATGAAAGCCAACATAAAAAAAATTCATGTTTCATATTCAGCAGATTTAATACTAGAAGATATGGTAAGAGAGTGTGAATATATTAGAAATAAAAAAATGATGATTGGTTCTGTAAATTATTGAGTTTAATCCTTGGGTGATTTGGTTTATCTAAAAACCTGGAGGCTAAAAATGGACACAAGTACTCATATCACAATGGGCTTTGGTTTGGCAGGTTTAGCTTACTTAGATCCAACTGTTTCCTCTAATCCAGATCTCGCAAATGCTGTATTGCTCGGAACCGTTTTAGGTTCTAATGCACCTGATTTTGATTATATTATTAAGCTTGTTAAGGGAAACGGAATGTATACAGAGCATCATCGTGGACTCTCCCATTCAGTGCCTGCTCTAATCCTATGGTCGATTTTTGTTTCCGGAGTTGTATTCATCCTCCAGCCAAGCGTCCAGTATTTCCCTCTATTTTATTGGACACTTATAGCCGTTATCCTTCATGTTTGTTTTGATATGATGAATGCTTATGGAACACAAGCTGGTAGACCATTTACAACTAGATGGATTTCATTCAACTTTATCCCTTTATTCGACCCCATGATTATTGGTGCTCATTTTATAGGTTTCAGTTTTTGGTTTTTTGGGTTTCATCCTGGTTTAACTTTTGCCATTATTTATTTTGTTATTTTCATCTATATTTTCATACGTTATGAACGTTTCAGAAACAACAGGAAGTACATTATGGATCAAACTAAAATGGAAGGTATATATACTTTAATTCCTCGTGTTTGGATCCATAAGTGGGATGTCGTTCTAGAAACTGAATCTACATACTATGTAGGTACATTAACTCACAAAGAATTACATTGGATTCACTTCATTGAGAAGCATGATCCATTCTGTCCTTACATCCTTTCATCTTTAAAAGATAAGAATGTTAAGCATTTTCTTGCAAATTCAAAGCACACCTATGCTCTCTTTGTAC
This sequence comes from Bacillus weihaiensis, assembly GCF_001889165.1. Classification (GTDB taxonomy): domain Bacteria; phylum Bacillota; class Bacilli; order Bacillales; family Bacillaceae; genus Metabacillus; species Metabacillus weihaiensis. Next base: position 1,673,368 of record NZ_CP016020.1, on the reverse strand, counting down.
CTGAACCTAATGGCTATGAAGTAAGATGGATCGATTTACGATTTAGAGATAAAAATAATTACCCTTATATGGCTGTAGTAAAACTTGATAAAGATCGAAACATACTATTCTCCTTTACCGGGTGGATGAACAGGTCAAAAAAAGTGAAAAAAGATCTTATTTCTACCAATAAAGGAGCTATTCAGCTCTAAAAAAGGTCTAATGTGCTGCTAGGAATTAATACTGCCTACAAAATCATGATTCATTCTAATCTTTCAAATAAGAAAAGGCCGGTGACAATAATACGATCGTTTTCACCGGTCTTTTGATGATTCTTTTAGATAATAACAGGTACCGACTTGCTAGCCTTGTTACATGGTTCTCCTCCTAAAGAAATGACTCCGTTAACTTAGTTGTTAATTTCCGTTATAGACATTCGCTTTTCACGGACGATCCGGGAGCCTTCTCCTCGGGTGCCTGCGGGATTTCCCTTTGAGTCTCTTCACCCGCATGAATCTCCTGCCTTCCACTCCAATCAACAAAGGGTAAAAAATAACGTTAAAACATAAATACCAATAAAAAATAGAGTGAATTTAGATCTCTTGTCTTGTGAAGTAGAGAACTTTTGTAAAAACATTTTTTGAATAGTGCTAGTGCCAATCATATTTAACAGATCGACAATCTCTTGAATATCACCTGTTACCTCACCTCAAACACTAACCTATAAATAAGTTTTATCCAGCATGATATTTCTCAAGCATGAATACCCACATAAAGGAGAGAGATTGTTTTAATTCAACGGATAAATTTTTCACGAGATCTTCTTTTACGCCTTTCTTATATACCCCATATCCATCAAGTATTCTCCATCCATTTTCTATTGCCATCCTTTCAAACTCCCAAGGCATGATTGTGTGGCAAAAAGTTCGTTTTCCATACAATCTAAAAAAGCTTTCCTCACGGGGAAATGCTGTAGGCCCTAATATAGCGATACAGAATTTCCCTTGTTCCCTTAATACGCTATATACATTTTGTAACGCTCTATAAGGATCTGATGTCCATTCTAAGCAATTTATTGATAGTAGACCATCAAATGTATTTGCTTGGAACGGTAGATCTAATATGGAAGCTTCCCTAAATTGTAATCCTTCTTTCTTACGAGTTAATGCCAACTTAATCATTTCAGGTGAAAGGTCAATACCGATAACATTATACCCCCCTATCTGATTTAATTTTAATGAACCATACCCATCACCACATCCAAGGTCTAGTACATTCATTCCTTTTTGAACATACTGACTGAAAAAAGGAATGATAGATTTTCTACTTCCATTCTCCCACATATTTTCTGAATTTTGATGCCAGGACAAGGCTTTATTATCCCAATTATTATGCTCGTCATTCGACCATTTCATATTCATCGTCCCCCTTTTTTCATATAGATAATTTTTTGTAAGGAATTTTCAGAATACAATTAACGAATTTATATTTTAATTTTAGCTATTTGTCATAAAAATGAGGATAAATTTTCTGTAGGGTTAAAAGATAAAATGAAGTCACACCCTAATAGGAGGAAATATGACAAAAAAGTTTAATAAAGGTAGTCTCAATCAGAATTCACCTAGTAAAAGCAATCATGAGTTAGAGTTAGCCGAAGAACATATAGCTGGTGACAATAGCAAGGGTAACAAAAGAAACAAGGATCAAAAAGACAAAACTAGAGTAGAATAAAACGATAATCAAAAAGGGCAACGAAATCGTTGCCCTTTTGATTATTCACCTAAATTTTCAGTAGCTATAGCTCTTTCTACAGCCTCTAATGCTTCCTTCTCATCACTACCATTAGCAGTAATCTTAATTACTGTTCCTTTAGAGATCCCAAGAGACATAACACCCATAATGGATTTTAAGTTTACAGTACGACCATTTGCCTCCAGATTGACATCACATGTAAAAGAATTAACTGCATTAACTAATGCTGTAGCTGGTCTAGCATGCAATCCAGCTTCTTGAGTAATTTTAAACGATTTTTCTACCATAATTATTCCCCTTTCAATTAAATTAATAGTAGCTACATGTAGTATTATCATCATTATAAACTTTTTTCCAAAAAAGAAAACTAGTTTTATTGAATGAATTTATTTAGAGTGTATTAGCTGAAAATCTCCAAAACCCCATTAATTATCAGTTAATTGGATATTTACATAGGATCTTCTTCCCCTGTTTTTAGAAATTACTTTTTGTTTATCAATCTATGGTTTTATTTTTTGATTAACATTGTGCAATGATACAACACTTAAAATAATAATGTAGATGCAGTGTGAATGTATCCGTGTTCATTTTTTCAACAACAAAATAATCATTCTTACAATTTTCAAGCAAAAGTACATTTGATTTATTAAAATCTAAATTCTTAAGGGAAAGATCTTTCACACAGTCATAGAACCTTTGAAACTCGTAAGAATTTATACTCCGATTACACGTTAGATGTCTTGTCCATACTTTCTTATTTCCCTCATACTACCCCTCCCTCACCATTAGGACTAACTTCCTCTCAATCTCTTATTTTATTGTATGCATCTAAGTCATGCAGATTCCTTACGAATGGAAAGTTTCTGAAAGTTTTGTTAAAATATACTACATTTTCTTGACGAGGCTTACATAATTAGTGTATAGTTTAATTATCATTAAGCTGAGTATATATGATAAAAGTCATCTTATGAGAACCTATACACACTAGTACATATTTATTCTGTTTTATGATAAAATTTTTTTTAGCACCGCCTGTGCTACAGTATTAGGAGGATTAAGTACTATGCAGAATGGTAAAGTTAAATGGTTTAACAATGAAAAAGGTTTCGGTTTCATCGAAGTTGAAGGTGGAGACGATGTATTCGTACATTTCACAGCTATCCAAGGTGAGGGGTATAAATCTTTAGAAGAAGGTCAAGAAGTTTCTTTCGAAATTGTTGAAGGTAACCGTGGACCTCAAGCTGCTAACGTAACAAAGTTATAATCACTAGTATCATAATGTGATTTAACATACAACATACTAGAGTGACAGAAGCAGAGATACTCTCTGCTTCTTTTTATTTCCCCCAAATCTTTCAATTCCTATCCATGAGTAAGAGAATTATTCCCTTCTACTTGTCTTTTGGCTAATTAAAATATACTCAATAGCTTTCACATTTTGTTTAATACTTTTTTCAATTCGGCTTATTTCGTTTTGGTTAAACACATTTGCATTGTTCGCTATAAAGACTAATTTATCCAAATCTTTATAAATTTCCGAGAAAGCTCCTTTAATGGATGTATCTAAAGGCTCATTACTCATATATTTTCCTCCTTAGAATTTAATCCCACTATTTAAAATAGGTCGATAGTTTGTAATACGTGTTATATTTTTACAAGTTTTTCATCTTCTTTCATTTTACCACGACAAATGTCTTTAGGATATAAATTAAAAGTTGTTTTTTTTAACGAATATTCCTATTAAGATATCCGAATAATAATAATTGGAGGTGTTGATGAATGGATCAAATAAATCATACAGGATTAATAAGTGGTATGAACGACTTAAGTCAGCTAGAAGCAGCAGTAAAATCTGCTCAAAAAATGGTAGGTTCTGCAACTATGCAAATGGATTCTGAAGCAATGAATCATGCGAAAAAAGCTATCGATGATGCAAAGAGTATTATGAATCGCGTAAATCAAACGGGAGTAGATCAAGACCTTATTCAACAACAAGAAAAACTCTTAGATCAATGTGAACATCAATTAATAGAAGCAAAAGATTCCTAACATTTGGCTAAAGTACAAGCATGCTAAAAAACAGGGAACTTGTACAGTTCGACAGAAGGACAAGGAAAAATATCGTTCTTTACCTTTAACCCTGCCTATCTTCTCCCTGGTGATAGGTTCGGTTCTTTGTTTCAATAGCAGAACGAACGTTCCAAATTCCTTCCTTCTATTATTTCTTAAGCATTAATCTTTATGTAAAAAGTCCGCTAATAACCATTAGCGGACTTTTTACGTAAGTTTTTCACCTATCTGTTTAATTTTTTCTCCAATCGTGCATTGATTAATACAGAAAGAATGCGCGTATCTTTTCCCTTTTTCCTCACGAAAATGCTTCTTTAACAAACAATCTTCACAATACGTCTCAATTAGAACACTGATCTTTTGTATAGTTTCTTTTTTGTTCATTTCCCTACTTTTCCTCACTTATCATACTTTTACTATTTATTTGTATTCCATTAATAGCTTGAGTTGCCAATTTATCTGCTTCATCGTTATCTTTTCTTGGTATAGCTTCATAAATCGGCTTTATTTTCAGTTCAGCTAATCTTCCTTCTATCTTATCAAGCCATTTATTAAATTCTTCTTCATAACATGGCCATTCTCCAGATAATTGATTTAACACTACTTGAGAATCTCCTTTAAAAATGACAGACTGCTTACTGATACCATTGTCATGAAGCACCTCAACAAGATATGCTATTGCAGCATATTCAGCTTCATTATTTGAATCTAACCCTTCAACTTTTTCGTTCATACGAATTCTGTAACGCATTTTATTTTGAGTGAAATAGATAACCACTCCATAACCTGCATCACCTGTATGTTTTTGAAAGCCTCCATCAAAATAGGCTACTACATCGTGAGGTTCATCCACTAGAATTTCTGTTAATTTTTTTAGTTCCTTTAACGTCCAAGACTGGTCGTCCTCCGAAAAAAATGTTAGTTCTTTTACTCGCCCAGTATTCAGAAAATCCTCTGCAAATATAATGGCTTCATTCAATGTGATAAAGTCTGATGAAAGAACGGCTTCAGCTTTTTTTTTCGTTAAGTATACCCATTCAATTCTGTATTTCATAAGAAACACTCCCACATATATAATTGAATTTTCCTAATGCATATCGTTTATATAGTTACTAATGTAGGCAATATGCTATAATCATATTCGATTTAGTTTATCGCAAGTAGTCTTTATTTTATCATCCTTTTATAATTAGTAAAGGAACTAACATTACAGGATATGTAAGCAGAAAAGAACTAACACTTCTAGGATGGGGGGTTGCAAGTTATGATTGAAGTTTATGTTGATGGAGCTAGCGCAGGAGATCCAGGTCCATCTGGTGCTGGAATTTTCATTAAAGGTCATGGGAAGGCCGAAACTTATTCTTTCCCACTTGGACTAATGTCAAACCATGAGGCAGAATATGTTGCCTTAATAAAAGGGATGGAAATATGTCTTGAAAAAGGGTACTCTGTTGCTTCATTTCGAACAGATTCGCAATTAGTAGACCGAGCTGTTGAAAAAAAATATGTTAAAAATCAATTATTTTCCCCTTTTCTCCAACGCATTTTGGAATTATCAGTAGAATTTGATTTATTTTTCATTAAATGGATACCGAGTAAGGAGAATAAGGTAGCAGATCAACTAGCAAGATCGGCTATCCTTACAAATAAAGATAATGAATCGTTTTAAAAATGATACCACAGTAAAAGGTATAGTGAAATGAGAGTGATTATATGAAAAAATTATATGCCGATGGTAGCCTTCTATTTGTAGCTTTTATATGGGGGGCGACATTTGTAGTTGTTCAACAGGCAATAGCATTCGTACCACCATTATTATTTAACAGCATCCGATTTCTTCTAGCTATATTACTACTCTTACCTTTTGTTAAAAGATCGTCGCTACATAATAAACCTTCAAATACGCTACTTTTTTCAGGTATTCTTTTAGGTTTCTTTTTATTTATAGGCTATGCTTTTCAAACGGTTGGATTATTATTTACTACTTCATCTAAAGCCGGATTTATTACGGGTTTGAGTGTGATTATTGTTCCACTTTTATCTATACTTATTTTAAAGGACAAACCTAGATCCATCGTTTTTCTTAGTGCAATAATTGGAGCAATAGGGCTTTATTTGCTTAGTATTTCAGATCTTAACGGGTTAAATTTTGGTGACTTACTAGTACTTGTATGCGCAATTGGTTTTGCTCTTCATATTATTTACACTGGTAAATACGCAAAGAACTTTAACCCTTTATTCTTAACCATTACACAACTTTTAACAGTTTCAATACTGAGCTTGATTAGCTCATTGATCTTTGAAGATTATTCACATATCACCTATCATGATTTTATTCAACGTGATGTGATAATCGCTCTATTAACAACATCCTTTTTAGCGACTGCAGTAGCGTTTTTTGTCCAAACAAAATATCAGAGGGTTACTTCAGCTGCTAGGGTAGCCTTAATCTTTGCTATGGAACCTGTTTTTGCTGCCATAACGGCTTACCTCATGTTAGGTGAAAGATTAACGGAGAAAGGAATGATAGGTTGCTTATTTATTTTTACAGCTATGCTAGTTGCGGAATTACCAGGAATTCCATTTAAAAAATCAAAACCATCCTTATATGAAAAGGCTTAAAGGAAAGCTCAACATGACCAAGCTTTCCTTTAAGTTTGGTGCTATTTTACTATAAATTTATTTAGAGGTGTCATTCACACATAGAGGGTCCTTCCTATAGCAGAAAGAGCCTTGGGTACAGGCGGACTATTCTTAAAACATCCTAATTTATATGACTTATGATAAGAGCCCTAGCAGTTTAACATGTTTATATGCTTGTTTGCGGCTTTCAATTAACTCATGACTAAACATCTCCAACAAAGAGATAAAAAAAGCCCCATCGAATTCTTTTTGAATTTTTAATGTAAGCTCAATTGCAACAATTACCTTTTCGTCATTTGCCTCAGTGTAATGCTGACCAAAGTGTATAAAACCAAGAGCATCCTCACCAAGCTGGAACCCTTTTTCCTCTAAAAAATTCATGTAAGCTCTTACTGAACTATGCATTAATTTGATCATCCTTACCTTTATAATTAGTGGTTCATTATGATAAATATTTGTAAAAAAGATATGAAGAGGATATAAAAATCATATCGAATATTGTCGACATATTCTATCTTTTTTTGTATATATTTTTACAAAATGGAAATTCTAATCCATAGTTACTTTTTCCTAATTTTATTGTATAACATTCGCTAATATAGGTGGTGAAATAATGAGTAGTGAAAAAAAAGGAAATAACCGCGGTAAAAAGGCACCCAGTGTCAATCCACAAGGTTATGGAGAAGATGTAGAATTTTCTACTGAACCTAAAAGCAAGTTAGAAAATGCAGCTAAAAAGAAAAATACAAAATAAACTTGATTAAAGCTACGGAAGAATTGCTAAGCGAGAGTCTTTTAGGTTATTTACATTTAAAATAGTAAAGAAGTAAGTTTGCTGGACCTGGATGACTAAACGTTTATCATCACTTGTCGCATTATAAGCAGTTAAGCAATGAAGTATAGCGAGAGGATCATAACATCCTCTCGCCCATTAATTAAGAATAATTAGATGTTGAAACAATTATATTGCTTCTTCGATCTTCATCGACAAGTCCTTTAACAAGGTATAAATCCCTTTTAGTTCCAGTTCTTTCAACATGGTTAAAGCTTTGTCCTCATCTAATTTAAAAACAATATCTTCAATTAAACACTCAAGAGGTGCTGAACAATTAATCTCTGCTAACTCTCTTGATAAATGAAGCATTTCTAGATCATTTTCAATTTTTGATTTTTGTGACTTGGTTAGTTGGGATAAGTTATTCAATATGCCTTCTATAGATTTATATTGCGCGACTAATTTAAAAGCTGTTTTTTCACCAATTCCCTTTACTCCAGGATAATTATCACTAGAATCACCCATGAGAGCTTTTACATCAATTAACATGGTAGGTTCAATCTCAAATTCTTCTATATAAGAGCCTTTCGTATAGTGCTTATAATTGCCAATCCCTTTTTGAAAAATTAATACATCTACATTGTCATTGAGCAATTGAAGAATATCTTTATCCCCAGTAATAATTGTTACTTGGTTATCCTTTTCAAGCATTTTCGTAAGTGTTCCAATACAATCATCCGCTTCGTAGCCCTCAATCCCAATATTCTTAATATTAAATGCTTCTGTGACTTGTTTAGCTAAATCGAACTGAGGTATTAATTCTACAGGAGCTTCTGGACGATTTGCTTTATAGCCTTCAAAAAGATCATTTCGATAGGTCTTACTCCCCATGTCCCAGCAGCAGACAATATGTGATGGATTTGTATAATTAATGACAGATATTAAGTGCTTAAGAAATCCATTTAATGCATTTGTTGGGATCCCTTTACTGTTCACCATGAACTGACCATAAACTGACGTCGCAAAAAAAGAACGGAATAAAAGAGCCATTCCATCCACAATTAAAATGTTTTCTTTTTCATATACTAACACAACCTCACTTATTCTATTTAATAGAATTGCATTAAGTTAGTATACCATAATTCCCAGCCATTTTGATTGGTATATAGAGCCATAACAAAAGAAGAGAACCTAATTGCCCATATCAAGGAAGTAAGGTTCTCTAATAAATGTTGTTAATCTTTATTTTGACTACTTAATTTTTGTGCTTCGTGCTGAGCATATGATGTATATTCAGTATTAAAATCATTCTTTTTCTTTTTGTTATTATTTCGTTGTGCATTTGCATTTCCTAATTTTGTTCTACCCATTTTGGTCACACCCTTCATGTGGTTTCATCATTATAGTTCCACCGAAACAGGTTTTTATCACATTTTATGATGTGAATTTATGGATGAAAATTAGTTTTTGCCGTACTTTCTATCAACGAATTCCTTTACCATATCAATCGTAACTAACTTACGGAGAGGAACAATTCCCTTTGCTGCAAGTTCGTTCATTTCCGTCGTTACTTCATTTATTTTTTCAACTCCAAAGGGTTTAGAGTGAACACAAGCAAACACTGCTTCTTCAATTAATGCTTCTCTTTTTGCATCAAGTTTCAAAAAGGTTGTCAATTGCTGATGTTGTTTGTTACTGTGTTTAGATATTGCTTCATGAACATTACTCATTGTTTAATCTCCTCTTTTTTCCATCAACTTTATTACATGATCCTTAGGATTCCAGCAGTTAAAAGAATATGTCGGTTTTGTAGCATAATTCAATCGGCTACAATAATAAACCATTTCCCTCCCCTGTCGTTTTGCCTCAAAGTGAATACATGTTGCACATACCTTGTATTTATTCAAGGGTCTACTATCCTCCCCATGTAACAGAATATCTATAAATTCTACCATAAATGTTATCCTATATGAGAAGAAGTTGGTTCTTTTACAAGCTCAATTGTTTCCTTTATCAAAGCTTGCTGTTTAAGTAGCATATCAATATCCACGGTTTGAATATTGATAAATGAATCATACGCTTCATTTAACTGTTCCTTCATTTCTAAAAGCAGTTTAATGTGTAATTGATTAATTATTTCATGATAAAACTCAGTAAAAAGGCGTAAGTGTTGATTTAGTATTTCACTAATAGGCTCATCGAATTTTTTTTCCATATCCTCACTCATCATTTTCTTTTCATTCTTTTCAAAGAAGGCTTTTACATTTTTAAAATACTTTAATGAAGATTTCACTGAAGAGATGTGATCTTCATTAAAAATGACATCGATTTTTGGAGTTTGAATTTCCTTTGGATCCTGTATTGATATTGCTATAGAATCAGAATGCTTCTGAATGAGTTTGGTCACTTTTATTCCTTCACTTTTGAAATTCTTATAAATTACCTTCTCTATGCGCAAAGTAGTTGCCTGTAATTCTTGAACTAGCTCAAATTCAAGTCTTTTATTCAGCTCTTTCAATGCATTTTCTAATGCCTGTTGAGTAGAGTTAACCTGTTGAAACATCCCTGGATGGAAGGCTTCCTTAAAGAAATCATTGAAACGGAAAAATACCCTTTGTTTAACATAAAATAATAATTCCTTTATTTCTTGAGATACTGACGTAGAAATATGTTCACTTGTTAATTGAGTTAACTCATCTAAGACATACTTTTTTTCTTTTATTAACTTTTGTGCCTCATTTTTCTTTTTCACTTCATCCTGTTTTGCAGCTTCTATTAAAGATTCAATTCTATTTAAAAATTTTCTTAAATCCTCTTTAATTGATAAGATCGCCGTCGAAGACAGGTCATTTTGAATGAAATGCTGGAATTGGTTTTGAAAATGAGCATAATCTTCTTCTTTTTTAATGTTTCGCTCAAGTACATTTAAACTAGATATTCCATATAAACGAACATTTCGTATTTCATGAAGCAAAAATTGTTCTTTAATATAATTTTTCACCAATTTTACTTCTTCTTTATCTTTTGCTAAGTCAATAGCGTTGATGATAAAAAACATTTTATCCAGAGTAAAGGAATCTTTTACCCTTCCTAGCTGTCTTAAAAATTCTCTATCACCCTTAGAGAATGGATGATTATAATATGTCACATAAAGGATAGCATCTGCTTTTTTTATATATTGAAAAGCAACCTCTGTATGTCTCTTATGCAAAGAATCAGCCCCTGGTGTGTCAACAAGAGTTATTCCCGCCTTTGTTATTTCACAATCATAATAAACAATGACCTCTTTTACTAAACAAGCAACTTGTTCCTTAGCAACAAATTCTTTGAGGCTATCTTTATTAGATTGCACCACTAATCCATTTTTAGAAAGAGTACTATAAGTTGGTAATGCCTCTTTATATTTCTTTATCATTTCATGTTCTACATCATTTTCTCCATTTTTACCATTTAGGGTCTCTATTACCTTTGAAAGCGGCTGATCTACTAAATTGAGAGAAGGAATTGATTCTAAAATATCCTCTCTTATTTCATGCTCATCTTTTAGCAAAACCTCAACTAATCCATGATATTTCTCGCTCGTTGTCGGTGCAATTTTATTAATCGTAGCTGTCGTAGGTGTAGGTGATGATGGTAACAAACGATCTCCGATTAATGCATTTGCAAAGGAGGACTTACCCGCGCTAAAAGCTCCAAATAACGCGACGGTATATGATCTTTTCTTAAAGTTTGAAACCTTGGATTTAAGAAGCTGAGAAATTTGATTAAAACCTTGTAAGAAATCAAGACTAACTAAGAGCTGTTCTGTCTTTTCTATAAACAAATCTTGGTGATCGCTAAGATCCTCTGTTTTTTGAGTAAAATCTTCCGTGTAATCGGTATCTTTTTTTTCTATATTGAGTAATTCAATCTTTTTTTCACTTTGAGTATATAGCTGATTTTCTGCCAACCAATCAGTAACATCACGTAAACTAGATTGATTTTCTTCTATAATTTGCTCTAAGATATGTTGGTACTTTATATGCTCTAGTATTGCGTCAATTTGAGACTGAAGTGATCTTATTTCTTTTTCACTGTTACACAAATTCAACTCATATTCTTCTACATTCTGTTGACGTTCTTGTTTAATTGAATCAAGTATTTTCTCAAGGATTACCAATACTTCTTGTTTACTTCTTCTCTTAATAACATCGCTCACGTCACTTGAATAGGTAAGAATATACTGATTGTTATAAGAAGCACCTTCTTTAAAGGCTTCCTTGAGGATCTCTTCTTCAATACTAATAGTAAAGTTTTGTACCTTACTGATAATTGCAGAATCAATAATCTGGTAAGATTCAACTAATTCTTTAACTAATGGTTGTAGATGCCATAAAATTTGTGTTTCTAGATTTTTCTTTAATGACTGAAATAAATCATTTTTTCTATTGTCTTTTTCCAGCTCTGTCTTCCCTTTTGAAAAAATAAAACCTACTTTAAATGAGGGCTCTAAGGATTGTAGGTAACTAGCTACTAACTCCCTCGTTTCGTATGGAATTAAATTTGCACTTTTTAAGATAGATTCCATTTTCTCTTCCATGTCGACCTTAATGTTCTTTATTTTTTCTTTTTCTAATTGAAGCAATTTTTGTGCAGATTCTTTGTTTTTGGTATGGATGTTCATTTCTTCAATTAACTCATCCATTTTCAATTGTTCAATACCTTTTTCTTCTTTGTTTTGAATGAGATGGTCCTTAATAATAAATTTTATTGACTGAAATAAGCTCTTCTCGATTTGTTTATCTTTCTGCTCAATTACTGCTTTTATTAATTCCTGTACAGTTTCTAACTCATTTCTAGGATGAGTATCCTCCTTTAAGGTTGTAAAGAAGATGTCCTTCCTATTCAAATTCATTTCTTCAAATGAAGTAAAGATTTGTTCCTGAAAATGATTGAAGGATACTTCTTTTTCTTCATGCTTATCAATTTGATTAACAATAAGAAATACTACTTTCTCTCTCTTCTTCATTTCAGAAATAAAATGGAGGTTTTCTTCAGATTGAACGTGATTATAATCGGTAACATAAAAAATAACGTCAGCTAAATGAAGCATCGACTCAGTGGATTGCTTATGAGCATAATCTGTAGAATCAATACCTGGAGTATCCATAATGACAACGTCCTTTGTAAGTCGTTCATAAGGCTTCTGAATAGAAATTCTCTCCACATCATCACCTTGTTTACAATACTCTTTCACCTGTTCAACTGTGTATTTATTATTCAAATGAATTTTTTCTTTATTCTTTGTAAAAAGAGTGACTTGATTTTCCCCTGTTTCTAATAAGACAAGGTTTGCACTAGTTGGAATTGGGCTAGTTGGTAAAATTTGTTCATTTAACAGTTTATTAATCATGGACGATTTCCCAGCAGAAAAATGTCCAGCAAATGCTACATATAACTTTTTATCCTTGAATTTATTTGCAAGTTCTAAAAGCTTAATCGCGTTTTGTTCATCCCTATTTCTCATTTTTTCATGTAAAAGTATAATTTTTTGTAAAAGCTCCTCAGATTTTGTTTCAATTATCATAATTATCCCCTTTATCTGACTTAGCATTGTGATGTTTTTATTTTACAGAAATTTTTAGAACATTTCTATCCAAACTATTCTCTCTACCTTATTTAAAGGGTTTATTTTTGCTAAGAAAGACTATTCTTCACCTCAGCTGAAGGCAAGGGCATCTTGCTATCCTTCATCGTCAACATAGATTCAAAAAAGAAAAGAACAAAAAAAAGCCCACCATAAGGTGAACGATCATTTTACGCTTTACTTGTTTCAATATTTTTTAATATGTAACCGAGTAAGATACTATAAATTATTACTGTGCCGCCCACAAATAGCATGATCATTTATTAAGACCTCCATCTTAAAGAGTGAGAACGCTTTTCATTAAAATCAGTTTATCATTAATGATAATCATTTTCAATATATTTTTTATTCGCTTAAAAAAGGATTACAGGTCGACAACCTTATTGAATATAAAAAGTAACACAAAGAAAACCATCCTAGCTTAAACATAAAAAGATAATAACAAGCAAACTTTATTCATTGGGTTCCTGAGATAGTTTAAATACTTCAAGGTAATTTGTGTGCTGTGATAAAGCCTTTTCTTCAGCAGGAATACGTATGGTCATCATTCCGATATTTAGTAAGGTGAAAATAATCGCCGTGGCGTATGCTTGAAACAAGAGGGGAATGAAAAGTAATTCAATAGCAACTACAATATAATTTGGGTGCCTAATAAATCGATAGGGCCCTTTACGTACCACAACATCATTGGGCACAATCATTATTTTAGTATTCCAATATTGTCCTAATGAAATTAGCGCCCAATACCTTATTAGTTGAGTAATTGCTAATAAGGATATGACAAAATGCCATAGATTTACTATTTGCTTTTCAAAGAGAATGACTTCTAAAAATAATGAAAGTAAAAATGCTATGTGTAATAAAACAATAAAGGGATAATGCTCTTGACCATGCTCAAGGGCACCACGTTTTACCATCCATTTTTCGTTCTTTTTAGCTACAACTAGCTCCGCGACCCTTTGAAAGACCAAGAGAGCAAAGAAAAAATAAAAAAACATTTAATATGCCTCCTTCCACTTTATAAGGAGCATTTCCGAGCTAAATCCCGGACCAAGTGCACCAATTAACCCATACTCATTTACCTGCCCGATCGAACGCTCTAAATATTTTTCTAATACATACATGACTGTGACCGAAGACATATTTCCATGTTTTATTAATATTTCTTTAGAGATTTCTAAATGTTCATCTGTAAAGCCTAGCCCTTCCTTGTATGCATCAAGAACTTTTTTCCCACCAGGATGAGCAACAAAATGTCGAATCTGTTTTAGCGTTAACTGATGTTCCTGAAGGAATTGATGAGCTTGTGGTTTTAACCAAGACTTAATAATTGAAGGGATATTTCTTGAAAAAACAACATAAAGACCATTGTCTCTTATATCCCATCCCATAACGTCTTCAGAGTCTTCCATTAAATTTGACCTTGTATCTACTATTTGTGGAACACATGTCATTTTAGATAATGAAGCAACATCCACTTCTTCTCCAACGATCAATGTACAAGCTACACCATCAGCAAAAATAGATGTCCCAATTAAATTACTTTTACTTGTATCATCATGTTGAAATGTAAGGCTGCATAACTCTACTGAAACAACTAGAACTTTTGCTTTTTTAAAAGCTTTACAATATTCATAGGCCCGAGCCATCCCACTTGCACCACCAGCACAACCTAACCCCCAAATAGGTATTCTTTTCGTCGTTGACTTAAATGGTAATAAATTCATCATTTTAGCATCTATACTTGGAGTTGAAATGCCAGTACTACTAATGAAAAAAATGGCATCAATTTCTTCACATAATACTTCATGATTCAAAAGCTTATTATTCGTCAAACATTTCATAACTGCTTGAGTACCATATTCAACAGCCTTTTCAATATATAAGTCGTTTTTTTCACCAAAGGTATGTGTTTGTTTATACCATTGGACATCTTTTGGAAATTGACGAGTTTCTATTTCACCATTTTTAAAAACTGTTAATAGTCTATCTAGATCTTTAAAAGAATCTTTAAATATTTCTTTTGCAAAGTCAACCGTTACTTCTTGTTTTAATTCTACCTCTGGTACTGTCTTACCAACAGACACTATGTATGCCATTAATTTCACCTCGACTAAGATAAGGTTACTATTTCCGTTTTATGAAAAAATTATACAAAGGATCAAATCTATGAAAGTGAAGGATCAACTACTTGAGGTGTTAAGCTCTGCATATTTCGAGGTAATATTTATGCATAAAAAAAGTCTTTCCCTATTTTCTTTGGAAAGACATTTTGAAGGAGTTGTTGTTGTACATCCCTATTATAAAACAATTTCTTTATCATTTCACATTTAAATTTATGGAAGGATTTTATTTTAAGCAAAGAAATAGGCCATAAATATTTCATCTTCATATTTATTATCTATTAATACCTGTTCTCTTTGAGTCCCTTCTGTAACAAAACCATAGCGTTCATACAATTTTTGGGCTAAACCATTTGAAGAAAAGACAGTTAAGCATAGCTTATGAAGATTGTGATCTTCACACCATTTTAATGTATATTTCATGACTTCAGTTCCAATTCCATTCTGTTGAGCAGATTGTATCATCCACGTTCTAAATAAGCCTATGTGTCTTTTCATTTCTAGTTCTCCTCTTATAACTCTTGCAATCCCTACAATTTCTCCGGACATCTCTATAACAGTATACATATTGTTTAAGCGCTTCATTTCTTTTATAAATTCTATCTCCTCTTTTTCTGAACGTGCTCTTTCTTTCTGAATATATGTACCAGAAGTAATAATTTCGTTAACAGCCTCAATTATATTTTTTGCATCCTCTTCTTCTGCATGTCTTAATCTTACGGATTGTCCATTTTTACTAATAAATTCAATACTGTTTATTGTATTAGCCACCCAAAACACACTCCTAAACAATAAGCTGCAAATTTCATAACCTTATGATCATGGAATAAATAAGGTTAATCTTATTTTTTTATAAAGACTAATTAGAAAGATTTCTGCTTTCGGAAACATCTCAAATCTAGATTTTCACATTGTGCTCTAAGATTTTCCATCTATGTGAGTAGCTTTTCGATCAAGTAATATTTTTGAAATTCATAGTAAACGAATCAATTTCACAAGTTAAATCCTTAGAACCTCAAGGCTTTCAAGTGCAGAAAGAGTCCTACCCCAACAATTTGTAGCTGTTTTTTCATATCGATAGTGATCCAATACCCTCTGTAGAGATGACAACATCACGTTTCACAAGAGGTGTTGAGCACTAACCTACTACTATGATTGACTCCTTAGGTGAGACCCCACAGATGTTTTCACCGGGAGGCTCACCGCCTGCCCCGTGAAAAAGCGAGCAGCTGGAGCGGGTTTCAACCAGACAGGACACTTGATAAATAGACTAATTTTAAAAGTATCTAATTCTGTAGAACTGTGTTTCTGTAAAATAAACATGTATGCAATTGATTCAAACACAACTAAGAGTGATGAATGTACCGCTTTTACGAATCTCCTACCAACTCACTAACCATTACGCTATCCGTATCGCCTTTCCAAAAGGGACCTTAGGAACAAATTCATCAGGCACAAGCCAAAATACCTCTGATTGAATGGTTAAGTTTTCATAAAAATATCCTGTTACATCTGTTACATAGAAAATGGAATCAATCTCTTCTTTTTCAGCCCACTCTAGTACATCAGTATAAGAGGATTTTCCATGTGTATAGTAGGTAATGTCCGCTTCATTAAGTGAAGAAACTTGTCGAATTTTAAAATCAGCTTGTACCAGTATTGTGTTAGGACAAATTTCTTTAAATAATTTCATTATATTTTGCACTAACTCTTGATTAATTTCATTAGTTGATGTGTCTATTGCTAAA
The DNA here is from genome assembly GCF_001889165.1 of Bacillus weihaiensis. Classification (GTDB taxonomy): domain Bacteria; phylum Bacillota; class Bacilli; order Bacillales; family Bacillaceae; genus Metabacillus; species Metabacillus weihaiensis. Next base: position 1,656,652 of record NZ_CP016020.1, on the reverse strand, counting down.
GCTATTTTTTTCTCATTGCGTTCTTGAAGCATCGTTAATAAATATTTTTGCCACTTCATCTCACACATCCCCCTTTAAAAATACAAGCAAAACTATTCTTCACTAAATAAAAGATTATATCCTAAAAAAATTTCATTTTAAGAGATCTCCTAATTCGTTCCCATTCCAATCTGTAAATTGTCCACTACCATTACAGCCTGGACAATCAAAAACTGCGTCATATGTAGGTATATAAACACTTGATAAAGTGGAAGTAAAACCTCTTCCTCGGCAGTCAGGACATTTACCTAAAGATTCCATATCTGCGATTACTTTTTCAACTCTTGTTTGCTTCCATTCAGACAAAGATTTTAAAAAGTTCAATACGGCCACCTCTTTACCATCATTTTTTTGAATGAACTAATAAAGGAAAGATTATCTTTACTCAATTCCCAACAATAGAAAAACTCATATTACATTTTTGTTATTATGATTAACTTTTTGAAGAATATTATGTAAAATAAAAAGAGTTTAATCAATTAGAAGTAAAGAGGGGATTAAAGTGGCTGAAAGAGCTTATAAAGAATTTCTATTTAAGAAATCATCCAAAACAACGGTATACCTTTATCAAAGTACAATTGAAATCATTCATCATGGCTTAGTAACTAAGTTTGATCAAACAAGGATAATCCCTTATAAACATATTGAAGAAATTCAAATGAAAAAACCTGGTGTTACGTCAAAAGGAGTTCTGGTTATACGTACTCAAAATCAAGAAGATTTAAAGAAGAACACAATTGTTTTCTCAAAAAATGAAAGGGAGCTTGCAATAGAGTTAAAAGAAGTAATTGAGGGTAAAATTGTGGACGTAAAAGAATTAAGAGCCAATTTTGCAGTTGATAACTTTGAGAAGCTGAAAAAGTTAAAAGAACTTCATGATTTAGACATCTTAACTGAAGATGAATATTTAGATCAAAAAGAGAGAATTTTGGAAGGATCTTAACGAGAAATAATAAAGCCTGTAAGCTATATATATCCCACTTTTTATTTGCTTACAGGCAGATTTATATAGGTAATAGAACTATTTATTTTGTTCCCATATGGTATAGAGACCTGTTTTTTCACATAAATAACAATCTAGACAATTTGATACATATGGTGAAGTTGTTATAATATACCCTAAACCTCTACATTCTGGACATTTCCCCTTTACCTTCATTCTTTCAACATAGCGTTCACGTCTAGTTAAAAACCACTTAGAAAGAAAGGTTTTCATCTTTTTAACACCATCCCTTTTTTCTATTTATATTCAAAAAAAAGGACAAAGTGAAAAATTAAGCACAATATTTTTAACTAAACGCTTAAAATTGGTGTTCATTTTTACATATTTGGTAGTTTGGAAGAAAGAAGAAAATATAGCATATTATACAAACATAGGCACAGATAAGCTTTTCGACTACTAGTGGATATACAATTCCTATTAATACAGCTGATTTTTAATAAAAATTAGAAAATTGTTATATTATGTTAAAATAAATGAAAGTTTTAGGAACAAATTCGAATTGGGTTTAGAGGAGGAAAAAGCCTGTATAAATAAACTAATCCTTAAAATAAAAAGGAGTGAGGAGTTTGGGTATTATACATTATGAAAGCCAAGGTATAAAAATAGTGAGTACTGCGGATTGTGAGAATTCCCCGAAGAAAAAGTTTCTTATAGAATTCATCATGGCATTTGCAACAAATGATTTTGTTTATGTATCTGAAAATACTAGTAAGGATTTATATTGGGATATAGTAAATAACACATTAATAAAGGGTCATGAAGAAGTAAAAAAAGTATTAGCAAGTACATCGAGAATATCTGAAATAGAAATCTTAACTATTATTACACATGGTAAAACAGCATCAATTAATGGTACTGTGAGATATGAACAAGATAGTATTTACTCTTTTTGTAGCGTGTACACTTTTGTAAGCGCTGGGAAAAACACAATAAAAGCAATAACTTCATATGTAATCAAAATGAATTAGTGCTATTAGCACTACATGTTGTTCGTTTAAGGAGAAAATAAAGAGAAACGCTCAGAGAGTATATGTATCTCTGAGCATTTGTTCATAAGGATGTTTTAATGAATTTAATTATCAATTCAATTGATACATTTTAAGTGTTTACCTCACTATTTGGAATATCCCACTCAAATTAGAATGAATAATCAATAACAATCCCTTTTTTATTATCGATACTTACCAAACCCCTTTGCCTTAAAAAAAGATTTTGGGGTTAGTATGTGATGAAGGTGTATTTCCCACTGCTCATGATTTTAACTTATAAATCTCCGTGTATTTTTCTTCCAAGTAGGTAGTTAGATACTCTGCGTTTAGACTTTCCCCTGTTACATCATTTAATATATCTAATGGTTGTTTTGTTTTTCCATATTTATGAATATTTTCTGTTAACCAGTCCTTGATTTTTTCAAACTGACCTTCTTTAATTAATTCATCAAAATCAGGTAAATCCTTTAACATTGCGTTTTTAAATTGTGCTGCATACATGTACCCAAGTGCATATGATGGGAAATACCCAAAGCTTCCACCAGCCCAGTGAACGTCCTGTAACACACCTTTTGCATCATTAGGTGGTGTTACGCCTAAATATTCTTCGTATTTCTCATTCCAAATACGAGGTAACTCATCCACTGTGATTTCATCATTAAAGAGAGCCTTTTCGATTTCATAACGAACCATTACATGTAGTGGGTATGTAAGTTCATCTGCTTCAATTCGAATAAGTGATGGTTTTGATTCATTTATTGCATGATAATAGTCATCTAAACTAATGTCAGAAAATTGACTACTAGAATATTTTTTCATTACATCAAAGTAACGTTCCCAAAACCCCTTGTTTCTCCCAATAAAATTTTCGTAAAATAAAGATTGTGATTCATGTATCCCCATTGACGTTCCACTACACAACAATGTTCCTTCAAGATCTTTTGAAATATTTTGCTCATAAATTGCATGTCCACACTCATGGATCGTTCCAAAAATAGCCGTTCGAAAGTCTTCTACATCATATTTTGTTGTAACCCTCACATCGCCTCGGTTTAATGTGATTTCAAAAGGATGAACCGTTTCATCTAATCTACCTGCATCGAAATCATAACCAATTTCCTGTAGTATAAACTCACTAAACTTTTTTTGTGCTTCCTTAGGAAATTCTTTGTAGATAAAGTCTGTTTTCGGCTTTTCTGAAGAAGTAGCAATTGATTTAACTAAAGGAACGATTTTTTCTCGTACTTGTGCAAATACTTTATCTAAAATATCAACAGTCATACCTGGCTCATATTCATTTAAAAGCGTATCATATTTGTTCTCTTTATATCCCCAATAACTAATTAGCTTCTTATTATAGTCAACTAATTTCTTTAAATAAGGAGCAAAAAGTTGAAAATCAGATTTTTCTTTTGCTTCTTCCCAAACTCCTTCAGCTTTTGAGCACAAAATTACATATTCTTGATATTCTTTAGCAGGAATAAGTTTATTTTTTTGATATTCTTTCTTTAATAGCTCGACAGCTTTTTGTGTAACGATTCCTAATGATGCAAACACATTTTCATCAGAAAGTTTTTCTAAGTAGTTACTCATTTTATCAGATACGAGCATCTCAAAGGCTTCAGCTGAGAGCATTCCTATGACCTCTGAACGTTGTTCAATCCCTTTTTTAGGTGCACCAGTTCTCATATCCCAATACATGACATTAATCGCTTCTTCATATGCTTGCATTTTTTTTATGTAATCTAAAAACTCTTTTTCTAAGTTTTCCATTATATCACTCTCCTTTAGGTGTACCACTTTAGACTATCTAGCAAGTCAAGGATTGTCAATATTTATTAAACCCCTACTTACCCTGACTGGTTCTATATCCACCGACCTTTCCTATATTCTCTATAAGCCAAGTTAGATATCAAAATAAATAGCGCTCTATTTCTAAACTTTGTTGCTAGTGAATGTGATGGTAGCAAGATACGCTCCGTTCACACCAAATACTCTAGTATGCAAGTACAAAATGAACGACCTTCGCTTTAGAGAGAACTGTTTACAAGGGGAAAACCCGATACTTGTTTTTATCGAGCGCAACAACAAAAAAAGACTGTAGGGAAGCCCGATTACAGTCGAGTTTGTCTACAGTCTAAGATGAAAGTCACTCTCATCTTTTCTTATTTTATCATTGGAGCTACAGGCAATACATTTTGAATGTTCTTCAGATATTTCTCATCTTGGGGATTAAGAAAAATGGTTATACGACCATTATCTTCACTTGTTCGAATAAGTCTTCCAATCCCTTGTCGTAAACGAAGGATCATATAAGGTAAATCTACTTCTGTAAATGAATCTTTTTTATCCGATCGCTTAGCTTCAAAAACAGGATCGTTTGGTGGGTATGGCAAACTCCAAATAATCACATTTGATAGTGATGGCCCTGGTATATCAAGCCCTTCCCATAGATGAACGGCACAAAGAACTGTATGTTCATCCTGTTGAAATTCTTTTACAAGGGTACTAATTTCCTTATCCCCCTCAAATAAGAACTCAAATTTCTTTTTATTAGTTTGTAATCTCTTTTTAAATAACTCGAGCTCAGAAAATGAATTAAATAGAAGTAACCCTCTACCATCTGTTTTCTCTAATTCTGTTAATACATGTTCATATTTCTTTTGCTCTTCTTGTTCACGTATGAGCTCTATCTTCATTTGTTCCTCATAATCAAATGGAGACTCGACAGATAAGGAGAGATAATCGTCAATCCCTAAGCTTTTTGCAATAAAATCAAAGGATTTATTTTCGGATAATGTAGCAGAAGAAAATATAAATGGTCGTTTTGTGTGGAACACCTTCTCTTTTAAAACTTCCTCAACCTTTCGAGGCATAATTACTAATGTGTAATCTGCATCTTTTGTTTCAACCCAACTAACTGCATTCTCATCTTTTGTAAATAAAGAGAGAGAATATTCCATTTGGTCGATATATTCCTCTACTATTTTCAACTCATACTCTCCGATTGTATAAAGTTCACCTTCAAACACTAAGGCTTCACTTACTTCTGCTAACTTTGATTGAAGCTTTTTCGCTGTTTTCTGTAGTGCTAGCTTATTTGAAATAACTAGGCGATCGGATGCTTCTACAGCACTTGTATATTCTCTTAAATCATCGAAAAAATAATCATTAATTGCTAAAGCATCTTCAACTAAATAGGCAAGTTCTTCACGAACCTCATTTTGAAGTAATCTCTCTAAGAACGTTTGAAGAGTTCCTTGCTTTACACGATACGTTAATGCTTTCTGGGCGGCAAATTCTAGTAAATGACCTTCATCAAAAATAGCACTACTATGATCAGGCAATAAAGGAATTTGACCTTCACGCTTACGTGATTCATATGTCCATACATGCTCCATATAATAATCATGCGAACAAACAATAATATCCGTTGCTTTTCGATAATGTTCTCGAGAAAGAGTTAACCCACAACGATGTCTTTGATGACATGTTGAGCAATCTTGAAAACTATCCCATCCAATCTCTTCCCATTCTTTGTCTGCTAAGTCACTAAACTCTTTACGATCACCATAAGCTGAGAATTTTTGCATTCCAGCTTTTTCATGAACAAAGTCAGGTAAACTTTGATAAAGATCGAGATACTTTTCATCCGTTGTTCTTTTCATAACATCATCCAATTTATTAAGGCACAAATACTGACTATGTGTTTTACTTAACCGAACATCAATAGAAAGATCTAACGCATTGGAAAGCTTAGCGATATCCCCTTCTTGTTTAACTAATTGTTCAATTAGCGTTTCATCAGCACAAGCAATTATAGCAGGTTTACCTGTATATCTTGCATAAGCTAAAGCATATAAAAGATAGACAATTGTTTTCCCGGTACCAACACCTGCTTCAGCGAACATTATTTTCTTTTCTTGAAACGCTCTCTCTAATTGAAAAGCCATAAAAATTTGTTCATCTCGTAACTCAAAGCCCTTTTCAGGAAGAATGTCATAAAATACATCACCAATCCAATTGTTCAGAGCTTGGTAAAAACTTTCATCCTTAGATATATCAAAAGGCAATCGTGTTGAAATCATAGACGTTACCCCCAAAATTTTTTTAACACCAAATTTTAATTATCTAGTTTATTTGGTGAAAAGTCAATCTATTTTAATAATAGAGCAACTAGATAAGAATTTTGTTATAGTGCTCTATTAATCGTGGTTAATTTACGATACAGGTATTTAATCTTCTACAATGGTCCCGGTTCTTCCTTCACTGATACAGTTCTCCAATTGACACACTTTTGCATCGCTAAGTAGGCGTCTTATGAATTCCACTCCCATTAAAGTGGCATTATTTTTTAACAACAGCTTTTTATCTAAATAGATACTAGTAACTAACCCTATGTAAAATTAAGAAATTATACGAGAAACAAGTATTATATAAAGAAGCTTTAAATAAAAAAAGGTCAGTCAATTGACCGCCTACTGATTTCTTATTCATCGAACATTGTATCAATAATCAAATGATGATCAACCGATGAAGCATATGACAATGCCTTTATCATCTCTTCCTTCGCTTGAGATAGTTGATTGATCGCAGTTGGGTTCCCTACTAAATCTTGCTCAATTGTTTTTTTTGTGGAATTTAGAGCCTTGACGATCAGATTAAACTCTTCTAAATGGTTCAAAAAAACACCCCCAGCTAATAATTCATATCCTCAATCTTATTTTATTAAAAAAACAAACTTAAGAAATGATCTACGTATCCATTTTTTTAAAAAATGGACAGTGAAGTATTGACCTATTCTAGTTTAGACTTTCTTTATGAATTACATACAATAAAAAATATCTTTACATGAATAAAAGCGATAAAATAAAAACTTACTATACCAAATGTTTAACCAAAAAAGCCGCTTACTGTGTGTAGAAGCACTAATCCACAATCAATATTTTTTAGGGGGTTGTTTTTCGATAATTTCCTCCTTTTGAGCATACAGGTTGTTAAGGTCCGAAAAGGAAAAAGTAGTTCATTTCTAGGTGAATGCGGAGACTTCCTCTACATTTAAGCCTGTAAGGTCTCTCCTGTTCCACAGTTTTCACTAGAGTCACGTAGCTTAACCTGTAAAAAACATTTTTATAAAAAAGAAAGAGTAAAAAGAATAAAAAACTGAAGAGTTTTACCCTTCAGTTTTCACCACTTTATAGCCTAATTGTATAAGTTCTTCTGTTAACAAATCAGGAGTAATAATGTAATATGCTTCCTCACCATCTTTTGATACGATAACTTCCGATGGGCTAGCGTCAATGATAGCTGAATCGAGTGAAAAATACTTTGTTCCTAACAACTTAATAGTAGACATATATTTCATCTCCTTGTCCAAAAAAGATTACCTACGTGGCGGTCTCACATCTGACCAATATTGATAGAAATCTGTCTTAATAAAACCATTAAATAATTTACGTTTTTTTGTTGCAGGTTTTCCATAAAGTTCTTCAAAGCCCTCGTGAGATGTTAGCATATAGACACTCCAAGTATCTAAGGAAGAGAAGACTTTTCCCATTTCTTTATACATCTGTTCAACTTCTCTCTTTTCACCTAAACGTTCACCATATGGTGGATTACCAACTATTACACCAAACTCCTTAGACGTTGTAAAATCCTTTACTTGCATTTGTTTGAATTGTATAGATTCTGCTAATCCAGCTTCATCGGCATTCGCTTTTGCTATTTGAACCATTCTATGGTCAATGTCAGATGCTTGAATATCTAATGGTTGATCATAGTTAGCTTTATCCTCTACTTCTTGTCTAGCAAGATTCCATTTATCTTTTCCAATCCAATCCCACTGTTCAGACACAAAATCTCTATTAAAACCTGGTGCGATATTTTGACCAATCAAGGCTGCTTCAATTGGAATAGTACCTGAACCACAAAATGGATCCACAAAAGGACGATCTGGATTCCATCTTGTCAATAACACTAATGCCGCAGCAAGTGTCTCTTTAATAGGGGCACCACCTTGATCTGTTCGAAATCCTCTTTTATGTAATCCAACTCCACTAGCATCAATTGTAATGGTTGCAACATCTTTAAGTAATGCAACTTCAATTCTAAAAAACGGGCCATCTTCACTTAACCAACCCTCTTGATTATAATGTTTCTTTAATTTATCAACTACTGCCTTTTTTACAATAGCTTGACAATCTGGAACACTTGCTAAAGTTGATTTAACCGACTTCCCGATTACAGGAAATTCAGCATTAACCGGTAAATAATCTCCCCAGTTTAATGCTTTAGTGTTCTCAAAAAGTTCATCAAACGTTCTCGCCTTAAACTCACCGACTTTGATTTTAATTCGATCCGCTGTTCGTAACCATAAATTTGAGCGACATATCGCTAATTCATCCGCTTCAAATGATACTTTTCCATTCTCAATTTGACAATCATACCCTAAATCCTTCACTTCTTTACCTACGATTGCTTCAAGCCCCATTGCTGATGTAGCAATTAAAGATAACTTCTTCATTTCAAATCACAACCTCATCTATATCTAAATTGTATGTTTCTAATTATGTTTTACTAAACCTTCTAAATCAATTAGATGATTTTTTGATCTTATACATAGGATTTCTAATAGTAGAAATGCAGCATGTTTTAATTAAAGATATGTAAATAACAGTAAAGTATACAAAATTACAATAGAGGGAATCTATTCGTTTTCTTGTCTCCCTATAGATATCATAATATAAAAGGCAATACAATACAAAAAGGAGCTGAAATATTCAGCTCCTCGTTACTATTCTTTGTTTGGTCACTGATAATAACGTTCGATAAGCCATGTTTTGTTCCATCGTACTCCAAGCGGCTATGGGCCTCGTACTCAGGTGGTAATCATCTATCTACAAAAAGGAATACCCTTTTGTCCTTCTCTTCGTTCAATTCCTCCAAGAAGGTGCCCCTACCATAATTTGGGTTTCTCGCTCATGGGGTTTACCTCGTTCCACTCTTACGATTTCTCGCAAGACTCCGTCACTGTGGCACTTTCAAGGTAGTCAAGCCATATCCTAAGGACTTAGGCTTTTTCCCTGCCGTCAGCCAAGAAAAACCTGGCTGCCCTAGCTTATGATTTCGCTAGGCACAAACACTACGGGCATCTCAGCACCGTGCGAGCATGGACTTTCCTCTACAGTCCTATAGACTGCAGCGATTACCTGAACGTTATTAACAAAACGACAAAACTAAGTATACCCAATCCTTAACAATATTACAAGTGGAAATAAAAGGTACTGAGATCAGTCGTATAATTTACTTCCAAAGACATGCTTTTCTAAATTTGAAAGTCGTTTTAAAATATCAAAGTTCGTTGTATTCGTTTGAACAGGCGTTTGTTTCTTGTATGTATCATCTAGCTGTTTTTTTAAACGCATATTTTCCTGTTGTAGGTCTTCAATCTCCTGATGAAACGTTTCATAATCTTTTATGATGAGATCCAAATATTTATCTACTTCTTCTTGTTTATATCCTCTTACACCTGATTTAAATTCTTTTTCCAATATTTCTTTCGCAGTTAATTTTACTTTATCCGAAAGCATACTGTTCACCTCATTATAGCGAATTCATCATTCTTTATTTTTTCAGAAATATGACAAAAAGTCAATTTCTCTTTTAAAATGTGTTAATTTCTTTCCTAAATAAGCTAAATAATAGGATAAAACACTCACCAAGACTCACTGTTCTTCATGTTCTCTTCTTCAACAACATCTTGTAGATCCTGAAAGGTAATAAGTTCAATTAGAAAATCGGCATTTTCCTGCTTTCTTTTTGCACTATCTAACAGAAATTTAGGTGACCCTTGTTTTTCTTCATCATAAACCAATAATAATCCATCACTTTTCGTTATTAAAAATTCATTTTTTTGACGAAATTGCACTGGACTATCATATTCTCTCTTAGTAATACTATCGACATAATCAGCTTGGGAAACGATAAACTCATAAAATTCCTTATTCGTCTCATTCCACTTACTCTCTTGGTTTAAAAACGGTGTTAAAATGGCTAACTTTAAATTCGTGTAGTCATGTTGTAAATCAAACACCACTTCAGCAGTCCATAGTTCGACACCCATTTGTCCACTGATAATAACCCATTCTAAACCATTCTCTAAATAATTCTTAAGAATTTTTTCAATTGCTTTTTTTATAAAGGTTACTGCCTGATCGTCATTCTTAAAAATACCTAATTCAAATGATTTGTATCCAGAAACCGTTAATACCTTCATGTCCAATCACCTTATCATTATACGAGCAGTTTTTGTACTTATTCACAAATTATTAGAAAAGCCTGGCTTTTAGCCAAGCTTTAGTAAATATTATCTTAATAAGGTACTATATAATCTTAAAAAAGGAAAGGAGCTGCTTTAACAGCCCTTTCCTCCTAATTTTGTTACCCGAAAAATGGTCCTGGCCCGAATCCTGGACGAGGTCCTGGTGCTCCTTGGCCAAACCCTGGAGTTGGACCATACACATTAAAATGCTGATGAGTTACTTCATTCTCAACAGATTGTGTTTGCGGGAAATAATGTTGGTGTTTATAAAAATCATGATTTACTGTTGTCGTGTGTTGTGGGTGAATATGTGGTACGATCGTTTCCGAATAGTTATTTTGAACACAACATTTTGTAGGGTGAACAATTGGCGCCATTACTTTTGGTTTACAATGCATCTTGCATTCTCCTTTCAATCATTTATCTAGCTTACACTCTTAGCCTATGATGAAAGGTACTAACATGTACTAATGCAAAAACCTAATTTTTATAGAAAAGCATAAAAGCTTTCTTTGAAATTTGTAAAAATAAAGACTGTTAAAACCACTACAAAGAAAAACAAATATAAAATCCCTTTGTACACAATTCTCTACTCCCTTTTAAATGGTCTGTACAAATATCTATTTTACAATGTTCTTCAAAAGTCTACAATCAGAAATAGAAATATTCATATTTTCTTAAGATTTTGCTTGTTTTTGACGAAATTCCTCAGTTCCTGCGCTTGCCCGGGCAATATTTCTATTACTCTTTTTTTCTAATCTGTCCATTCTTCTCTCGATATCTTCTTTATTAAATGGGATATCTCTGTTTTCTCTAATATAATTAAGCACTAATTGAGTAAAGTGTATTGCTTTTTCAACATTTTTTTCTTTGTGCTCATAATATTTTGCAAGCTCAATCGCAGCAATAGATGATGTTTGTGGAATATTAAACTTTGCTACTTTTTCCCAAGCCACAGTTGCTTTATGATAATCTTTTCGTTTTTTATATTTAGCACCTAAAGCTAAGTATGTTTTATCCTCGTTCTGTTTACCTTTATTAAGTAATGCTTCATATGCATCAATTGCTGTTTCATCGTCACCTACATAATCTAACCACCTTGCAATCTCATAGTGTTCATTTTCAGTTGCCTCTAGGTTAGTATTTAGTAACTTTAGGGATAAATGGGTATATAAAGTTATTAAAGACAGAACATCAATCTCATTATGCTTTAACACTCCTAAGATGATCTCAGGCCTTTGTTGTTTAACAAACTGAAAATAAATCATTGGAGCTAAAAATCCAGGTACATCATCTTCCCTTTTAATACCTAAAATTTCAGATTCAACATTTGCTAATCTAACAGAGTCTAAGTCATTTTTCCATAACCTTCTTGCTGCATGAAACAAGTCAAAATGCCCAAAAGGAGGAAGCTTGGGTACTCTTTCTTTTATTAAAGTGTGCCTCGTTTTCACTTGTGGCCAATCAAAGGCTTTACCATTATATGTTACTAACGTTTTACTGTTTACCTTCTCCAAAAAACTAGAATATAAGGCTACTTCATTTCCTGGTTGTGGTAAAAGATATTGTCTTACGACTACTTTATCTTCCAGTACTTGTGCTTGACCTAATAGAAAGATTGTGTTCCCTACTCCTCCACCGAGTCCAGTTGTTTCCGTATCGAAAAAGAACAACTCATGAGATTCATGTCCCTTCGAAGAAAGTGGATGTGTAGAATGACTCTGATTCCATAAACGAACTACTTTATGAAATTCACCTAGGCTATAATGACCATGTTTGTAATCTAACGGATATTCGACCTCTTTTATTAAACAAGATTGATTTTCATATGTGAAAACAGTCATTCCGTGTTCTGCCCAAATCGAGTTTTCAGCTGACTCAGTAGGAGAACGACCTTCAATTTGCTGCTCTTCTCTTATAATGTTCTTTTTCATTCGATTAAGTTTATTGATTAATGACATATACCTCGTCCTTTAAATGTTGCAATAAATGATACGTATCCTGCTTTACCGATTCTGAAAATGCTTCTGCCCCAATACACGATGGACAACCTGTGTGACATGGGCAATTTGTTAATAAGGATATCGATTCTTCAATAACCTCATGCATATTTTCGTACAGTCTTTTTGATAGTCCAACTCCACCTGGGTATCGGTCATACATGAAAATTGTTGGCTTGTTGTTGTGAATGGCTTTAACCTGTGAAATAACGTGTAAATCAGAAGGATCACACATGACCTTTAAGGGAGAAACATGTTGTAGTACATGTGCTGCACCTACTAATGCCTCTTCCATTCTTTTTTCCGTATATTTCGATACTATTTCTTCCCCAAGGCTAACCCAAGATGAAGTTGTATGAAGTTCCTCTTCCGGAAGATAGATAGGACCAGAGCCAATATTTTCATGTGTATCGAATTTTATTTTCTTGAAAATTGTAGCCATGGCTTGAACCGTTACATCTCCAAATCCTATTTGGCTGCCATTTTTTTCTTTCAGCATATCTTCTTCGAGAACCTTTAATTGCACGGCGAGATTTGCGTCTGTAAAGTAATCTACATCTACTTCTCTAACGAATGCTTTTTTCTCTTCCCAATCAAGCTTCTCGACTTGAAATTGAACACCTTGGTGAAGATAAATTGCTTCATCGTGTAACAATGTCATCGCACTAAATCGGTCCATTTCACCAATTACTTTAACATTTCCTCGATCTGATTGATCAATGATGATAACATTTTCCTGCGAAGCAGATCTTAAGCTAATGTTATGCGCTGGGAAGGAATCATTCATCCAATGGTATGTGTCATCGTTAAAATGAAGGACCCTCTCTTCAGCAAGGAATTGTAAAATGTCTTCTAATTCTACACCGTCGAAAGTATCACCTTGTTTAAAAGGAAGTTCAAAAGCAGCGCATTTTAGATGGTCAACTAATACAACTAAATTATCCGGATTAATGATGGCTGTTTCGGGATTTTGCTCAAAAAAGTATTGAGGATTTTGAATAATGTACTGATCCAACGGACTGGAGCTAGCTACCATAAGGATTACAGCTTCCCCATTTCTTCTACCAGCTCGTCCAGCTTGTTGCCATGCACTTGCAATAGTACCAGGGTAACCTGTCATAATACACACTTGTAAACTCCCTATATCAACTCCTAATTCCAACGCATTTGTACTGACAACTCCAAGAATTTCTCCATTTCTTAGCCCTTGTTCAATCTCTCTTCTCTGTTTAGGCAAGTATCCACCACGATAACCTCTTATCGACTTTTTCACAAGCTCATTTCTAACCAATTCATGTAAATACGTTAAGATAATTTCTACCCTTACTCTGCTTCTTGCAAAAACAATCGTCTGGATTTTATTCTTCAAAAAATGACCTGCTAATCTTCTTACCTCCAATGTAGCACTTCTTCTAATATTCAAAGGTTTATTAACAATTGGTGGATTATAAAAAATAAAGTGTTTCTTACTAACAGGTGCACCACTTTTATTAATCAATCTCATATTTGTTCCTGTCAGAGTTTCAGCTAGTTCTTTTGGATTAGCTATTGTTGCTGACGTACAAATAAATTGAGGATTACTACCGTAAAATCGACAAATACGTTTTAATCTTCTAATCACATTTGATACGTGGCTTCCAAAAATCCCTCTATAAATATGTAACTCATCAATAACAATATATTTAAGATTTTCAAATAAAGAGACCCACTTTGTATGGTGCGGTAAGATTGCCGAATGCAACATATCAGGGTTGGTAATAACAATATGACCAGCTTTCCTTACTTTTTGACGAATGGCAGGTGACGTGTCTCCATCATAGGTATAGGAGTTAATGTTCACCCCCATTTCACTTATTAATTCGTTCATTTCTGATTTTTGATCTTGTGCTAGAGCTTTTGTTGGAAACAAATACAAAGCTCTACTGTTCTCATCTTCTAAGATTTTTTGCAAGACGGGTAAGTTATAGCAAAGTGTTTTTCCGGAGGCAGTCGGTGTTACAGCGACGAAATGTTGCCCTTTCTTGGCAAATTCATAGGCTTCATTTTGGTGTGAGTATAATTGATTAATTCCACGTCGATTTAATGCTTCTTTTAGACGACTATCTAGATCAAGGGGAATTTCTGAAAATACCGCTTCCCTTGATGGTATTGTTTGCCAATGTACAATTTGATTTGAAAATTGGCTGTCAGATTGTAATGTTTTTAATAATGTAGATAATGTTTGTTTAAATTCCATTTTCCCACCCTCTTTACCTGCTACCTAGCAAAAGTAGTCTCTTTCATTTTAGCGAATAAACGTTCGTAAATAAAGGAGTAAATCTAATTTCTAAGAAAACTTTGCTAAATATGCAGCACCTTAGCTGTTGACCTTAACTTTAGCTCTGATCTAACAAAAAAAGCTGGCCCAAATCTGTGGGACAGCTGTATTTTTTTCTATCTTTTTACTCTAACTGTACATACCTTTGTAGTACCTTTAGTAGCACTTCCAGTAATCATTTCACTTACCTCTTCAATAACATCTGAATTGGTCATAACAATAGGTGTAATAATACTTTCTGCTTTCTCACTAATTAATGATAAATGAGCAGATATCAGTAAATCTCCCACTTTCACTTTTTGACCTTCTTTAACATGGACTTCAAACCCATCTCCATCCAAGCTTACAGTTTCTAAACCGATATGAATAAGGATCTCTACCCCTGTTTCAGAACGTAAACCAATTGCATGTTTCGTATGAAATACTTGAATAACTTGTCCATTTATCGGTGATACAACTGAGCCGTCACTTGGTTCAACCGCAAAACCTTCCCCCATTAACTTTTGAGAAAAAACTGGATCTGGGACATCTTCAAGCTTCAAAACTTCTCCTGTTAGAGGCGAATACAATGTTTCTTCTGTTTTTTTCTCCTTTTTTCCAAAAAGTGACTTCAGCATAATACCGTTAGCAATAGGTAAGCGTTTGAGATTATCTCCGGCTTTTCCCCTGCTCCACACGGAACGTGCCAGTTTCCTAGCATTCCGCGTTCCATCTAACGAAGTTATATTAATTATAAGTTTCAAGTTACTCTTGGTTCTGGATTATATAATTTCTAACTCACATTTTTCCCGATATTTATTGATTTTCTTAAGCATCGGTTCTGTGATGCCCAGAATTTTCTTGAGTAAATCTATCTTAGCTGAATCTTTCATATGGATAAGTTTATGTACATCTTTGTGAAGGATGCGTAAGTTATGAAACTTGTCACTTCCTTCCAGATGTATAGGAATATAGTGATGACAGTGCACATCTTGTGCTTGGAGGAATAATCCCGTGATTTCACAGATTCCTTTTTTCATACTGTATCGACTAATTCGGTTGTCCATATATTCGACACTCCGTGTCGGGATTTTCGATTCCAGTAATAAAGCTATTTCATGCTTAATATTCTTTTGCAAATTTTTAATAATCTGCTCTCGTCCCTCCATCGTGAATGGTGTTCGACTTTGTGTGAAGCTAATAACGTTTTTTGTCTGAACATTGGCGAGTGGGAAAAGGTGAATACCAGCAATTTCAAATGTCTTGAACCCCAAACTATAAAATTTCTTATAAGTTGGTGGTGCATTCGTTGGATGTGAATATTTCCCGATAGGCTTAAGACGATTGTACATCATTGCACCTATTTCATAAGCAAGACGCGAGAACGCTAAATTAACGTGTGTAGCTCTGCAGAAGTAATTATGTAACCCTAAGACAAAACTATTAAAACGCAAAGCATTTTCAGCTGTTGGTGAAGAGCGAAGTATTTCAATCCGTTTCTTTGTTTCAGCTTTTATCTTCTGTACTTTCTCGGCTCGAACAAAAGTGTGAGCCACTCTTTTTTTACCTTTACGATTTGCGAGTATGGTAAATCCAAGAAAAGCAGATGCATGCTTACGTAGATTAATAATCTTCGATTTTTCTGGTGATATATCAAGTTTTAGACGTTCTTTTAGGAATAGCTTTACTGCATGATACCATTTTTCAGCTGTTTTCCAATCTCGACAAAGTATTTTGAAGTCATCTGCGTAACGTACCAGATAACCTTCTTTTAGATGAGTGCGCTTTTTCGCGAGAAGTTCACCTTCCCTAGACTTGAATGATTTATGAAGGGGGAATAGTTCCCATTGATTCGCCACCCATTGGTCTAGCTCATTTAAAACAATGTTCGATAGCAGCGGCGATAACAACCCACCTTGCGGAGAGCCTTTAGTAGGGATACCCTCGCCATCAATCTCGGCTTTTAACATTTTAGCAATACATGCGAGGACTTGTCTGTCTCGAATGCCTATACTCCATAGTTGTTTAATTAGTAGTGTGTGATTGATATTGTCAAAGAATCCCTTAATATCAATGTCTACAACGTAATGAAGTTTTGAATGATTAACTAAAAATTGTATTCTTGCCATTGCATGGTGGGTAGACCGTAGAGGTCTAAATCCGTAACTGTGGTTGTAAAAGTGAGCTTCCGCGATTGGCTCTAGCACTTGTTTAAAACACTGTTGAATAATTCTATCGAGGATGCATGGAATGCCTAATGGTCGCATTTTGCCATTATCTTTTTCTATCAGTTTCCGTCTTACTTTCTTTGGACGATAATTCTTGAGCTGTCTCTGTACTTCTTCTATTAATTCATTCTCGGTTCGTTTCTCGATATCTAATATGGTTTTCCCATCTGTACCGGGAGTCTTCGACCCTTTATTTGACTTAATTGTTCGATAAGCTAATAAAATATTATTCCTCGACGTGATAATGTCGTATAGATAATGGAACGTTTCTTTATTTTTTGCCCGTTGATGTAAGTCTGTAAAGGTGTCAGTCATATCATAATAATCCCAGTATCGTAGAGCTTGCACTGTGGCATCATTCCTTTATGAAGTGATGTTCCCACGTTCTTACCCGACCGGTGCAATGCACATTTGAAAAATAATTAAAACTATCGCTAGACTTGGGGCTGTTCCTCCACCTTCATTACAAAGGCTTCACCAGTCGTACCCCTACCCTCATAAGGACAAATGCATTTCGTCATAAACTTATAGCAACCGTTTTGGGTGACAGCCCTTGAATCAACGTCCCTTACTTTCCAAGTACCTTATAACCTAGCTATCCATTCTAAACTTAGGTGCTTCCTGTAAGCCTGTGAGCTGGATATCGCCATAGTTCGATATAACGTGTTTCAGAGGAGCAATTTTTACTCTACGTCACTCACCCCATCGTACGATGGGACAATAGTTTCCTATTGCTCGTAACTCTAGACCCGTACATTCGGAAGTTCGTCTGTTCTTTTCCACAAGATAATTCTCACCATATTTAGTTTTTCAGCCATCCGGCATATCCATTGGCATACCCTTTCCACACGGAATGGCTTCAGCCTTTGTTCTGCCGACTTCACCTGAGCTCCAGACCCCATAATCTGTCAATTATGACGCATGCAGGAATATTAATGGGATAGTTTCAAAATACGTGGTTTTATCATTCCTATCCTCGGTTATGAAGTTAGGATTTCCGTAGAAATCCCTTGTCTTTTCACACATAAGCGCTTATGACAAAACTTGTCGCGCTACTCCTTTACTATACTTATGTTTTAATTTACCCTCCATCCACAAGTTGAAACAGTATGTATGTAAGAATAACACTTCCCCCTTTTAGTACATATAATAATTTGACTTATATTTACAATGCAGGTAAGGAGGAAATGACATGAAGAAAAAAGCTGATTTGGTAAACCAAAATAATGGTAAAACAATGGGAAGTCTAGATTTCTTTCAAATTGTTGATCAATTTTTTCGTTCTGAGCCAATTAAACAGTTTATCGGGGAATTCGATGCTATTTTGGATCAATCATTCCCTCATCAGCCCATTACAGCTGATACTTACGAAACGGATGAAAATTGTATCATTACACTAAAAATACCACCAGTAAAGAAAGATCAAATTCGACTTGAACTTTATGAACAATATTTAACAATACAAATTACCAATAAAGAAGAAATTCAAGAGTATAATGAAAACCACGCAACTTATAGAAGCTTTTCTTCGTTAGATCGAGTCTCTAAAACCATTCTTCTACCTTATCCCGTTAAAGAACATGAAATAAAAACAACTTTTCAAGACGGTACTCTACTTGTAACAATTCCGAAAAAAGTAAGAACAATAGAAATTGAAAGCCATGATGCTTAAAATCAACTCGCACCAAAGGTAATATTCATTGTTCATTTCAGTCCTCATAAATTCGGTTGTTCATTTTAATTACAGGTATTCGCTTCCAAGAGCGGTCAAGGAGCCTCCCATCGTCACCGAAGTGAGGTCTCCTTTTGACACGCTTCTCCCTTGATCTTGACTAGCTCCAACAATGCCTATTTCCCTCAGTAATAAGCCCGATGCTGACAATACGTGCCTCATGTCAAAAGCAAGGGGGAAATAACTTACCTCAAACAAGTAAATTTAGCCTTTATTAATTTTCGCACAACTTAAATAAACAAAGGTAACAAAGTTAACTATTTTTATGAGATTTACTCCCGTATTTTGGATTTTCCTCTGGTGTATTGTCCTTTTTTAAATCGTTTGCAGAAAATGTTTTATCATCCTTATTACTTGAATTTCTTTTGCTCATCATACCATCACCTCACTTTCACTAAGTAAAAACATGACTATAAATGAATCAGGTTATCTCGATTAGTCTTTGAACTTTTTTAAGTTATATTCTTTTGCCTTTTTAAAACCCAGTAATTGACTAGCAATAAATATTAAAACGATCAAACACTATGAGTGGAGGTGGATAAATTGAAATCAAATTCTAAGATGCCAAAATTTAATGATTTAAACGATCGAATTATTGCAGAAGCTACTACTTCACCAACTCTAGTTATTAAAACAAACTTAGATACACCTAATGTAGAAAAAGAAAATCCGTATCTAAATGAGGAAAAAGAAGCAACGAGAAACTTTAAAAATTTCTTTAAGGACTGATTAACATGGATTTCACCTTAGGATATTTAAGAGAAGCTTTATCAAATTATGAACGTAGCTCAGTTTGCGAACGAATTGTAGGAAAATTAGGGGAGCAATCTTTTACAAGCGAAGTTGAATTTGTAAGAATTTTAGATGAGGATGAAATACAATTTTTAAATAACATCCTCCCTGATGAAATAAAATACGCGTTTGACGAGCAGGACTTTATAAGAGGTAATCAGTTAAACGAGGTATACGAACAATTAATTTAAATTCATCGTTAAATGGAGGAAAAAGATGAATCGAAACAGTAACCATTATATAAATATTAAATTTCAAGCAGGAGCTATTGACCATGAAGGCGTTAATGGCTGTCAAGTGGAAGATGTTATTAGCGTGTTAGTGGAGAAACTAAAATCACATCAGAATGGTGAATTTGCATGTGCTGAAAATTCAATTGCTATTTCAAATTTAGAAACCGCTAACTATGCATTACGAGTGAGAAAAGAAAGACTTGAAAATAAGGAAAGAACATAATGACACCATGAAAATGACAAGTACTAGACAATTTTCTAACACAAATATAGAAGAAGTTAAAAAGCTAAATGCACAGTCAGGCTTATCCTATACAGAAGTAAAAAAAAGACTAGCCGAAGAATATTTTTTAAAACAAAACCAAAATATTTGAGTTCATAGGAGGCCAATAGCCTCCTATTTACACTTTAAACATGGAAGTGACACCTTTAAATAATCCTCCCATTTGATTTACCGCATTCATCATTTGCCCAGCAGTATTCATCATCTTATCAAAGTCTAATTGCCCATCAGATTTCTTGAATTGAGATATGACTGTTTGAAACCCAGACGGTTGCTGTTTCATATATGGTGTTGGCTTTGGATAAGGCGTTGGAAATGGTTGCGCCATATAATTTTTTGTGGGACTGTTAAAGGGTACATAAGGTTGATGGTGAAACACTTGATTTTGTTGTTCCTGATAAGGATGTTGAAAATAATATGGGTTCTGTTGAACTCCTTGACTTTGATCTAGGTAAGGTTGATAATTTCCATACGACAGATAAGGTGAATACTGAGTTTGTTGTCTTCGAGTCCTTCTTTCAAAATAAGGATATTGTTGCTGGTACAAGATTAATTCCCTCCTTACGAACATTTTACTTACTATACTATATGAATCATTCGCCTAGTTTGTGAAAAACTATTTAGTTCATATTTATCCTCTTTTTAGCTCTTTCTTTTACACCTTCCTTTTGACTGTTAATAATCCAAATAGGGAGAAGTTTTCCCTACTTTATTAGGTTGGAATAAAGGATTTGGTTAGGTCACCTGTCTATAAGAACACAAGCTAAAAACCGGAAACGTTACCTACTTAACGACATCCATTATTTGAATACATGATTCCCCTATAAAATGTTCATATTAGAAAAGAACCATAATGAGGGAGGGATTCTGAATGGGTAGAGGTCAACACTTTAATCATAAAGAAAAAGGACATACGCCTACACTTTCAAAACAAGCACAACCAGTAATGGGTAAAGAAACAGAAAAAGTTGGGTACGCAATTGAACCTGTTGCTTCTGAAGGGGACAGACCTGTTTCCATTAAAGTAGAGGATTAAGCAAATATATGTTACAGAGGGTGACTCAAAAGGTTGTTAAATAACGACCTTTTGAGCACTCTTTCTTTTTTTCTCGCAGAACCAAATAAGCAGATTTCTTTAATAAAAAGCAGATTTCTCTCCAATTACATCTATTAATTACTCGATCACTATTCCCCTATTCTTTTCCCTTCATTTATCACCATATGAGTCTTTTCCTTTACAATCTTCTACTTACTCGTTATGCTAGTCAGAGTAGATATTTACCTAGGTAAATATCTAAAAATACTTACTTAGGTAAATAAATAAGGTGTGGATAAATATGGATAATACGAACCAATTATTTCACTTGTTGTATCAAAAAACGAGACACATGACAAAAGAACTTAATGGATCATTACAAAAACATGAATTGTTTAGCTCGCAATGGTCTATCCTTTATTGCCTAATGACTAAGGGATCAATGACTCAAAGTGAGATATGGCGTTATCTTGGTGTCGAAGCTCCAACTGTAACACGAACATTAATAAAGCTTGAAGAATTTGGTTGGATTCAACGTTCATCAGGTCAGGATAAACGTGAACGACTTGTCTCTTTAACGGAAAAAGCATATAAACAGCTACCCTTCGTGGAAGATGATGTTAAAACATTCGAAAAGGTAATGATTTCAAATTTAACAAGTGAGGAACAGAATCAATTATATTACCTACTAAGTAAATTAGGAGAAAAATCCGATATGGAGTGAACCAGCTTGACGTATAAACAAAAAGAACCTATTTGGACGAAAGCCTTTATCAGTATCTTCATCAGCAACTTTTTCATTTTCTTAGCGTTTTACGGATTACTTACTTCCTTACCAATTTATGTTGTTAATAAGCTTAACGGATCTACAGCAGATGCTGGTCTAATTGTCACCATTTTTCTTTTATCAGCTATTATCATTCGTCCGTTTTCAGGGAAGTTATTAGAGGACTTTGGAAAAAAAAGAGTTCTAGTTATTAGTATGATTTTCTTTACCTTATCATCTTTTATGTACCTATGGATTCAACATTTCACTATTTTACTCGTTTTACGCTTCTTTCATGGTATCTGGTTTAGTATTGCGACAACAGCTACTGGAGCCATTGCTGCTGATATCGTTCCGCTTAAAAGACGAGGAGAAGGACTTGGATATTTTGCAATGTCTATGAACTTAGCGGTTGTATCTGGACCTTTTATTGCATTAACACTAATACAAACGACATCTTTTCTAGTACTTTTTCTTATCTTAGGTAGTTTAAGTACTCTAGGTGTTTTTATTACCGCTATTAGTAAACCAAATAATCCTACTTTAAGTAAACCTGATTCAAAAGATAAAGGGCATCTTAAGCTTAGTGATTTATTTGATAGTAAGGCCCTTCCAATTGCTATCGTAGGAACACTAATAGCCTTTACCTATTCAAGTGTTATTTCTTTCATTTCTACTTATGCGAATGAACTGAATTTACTAAATGCTGCAAGTTTATTCTTTGCTGTATTTGCTGTTACTATGATTATCTCGAGACCTTTTAGTGGTCGATTATTTGATTCAAAGGGACCAAATATTGTTATCTATCCTGCACTCGGTTTCTTTATGATCGGTTTATTATTATTAAGTATGACAGAGACTACCTTAATGTTTCTATTCTCAGGCGCTTTTATTGGTTTAGGGTACGGCACAATTGTTCCATGTTTACAAACCTTAGCAATTCAATCAACAGATCGACATCGAAGTGGACATGCTACAGCGACGTTTTTCACCTTTTTTGACACAGGAATAGCTGCAGGCTCCTTCCTATTAGGAATTATTGCTAGCCACTTTGGATATTCCACTCTCTATTTGTTATCAGCTATCTTTATCATTGTGGTTACATTTGTGTATAGATGGGTTCAAGGTCAAACGAATGGACATTCCTCGTCATTAGATTGGAGCGAGTCGCACTAATTGTTGATGAGACCCTCTATTTATACCGAATTGTATAGGAGGCAGCTATAAATAGAAGCTACCTCCTATTTTTATGTATTACTTCATCATGAAAGGTTATGGTAGCTATCACTAATTTTACTTTCTCACCAACATCCCCCATCAATAGATTGAAAATAAAAAGACCAACCCTATAGGAGCTAGTCTTCGCTTTCCATTTCATCCAATATACTTTCTACTACGTATTCTACTGAATGATGCAAATTATAAAATCGTTGTCTGTTTATATCTCTATAAAAGGATTGCAATACTACTTGTTCAATATGTTCAATCGTAGAGTCTAATTGTGTTACATGAATATATTTAGGTTTATTCTTTATGATCCAATCGTTTGCTAACGGTTTCCAAATTTGAATGGATGTAGTTGCACGTTCGAAAGAGGGCTTAACTTGGTTGAAAAAATATTCCTCTGTTTTCTCAGGTTTTACCTCATGCTTATTAAACCTCTCCATACATTCTTCTAAAAGAGTGAGAAGCTCTTTAGATGATGTAATTAATTCCATTGATGAATCACCTCTACCTAATCATATCAAATGATTCGTTAGAAGGACACATAATCAGTTTCTAAATAACTATACAACGGTTTAGACGTAACAAGAAGTTTGAGTCTGGGTTCTAAAATATTGTTCAGAAGCTTTAGGTGTTGACATGGAAGAAATGACATGTGTTAATTGATCATTTAACTTTTCAGTATCAGCTAACAATTGACTTTCTTTTGCTTTCACCCTTTGTGCTCTAGTATTTAATTGTTTTTCTAACGCTTCCAGTTCTTCTTCTAATTCCACTAATTTTGATTCAATTTGGCTCTTATCAAGATATATACTCATCCTTCTCCCTCCTCTTTACATCACTTATTCGAGACTAATTTCCTTCTCCCTTCCCACGTGACAAAACTAGTTTTTATTCGTCAAAGAAAGTACTATCATACATTGTTCGACAGCAGGATAGATGAATGGAAAAGGATTCATTCGGTCAAAATAAATTGTAGGAGGTGCTAAATATGGCAAAAAAACCAAAAGATAAGCAACAAAAAGCAGAAGAAAGAACAAATATTCCGACAGATAAGAAATTAGACGGACCAAACCGTCCTTCTACCTAAAGATGAAAAAAAAGCAAGGTTACTCCTTGCTTTTTTTCATTTTCTCTGTTTCCAATATTCTTGTAAAAGGGTTAACATATGCAGTTGATCTTGTTTATGTTTAAACCAGAAAGTTAGCTCATATTTTTTCGGTATCTTGATCTCCTTAAACCACTTTTTTGTATTTTGACCATGAAACCAATCTTCTTTTCCTTCGTCTAAAGAATGTGAAATGATTGGATACGTTGTACGCAGTAAAGGTGTTTCTCTTTTGCGCTTGTCGGGAAAAAGAAATTCATAATCATATCTAGAGCCTGTATGACTTACTGATTGTGAGAAAACTACAAACTTTTCATATAAACCTGATTCAAAAAGCAGCCAAGCTAATTTTTTTCCAAGATCAATACGATTAGTAATTTCACTAAAATCGTATACTGAAAAACCAAAAAGACTTCCTTCCAATGTTGGAAATAAAACAGTGCTAAAATGAAAAAGATCTTGGAATTTATATGGTATTGATTTAAACACATGACTTTTATATGGTTCTTTTTCCAAAATAGGTTTTTGTATGACATTTTGTTCATTTATAATGAGTGCCTTCATTAAACGGTCTAAGTCAGGCTCTTTCCAAAAGGATAACCACTCTTCTTCCATAAAACGTGAAACTTGTAAATGAGGAAGTAAATGAAACAAAGGGCGATTAAACTTCTTAGAAAACGAATAAATAAGTAGTTGTGGAAAAGCATCCTGAAAAATCATCCAATTAGCACGTTCATAAGTTAAAAATAAGAGATGTCTTTGCTCTTCCGTAAGTGATTTACGAAACCATTTTCCTTGTAAATCTGTCATACTCCATCCAGCGTTTCTAGATACCATACTTGCTAAATATGCCCATTTTATTTCCCTATGTTGAAAATAATACTTTTGGTAAGCTAATGTACGCGAAATGTTGTCATAATTTTTTCTTTTTGTCGTAATACCTATATAAGACAGGATTTCTTTTTCATTGATGAATTCGTCTATTTTCGGCTTATACATGTATCCACCTCGCAAAATAGCGTTTCCTAAATAGATAGTTTATACACATTAACAAAATTGATACTTTTTTATCATTCCTTTTACATTATTTTTGGTATGATAGGTAGTAGTTTTAAAGAGGAGGTTATGTATGATTTTTCGTTATCCTAACGGAAAGGTGTATCAACCAAAAGAACAAGAAGTAAAAAAAAAGCGACAGCAACAGCACCCTTCTTTCACATATAGTAACCGAGGAATGTCTCTAGAGGATGATCTTAATGAGACTAATCAATATTATTTAGCTCATCAAATAGCAGTGATACATAAGAAGCCTACACCCGTCCAAATAGTCAATGTCGATTATCCTAGAAGGAGTGCAGCTGTAATTCGGGAGGCTTACTTTAAACAAAGCTCAACAACTGATTACAATGGAATTTATAAAGGAAAGTACATTGATTTTGAAGCTAAAGAAACGAAGAACAAAACATCTTTTCCGCTTCAAAATTTCCACAACCATCAAATTGACCATATGAAAAGTGTCATCCGTCAAGGTGGGATATGTTTCGTTATCCTTTCTGCTTTTCAACAATTTTATTTTTTAGAAGCAGAGCCCCTCTTTACATTTTGGGATCGTAAAGAAAACGGTGGCCGCAAATCTATATCAAGTGATGAAATCAACAAATATGCGCATGTTATACCTCAAGGATATCAAGCAAGGATTGACTATCTTAAAATTATCGATAAACTATATTTTTAAAGATAGTTTAAAAAGTAACAGTTTTTAGTAGAAAAATGCGATAATTTCGTTATATCTTATAAGGAATAAGATATTTTCTACAGTGTTAGCTTTTAAATTGGCTGAATTTGTATGTTTGGTTGCTTTTTTTTCTATGTTATAAACTGTATCGTAAACAATGAGAAAGGTTCAGCTAGTAGGAATCAATTACATTCTACTAGAAAAGTTGAATAATACAGGAATTTATAACTGTTAACGGAGTTTTGCAGCAGATTTAATGAAGCCTATTGAAAGCATAAAAGAAAGGTTGGAAACACATGAGTGAACAATATAAAAGTCGTGAGGAACGAAAAAAACGACAAACTCAACAGAATAGTAAAAAGAAAAAGAATAAAAAGAAAACTGGATTATGGAAAAAAGTAATCTTAAGTTTATTTGCCATTGGAATTATCGGTATGATTGCTGGAGGTATTACCTTCGCGGTTATCGTATCAAATGCCCCTCCTTTGGATGAGAAAAAATTAAGAGATTCTTTCTCGTCAAAATTATATGATATGAATGGTGATGAAATATCCGAATTCGGACAAGTGAAAAGGACTTATGTTCCATATGATGAAATCCCTAAAGTTCTTGAAGAGGCAGTTCTTGCTACTGAGGACGCTCGCTTTTATGAGCATAATGGAGTAGATTTTATTCGAATTGGTGGAGCATTTGTTGCAAATGTACAAGAAGGCTTTGGTGCTGAAGGTGGTAGTACGATTACACAGCAGGTCATCAAGAATTCAATTTTGTCTCATGAAAAAACCATTACACGTAAAGTACAAGAGCTTTGGCTAGCCTTTCAATTAGAACAAAACTATTCAAAGCAACAAATCTTAGAAATGTATTTAAATAAGATTTACTTCCCTGGAAACATATATGGAGTTGCACAAGCAGCTGAGTCGTTCTATGGTAAGCCGCTCCAAGAATTAGAGCTACATGAGGCTGCAATGATTGCCGGAATACCGCAAAGTCCAAATAATTATAATCCGAGAACGAACCCCGAAAGTGCGGAAAAACGCAGAAACATTGTGTTAACACTAATGGCTAAGCATGGGTATATTACGGAAGCAGAAGCCGATGAAGCTAAAGCTATCCCTGTACAATCAACTGTTGTAGAAGCTACAGAAAAAGCAAATCCTTATCATGCATTTGTAGAAGAAGTCATAGAAGAAGTGAAGGAAAAAACTGATATTGATGCTGGAACTGCAGGTCTTCAAATTTATACAACACTAGATCCAGATGCCCAAAAAACTGTCGAGAATGTCCTAAATGGAGATTCTATTAATTTCCCTGATGAGGAACTTCAAGCAGGTATTTCCCTAATTGACACACAAACAGGTGAAATTCGAGCAATTGGTGGTGGTCGTAACCAACCAGTAGGTGGATATAACTATGCAACAGATACGCGAAGACAGCCAGGGTCAACAATTAAACCAGTTCTTGACTATGGTCCTGCAATTGAACATTTAAAATGGTCTACCTACGAACAAATTACAGATGAACCATACACATATAGCAATGGAACACCAATAAACAATTGGGACACCAGTTATAAAGGTCAAATGTCAATGCGTGATGCTCTTGCTTATTCAAGAAATATTCCAGCTTTAAAAGCTTTACAAGCAGTTGGATTAGATAAAGCAGAGGAATTTGCAGAAGGAATAGGTATACCAATTGATAACATGGTTGAGTCTTATTCAATTGGTGGATTCACTAATGGTGTATCTCCTCTTCAAATGGCTGGAGCTTTTAGTGCTTTCGGTCATAATGGTATTTACATTGAACCACATGCTGTTAAAAAGGTTGTATTAAGCGATGGAACTGAAATTAATCTGGAACCAGAACCAAAACCGGCAATGAGTGATTATACAGCATTTATGATAACTGACATGATGAAATCTGTTGTACGTTATGGTACTGGTACTGCCGTATCCCTTTCTTCTGTTAATATCGCTGGTAAAACAGGCACAACCAATTTTAGTGAAGAAGATAAAGCCAAATATAATGTTCCAAACGGAGCTGCTAAAGATGCTTGGTTTGTTGGGTATAATCCTAATTACACCGCTGCCGTTTGGACTGGATATAACATCACTAAAGATAGTGAAAAAGTTTATTTAGAAGGGAAAGAACAAAAATTAGCTCAAGCAATGTTTAAAGCTGTTTTTGAAGAAGTGGCATCGGGCGATACCTCCGAT
Organism: Bacillus weihaiensis; assembly: GCF_001889165.1. GTDB lineage: Bacteria > Bacillota > Bacilli > Bacillales > Bacillaceae > Metabacillus > Metabacillus weihaiensis. The sequence goes on along the minus strand of NZ_CP016020.1, from coordinate 1,628,652 downwards.
TTTGAGCAACCAAACAGTGTCATTAAAAAAGCAATTGAAAAAGGCTCAAAAGATGCTGTATTAGCAAGTGATTACACACCATCCAATCGGATAACATATGAATATTTCGTTAAAGGCACTGAGCCTACACAGGTTTCTAAGAAATTTGAAAAGCTCGACAAACCTTCGGGCTTACAAATAAATTATGATCAAGTAACAAACTCAATTAGCATTAATTGGAACTACAATGAAAGTCAATTGGAGAATGTATCCTTTGAGGTGAGTCAATCCATTGATGAAGGACCCTACCAAGTTGTAAATAAATCAAAAGGTATGAAATATGAGATCGCTGATGTTATACCTGGTGCCATCTATTCCTTCCAGGTTGTTGCCATTAGTGATGATGATGAAAGCAATAAAAGTGATGCTGCTGTCACCAAAGTTCAAGTACCTGAGCCTGAAGTTGATGTACCGGAATTACCTGGTGAAGAAACCAATGATGATGAAGCAGATTCAGAGGAAGATACTGAATCAGAAATAGAGGAAGATGAACAGAATTCCGATAATGAACAAGACTCTGAAGAAGAAAACGAGCAAGAAGAAGAACAAGATCAGGAACAAAATGATCAACAACAAGAACCTGCAGTAGAAGCTACAACACCGACACCAGGTAACAACAACAATAAGAAGAAAAATGAAAAAGAAACAAATGAAAGTGAAGAATAATAGCTAAATTAAAGCCACCAGCTAAATTGCTGGTGGCTTTTATAGTTCTTTCATGGCTACAGCCTTATAATATATCTTCTCAAGTTCAATAAATAACTGATCAAGCTGTATATATGCATGATACTGGGATGGTTTCCTCATAATATATTCTAGACGTTCCTCACAATTCATAGGTTTTCGTTTTAGTTCATATAAGTTCATACTCTGAGGAATAACACTTTTTACAGGTTTATAATTAAGATAAAAAAGAGTTAGTAGAAATAAGGATAGATAATAATGCATCCTATCCGTAATATTTCCCTTTCCCCTCTTTTTATAGAAATCCTCAATTATTTCCGTTTGCTCCTGCCGTTCTTCAAAAATAATTGGAAGATATTCCTTAGGATTTTCCCAGGGTCTCATTGTTCTCTTCCACTCTAGTGCATAAAAAATATCGAAGTAAAATGGTTCTTCCCTAATGACCTCAAGAAAATCAGACTCTGTGGTAGGATAGAGTTTACGTTGCTCCTTGTCTTTATAGAGATTAAATGAGGAGGGAATAATTATATCATTATCCGATTGCTTCATTACTTCAACGCTGCCTTTTTTATTCGTTTTTGTCCTTCTCTACAGAGATGTACTAGCGGACAAACTTCACATTGAGGAGACTGTGCTTTACAATGATATCTTCCAAAGAAAATTAATCTATGATGTGTATCTGACCATTCCTCTCTAGGAATTTTTTTCATAAGAGTTTTTTCAACTTCTAAAACTGAGTCTTTCCATCTGCATATGCCTAAACGCTTACTAACTCTCTCAACATGTGTGTCAACTGCAATAGCTGGCACTCCAAAGGCTACAGACATCACTACATTGGCTGTCTTTCTTCCAACTCCTGCTAGCTTTGTTAATTCAGTATGATCATTTGGAACAATTCCATTATAATCCTCTAAAAGTGTTTCACACAATTTGCGAATATTTTTAGCTTTGTTCCGATATAAGCCAATGGATTTTATATCATTTTGCAATTCTTCAAGAGTAACTGCTAAGTAATCCTCCGGCTTTTTATATTTTTGAAAAAGAGTTTTTGTTACTTTATTGACTAAAGCGTCTGTACATTGAGCAGATAGCGCGACAGCAATAACCAGTTCAAATGGGTTGTCATGGATAAGCTCACAATGTGCATCTGGGAACATTTCAGTCATAGTATCTAAACATTCACGAATTTGTATTTTAGTTAACATTCATTGAACACCTCATAACATTCACATGTAATTAAAGTTGTTTATCCTAAAACTATTTATTTCATCTTACTTATAAGTAACAAATAACGTTAGAAAGTGAATCAATTTCATAAATCCTTCTTTTTAAAAAAACATTCTCTTAGAAAAGAGCTTGAGTTTAACTCTTAAGAAGTTTGTTACTGATTTAGCATGGCATTGATCCGATCTACCCAAAAGCCATAATCAAGAAGGAATACGATATTTTAATCACTAACTATGTTTTTATAGATGGAAAAGTAGTTTCTAATCTTCGGGTAGGACTAAACTTATTCTTCTTGTAGCTCAAGCAAACTTCCTTGTCTTAGAATAAGCACAGGGAATTTTCCTCCAGTCTGAAGTTTGTGTTGTGCTTACTTATGTCGACTTTTTGGGAGTTAGTCTCTTTCTGCTTCTTGAAAAGCCTTGAGGCCCTTAGGATTCAATTTATGAATTGTCTTTAAAAAGAAACCATTTAAAAAAGAGCTATCTCTTTAGCTCTCTAGCCAATTATAAAAAGGTACCTTTCTCTGATACTCTTCATTATTAGTTTGGTTGCTTGTCGTAGAATTTGCTTGATGCTGACGAAATTTCTTCGAATGATTTCTTGCTTGATCAATTGTTCGAATACCGTTCTTTTTCCATTCAAATAAGATACGATCAATGTATCTGAAATTTAATTTACCTGACATAACAGCTTCCCTTAGCGCAGCTTTAATAATAACGGGATCATATTCATCTTGATCAATCCAGATGGCTAATGATTCACATTCAAAGGGGGATAATGGTCGTCCAAATTCCTCTTCAAAAATAGTATATAGGCTTAAATCCTCTTTTGATTGTTGTTCTTGTTCTTTTACCTTCGATTCACTCTCTAAATACGTATATAATTTATCCCATAATGGCTTAAGTGAATAATATTCACAAAGTATCATGTTTTCTTCACTTTCTTCTATCATTAGGAAACCTTTTTGAATTAAACTTCTTAATATGGACGTACATGTAGTAACTGATATCGACATATATTCAGCAAGTTCAGAAGGGGTTGGAAAGGAATTTCCTAGATGTTTAAACTTTTTCACTTGAAGAATAACCATAAATTCTTCTTCTGTTAAACCTAATTTACTATAGTAGTCAAACAAGATAACGGGTATTGTAACATGACCTGTTTCCTGTATATAAATAAATTGTTCTCTGTTCATAAACACACCTCGTTGTTAAGTATACCATGACATGGTTATACTTTGTACATCTGTATACTCGGATGTTTTTCCCAGTTCGATTATTGTCATGGGTACAGATTAGAAAGGAGCCATCTCCTCTAGCTCTGATAAAAAAAACCTGAAAGATAAGAAAAAAACCGACTCTTAAACACTTAAGAGTCAGCTTCAACCTTACGGATATAAACGATTTAATAGTCTTGGGAAAGGAATAGTTTCACGCACATGTTCCACACCACTTATCCAAGCAACTGTTCTTTCAAGACCAAGTCCAAACCCAGAATGTGGGACAGAACCATATTTTCTTAACTGTAAATACCACTCATATGCTTCTTCATCTAAGTGATGCTCACCGATACGTTGTTTAAGTAATTCAGCATTATGAATACGTTCCGAACCACCAATAATTTCTCCATAACCTTCCGGAGCAATTAAATCGGCACATAAAACAACATCATCTCGGTTAGGATCAGGTTGCATATAGAATGGCTTTAAGCTTGTCGGGTAATGGGTAATGAATACAGGTTTATCAAAACTCTCAGCAATTGCTGTTTCATGAGGGGCACCAAAGTCATCTCCCCATTGGATTTCAGTAAACCCTTTTTCATGTAAGAATTTAATCGCATCATCATACGTAATACGAGGAAATGGTGCCTGAATTTTTTCTAATTTTGACGTATCTCTACCTAGAGTATGAAGTTCTAATTGACAATTTTTCAGTACGCTTTGGATTACATAAGAAACATATGTTTCTTGAACCTTCAGGTTGTCTTCGAATTCATAAAAAGCCATTTCTGGTTCAATCATCCAAAATTCAATTAAGTGACGTCTTGTTTTTGATTTTTCAGCTCTAAAAGTCGGACCAAATGAAAAGACTTTTCCAAGTGCCATAGCAGCGGCTTCCATATATAGCTGTCCACTTTGTGAAAGGTAGGCATCTTCGTCAAAATACTTCGTATGAAATAATTCAGATGTACCTTCAGGAGCACTTCCAGTTAAAATTGGAGGATCTACCTTCACAAAACCTTCATTATTAAAGAATTCATACGTGGAACGAATGATCTCATTTCTTATTTTCATCACTGCATGCTGGCGTTTTGAGCGTAGCCATAAATGACGATGATCCATTAAAAACTCTGTACCATGTTCTTTCGGTGTAATTGGGTAATCCTCAGATTCCGAAATAACCTCAATACTCGTAATACCTAATTCATATCCAAAAGGAGAACGTTCATCTTCACGAACAATTCCTGATACATATAATGAAGTTTCTTGTGTAATGGACTTCGCTTTTTGAAAGATCTCTTCTTCCACTTCTGCTTTAACAACTACTCCTTGTATAAAGCCTGTCCCATCTCTTAATTGTAAGAATGCAATTTTACCACTAGAGCGTTTGTTAGCTAACCATGCACCAATGGTGACTTCTTTTCCTACAAATTTTCCTACTTCTGCAATCGTTGTTTTCACGTATTTATTCCCTCCATAAAGCTACGATGTTAACTTTTTATGTACACTTACATTTTCTTATTATACTTTTTTTAATGGATTGTAGCAATCACGTTCAGTTGACAGTATTTACATTCTTCTAATGATAATGAAAAATAGTATAAAAAAGTCGCTTTAAAAACATTACTTTACTCGCTTGTAAGGTTTTTCAAGGCCATGTGCTTAATAATTTCTCCTGTACTAAACTGTACATAATCAAATGTATATCGATTTAATTCATCTCTATATTTAACTTCCCAAATAGGTATGTTGTTATCCATCCCTATTTTCACGGAGATTAATTTTGTTACTTCGTATTTGCTTTGTACATATTTTAAGGCCTGTGATGACGTGATACCATCTTCTTGTTTTTTTACGATAATCTTCTTATTCTTCTCTTCAGTAGTTTGTGGAACCCATACATAGATCTTATCATTGCTGTTTGTTCTGCCTGAAATAATATGATATTGTTGATCGGCATTATAGGTTGCCACATCATCAATAACTGTTAAATTCCCTTCATTTTTTGCTATTTCCTCTGAAGCTGAATGTCCTTCATTATATTGCTTTCTTGCAGAATGGTATGTTGAGCCGTAAATCCAAATAACTGCAATCATAACAAGGATTAGAATGGAAGCTAAGATAAGCGTTTTTTTTCCCATTTATTACACTTCCTTAAGTACGATAAATGGTAAAGACTGCTTTTGATTGATCCTCTTGGTCAAGTGCAAGTCCAAACATTAAATTTTCTCTTTTTAGAGTTCGGTTTAATACATCAACTACTTTATATAAATCATCAGAATGATCAACTGTAACTGTTGATACGATTTCTATTTTACTTTCCATTACAATTTCCTCCTACATCACACAAATATTGTTACTTATATGTCACTACCCTCTGGATAGACTAAAAGTACAACAACATTATACATTTTGTTGTTCTAGTTCATTATACCAGGTGAACACTTTAGCGGCGAAAAAATTTACTCCTACCCCCACCATTTAACGGCTGATTTATTAGGTTGAATCAGCCAATTTTTTACTCTTCTGTTATCCAATTTTCTATTGAATGTGTAAGATATTGCATCGGTTTATGTTCAACCTCAATAGCTGGAATTGAAGATACAAAATCTTTCCCGTAATTCGATTGAATAATCCTATTATCTAGTACGAATAAAAAGCCTCTATCATTTTCATTTCTAATAAGACGTCCGAATCCCTGCCTAAATCTTAAGATTGCTTCTGGAAGCGAATAATCATAGAACGAACTTCTTCCTTCATCTTCAATTTTTTTACTTCTAGCCTTTACGAGCGGTTCTTCTGGAGAGACAAATGGAAGTCTAACGATGACTAAGGCTTTTAGATTCTCACCGATAAAATCAACGCCCTCCCAAAAACTATTCGTTCCTAATAATATTGCTTGTTCATATTGTTTAAAGTTCTTAGTTAATCTGGTTGTACTTCCATTACCTGTTCCTTGTCCCATTATAATAAAGTCCTCAAGTGTAGGGTCTTCTTTTAACAATTGATATGTTTTTTTCAACATTTCATATGATGTAAAAAGCACAAGAAGTTTACCATTTGTAATATTAGCTACACTGCCTATATTCAATGCTATTACTTCCGAGTACTCGTCTAGAGTCACTTCATTTACTGCAGGCACATCACTAGGTACAAATAATTTCACTTGTTTTTCAAACTGAAATGGGGACTGATAATTTATTGTCTCTGGGTAAAAATCACCTAAACCTAGCGCATGAATAATATAACTAAAAGATCCCTTAACAGTTAATGTTGCGGATGTAAGAATAACACTTTGCTTTTTTGCAAAAAATTCATCTGCTAAATATTCTGTTACCTGAATCGGCTGAGCATATATTGAGACAGCATTCTTAGCACCTTTTGTGTCAATTTCAATCCATTTTACTACTTCTTTATCATTTTCAAAGAAGAGGTATTGGATATTCTCCTTAAATTGCGTAAGCATTTCGTATTGTTGAATGAACTCATCGTGATTAAGTTTTTCTTTAATTGAACGTTGAATGGTAGTCGAATCTTCCATTTGCCTTAATATAGAGTATAAAAGATTTAAATAATCTTTTAGTAAGAATTGTATCCTTCCAGAGATTTCCAATTGTGCATTCCATACGGCATTATTTTCTGTTTCAGTATAAAAAGAATAGGAAGAACGATTCGCTGTAGGATTCTTTTTTCTCTTCAATACATATGCATGGAGAGCAGAGAAGAATTGATGTGTTTCTTCCTGTAATTGTGAATGTATCTCATCACATTTTTTTCCTATTGCGTCAGCTAAACTAGAATCCTCTAATAGTTTTAGTTCCTTAGAGAGGATCCCATTCATCTTCGATAGTCCTAATCTTGAGAGAACATGATGAATGTGTAAATAACTAACACGCAGACCTAATTGTTCACTAGCAACCCTCTCAAAACGATGAGCTTCATCAATAATGACTTCATCATAGGGGGGTAATGTTGGAATTTCCTTTTGCATATCCATTAACAACATAGCATGAGTCGTAATAATAATAGATGACGACAAAGCTTTTGTTCGCGCAGACTGATAATAACAATACGCTGAAAAAGGATTATCTTTAAAGGAGGTTCGATCAACGTGAAGTTGATCCCATAATACTTTACCCCCTGATGGTAAATTTAGCTCATCAAGGTCACCTGTAGTTGTCTCTGTCAGCCAAATTAATATTTGAGCCTTACTAAGTGTATAGTCATAATTATCATCCAGCTCATATAAAGACTGCTCGAACTTTTGGAGGCATAGGTAATGATTCTGCCCTTTTAATATTGCCGCTGAAAAATGAAATGGGAGAAGTTGTTTTAATACATCCATTTCTTTCTCAACAATTTGATTCTGGAGATTATTCGTATATGTACTGATAAGTAACGTTTTATTTTCTTTTTTTGAATAAATAATAGCCGGGAGTACATAGGCTATCGTTTTCCCAAATCCTGTAGGTGCTTCCATTAGAGAATGCTGATGATTTTGTAAGGAGGTATATACGTCTTTCATCATCTTTATTTGCTCATTTCGCACATGATACTTAGGTATAACTTCTTCGATATTTTCTACTTGATTTTTAAACGTATCCAATATCTCATCCAAATTTATTACTTCTTGATTTTTTGAATTTTCATCAGTTATTTGCTTTCTTTTTCTGATTGTTAACGAACGTACAGTCTCAAATTCTTTTTCACGGACATCTTCCGCCTTTAATAAACGCTCTGAAATAATTTCTTCCATTACTTCATCTAGATCACTTATAAATGAAGACGAAAGTTTTAGTAAGTGTTGTAATGTTCCTAAAGGTAAGCTTTTAATTTTTTGGAAAATCGTTACTAATAATAATGCAGTTGCTTCCGCATCACTATCCGCTCTATGAGGATTTTCATGTAACATATTAAATTTTTCACTTAAATCAGAAAGCTTGTAGCTAGCTTCAGTCGGAAACGTCATTCTAGTTAACTCAACTGTATCTAAAATAGGCCCCGTGAACTGTAACTCACAATGTTTAAATTCTTCTTGTAGAAAAGAAAGGTCAAAATAAACATTATGAGCAACAAAATAAGAGCCATCTATTAATGTAAATATTTCATGTGCGACTTCTTCAAAGGTTGGTGCGTTCATTACCATATCATTGGTAATACCTGTTAACTGTTCAATGAATAATGGAATAGATTGTAACGGATTAACAAAGCTCATATACCTATCAACAATTAGTCCATTTTCAATGACAACTGCAGCAATTTGTATTATTTTATCTCCTTTTTTAGGAGCATTTCCTGTTGTCTCTATGTCGACGACAACAAAACGTTGTTCGCTCATTCATGACACCTCTATTATAATAAAACCTTACGATCATTGATTATATACATATTTTATCATTAACTTATCAATGATAAATATGACTACTTTCCACATATACTATACCATATGATGAAAAGAAAGACTCTTATTGTCTATAAGAATAGCGAGAGGACCTTATTTAGTACATTCAGTCTAGGGAATAATTCTAGTTACATTCCTTAACATAGAAAAAGGACTGACTCACTTTCCTTTTATCTTACATCGATAAAATAGAAAATGACGAGTCAGACCTCTTACTGTATGTTATCTGTATGAAATGATATTATTACATAATCGTTGCAGCAGGCTCTTGACCAAGCATCTCAACAATGTTATTGTTCTCATCCATAATTGCAATTTTTGGTTTGTGATCAGCTAATTTTGAGTCTTCAATTAGTGCATAAGTGAGGATAATCACGACGTCCCCCTCTTGTACTAGTCTAGCTGCTGCTCCATTTAAGCATACAACTCCACTACCACGTTCACCTGGTATAATATAAGTTTCTAAACGTGCACCATTATTATTATTTACGATTTGCACCTTTTCATTTGGTACCATTCCTACAGCATCTATAATATCTTCATCGATTGTCACACTGCCTACATAATTTAAGTTTGCTTCTGTTACACGTGCGCGATGAATTTTAGCATTTAGCATTGTTTTAAACACACTATTCTCCCCCAATTCATGGTTAAGCTTGGCTCTTTTCTTACACTTTGTTACAATTCAATATGAAGTTTAAAATATTGTATTCAAATTGAAATATCCTGGTAAATAAGAAGAAAAGTGTTCCTCTCCCTATTCAGAGAGAAACAATCTTGTACCAGGAAGCCATAGTCTAAGATCTTATTATTAATATGTTAATTAAAAATTGTCAATTAGAAAGATTATTACCCCTAATAGTTTTACAAGATTGCTTGAATCCTTACTAGACTTAAACGTCCAACGTAATATTATCAATTAGCCTAGCATTTGTAAACTTAACAGCTACTGCTATAATCACTTTCCCTTTTATTACCTCTATGTCCTGGAGCTCCGGATACGCTAGAACTTCGATATAATCAATTGTTCCTGAAGTATTTTGTTCAATAGATTTCATCATCTGTTCAATAATAATGTCCTTACTCTTTTCTCCATTTTTTATGGCAGTTTCCGCAATGGTAAGGCTCCGGTATATTGCAGGTGCTTCTTTTCTTTCCTGTTCTGATAATTTTACATTTCTAGAGCTTTTAGCAAGACCATCTTGTTCACGAATCGTCTCAATAGCTCTCAATTCAATTGGGAAATGGAACTCCTTCAATAAACCTTCTACAACAGCAACTTGTTGAGCATCTTTCATACCAAAATAAGCCCTATTCGGTTGTACGATATTAAATAACTTCGTTAAAACTGTTGCTACCCCATCGAAATGCCCAACTCTCGATCTGCCACAGAGCACATTCACACGATTTTTGACGATTACAGTATAGGAAGGTTCACTTGGATACATTTCAGCTACATCCGGACTAAAGACTAAATCGACTCCACATTTTGCTGCAAGTTCCAAATCTCTTTTTATATCTCTAGGATACGAATCGAAATCTTCATTTGGACCAAACTGAAGAGGATTAACAAAAATACTTAAAATGACAATATCATTCTCTTTTCTTGCTGCTTCAATTAAATTGAGGTGTCCTTCATGGAGATAACCCATAGTAGGAACATACCCAATTGTGTTTCCTAAATGCTTATATTGATGAATTTCAGTATTTAACTCATTTATAGACGTAAGCTGTTTCACTTTAGAATTCCTCCATACAATGAAAGGAGCTCTTCCTCTTTCATATTAAATGAGTGTTTCTCTTCTGGAAACTCCCTTTTTTTCACTTCATTTATATACTCACCAATTGCTTTTGTAGCTGTGTCTGCTATGGAAGAATACTGTTTTACAAACTTTGGCGTATACCCACTTCCATAACCAACCAAATCATGGTAAACAAGTACTTGACCGTCCGTTTGCTTGCCGGCACCGATGCCTATAGTAGGTATTGCTAAAATCTGTGTTAACTCCTTAGCCAATTGTTGTGGTACACACTCTAACACAAGAGCAATAGCACCTGCTTCTTCGCATTTCTTTGCATCTTCCATTAGTTTTCTTGCAGCCTCTGCATCTTTCCCTTGAACCTTGTATCCCCCTAGAACTCCTACAGATTGCGGTGTTAATCCTAAATGAGCAACAACAGGAATTCCTGCTAAAGTAAGCGCTTCAATTATTGTAGTAACACCTTCTGCACCTTCAACCTTTACTGCATCCGCTCCACCTTCTTGAATGATTTTCGCGGCATTTTTCAATGTTTCTTCTCTAGAAAGGTGGTATGACATGAAAGGCATATCTGTTACAATATACGTATTTTTAGCACCACGCTTGACAGCTTTCGTATGATGAATCATATCGTTAACTGTTACAGGCACTGTAGAATCATAGCCTAATACAACCATTCCTAATGAATCCCCAACTAAGATCATATCTACCCCAGCTTCTTCTGCTTGTTTTGCAGTCGGATAATCATAAGCAGTTATCATAGTGATTGGTTCAAGTTCATTTTTCATTCTCGTAAAGTCTAATCTTGTTTTCATTTATAACCCCTCCTAATAGGATCTCGTCATATTTTGTTTCGCTATCACAACTAAAAGACAAATTTGTTTACTGAAAATTCGCCTTTGCATTTGAAGATAGCTAAACGTAAGGTGTCTAGCAGACTTTCTTGTGAAAAATTTGCTGTAGGAGAGGAGATGAAATAAATACGACAAATAAAAAATCCTTCTACGTATGACAAAGGTAGAAGGATTTGAATATATCGACTAGTAGTAATTCATCCCTCTGTCCTAGTCCTTCTTGGATCAAGGCAGATCATAAAGTTAAGTTATAACACACATAGACGAACCTAGTGTGTTAACAAATGTAATAAAATAACTCCTTCTGTGGTGTAGTTCATAAAGATACTACCCAAGGGAAGTATAGCAGAAATTTTTTCTGTTTTCCATCCATATTCTATTCAATTTGACTGTATTGTAGCTATTTTATAGAATATGGGTGTTTTCCTATACATTACAAGCTATGTTTAATCCTTTTTGGAATAGGCTGCAACCACACTTTAATCTTCATCAAGGCTTAACCATTCGTCTTATCTCCACAGTAAATACGTCATTACAATTAGTAACTAAGTAAGGATATATCCTATTCAGATAGATTAATGTCTGCAGAATATATCTCTATCATGTCTCCCTCCTCTGATTCAATAAGCAGAGCTCCCTTGTCATTTATCCCTAAAGCTTTGCCTTTAACAGTCCCATTTAAAGTACGTGCGGTGATTTCCCTATTTAAGCTAATAGCATAGCTTTCCCATAATAGCTTTATTGGTCTAAAGCCATTTTCTAGGTATAAATGATATAAATTTTCAAATTTTAAGAGAATCGATTGGATGAGTTGAGATCTTTCTACCTTCTTATTGGATTCTTGAAAAAGTGAAGTTGCAATAGGCTTTAATTCATCAGGAAAATCTGATTCTTGCTGATTCACATTGATCCCTGTTCCAATAATAACAGAATGAACTTGATCAGCTTCTGCCTGTAATTCAGTCAGTATCCCTACTACTTTTTTACCGTTTATTAATAAATCGTTGGGCCATTTAATATCTGGTTTTAAAGGAGTGACTTCCTCAATTGCTTGTACAATGGCAACTGCTGTTAAAAGCGTTAATTGTGGAGTTGAACTTACAGGTATGTTTGGACGAATAATGAGACTCATCCAAATTCCAGTTCCACTAGGTGAATACCATGCTCTTGCCATTCTCCCTCGCCCACTCGTCTGTTGATCTGCTACAACAATTGTTCCTTCAGGTGTACCTTCGGAAGCCAGTCCCTGTGCTATTTTCTGAGTTGATGTTACTTGATCTTCAAAATGTATGGTACGACCAATAACTTTTGTTTGTAAGCCTAATCGAATTTCGTTGGCACTAATCTTATCCGGTTTTTTTGTAATTCTGTAGCCAAGACGTCTGACAGCTTCAAGCTCATACCCTTCCTTTCTAAGCTCCTCCATATGCTTCCAAACAGCCGTTCTAGAAACACCAATTGTTTCACTTATTTTTTGACCTGAAATAAATTCACCATTTGCATTTGAAAATGCCTCTAATAATTTCGTTCTTATTTCTGATTGCAATTCAATACCCACTCCTTTATAGCTGCTGCTTGATTAGGAATTTCTTTTTTCACTACTGCACATTCAATCTGACTAATTGTTTTAGAAACCCACGGCCCTGGTTCCTTATTCAACCAATCTAAGACTTCTTTTCCCGTTATATCTAATTCCTTTTTAGTAAGAATGGGCAATTCTTTCACAATGGCTTCAATTATTTGATACATTTCGTTTGCTTCTCGAAGAGGATGTAAAACCGAAACAAGTAATTCAACGGTTTTAGCCGTTTCTTCTCCTGCTTCATAAATAAGGATTTCTGTCCACTCTATATGATCCAGCCTCTTATGAAGAAAATGAAGGTTTTTATGAACTGCTCTGATCAATTTGTTAGGTAATTTCCATTGTCTCAAAAAGGATTCTACCTCTATCGGTTTTACTATATAGGCCAAGATAGTCCAAAGTTGATCTCTTCGCGTTATTTTATGTAATGGTAGCTCGGCTAATTGACTTATCTGATCATACGACTGATGGAAGCCAGGTAAATAAGAATGGATATCTAAATTAATAAGAGAATATAATGCTTCTTTAAAGCCATTACCAACAAGGAGTTTTTCTACTTCCACAACTTTTCGTTCTATAGAAATTTTGTTTAGTAGATGTGCATTTGAGCGAATTGCCTCCTTTGTTTCATCAGTTAATTGAAACTGGAGTTGACTTACAAAGCGAACTGCACGGAGCATTCTAAGAGCATCTTCATGAAAGCGTTCTGCAGGAATACCCACTGTGCGAATTACTCTTTCAGCTAAGTCGCTCTGACCATGAAAATAATCTATAATCTGCCCTTTCACATCCATAGCCATCGCGTTAATCGTAAAGTCTCTTCTCTTTAAATCTTCTTCTAGGGAGGAGATGAAATCCACTTGTCTAGGTCTCCGAAAATCATCATATTCAGATTCTGAACGAAATGTTGTCACTTCAAATGAGTTACCTTCATGAAGTACAATGATCGTTCCATGTTCTGCTCCAACATCTATTGTTTTAGAAAACAGATCCTGAATTTCCTCTGGCTTTGCTGATGTAGCAATATCAATATCACCTATTTCTCTACCTAACAAGACATCACGTACAGCCCCACCAACAAAATAGGCTTCATATCCTGCTGAATGAAGTAATTCAATTATTGGCATCGCTTCAAGAAATGGTGTATTCATAAAATCTCCTTTTATTTTGCACTTATTATAGTAGGTATTCATGACTACTCATTAAAATCATTATTAAATGGTGTGTATATTCAAGATAATCAATTTCATAAATGCTTATTTTAAAGAAACACAGATCTACAGAATTTAAATATCTTTTAAACTGTATCTATATATCAAGTGTCCGGTCTGGTTGAATTTCACTCCATTTGCTGCTTTTTCGCGGGGAGGCGGTGAGCCTCCATTAAACCTTAAGTAGTTTTCGTTTAAAGACCCCATTTATAAGGTAACAATCTCTTTGATAAGAGTTCGGGAAGAGCTAAACTTTCGTACATAATAATCCTACATTGGTGATAGGACATTATAATATAGTTGCTCATATTCAGTGACAATTCGCTCAGCATGAAACGTTTTTTTAGCTAGTTCGACACTGTTTCTTGACATGTTATTATGTAGTTGACTATCTGAAAGAATGGTAATGGAACGATGTGCGATTGACTCTAGGTCCCCTACCTCACATATAAATCCTGTTTCCCCTTCAATAATAACTTCAGGTATCCCCCCTGCATTGGTTCCTATACATGGGACTCCACAAGCCATTGCTTCTAACAGCACCAATCCAAAGCTCTCCTTCTCTGAAAGAAGTAACATTAAATCACTAATTGAATAAAGTTCTTCAAGATTATCTTGTTTTCCCAAAAACAGCACTTCATTTGTAAGTCCTAATTCACGGACTAATTTACATACAAACGTCATTTCAGGTCCGTCACCAACCAATAATAATTTAGCTGGCATTTTTCTTTTTACTTTTTGGAAAGCATAGACAACATCCTGAACTCGCTTTACTTTTCGAAAATTCGAGACATGAATCAGGACTTTCTCATCTTCTTTTATCCCATATTCTTTTTTCAAATGGTTCGCATTCTTTTTCTCATAAACACGATCATCGATAAAGTTATATACCGTTTGAATATCCTGTTTAGGTTGTATCAAGTCATATGTTTGTTGCACGAGTGCATTAGAAACCGCTGTTACTCGATCCGATGCTTCAATTCCATAACGAATCATATCTTGTAAAGATTGGTCGTATCCTAGAACAGTTATATCTGTCCCATGTAGGGTCGTCACAATTTTTAAGTGATCTCCTACCATTTGTTTGGCAAGAATAGCACAAATTGCATGTGGAATTGCATAGTGGACGTGTAATAAATCTAGCTCTTCCCGCTTCGCAACCTCTGCCATTTTACTTGCTAAGGCTAAGTCATATGGAGGGTATTTAAAAACAGAATATTGGTTAACCTCTACTTCATGAAATGTAATATTACAGTAAACTTTGTTTAATCGAAAAGGGATGCTTGATGTGATAAAGTGTATATCATGACCACGCTCAGCTAATAATTTTCCTAACTCTGTTGCTACTACACCTGATCCGCCAACCGAGGGATAACAGGTAATACCTATCTTTAACTTTTTATTCATATTTGATCACCCATCAAATCATGTGAAAGAAGCAGTGTTCCTTTTGCTTTAAACCCTTCTGCAAAAGACACTCCTACCTCTTTTCCAAATAATCTTTCTCTACTTTCAACAGTTTCTATATACCCATTCGTAAGCGGTGTTGAAGTGGACCCTGGCGTAAGTAAAAACTGACTCTTATATGCTGTTAAAGCTTCTATTTTCTTTTCCATTGTATCTGACACATCAATAACAAAATCTGGTTTATGAAAGCCATTTATCATGTAATAGAAAATCTTCTTTACTTTATGAGGTCCTTGATTTTCATTATCTGAATAATGTTTTATCCCAGCGGAAAATACAGCTTCTTCGACTAACTTGGCACAATGTCCATGGTCTGGATGTCGGTCTTCATGATATGGAATAAAAACTGCTTCTGGTTTTACATTTCTTATAAGCGTAACTATTTCCATAATGAAATGTTCGTGCATAAATAAGCCCCTATCAGGTAAGGAAAGTTGTATTCTTTCGTCAACACCTAAAATTTTAGCAGCTTCGTCTGCTTCTTGTTGACGAGTCTCTATTGACCCATTAGAGGATAATTCAGCTTTCGTTAGTGCACAAATTCCAATTTTGTAACCCAGTTTTGAATATTTAGCAATAGTTCCTCCCATGCCAATTTCAACATCATCGGGATGTGCCCCAATTGATAAAATATCAAGTTTTTTATTCATATTTATCTCCTAAAATAAAGAAAATGAAGAAAAAAATTAGTTTCTTCATTTATCCTATGTATAGTTTTTAACGTTCTTGCTTATGAATTATGGTTCTCCAATGAAAATCTCCGCGGTCTAATCCTCTAACTAACACTTCAGCGGTCCCCATATTTGTTGCTAATGGGATTGAATAAACATCACACAAGCGAATCAAGGCCGCAATATCAGGCTCATGTGGTTGTGCAGTTAAAGGATCCCGAAAGAAAATAACCATATCCATTTCATTTTTAGCTATCATTGCTCCAATTTCCTGGTCTCCTCCTAGAGGACCTGATTGAAACCGATGAACACTTAATCCAGTAGCTTCTTGGATTCTTAAACCGGTTGTTCCAGTAGCAAATAATTCATGGTCTTTAAAGATAGGTTGATACGCTTCAACAAATTGAACAATATCTACTTTCTTTTTATCATGAGCAATTAAAGCTATTTTCATTTTTCGTTCTCCTTATGTTCAAGTTTTATTCCATTAAATTCTCTAACCCATAAACTAAAAGATCAATTTTCATCACACTATCTACAGCTAGTTTTACACCTGACATAAAGGATGCTCGATTATAAGAATCATGACGGATTTTCAGGGTTTGTCCATCCCCTCCAAACAACACTTCTTGATGAGCAATTAATCCTGGAAGTCGGACACTATGTAATCGAATCCCTTTATAATTTGCACCACGGGCACCATCTAATAGTTCTTTCTCATCTGGATGACCTTGTTGTTTTTCTTCTCGTACTGCTGCTATCATTTCCGCTGTTTTTAAACCAGTGCCTGAAGGTGCATCTAGCTTTTGATCATGATGCTGTTCAATAATTTCAACATCACTTAAATATTTTGCCGCCATTTGAGAAAACTTCATCATGAGAATGGCCCCTATTGCGAAATTTGGTGCAATAATTGCTCCAATTCCCTTTTCACTTGTAAGTTCTTGTAATTCCTTTAAATCTTCCTCAGAAAAACCCGTCGTACCTACAACAGGACGAACTCCATTTAATAAAGCTTTCTTCGTATGTACTTTACCTATCTCTGGTGTAGTTAAATCAATTAATACATCTGGGTTTGTCTCAAAAAAACATTTATCAATATCTGTATATATTGGAATGTCTAGATCAAATCCATCTAAATCCTTTAAACTCATTCCCTCATACTTATAATCCACTACTGCTAAGAGTGAATATTCAGGTGTAGTGTTCACAAGGTTTACTGCTTCTCTTCCCATTCTACCTCTTGCACCAGCTATGACGATTTTTATTTTATCCATTATGCATTACTCCTTTTCTGTCTCAATTCTAGTCCATCGATCTTTATCTCTCGTATTAAACTTGTTCATAACAAGATTATGAGCCTGTTCTAAATCTATATTTAAAGAATTAGCTAAACAAATGATCACAAATAAGACATCGCCTAGCTCTTCTTCGAGTTTTTTTTCCCCTTCAGATGCTTTTTTAGGCTTTTCACCATATGTATGATTTATTTCACGGGCTAACTCTCCCACTTCTTCCGTAATTCTAGCCATCATAGCTAGTGGTGAGAAATATCCTTCTTTGAATTGTCCAATATACTCATCAACTTCTTTTTGTAGGTCATTCATCGTTTTTTGATTCAAAGTTATCACCTCTTTCATCTCGAATATAGTAAAAACTTTGTTAAAAAGTCGTCTACCTTTTTTATTTAATGTTAGCTAATAAAAGCTCATTTTACAATTATTTCGTTGCCATTTTATCAAAATTTGCATATTGACATTTTATCAACTATAATATTGGAGCCTACAAACTGTTACGGAGGTGTCAAATGTTTGGAGATGTTCGATTAAAAAACATTCTTTTCATTATCATAGGATCTGGAATATTTGGTTTTGGACTTGTTCATTTTAATATTCAAAACAACTTAGCAGAAGGTGGATTTACAGGTATTACCCTTATGCTTTATTTCCTATTTAGTATTGATCCTTCCATTTCCAATTTAGTCTTAAATATCCCGCTTTTTTTTATCGGATGGCGAGTATTAGGACGTACCTCATTTATCTATACAATGATTGGTACAGTTGGTTTATCTTTTTACTTATGGCTTTTTCAAAAGTATCAACTGAACATGCCTCTAAAAGATGATTTAACTCTAGCCGCTTTATTTGCTGGTGTATCAATTGGAATAGGATTAGGAATTATCTTTCGTTTTGGTGGAACCACAGGCGGAGTTGATATAATTGCCCGACTAGCACATCGGTATTTAGGATGGAGTATGGGAAAAACCATGTTTCTATTCGACCTCTGTGTTATTTCCCTTTCGTGGCTTACATATCTTACTTATAAAGAAGCAATGTACACTCTCGTTGCTGTTTTTGTTGGTGCTCGTGTTATTGATTTTATGCAAGAAGGAGCATATGCAGCGAAAGGAGCTACCATTATATCTCCAAAATCTGAAGAAATTTCAAGTAAGATTTTGAAAGAGATGGACCGTGGTGTCACTATTTTAAAAGGTCAAGGATCCTTTACAAAGCAAGACCAAAATGTCTTATATTGTGTTGTAGGAAAAAATGAGATCGTAAGGCTCAAAAATGTTATTACCTCTGTAGACCCTCACGCCTTTGTTGCTGTAAGCGATGTTCACGATGTATTAGGTGAAGGCTTTACATTAGATGAAAACAAAAAACCATTACAAAGATAAAAACGGACTAAAAGAATCAGTCCGTTTTTTCTTATTACACATGGTCATTGTCCAGTTTAATATGACTATACAAGGAAAAAATATTATCCCCTGAATCAGTCATTCACAATGATACCTTGATTCTTAGAGTATTATTTTTACTTCTCACGTTCTCTTCTCACTTGCTTCTGTTTTTCACCTCTATATTTCTTCCAACCTACATAGGATAAAGCCAAAAAGATAAAACTTCCTGTAGAGATCATCACCCACAACAAAGAAGGGTCAGCCTCATCTTCTTTCACACGTTCAAAGATCGCTTTTAAATCCTCCTCCATCATTGTTAGCTGCTTAACACGGCTTGAAGCAGGAATATCCTGAAATAAACGATCTTCAACAACAGAAATATGTGCATCCATTTTTTTTATTTGTTGTAAGTCTAGATCTACTTGGATACTTGGATAAATGACCTCGTAAAGAGATAAAAACTCGTTAAAATCATGCTGAAATGATTGTTTGTTTCCGTCCTCTATATCTACTTTCATTTGAGAGAAGGTCGTCATTATGGATGTTTCCATAGATCCCCATAAAGGCTGATGCTCAGAAACCATTGCATCCACTACTAATCTAAACTTTGTAAGAGAGCGGATCTTTTCCTCTTTACTTATTTCATTATTTAAAATAACATCAAGAGCATTCTCATGAGTCCTAGTTATTGTCCGATAATGATCTAAAGAAATAGTTTCTTGATCAATCGGCAGCTCCTCAAATTTCACAGAAAAATATGTAAGCAAATCTGCAGATTCTTTAAATCGCTCTTGCTTTGCTAACTGTAACGCTGTATCCGAAATTCTATTTAATGACTCCCAATCATAGACTTCTTGTGCATGAGTTGGTTTTATCGTGAAAAAAATACTGCTTAATAATATGAGTGAGATTATTATTTTCTTCATCCTTGTCCCCCCTAGTGCTTCTTTTAAAAAATATGAAGAAGTGGACAAGGATAGACCAATTTTTAATAAAAAGTATGAAAAAACAACGTAACTATCTCTGTGCTTTTAGCTAATTCTTCCTTCCTCCGCTCTTATATTCTAGCTGTTCTTATCTAGTTTTCTTACTGAAATATCCCTAAGTGTTAAGAGCCTGAATTTGACACTAAAACTACCTACATATCATTTTATTCTCAAAATAGAGGCGGAACTTCATTATTTTAGTTAATGATTTAAATTTGCAATCTACTTACATCATAAAGTAACTAAACTAAGATGGTAAATCCATTTTATTTTCTTTATTCCTAATACCCATTACATACGCAATCAGGAGAGAAATCATACTTAACCAAAAGGTCATATAACCAATTTCATTTAAATATGACATTAAGTAGCTATATCTAGGCATCATTTCAAAAACGTAATCTATTACATCATTATGAAGTGTCCATATACCCACAACAATTAAATGAATCGGTTTAAATCGGTAATAAGGGGCATATAGTAACCCTTGAATCGCCATTCCTAAGTGAGATGCAATTAGCATATACCCTTCCCATGGTAAGGTCCCATTCACTTTTAATACTAATAGGTTCATAATTACTGCCCATATACCGTATTTAAATAACGTTACAATAGCTAATGCCTCCATAAGTGGAAAATTTCTTTTAAGGAGAAACCCCAATAAAACAATGACGAAAAATAAACTGGCTGTTGGACTGTCAGGAACAAATAGATAAAAGTGAAGTGGTGTTTGAGATAACTGACTTTGATACCAGTAATACCCATAAACTGTTCCAAAAAAATTGATGATAAACATGATTAGTAAGATAGGCTTTAGCCCTAATATGTATTGAATAAACTTCATTTCTTTCACCATACTTTTTAAGTTTTATAGTGCTTGTCTTCTTACAGTATGTTATTCGCTCATTACTTACTTTTCGTATTAAATTTATAACACTATTATAATAGTCACTTTTACCTTACAAAAAAAAGCTGACAAAAGTCAGCTTTTATTTTGACGTAACACCAGAAATAAATTCTGATAATACTTTTAATTCTTCATCTGTACCTTTAAACACTCCTGCAGGCATGCTACCTTGACCATTTATCGCAATGTCTGCAATAGCATCCGGCTCTAACCCATTATCAACGAGCGCTTTACCTGCCGCTCCGCCTTGAAGGTTGTCGCCATGACATGAGATACATCCTTGTTCTTGATAAATTGCATATCCGTCTGATTCTTTATCAATTTCAACTTCTGCTTGAATTTTACCTTGCTCAGCAGCCTGTTCCCAATCATGTGTTACAACTGATTCCCAAGTTAAATAAAAGACAGCTGCAACACCTAAAATCATCATTCCAACAGCGATTGGTCGTTTAGCTGGTCTACGCTCAGGACCACGATCCAAGAATGGAGCTAACATTAAAGCACCAAAAGCTAAACCAGGAATAACAATTGCACCAACAACTGTGAATGAACCTGCTGCAAATTCATACTTTAACAATTGATATAAAAATAAGAAATACCAGTCTGGTAATGGAATATATCCAGAATCAGTAGGATCTGCAACACGCTCTAAAGGTGATGGATGAGCTACTGTTAAACATAAGAATCCAATTAAGAAAACAGCACCTACTAACCATTCCTTAAGCAGGAAGTTCGGCCAGAAAGCTTCTGTCTTCCCTGGAAACTCCGAATAATCTTTTGGGATGTTGGGTTTCCTCTCAGCAGGAACACGAGAGTCACCAACAAATTTCATACCTTTTCCGCGATGCATGATTTCCCCTCCTTACTAAGGTGGTTTACGATACAACGATCTATAAACAAAACATTTTTAGTAATACTCAAACTTTTAAAGTGGACCTGAAATACCTTGTTTACGGATCATAACAAAGTGAGCTGCCATTAAACCAAATAAAGCAGCTGGTAGGAAAAAGACATGGATTGCAAAGAATCGAGTCAGTGTCTGTGCTCCTACGATTTCTGGATGTCCAGATAATAAAGTCTTAACAGTTGGTCCAATGAGTGGAACAGATTCAGCAATTTGCAATGTAACTTTCGTCGCAAATAACGCTTTCATATCCCAAGGCAATAAATAGCCTGTTAACCCAAGTCCAAGCATAACGAAGAATATAAGTACACCAACAACCCAGTTTAATTCACGTGGTTTTTTGTATGCACCTTGGAAAAATACTCGTAATGTATGTAGAAACATCATAACAATAACTAAACTTGCTCCCCAGTGATGCATCCCACGTACAATTTGACCAAATGCTACTTCATTTTGTAAATAGAAAACAGATTCCCATGCATTCTTAATATCTGGTACGTAGTACATCGTCAAAAACATGCCTGAAAGTACTTGAATAACAGTTACAAAGAAAGTTAGTCCGCCAAAACAATAGACAAAGGCAGAAAAATGGTGTGCTGGATTAACGTGTTCAGGAACCTCATGGTCAGCAATATCTCGCCACATCGGCGTAATATCTAAACGTTCGTCAACCCAATCATAAATTTTGTTAAGCAATAGATTACGCCTCCCCTCGTGGTTTTGCTTTACCTAAGAATAAATAGCCGTCCCTTACTTCGTGTTGATAAACATCAAGCGGAGCAATTGGAGGTGTTCCTTTGACATTCGTACCATCTTTTTCATATCTTCCATAGTGACACGGACAGAAAAATTGGTTTGGGTTAGCCGGGTCATTATTCCAGCCTACTGTACATCCAAGATGTTTACAGACTGGTGATAACGCAGTGATTTTGTCTCCACTTTTAAAAACCCATGCTGATCTTGTTTCTTCTGATTCATACCAAGCATCTTTTTGTTGAATTTTGAAGTCAAAGCGTTGAGGTTCTTCAGTTAATTCGTCTACGTTAACAACTTGAACTAAATCCTGTTCATCTGCTGGTCGGAGCACAGGGTCAAGTGCGAAGCGAACCATAGGCATAAGCATACCTGCAGCCATGAAACCGCCTACACCTGTAAGCGTGTAGTTTAAGAATTGACGTCTAGAAACTCGATGTTTTTTCTCGCTCATCATTTTCCCCCCTCTATCTTAAGCTCAGTCCGTTAAGGACATACGGAAATGATATATAAAACTAGGACATACTCATGATACTTCAATCTCGGGGTGAGGTCAATAAATTCCTAATTTCTATCGCTGGAAATGAAAAGGTTTTTATGATTTATTCCAAGATTGTAATAAAATGTTCAAAATTTGTTCGACTTGATCTTGTAAGAGCTTTCTTTTTAGTTGATCATCCATATGTTCAAATGGTACTGGCGGTAAATAGATTAAATTGTCTTTAGAAAGAACAAATTCAGAATGTTTTAGTGTATCATCACACGTTAAAAACATGACGTGTTTAAATTCATTATGTAATTCTCTTTTTACATCTTCTATATGTTTCATTGTTGTTTCTTTTTGATGATGAAGATAAGAAAAATCTGGTAATAAATACACTCTTCCTTTTAGTTGTCTTTCTACTTCATGACTTATTAAGTGAAGAAATTCACCTTTAGAAATCAGTGTTTTTGCGTCACTTCCCATACTAATGGGAATCAATGGAACAATTGCAGTATCCACATAATCTTTTGATTGGCTATAGGTGTCATAATCTTTTACAGTCCACTTCATTTTGTTCAACTCCTTACGTAATACTCTTATTATAAAGCTTGTACCTATAATTGTTAATCCATAATAACATTTGTACCTTAAGATTATGAAACATTGACTTGTTTGAATGCTCTTCTCTAAAGAATTCTTGCTAAATTGCATAAATGGTTCGAGTCTAAGAAGAAAGCTACCGCTTGACTTCACACATGGCTTTTTCCTCCTTTAAACAAAGAGTGTGTACTACATTAACCTTTGTCAATAAAGCAATGAAAAATAAGGCCTACCTCCAATGAAGGAGTAAGCCTTATTGATAAATTTATAACTTGTTTCTACTTTCATTAGTGATTAAATCTTTTATCATCCTGCAGATGAATTAACTGTTTTGTGAGTTGTTCAAAAGCATCTCTATCTTGTTTATCAAGTGCTTCATCAATTAATTGAAGGAGCTTCTCCTTTTGAAAACTTTGGATAGAGTGGTTTAGTAATTCCTCTGCAACCTCTCGATCCTTCTCATTTTCATTTAGATGCTCTGGCATAAAAGGATTTGATTCAAGTACTGCCGCATAATTTGGTGATTGGTATGATGATCTAAAATTCAGCTGTATAAAGAGCTCCTCTTCCTTATTTAATCGGATGTCATGAAACGATTTTTCTGCATCTGTTGTCATTACATTTTCTTTATAAAAACGGAATGGAACCTCTTCTACACAATGTGTGGACATAATAATCCCTCTTGGACAATATTGTGCCTGTTCTACAAAATGGACTTTCTCCATCAAGGTATCATGACTCATAAGATAATTAAGTATCCAAACACATTCTCTTCGCTTTAATTGATAATGATTTAAAAACCACCTGATAAAATCTTTCTTTTCATGAACAGATACAGGGGCCACCATACTTTTCCCTCCTCTGCAGGTCATTATTTCTTACATAATAAATTCAACATTTAAAAATAAAATCCTGCTTTCTGCTCTTAGAACTCATCTTCTAATTGTAGCAAAATATCACCGATTTCGACATTCGAAGGATCATTCTCTAAGATTTTAGTGAATATTTCCTTCGCTTCTTTTCTTCTTCCTTCCTCTAACAGGAAATACCCATATTCATGTAAAAATTCTTGTTGTTCCTTAAAGAAATTATATGCAGCCTGGTAATGATTTAATGCCTGTGTATAGTCTTCTTTTTGGTGATAAGCTCGGGCTAAGTTCCAATCAAACTGCGGATCCTCTTCCCCATAACGCTTACTTTCGTTTATTAAATCAATCACATCATCAAAACGTTCTTCCTGAAGGAATATATGTGTTAGGGTTACAGCAGCTTCGATATGACCTGGATCAATAGCTAAAGATTCCCTAAGCAACTCTTCAGCTCTGGTCATTTTCCCGAGCTTAATAGCAATCTTTCCCCCATATAAATATAAATCTTTATTAAACTCATCCACTTTTATTCCCGACTCAACTGTATTTAATGCCTCTTCTATCAATTCCTCTTGTTCATATGCTTTTGCTAAGTATAAATACATGGAAGAATAATGAGGGTCTGCTTCCTTTAAGTTTTCTAATTGTTGTATGGCCGTTTTATAAAATCCACCTTGATAGGCAGTAAAACCATATCCAAAAAGACTATGGGCATCTTCATGTTGAGTAATGGCTTCTTTATAATAAGTAAGAGATTCTTCAAATTCTCCTGAAGCACTGTAACTCTCCGCAAGCCTGTGATGAATAAACACTCCTGATACAGATTCGTGCTGTGTAGCAACTTTTTGATAAAATGGAATGGCATGCTTATATTTCCCTTGATGAAAATAAAATTCAGCTAAAGCAAAGTCAATGATTAATTCTTCAGGTAAAAGTTGTTTTGCTTCATTTAATTTCTGTTCGCTTACTTCTAGTAAACCTTGCATTTGATATAAGTCAGCTAAAAGAAGCAGGGCTTGCGGGTACGAATCATCATCCTTTGAAATCGTATTTAAGAGGTCAATAGCTTCCTCTTCTTTCTCTAAATCTAAATTTAGTTCGGCTAAGAACAATGTAATTTGTGTTTCTTCAGGATAAAGGAAGTGCAACTCTTCAATTAATTCATAGGCCTTATCCACTATTCCCCACTGGTAAAATTGATCTGCAAGTTGAAGTTTTTCTTCATCGTGCAATGTAGGAACAATATTTTCTAACAGATTTAATCCTGCTTCTGTTTCACCTTTATTTACAAGATTAATTGCTTCGTCCATTACTGAGTTAAACATAACAATGCGTCCTTTCTTTATCTAAACTAGTCTGTTTAGAATTAACTGTATTTACTATGATATAGAGTACATAAAGCTACCTCTATATTCCATTATATTGCTTAAAACAATCATACCTTAAAAGGATGCCGAATGTGGCATAAAACGACCCGAAATCGGGATAAAACACTCCTCCCCAACTCCTGGTTTAAATGTTATTTGTCTATTAATATTGAGAATTTCTCCTTGGTGAGCAGTGACAATCGGAAGATGTATTTTATAATCGAGCTTTGGTCTACCATCGGTATGATACCTTATATCATCTAGTAAATACAAATTATAATTAACTTGTCCACCAATCCGTATATCACCTTTCCTTGGATATACCCCTAATTTCATTAACGTACTAATTGATAAAGGAGAATCTACTTGCAGAGTATGGACAACCGAAGATAAACGATGTTCCTCCATCAGTCTTTCCCAATTTTCAAGTATTTTTTTTTGCTTAGCCAATGGCATTGTTTCTACTTTTAAATAAGGAATAAGAGTTATTGGATTAGAGAACATGGCATCTCTGATCCACCCCCATGATTTTTCAAAGAGGTTATCTTCTTCTGTTATATCTATAAACACAACAGAGAGCTGTTCTTGCCTGCACTTTCTTAAAAAAGAAGGAGTAAGTAACTTAAATGGAATCTTAACACCCACATAGTAATCAATCGGAGAATTTATCATTAAATGTCTTCTTTGCTTTAGTTTCATCGCTAATTCTTTTTCATTGTTTATCTCCACAGAGGTAATTAATGCAGTACACCCTTTTTTTAAGTACTTTTCAATCATCAATTGTTTAAATTCATGATAAGTTTGGATAAATTGAAGGAAAAAGTCTACCATGACATGACCAGGTGTTAGTAAATATGAACTCATATCCATACGCATAAATCGATAGTTATCTAGAGAGGTTTTCATAAACTCAATTTTATTTTTTTTTATCAATAGAGATGTTTTTTTTATAGTACCATTTGATTTTAAAAGCGAAGCTTGATCAATGATATAACACATAATTCCTCCTCCTTCTTCTTTTGCTTAGGTTGTTTTCGTATGCTTTTATTGCTCTAAGTAAACTGATGAAAATACCTTGTATGAAGTTTAGTAGTATCTTTCCTTCTTACACTCGAACCCTTCTATTTGATAAAAAAATGCTCAAATTAATTAGTAGGTCCGTTGGTAACGATATTTACAAAAAGAGCCTCTTCTTAAGACAAGCTATGATGAAGAATAGGGTTATATTCATATAAGTATTAGGAAGCTTATTCGCTAATCACTCTTTATGGACATCTATTCCTTCATCGCAAATGATCTATAAAAGCGTAAGGAATACACCTAGTGACACAAAAAAATAAGGCAAATAGGAATGGAAAGCATATTCATTGCCTTCAATTCCTATTTGCCTTATAACCTCGAAGGGCTAGGCATCTGATTTTTTTACAGAAAGTCAGAATGATGAGCTAGATATCAAAGCACTTGTTTACCAATATATTTTTTAAGCTAAAGTAACAGAACGTCATAGTAAACGTAAGATGAATAAAATCTCGTCCGTATAGAACCCTGTTAATTACCAACCATGCAACTTAACTAAAAGTACATGAGTAAAAAGACTCAACAAGAAAACCATTTAAATTGAGTCTTTTTACTGTATCACTTTATAGAAAACCTTCTTCGATTATTTTGAAAGCAGGCTTAAATGTTCAAAGAAATTTGGATAAGAAACATCAATCGCTGATGCATCCTGAAGTTCAATGGACTCATCTGTTAAACAAGCTGCAATTGCTAACATCATACCTATACGATGGTCCCCGAAACTAGAAACTGAAGCATTTCCTGTTAGTTTTGTTTTTCCAGTGATTACCATTCCATCATCTGTACCTTTTATAGTAGCCCCAAGTTTGGATAGTTCACTAACAACCGTATCAATTCTATTCGTTTCTTTAACTTTAAGCTCACTCGCATCTTTTATAATTGTTTCCCCTTCTGCTTGAGTAGCTAGTAAAGCAATAATAGGAATCTCATCTATTAATTTTGGAATTAAATCACCTTCGATCGTTATCCCTTTTAATTCAGACGTTTGAATCGTAATATCTGCGAGTGGCTCAAACTCACTTTCTTCATGTTGATCAATTTCTATTGAAGCTCCCATCTTATTTAGTACATCAAGAATTCCCGTTCTAGTCGGGTTAATCCCAACATTTTTTAGAATAATCCTACTGTTTGGGACAATTGCTCCTGCAACTAGAAAGAATGCAGCAGAAGATATATCACCTGGGACAAATATATTCGTTGCCTTAAGTGATTGGCCTCCAACAACTGAAGCGGAGAGTTCATCTTCATTTACCTCCACCCCAAAAGCTCTAAGCATTCTTTCCGTATGGTCTCTCGATTTGTGAGGTTCTATAACCCTAGTTTCTTCATTTGCTGTACGCAATCCAGCAAGCAAAATAGCGGATTTTACTTGTGCACTCGCAACAGGTGAATGATACTCAATACTTGTTAATTGTCCACCTCTAATGGATAAAGGTGTGTATTCACCATTGTCTCGTCCATCAATAGTAGCACCCATCATTCGTAAAGGATTTGTTACTCTTGACATCGGTCGTTTAGCAATGGATTCATCTCCAATTATACATGAATGAAATGGAGCTCCTGCTACTATCCCCATCATTAGACGAGTAGTTGTACCTGAATTCCCAACATCTAATATGTCCTTAGGTTCTTTTAGCCCTTCATATCCATTTCCTTTTACGGTCACAACTTCCTTTGAAACTTCTATCTCAACTCCCATTTTTTTAAAGCAAGATACCGTGCTTAAACAATCTGCACCCATAAGAAAATTTCGTATTTCCGTCTTACCTTTTGCGATGGAACCGAACATGACTGCTCGGTGAGAGATAGATTTATCACCCGGTATTTCAATTGTACCCTCTAGCTTATTTACTTTTGATAAAACTTTCTTATTTAACACCTTCGACACCTCTTTTTACTTAAACTTTTTATCCATGATTATTAAAATCTGACTTTCTTAATTGAGGAGATACTCATTTAAAGCACAGAATTTAAGCTTTCAAGTCAGGAGACAATCATATAAGACTTTCCCAATCTACCAACATGCTTACGAAATAAATTACTGGTTAAATAATATACGTTCCATATGAAGAGTAATTCGCTATACAATGAATTGCACGCTCTCGATCATCTTCCGTTTGAAAGCTTAGCCTTAAAACTCCATTTATTTCTTCTCTTGTTTCAATGATGCGAATGTTCGTTAAGCTTATTTTTTCATTAGCTAAATATCCTGTCACTTCAGATATGATCCCTGGATAATCAGGAACATCAACATATAAATCGTAAAAAGAAGGGATAGCTCCTTTTTGTTTTTCTGGTAACTCATCTCGATAATTTTTCGCATGTTCGAAATAGTCGAATAAGTTTAGAGCATCTTCATTCTCAACAAACCCTTTTACACGTTGCATTTCTACTATCCATTCATCAAAGAGCTTTAAAAGAGGCTTTTTATTATGAAGAAGAATATCTCTCCACATAAAAGGGTTACTTGATGCGATTCTCGTAATATCTCGGAAACCACCAGCAGCAAGTCTCTTAACTAATGGTGATTGCTCTTCATATGTTTTTGCTTGATAAACTAAGCTAGCTGCAACTATATGAGGAAAATGACTGATAACACCCGTTACTTTGTCGTGTTCTTTAGCAGACATTTCAATAAAGTTAGCTTTAGTAGCATTTAAAAGCATTTTTAACATTTCAATATCATCTTTAGTTGCATGTTTAGATGGTGTTAAGATATAGAAGGCATTTTCGAAAAGATGAGGCTTCGCGGCCATAATTCCAGATTTATGCGAACCAGCCATTGGATGTCCACCTATAAACTTAATTTGTTCACTTAAGTAATTATTAGCACAATCTACAATCTTCACTTTAGTGCTACCAACATCGGTTATAATCACACCGTTCTTTAGACTCTGTGCCGAAAGCTCTTTTATTAGACTAACTGTTTGCTCGACTGGAGTTGAAACAAAAATGATATCCATGAATTCTAGCTGATTTGGAAAACAAGTATCAGCGATTTCATCAATTGCACCGATTTTTTTGGCCATTATCGCTTGATCTTTGTTTATGTCATACCCTGTAATATATATGGAAGGATCTTTTTGTTTTATTGATAGAGCTATTGATCCTCCAATGAGCCCTAGTCCTATTAGATAAATTCGTTTTGGCATCATTCATCACCTTTTATATATCTTCTTTGATTAAAGCTAGATACTTTAATTAAATTGTTGCAGTCTCTGAATCAAGCATTTATTTATTTTTTAAAGAAAGTCGTTTGTTTTCCTTTAAATTTGAGAGCTACCTTCACTTCAATGAACTTATACAGTTACTTTTAGAGTGCTAGCCTAATAGGTAGTGGTTGTCATTTAGAGGGCTATAATCACTGAACAAGAAATTTTAAGTTATTATCTAGTCTAATAGATAGATGATTTAATTTCATACATGCCTATTTTAAAGAAACACAGATCTACAGAATTTAGATACCTTTTACATTTTGGCTATTTATTAAGTGACCGGTCTGGTTGAATTCCGTTCAATCATTCTAGTAGCCAATGAATAAATCATAGTAGCATGTTTGTGCTATACAGGTCATGTGGATGATGATTTTTTTCATCACTACAGAGAAGAAAGGAATCAATCTATGAAATTAATTCAGATCAGATAGATAGAATTTTTTTATATATCCATTTGCCTATTTTTAATATTCTGGATTTTCAGATTATAATTGAATGAATATGATAAATAAGATAAAACAAGAAGGGTACTCAGTTCCCCTTCTTAGACGTAAAAATACATTGTTAGTAACATAGACCTAATTACTACATCAAAACCTTTATATAAAGTCCTTTAAAATCTCAATGATTTCGGCATTTTCTTTTTCGGTACCAACAGTAATCCTTAAGCTAGTAGGAAATCCTAGTGCTCGACCAGATCGAACGATATATCCTTTTTCCAACAAAGCATTAAATACTTCGTCTGAATCACGTTGGAAATCTATTAGAACAAAGTTTCCTTCAGATGGATAAAAATGTAGGCCCTTTTCCGAACAGAAATGGTAATATTGTTGCAAACCTTTTTTGTTCTTTTCTCTACATTCAGCCACAAATTCTTGATCATTTAGTGCTCCAATGGCTGCTACTTGAGCTAATCTACTCGTGTTAAAAGGCTCTCTTGCTGGTTCTATCTTTCGAATTAACTCTGCATTTGCAATGCCATATCCGATTCTTAAAGACGCTAATCCATATGCTTTTGAGAAAGTACGTAAAATCATTAAATTAGGAAATTCTTCTATTAAGCCGACTGTCTGAGGGTAATCCTCTGCAACAACATATTCATAATAGGCTTCATCAACTACAACTAGAACTTCTTTAGGAACCTTACTTAAGAACTCTAGAAGCGTATCCTTTTTCACATATGTACCAGTTGGATTATTTGGGGTACAAACCCAAACGACTGTTGTCTTACCGTCAATTTGTTGTAACATCGCCTCTAGATTATGATCTCCATCAACTAAAGGCACTTCCCGAATTTCAGCCCCCTCGATAATTGCATTATGCTTATACTGAGGGAAGGTTGGTGTAGCCATAACAGTATTCTTGCTACTATCTAATAACGCACGACAAATAATTTGTACAACTTCATCTGATCCGTTTCCAAAGATCAACTCTTCTTCTTGAACTCCAAGGTGTTTAGCTACGTTCGTACGTAACGCTGCACTATATCCATCTGGATATATCGCTAGTAAGTTTAGTTCATCTTGAATGGCTTGCTTCGCCTCTGCAGAGCACCCATAAGGATTTTCATTTGATGCTAATTTTACAACTTTAGATAAGTTATATTCTTTTTTAACCTCTTCAATCGGTTTACCCGGTTGGTAAGGTTTTAGGTTTAATAATTGCTTTTTTACATCCAACTTTATACACCTCTCCTATTTCCTGGTCAGGTCATTTCTACTAATAATATGATATGTATTGTTTTATCTTAATCTTTTTAAAACCATCCTGCAATATTCTTCTTTTTATCATCATTTCTTTTAGGGAGTTTTTGATAATCTGTTGCGATCTTCTTAAGAAGAATGCTCGTAGTAATAGATAGTGTTGGAAGAGAACGAAGGAATATTGTGAATTCTTCTTCCCCATTGGCAACACTCGAATAATAGACAAAGTACCGTCCACCATTCAAGTGCTTATATACCCATAAGGAGGGGAAAGAAGATCTATCTTCTAAGTAGATGCTAAAGCTCGCTTTTAAAAGAAAAGATACTAATTATCTACTTTCTTCTCCACTTAAATAACAAACAACTTAGCGAACTCTTCGAATTTTGCTACTGCATTCTCACGTCGATCATCGTTTATAAGGGAGGTACCTAGTTGTTCGATTTCTCTTACCAATGCACTTCCCACAACTACTCCATCACAAAATGGTGAAAGCTGTTCAACTTGCTCTCTTGATGAGATTCCAAAGCCAACAACTACGGGGACTTTACTATATTTTTGAACTTCAGTTAAGAATTGCTCAATAGTGTGGTCAAAGGTTTTCCTTTCTCCAGTCACTCCTAGCGATGATACACAATAAATAAATCCTTCTGCTTGATCAGCAATCATTTGAATTCTTTTTGAAGAAGTTGGTGCAATTAGCGAAATAAATGATATAGAATGTTCCTTACACTTCCTTCTTAACTCTTCACTTTCTTCAAATGGAATATCAGGGATAAGTATAGCTTCTATTGTGTTTTCCTGCAGTAAAGCGAAAAAGTATTCTTGCTCTAATTGTAACACAGGATTAAAATACGTAAATAATATAATGGGAATTTCAAGACCTTTTTTTCTCATTTCAGGGACAAGTTTTATTGCTCTAATAATATTCATCCCATCTTTTAACGCACGGCTAGAAGCCCTTTGGATAACTGGTCCATCTGCTACTGGGTCTGAATATGGAATGCCTAACTCTATTGCATCTGCTCCAGCAGCTTGTAGAGAAAGTGCTAGATCTATTGTTGCATGAGGGCTAGGGTCACCCGCTGTAATAAAAGGGATAAAAAGTTTACTCTGTTTCTGGGGCTCAAATAGTGCCTTCATTCATTTTCCCCTCCTCATAATAAGACATTAATGTATGAACATCCTTATCTCCACGGCCTGATAAACATACTAGAATCGTTTCTGACTTATTCATCTGCTTTGCATGTTCAAACGCCGATGAAAGGGCATGAGCAGATTCAATTGCAGCTAAAATCCCTTCCTTTTTTGCTAATAATTCCAAAGCATCTAAAGCTTGCTTATCTGTAACACTTTCATATATCACTCGGCCTGTTGTTGCTAAATGCGCATGTTCTGGACCAATACCTGGATAATCTAGACCAGCAGAAATGGAATATGGTTCTGTAACTTGTCCGTATTCATCTTGGAGAAGATAGGTTAATGAACCGTGAAGAACTCCTCTTGTCCCCTTTGTTATTGTAGCCGCGTGATGATTTGTTTCAACACCTTTACCAGCCGCTTCAACTGCGATTAGCTCAACATCATCCTGTAAAAACGCTGCAAACATTCCAATTGCGTTACTTCCACCACCCACACAAGCGATTACTTTTGTTGGTAACGAACCTTCAATCTCTGTAAATTGTTCTTTAGCTTCATCACCTATCACACGTTGAAACTCTCTCACAATATACGGATAAGGATGAGGACCTACCACAGATCCAATAATGTAGAAATGATCTTCACAGTGCTGGACCCAGTACCTCATCGCTTCGTTCGTAGCATCCTTCAAAGTCTTATTACCGCTGGTGACGGGTATGACCTCAGCTCCTAGTAATTGCATACGGAATACATTTAGTTGTTGACGCTTGACATCTTCTTCACCCATAAACACCTTACATTCCATACCAAATTTCGCTGCAACTGTCGCTGTAGCTACCCCATGCTGACCAGCACCTGTTTCAGCGATCACCTTTGTTTTTCCCATGCGTTTTGCTAAAAGAACTTGGCCAATCGCATTATTAATTTTATGGGCACCTGTGTGATTTAGATCCTCACGCTTTAAGTAAATTTTAGCGCCGCCTAATTCTTCAGTTAAATGATCAGAGTACGTAATGGTTGTAGGCCTTCCAGAGTATTCTTTAAGTAATCGGTGGTATTCCGCTAAAAAGGAAGCATCCTGCATTGCCTCGTTATGCGCTAATTCAATTTCTGCTAATGGACTCATTAATGTTTCCGGAACAAATCGTCCACCAAATTCTCCATATCTTCCTCTTTTATCAGGATAACTTGACATGTTGTAACACCCTTTCTTCAAGCTCTTCAATTTTATGAGCAGCTTTCTGTTCGTTTTCTTCAATACCACTTGATAAATCAATGCCATCCGGCTTTAAATCTATTAATCTTAAAATATTATCTTTATTAACGCCACCAGCAATAAAACAAGCTTTTTGATGACTAGTAGAAAACTCTATATAAGCAGGTACAGCGTTCCAATCAAACGATTTACCTGTACCTCCCCACTCATTTTTTGTCCTAGAATCAATTACGTATCCATCTACTATCTCTTTATAGACATCCATCTCATTTAAAGTTTGACTGTGATGATGAAGAGCTTTCCAAACCTCCGTGCTATATAAAGCTTTTACTTTCTTAATAAAATCTACTGATTCATTTCCATGAAATTGAATTACATCAAAGTGAACTTCTTTAAAAGCTTCCTTTATTTCATCCAAGCTTGGATTAACAAAGACCGCTACTAATTTTTTATTAGACATTTTAACTTGTTCAAGCCATTTTCGTACATCTAAAGGTGAAACTTTTCGTTTACTTTCTGCAAAGATAAATCCGACATACTGATTTAATGAGTGTGATACAAGCTTTAAGTCACATTCATTTCTAATTCCGCAATACTTTAACTTTGGTAGAACCATGCTTACCGTTCTCCATAGAGTTCACTGATTGCAAGAGTATGATTTTCTTTTCTCATAAGCGATTCCCCTACTAATATGGCCTTTGCTCCGTATCGTTGAACTGTTTTTAAGTCCTCATTTGTATGGATGCCACTCTCACCCACCAGAAGAGTATCAGGTGAAATGATGGAAGCCATCTTTTCTAGTTGGTGTAAATTTGTTTCGAATGTTTTTAAATTACGGTTGTTTACCCCTAGTATTCTAGGAGTAATAACTGAGAGAACCTTCTCAAGTGTATCTTGATCATGAACCTCTACTAAAACATCTAAACCTACTTCCATTGCATGTTGATAAAGCTCTTTCAAGTGAGATGGCTCCAAAGCCTCTCCTATTAACAGAATAGCATCAGCACCAATTCGTGTTGATTCTTCTATCTGAATGGAATCAATAATAAAATCCTTTCTTAATACAGGTAGATCCACGTGTTGTTTTATTTCATATAAATAATCGCGATGCCCTTGAAAAAATGAAACATCCGTTAATACAGACAAACAATCTGCCATACCTTTTTCATATGCACGAGCAATTTCAACCGGGTGAAAGTTCTCCTTAATTATTCCCTTTGATGGTGAGGCTTTCTTCACTTCAGCAATTAGACCAACCACTCTGTTTGGAGTCGTCAACGCATGAAGAAAAGATCTTTTGTCTACTGGTCTCAGTTCCGGTAATACCAGGCTTTTAAGTTCCTCTTTTTTTCTTTGGATAATAGTATCAAGCATAATTTTCCTCCCGCTGATAGCTTCTTAAGTCTTTTAATTGTTGAAGAGCCTTACCATTTTGGATTGTTTCCTTAGCAAGTAAGACCCCCATTTCTATTGTTTGAACATAATTAGCTACATAAAGTGCTGCTCCTGCATTTATGGCAACGATGTTTTCTGCACTTTCAGGGCCTTTCCCATTAAAAATCTCTTCAATTAATTTAGCACTTTCCTCTGCGTTTTTCACAAGTAACCCTTCTTGATTGCTAGTAAAAAGTCCAACATCTTTAGGATGAAGAATATATCGTGAAATCTCCCCATTTTTTAGTTCTACTATATCTGTTTCTGTCGATATCGAGATTTCATCCAATCCATCCTTTCCCGTAACAAGTAAAACATGTTCGGAACCCAAACGTTTTAAAGCCTCTGCCATTTTTTCAGCATAATCTGTTGAAAAAACACCAATAACTTGTCTTTTTGCATTAGCAGGATTTGATAATGGACCTAAAAGGTTGAATACCGTCCTAAATCCAATCTCTTTTCTTGGATTCACAGCATGTTTCATTGAAGAATGGAACATAGGTGCGAATAAAAAACTCATATTTTGTTCGTTTAAGCTTTTTATTGCTTCTTCTTGTGATATCTGAATAGATAATCCTAGCTTTTCAAGAACATCTGCGCTTCCACTACTAGAGGAAACCGCACGATTCCCATGTTTTGCTACTTTTACACCTAAAGAAGATGTGACAATAGCAGCTGCTGTTGAAATATTAAAAGTAGAAGCTCCATCACCACCTGTACCACAGGTATCTACAACACTATGAGGATACTCAATTGATACCATATGTTTCTTCATAGATCTTGCAAAGCCAACTAATTCATCAACTGTTTCTCCTCTAAGTCTCATAATGGAAACAAGGCTAGCAATTTGACTTGGAGTAGCGTGACCACTCATTATCTCATTCATTACTTGCTCAGCCTGCCCTTCAGATAATGTATTTCCTTCAATACAATGTGCTAGCAGTTGTTTCATTATGAATATCCTCCTTAGAAAATACTTTTTCAGCTAATTGAATTGCCTTTAACATAGCACTCGCTTTATTACATGTTTCCTTCCATTCTAATTCTGGTACGCTATCAACAACGATACCTGCCCCCGCTTGGACATATGCCGTATTGTTTTTCACTGTAATTGTTCGAATTGTAATACAAGAATCTATATTCCCATCAAAGCCGACATAAGCTACACAACCAGCATAGCTTCCTCTTGCAGTCGGTTCTAATTCCTGAATAATTTGCATGGCTCTTATTTTTGGAGCACCTGATACCGTTCCTGCTGGGAATGAGGACAATAACGCATCCATTGGGTGGATGTCATCTCTTAAACTGGCTGTTACTTTTGAGATAAGATGCATTACATGGGAGAATCGTCCAACTTCCATTAAAGTAGGTGTCTGAACTGAACCATACTCTGCAACTCTTCCTAAATCATTTCTAGCAAGGTCCACAAGCATGTAATGCTCAGCTTTTTCCTTTTCATCATTTAGTAATTCCTTTTCAAAGAAAAGGTCTTCTTCTGTTGTCTTACCTCTTCTTCTAGTTCCTGCTATAGGATGGATTTCTAAATGTTTATTTTGAATATATACTAACCTCTCAGGTGAACTTCCTACTAATTCAGTGTCATTTATACGGATATAAAATAAGTATGGGGAAGGGTTAACGATTCTTAATATTCTATAAAGGGAAAACCCGTCTGTAGAAATAGGAATTTCAAATCTTTGGGATAATACACCTTGAAAAATATCACCTGCTCGTATATATTCCTTCACTTTCTCAACATCAGAGAGGAATTTCTCCTTCTTATAATTGGATTTTATCCCGCTAAAATCTACACCTGTAAAATCGGAACTATTTAATGGTAGCTGCTCTGGCTTCCCTTCTTGTTTAAGCATACTTACATACTTATTTAATTTAGCTTCAGCTAATTCGTATGTGGCTTTCAATTGAGCTTCTTGCTCGTTCCCCTTCACTCTTGCGTAATGAATAAAATACAGCTGTTTATCCTGATGATCGAAGGCAATGACTGTTTCACAAACAAAGAACATACAATTTTGTTGATTTAAATCATCTCTAGAATGTTTCTCTACCTTCTCAAAAAGTGACACTGAATCATAGCCAATGTAGCCAACAGCACCACCTACAAAGGGGATATCAAGGTCAGGAAGTTTAATCTGCAGCCTAGATTGTAAATCTTTAAATGTACTTGTTATTGAATTTGATTTTGATACTGTTTTTCTTTGTTCATTTAGAATCGCAAATTCACCATGACTTTCTTCAATAAATAAGAAAGGATTTAATCCTATAAATGAATAACGAGACCATGACGATTCAGCGTCCTTACTTTCTAATAAATAAACGGCTTCATCTTTAAATAATTGAAATAATTGAATGGGCGTTAATGTGTCAACAATATAATTTTTCACAATGGGGATTGTTCGATAATGTTTACTTTCTTCACAGAAAGTTGAAAAAGAAGAAAAATTCAATATAGCTCACTCCTCCAAAATTTTTGGAGAATGAGATTTAGGAGGATATATGGATTTGAAGATTTGCACATATTTATTTAAGCAATTCTCATTTCATATGGAGAAGGTACTATCGCGGTATTCTTAACAAGTGATTTCTCAACCTAGTTGCATAAGAGAGAGTCATCTCTCCCCGTTCCTAGTAGTACCCACCACTCATTGACCATATTTAATGTTGCTCTTAATAAAATAAAACCCAAAAACACCGTATGTTTTTGGGTAGACTTGTGCCGTTCATAAAAGTTCCTCAGCTAAACTAACTCATTCTCTGCTACCCTATACTCTTATCTTATCTCATCTACTAACTTTCTAATCTTCTACTTAATCCTAATACAATTAACTAAATAATGTCAAGAATAGAAATCTTACATTATTTTGTGGATAAATCTGGTCTAAGTACAATTGCGTCTCGCAAATAGATATGTTGTATATCTTTTTGATCTACACCCGTCTCAACTGTCATCATAATTCTAATACATTTTTCCAGACTCCCCGGAACAGGAATTTCCTTCATACACATTACTGGAACAAACGTCCAGCCACTCATATCTCTTAATGCTTTTGCAGGAAAAGTAGCGGTTAAATCTTCTGTAACTGTCATGATTACTTGCGCTACATTTTCTGGTTCGATCTTATTTTTCTCAACCATTTGCTGCAAAAGTTCTCCAGTAGCATCAATGATCTCATTCACATCATTATCAAAAGCTGTAATGGCTCCTCTAATTCCCCTAATCAAACAATCTCCTCCTCTTCCATTTCTCTCCATTGTTCAAGTAATGTAAGGAGTTCTTCCTTAGTAAATACTTTAGACGTTGTTACTCCAATTTTTTCTAGTAAGATCATTTTGATCTGATTTGATCTTGTCTTCTTGTCTGACAACATTTTATTCAATAAATCCTCTGAAGAGAACGATGTTGGAATTCTGGTTGGAAATCCAATTTGGTTAAACCATTTTACAATTTCATCGTAATTTAAATGATGATGATAGGTCTTTTGACTTAACCAAACTGCAAATGTCATTCCGATCGCCACACAATCACCATGTGAAATTTTCCCATAGCCTGCTTGTGATTCTATAGCATGCCCTAATGTGTGCCCAAAATTTAAAATTTCCCGTAGCCCCAATTCCTTTTCATCTTTAGAAACAACATCAGCTTTAATTTTAATTCCTTCAAGAATCATATCACTCAATCGTTCTGAAGTAAGGTCGGATAAATCTTTAATAGTTGAGTTCAAAAAATGATAAAAGGTTTCATTTCGTATTAATGAGTGCTTAATGACTTCTGCAAAGCCTGAACGCAGTTCATCCTTCGGTAAGCTTTTCAAAAATGAGCTATCATATAGTACAGCTTTCGGTTGATAAAAAGCACCAATCATATTTTTACCCTCTGGATGATTAATGGCTACTTTTCCTCCTACAGCACTATCATGGGCTAATAGTGTTGTTGGGACTTGTATATATGGTATACCTCTCATGAATGTAGCAGCAACAAATCCTGCTAAATCGCCCACAACTCCTCCACCGAAAGCAATAATGACAGAGTTTCGATCTAGTTTCTCTTTTAAAGCGTAGGTTTGTATGTTATAAAAAACCGGGAAAGATTTTGAAGCCTCACCGTTCTCAATTACATACTTACATGTCGACCAATTCTTTTTCAAGAGGTCTAAGAGCTTATCACCGTAAAGCTGATCTACACGGTCGTCCGTAACAAGTAACACCTTTGAAGGCTCTAAAGTCGCCAAAATCGTTGTAAGTTCGTGGAGAATATTCTCACCGACGATAATGGGATATATAGAATCAGTTGTTTTTACTTGAACTGATTGCATTAAAATCCCCTCGAATATTCTCTCATTTTATTCACATTCTCTTTTATTAAATCCATTCGATCAAGTCCAAACTGTTCAACAATCGCATTAGCAATTTCCCAAGCTACAACAGATTCAGCAACAACACTGGCTGCTGGAACCGCACAGCTATCTGAGCGTTCAATACTTGCACTAAAAGGCTCCTTACTATCAATATCTACACTTTGTAAAGGTTTGTATAATGTAGGGATTGGTTTCATCACACCTCTTACAATAACGGGCATCCCAGTAGTCATGCCCCCCTCAAATCCTCCTAGACGATTTGTACGACGTGTATAGCCATCATCCTCTGACCATTGAATTTCATCATGTACTTGACTACCAAACTTACGTGCAGCTTCAAATCCGATGCCAAATTCAACGCCCTTAAACGCATTAATACTTACAATTGCACCGGCAATTTTACTATCAAGCTTTCGATCGTAATGTACATAGCTTCCAATACCAGCTGGCAACCCTTCCACTACAACCTCAACTATACCTCCGATTGAGTCACCATTGGCCTTTGCTTGATCAATAGCGTCCATCATTTTTTGTTCTGTTTCTTTGTCGTAACATCTAACTGGTGATTCCTCTGTTACGTTCAAAAGATCCTCTATATCTTTATAGTTTGTATTTTCAGCTCTAATACCGCCAATCTCTAGGACATGTCCAACTACTTTTATACCAAGCTCTGCTAAAATTTGTTTAGCTAATGACCCTACTGCCACTCGAACAGTTGTTTCCCGTGCAGAAGAACGCTCTAATACATTTCTCATATCACGATGCCCATATTTAATAGCTCCAACTAAGTCAGCATGTCCTGGGCGCGGTCTGGATATTTGTCGTTTAACTTCTTGTTCTTCTTCATTAGAAATCGGTTCAACACCCATAATTTTAGTCCAATGCTTCCAGTCATTATTCTCTACAACTAATGAGATTGGTGAACCTAATGCTTTCCCATGACGAACGCCACCTAATAACTGAACCTGATCCTTTTCAATTTGCATTCTTCTACCGCGACCATGTCCTTTTTGTCTTCTGGCTAAATCCTTATTAATCATCTCTGCCGTTATATTTAAGCCTGACGGTACACCTTCAACTATAGCTGTTAATTGAGGTCCATGTGATTCTCCAGCAGTTAAATACCTCATTTCACTCTCTCCCTTCAACGCACTAACGCTTTTAAGTAAGAATAATATATCATAAGTTGTATAAAAAAAATAGAATTATTTCAACTTTATAAAACAATACGAGTTTTTTTCGGTTTTTCTACCCTTTTCCTTACCCTTTATCGCTCTTTAGTTTTGTACTATAAAAACGTAAAGCAAAACAATGCAAAAATAACTTCATTCCTCCTTGAGGGAGACTTGTACTCACCTGCTCTCAGAATGAAGGAGTCTTGTTTTTAAAAGTGGTATCTTGAACACCATACAAGATGGTAAATCAAAATCTTTTTTAACTTGTTCTTCTAAACGGATTATGTGGATTTTTGATAAAAGAATGTATCAACTGATGTAAAATTATAGCGATCAGCGTTAAAGATTTGTTCAGTGCTGCCAACAAAAAAAATCCCACCATTTTTTAATGATTGACTAAATTTATGGTATAAATTTTCTTTAGCTTCTTCGGTAAAATAAATGAGTACATTTCTACAGACAATTAGATCGAATCCATTATCAAATGTGTCTGATAACAAATTTTGTTTTTTAAATGTTACAGCATTTTTAATTTCAGGAATCACTTTGTATGTGGACCCTTCTTTTTCAAAATACTTTTTCTTTATATTCTCTGGAACTTCATTCAGTGATCTCTCAGGATAAACACCAAGTTTCGCTCTTGCCAACACATTATCATCAATATCAGTCGCAAACACCTTAACTTTAGAAAGGGGAACCAAGTTTGATAATATCATGGCTAACGTATAGGGTTCTTCTCCAGTTGAACATGCCGCACTCCATACCTTTAATTGATTTGTTTTCTTTAGCATATTAGGAAGAATTTTCTCTTCAAGTACTTCCCATCTTTTATAATTTCTATAAAATTCAGAGACATTAATTGTCATCCTATCTAAAAATTCATAGTAAATTTCTTTTTCTTTATTCATCCCAAGGTAAAAATCACTGAAGCTTGAAAAGCCTCTTTTCTCATAAAGAGAAGTTAGTCTTCTCTTCATTTGAGCCTCTTTATAGAGGGAGAGATCAATGCCCGTTTTCACTTTAATGTTTTTAATAAATTGTTCATAATCTTGATCAATCATTCCCAACTCTCCTAATGCTCGTAAATTAGAGGAAACATCTTCTTATGTTCCCGAATATGTAATAGTATAGCTTATATTTGTGGGAATTTGCGAAATTTTTAAAGAAAGGTATCTCGTAATTTTGTTATTCTTCCATACTGCAGCCAACTACTATCCATGAGAACGAAAAAAAGCTAGCTTCCGCTAGCTTTTACGTCATATCTTAATAAGTCCATTCGTTAATTAGTTTAGAATACTCTACAAGTTCGTTCTGATTAAAAAATAATGAAATTTCTCTTTCTGCACTTTCAGGAGAATCAGAACCATGAATAATATTCTTATCCACAACCATGCAATAATCTCCTCGGATTGTGCCAGGATCTGCATCTTTCGGATTCGTTTTCCCCATCATTTTTCTAGATAGCTCTACAACATTTTCACCTTGCCAAACCATAGCAAAAACTGGACCAGATGTAATAAATTTTACTAAAGAATCATAAAATGGCTTACCTTCATGTTCTCCGTAATGCGTTTCAGCTAGTTCAGTTGGAATTGTCATTAATTTGGCACCTACAAGTTGTAAGCCCTTACTTTCAAATCTAGAAATAATTTCCCCGATAAGTTGACGCTGTACACCATCAGGTTTAACCATTAAAAATGTTTTTTCCATAATAAATTCTCCACCCCTAGAAAATTATGTATAGGCTTTCATACCCCAAGAAAATAATACCATGTCGTTATTATGATTGCAATGTAAGGGGTGAAGATTTATGGATAAAATTTAAAATTTTCTTTTTCCAATATACTTAGCAATGCTATAAAGAGTCGATCTTGCCTTATTTTTAGGAAGAGTCTCTAAAATATCAAAAGCCTTTTGAAGATACATGTCACTTACCCTTGCTGATTTATCAATCACATCTGAGTTTTGGATAACATCTAAAATAGGCTTCATTTCCTCTTGTTTAGTATGAATGGAAATGCTCTCTAATCTACTTTTAAATCCTGGTATTTCACGAGCATATAATACAGGTAACGTAATATTCCCTTGTAAAAGGTCTCCTCCTACAGGCTTGCCAAGCTCTTTTTCTGTTGCGGTAAAATCTAAAATATCATCTGTTATCTGAAAGGACATTCCTACATAATAGCCAAACCAATAGAGCTT
This sequence comes from Bacillus weihaiensis, assembly GCF_001889165.1. Lineage (GTDB taxonomy): Bacteria > Bacillota > Bacilli > Bacillales > Bacillaceae > Metabacillus > Metabacillus weihaiensis. Next base: position 1,585,451 of record NZ_CP016020.1, on the reverse strand, counting down.
TCTATGTATTTCTTCAGGTGCACCAGCTGAAAGAGCTCCCAATTGGCAACTTACAGCTATTAATAGAGCTGTTTTCCTCTTAATACGTTTTAGGTATGTACGAAACGACTGGTCCACATCATACTTATCTTTAATTTGTTCAATCTCTCCTAAACAAACTTCAACAATAGCATTTGACAAAATCTTGTGCGCTAGTGGGTCTTTAACGTTTGTCATTACTTCTAGTGACCGAGCAAGCAGGTAATCCCCAGTATACATCGCGATTCTATTATCCCACTTTGATTTCACAGTGGGCTTACCTCGGCGCAATTGGGCATCATCAATAACATCATCATGTACTAGAGAAGCCATATGTATTGTCTCTAGTGCGACTGCGACATGTTTAACCTTGTGTATGTCAAAGTCCCCAAACATCGATGATAGAAGTACAAAAGCAGGACGAATACGTTTTCCACCGGCTTGTAAAAGCTCAAGGTTCGCCTCTTTTATCAAAGGGTATTCAGAAACTGCTGTTTTCTCAAGTTCCTGTTCAATAATGGAAAGTTCATTATTTAAAAAAGAAAATAATGCTTTAAATTTCATATTATTCACCTTACTACTTCTTTTTGTGGCCTTACAAATGGGCTAGATTATTTATCATTCGTAGCTGTTAAAATGTCTTCTATGTCCTTGAAGTTCAGAGCCTGTAAAAACTTACAGTAGGGTAAGGATAAAAACGAACAATAAAAACCCACCAGTGTAAATTCCGATGACGAAAACTAAGTAATTATCGTCTTCAGAAAAAACAGCATAGCTTCTTTTCTTACACCCATATATTCATATATCGTAACACATTTCCCACTACTTTCGTTTAAAAAAGTAGGAAAGACCACTTTTTTAGAGTGATCCCTTGTCGGATAGAAGTTACTCTTTAATCACAAAGTGGTCTATAAACACAGTGAATGTTTATTTATTTTTCAATCCTACATGCATTGCAGCCGCTCCACCAGTAAATGCTTTTACTTCTACTTTATCAAATCCCGCTTCTTCAAACATTGCAGCTAATTCCTTCATTCCTGGAAAATCACGAGCCGATTCTTGTAACCATGAATATTCAGAATAACTTTTAGCGAAAATTTTCCCAAATACTGGCATAATATAACGAAAATAAAATGCAAAGAATTGTTTAAATACAGGAAGGGTTGGCTGAGAAGTTTCTAAGCAGACCGCTTTTCCACCTGGCTTGAGCACACGGTGCATTTCTTTAAGTACTTGCATATAATCAGGTACATTTCTTAACCCGAATCCAATTGTTACAAAATCAAAACTATTATCCTCAAATGGTAAACTCATTGCATTCCCATGAATTAGCTCGATATTACTGGAAGGTAATTGCTCTATTTTTTCTTGACCAATTTTAAGCATATTCTGACTAAAATCAAGTCCTATTACCTTTCCTTCAGCTCCTACCTCTTGGGCTAACGCAATACTCCAATCAGCTGTCCCACAGCATACATCTAGAGCTTGCTGTCCAGGCATCACTTTCATTCGTTTCATTGTCTCTTTACGCCATGCCTTATGACGTTGAAAGCTTATAACGGAATTCATTTGATCATAGTTTTTATAGATTTTTTCAAAAACATTATGTACTCTTTCTTCTTTTGATTGACCCATGATCACAGACCTTCTTCCACAGCATTATTATCATGTAATGATTCATAAAATTGAATTGCATGAAGACGTTTCACAAGTAATTTCTTAATTTCAGGATTCTTAAACGTCGAATCATTTAGTAATAACGTCGTTTCTTCAACTAATTCACTACATGCTTTAGTCAGATAGGAAAATGGTAATATTCCCTTATCATAACTATGAAATTTTTCATGAGATAGCCTTTTATATATGAGGAATTTACTAGCCAACAAACGATGAAAGTCTAACTTATAATATTGTGTAATTCTCTTAAATAAAGAAGTTTCAACAACCTCTAAGCTTTCCAAAATAGATAATTCTTTACTCTCGTCTTCATGATAAAGCTTTATCTTGTGTTCGTTAATTTCTTTAATTGCTAGCGCAAATACCTTTATCATATCAATATCCTTAACTTCTGATAATACTAAATAATATAATCCACTAAAATAATCCCCAGCTAATACAGTTAATTGTCTTTCAAAAAATTCTTGTGAATTAATATCGTTTTTTGTTGATACATCATCATGTGTATTAAGGGCGATTTGAACGAGCATGGCGGTAATAATATAATGTTCTTTAAGCTCATCTGAAAGGTCCATCTCATCAAAAATTGCATATAATAATAATAACTTATCTTCATCTATTACTGGAGAAGGTAGATGTTTGCCCAAAAATGGATGATTTAGCTTTTTTTCTAAGTCTGTTTTAATTTTCGCTAATTGTACAACTAATTCCTGCAAATAGATCACCCTTGTCCCCAATTTAACATTTATATCTCTATTTTATACCAGTACTTATAACAAACTAGTATTTGTCGGTCAGTGTGAAAAAAGAGGACGAGCTAATCACTTTATAATAAGTGTATTCTTCGTACCTTACTCCACAATTTTTTTAAAAATAGAATATTACAGATATTTTATATTATAACACAGTTTATCAGTATTGGTATTGTACAACTCTAAATGAATGTTAAACGCAAATAAAAGCAGGGTACCCTGCTCATTTTCTTGAATCACTCTCTAATTCACCAATACTAGTTTGGATTTGAGCTTTTCCTCTAATTTTTATCGCAGAGGTATGTTCTGTGAATTGTGCGATCATAACTTCACCTTTGTCTAGTTTCTCAGAGTGATGAAAACGCGTATCTGATCCTCTAGTTAGACCAATAACATTCACACCATCTTCAATAGCTTTTATCACTACAAAGTCATTTTTTTGACTCATTGTTACACCTACCCGTTTTATATTTCATTTCCTAATATAAAGTTAAAACCCTTTGATTAATGCTAACACTTCTTGTCTAGAAGCATCATCTTTTTGAAATACTCCTCGAACCGCCGAGGTAATCGTTCTTGCACCTGGCTTTTTAACCCCTCTCATCGTCATACACATGTGTTCAGCCTCAACTACCACCATTACACCGTGCGGATGAAGGGAATGACTAATACTATCTGCTATTGTTGATGTAATTCTTTCCTGCAACTGCGGTCTTTTTGCTACAGCTTCTACAGCTCTTGCCAATTTACTAAGACCAGTAACTTTACCGCCTTTTGGAATATATGCTACATGTGCTTTACCAAAAAAAGGGACTAAATGATGTTCACACATTGAATAAAATGGGATATCCTTTACAAGAACTAGTTCCTCATGATCTTCACCAAAAACAGTCTGAAAGTACTCTGAAGGTTCTTCATTTAATCCACTGAAAACTTCAGCATACATTTTTGCCACTCTTTTAGGAGTATCTACCAAACCTTCACGTGTTGGATCTTCACCAATTGCCTCAAGTATTAATCTAACTGCATGTTCAATTTGCTCATGATTAACTTGTCCCATATTGTCCTCCTGATCATTGTTTGATACAGATTCTAGCATATAAACGCGGCTAAAAGCAAAAATAAGTATGTATAATAGTCTTTCTGTTACTGAATGAATACGATTATCTTAGTAAAAACAACAAAGGAAAAGCCCCTTTTACAAGGGGCTCTGTGAAGAAAGCTTATATGTAATGACAATTACATGACATATGAAACTTATTTACCTGCTACTGCATCTTTAAGTGCTTTACCTGGTTTGAAAGCAGGCACCTTGCTTGCAGCGATTTCGATTTCTTCACCAGTTTGTGGGTTACGACCTTTACGAGCCGCACGCTCACGTACTTCAAAGTTACCGAAACCGATAAGTTGTACTTTATCACCGTCTTTTAGTGCATCTAAAATTGTATCGAAAACAGCATCAACTGCTTTTGTTGCGTCTTTTTTAGATAACTCACTAGCTTCTGCTACTGCGTTGATTAGTTCTGTTTTATTCATGCCTTTCACCTCCTCCCAAAGGGATGGAATTCTACTTTTCATTTCTTCACAGTTTTGTTCAAATCTATACATGATAGATGTTGAAATACTCTCAACACGCTTATCTTATATGATTTTTCTACATATTTCAATGATTTTCAACATGATTATTGGTTTTTTAGGAAGAATCGTCCAATTAAGAAAACATTTACTGATAAAAGATTAACACATCTAAACATCTGAAATCAAGTTTTATCAAAATTAAATCCAATAATATCAAGGTTTCTCTACCTTTTACAGAACAAATGTTTCCACTTTACCTATTTTTCATTAAAAAGTCGAAAATTATATTAAAATATTTGATTTAAACAAAATATGCAGATTTCACGCTTTGTAACGTTATTACAATATCATTTTTATATAATCGTTTCAATATCTACTAGCACGTTATTTTTATATATGTTCATCTCATTCTATCGCCTTTCTTTAGAACAACTTCCAATGGCGAAAAACTTTTTCTTGTTCCCATGGATTTTCACAAGCTCTTGCTTAGGTTATTTTCTTACATTCATTACAACAAAATGTCAGCGTATGCAAGCTAGGAAAAGATCCTTTCTTCCTTCTTTGGAAGAAAGACCTGTATCTATTGCGAAAATCCCACAAACTCTAAAAATTACCCACATATTGAATCATTTCTTTTAACAAAAGTGAAAGAGCCTCGGTATAGACTAGTGGTACCTCAAGGGTGCTAGGCATTTACCTATTAAATGTCAGAATGCTTGATGTCATAGCGATTAACACAACCCGATGCATTTTATAGGACGCTAAGCAATAAAAAAAACTGTAAACAAACTCATTTTAAAGGAGTTCGTTTACAGTCGAGATTTTCTAAAAAAGAGATCCTATGATTATAAGATGATTGCGATTAAACCACCGGAACCTTCATTAATAATTCTTTCTAATGTTTCTTTTAATTTATAGCGAGCATTTTCAGGCATTAATGATAGTTTTGCTTGAATCCCTTCACGAACAATTGAGCTTAAGCTTCTTCCAAAAATATCTGAATTCCATATTGATAATGGATTATCTTCGAAGTCTTGCATCAAATACCGAACAAGTTCTTCCGATTGCTTCTCTGTGCCGATAATTGGTGCGAACTCAGATTCAACATCCACTTTTATCATATGGATAGAAGGTGCTACCGCTTTTAAACGAACACCGAATCTAGAACCTTGGCGAATGATTTCAGGTTCATCTAAACTCATATCAGCAAGTGCTGGTGCCGCAATTCCATAGCCCGTTTGTTTGACCATTTTCAGTGCATCCGCTACTTGATCATACTCGGCTTTTGCATATGCAAAGTCTTGCATTAACTGTAACAGATGGTCTTTTCCACGAATTTCTACTCCAACCACTTCTTTTAAAATTTGATCATATAAGTCATCTGGAGCATATAGGTCGATTTCAGCAATTCCTTGACCCATTTCAATGCCAGCTAAGCTTGCTCTGCTAATAAAATCATATTCACTAAACTGACCAACCACACGGTCAACATCGCGTAATCGTTTAATATCTTTTACAGTATCTTTAACCGCTTCTTGATAGCTCTGTCTTAACCAATGATTTTCTCTTAAAACCATTACCCAGCTTGGTAAGTTCACATTGACTTCAAGAACAGGGAACTCATAGAGAGATTCTCTTAATACATTCATTACATCAGATTCTCTCATACTTTCTACACTCATAGCTAACACTGGAATATCATATTTCTCATTTAATTGTTGGCGAAGGGCTTCTGTTTCAGGGTGGTGAGGATGAACCGTATTTATAATCATAATAAACGGTTTTCCAACCTCTTTTAACTCGTCAATAACTCGAGCTTCAGCCTCTAGGTAGTCATGACGTGGAATATCTCCGATGGATCCATCAGTCGTAATGACACAACCTAAAGTGGAATGCTCTTGAATAACTTTTCGTGTACCAATTTCTGCCGCCTCATGAAATGGTATCGGCTCTTCATACCAAGGAGTATTAATCATACGAGGACCGTTTTCATCCTCATATCCTTTTGCACCAGGAACAGTGTAACCTACACAGTCTACTAATCTAATATTGACATCAAGTCCCTCATCAACATGGATGGAAACAGCTTGATTTGGGACAAATTTAGGCTCAGTCGTCATAATTGTTTTACCAGCTGCACTTTGTGGTAATTCGTCTTGAGCTCTAGCTTTGTCAGATTCATTGTCAATGTTAGGTAGTACAACTAATTCCATGAACTTTTTAATAAAAGTAGATTTACCTGTTCTTACTGCACCAACTACTCCTAAATATATATCGCCACCAGTTCGTTCAGCGATATCCTTGAAAATATCTACTTTTTCCAAGTGATCCCCTCCCGATCATACAATTTGGGATAAAGCTTATCCGTCTTCTTATAGGACACTATATATGTATGACATTGTCCTATTTATTTATGCCTATGTTTCAAAGTTTTTTTGTTTTTGCTCTCAGATGTAAGATTTGACAAAAGCGTAAAAGAAAACCCTTCTCTTAGAGTTTATTCTCCAAAGAAGGGTTCATGACTATTTTTTATAATTTTTTAATTTTTGACCGAACCTATCATTTATTCAGCAAGAAATACCGGCTCTCCATTTTGATCTACTGTATAAGGCAGAGAATATGCAGGTACAAACGGACTCTCTTTAACCAATAAATCCCTGATATCGTCACCTGGTTTAAAGCTATGATCACTTTCTTGTAATGCACGATTTAAGTCAAGACGATAATCTACATATACTTTTGCATTATTATCAATGACAAGGGGTAAATATTCGCCTGAAAATGGACTTTCTACTGTAAACGGTTCATCATATCCGAGCTTTTCATAATTTAACGTATAGATATCATTCGTAATCAAATCTTGAAATGGAGGATATCCTTTTGATTGACGATAGACTTCAAGTCTAATAGATAATTCATGTAATTTTTCTGACATCCTAAGATCAAGTAATTTCACAGTAGGATCCTCTTCTACATCAACTAATACATACTGATAGATCCCCCCACTTTCATAGGCACTTCCCGGTGGCTCCGCCATGTATCTAGGTGTAATACTTGAAAAATCAATAGGATACTTTTGATAAATAGGTGTTGTCATATCTCTTGTTTTTATAGGTAACAAGCCGTTTGAATCCTTTTGAAATTGATCAACAGCAGTTTGAACAGCCATTATTTGATCATTATAAGGTACGGTATTTTTTTGCAAGCGTTCTTCTGGATAAAGACATCCTGTTAAAAGGACGCAACCAACGATGACTATTAACACTTTATATAGTTTCATATTTATAACTTCCTTTTACAAGATTTATTCAGAAACAGGTCCACTAAACACAACAAAAAGAATAATCATTCCTGCAACAATCATAAATAGGTAGGCTAAAATGGTAACGATTACTTTAAAGACTCCTCTTAATTTATAGCGACTTAAATAGATGAGGATAATTGAAATAAACATAAAACCCATTGAAGCAAATGATATCCACATTTTCATAAGTGCTATATTCATATGTACTCCTCCTTTTTTAATAGGCTGTTTTCAAATAGGTAAATAACTACCAAAAAAATCCGATTTTCACCTAAGTACAAATTTCTTCTCTATGTACATGATAAGTGAGCTTGCTAATATAACAATGGTTATAAAAAATGCTACGTATAAAACTCCTTGAATGATTATAATATAGATTTTAAGACTTGTCCAAGTGTGGTAAACCTCGCGTTTTAGACAACTGAATCTGTACCCCATACATAATAAGATAAGTGCAAGGAGCCTCCTATCATCGAAAAGTATGAGTTGAAGGTGCTCGAAATTAGACACTAAAAGCATTTTATCGTTTTTAGTGCAAAAAAAACTGAAGTAAAGTGGGGACGAACTTTACTTCAGCAAAAAAACGACTAAATACTACCCAACATTTAGAACAACTCTTATTTGACTACGTTGCATTTTATGCGAAATGCCATGCATGTGTATACTCTAATGCCTAGTTTCATAAGGTTTCGTACAAATTATTTACATTACAGATGAATCTCAAATTCTTTTTAAGAAACCTTATACCAAGCTTTCTGCCGGCATTCCGCTGCAAGTATATTTTAGTACCTTATCGGATGTTGTAAATGTCTATTTCACAGTATTATATGCTTCATGTGTTTAGTTTGTAACCCAATGACTTAGCGTTTTTCCATGATATTAACTAAGTCTTCCATTTCATGTGTTTTCACTCTTGCCATTAAAGTATCAACTGCATCTTTAGGTAAGCGATCGTTGAAAAGCACATCGTATAAAGCCTCTGTTATCGGCATTTTCACATTATACTTTTGGGCTAATTGAAATGCAGCCTTTGTTGTTCTTACTCCTTCTACTACCATTCCCATGTTTTCAAGTACTTCATCTAGGTTTTGACCTTTTCCTAATAAATTTCCGGCTCGCCAATTTCTAGAGTGCACACTTGTACATGTTACGATTAAGTCTCCAATTCCTGTTAGTCCTGAAAAGGTTAATGGATTTCCTCCCATCACACTTCCTAACCTAGCAATTTCAGCTAGTCCGCGTGTAATTAGAGCGGCTTTTGAATTATCTCCATAACCTAATCCATCTGTAATACCTGCGGCTAAAGCAATAATGTTCTTTAAAGCTCCACCGATTTCCACTCCAATAATATCAGGATTTGTGTAAACTCGAAAATAATGATTAATAAATAGATCCTGAACATACTCCGCTGCTTTCATGTTTTTTGAAGAAGATGTAACCGTCGTAATTTGCCTTTGACTCACTTCTTCTGCATGACTCGGTCCTGATAATACGACCACATCTTTTAGTAAATGAGAAGGCATCTCTTCCTCAATAATCTCTGATATCCGAAGTAAAGTGTCGGGTTCTATTCCTTTGCTCACATGCACAATGGTTAACGGCTCTATAGCGATATTCTTCACTTCCGCTAACACACCTCTTATTGCCTTAGTTGGAACAGCTAAAACAATAGTTGAAGTATCCTTTAAGCTTTCATCCAGTTGTGAAACACCTTTAATTCTTTCAGGAAGATCAATGCCAGGTAAATATTTTTCATTGCGTCTATTTCCGTTAATTTCGTCAATTAATGTGGACCGATGTCCCCACAACTTAACGTTATGCCTATTATCGGCTAGAACAATGGCTAGTGCAGTCCCCCAACTTCCGGCACCTAAGACAGTAATATTCTCCATATATACACATCCTTCTTAACAAACTATAAGAAAATGTTCTTATCAATCCAACTCTTCACGTAAACTGTTTGTTATTTTCTCTCTCTAGTAAAGATCTTGATAGGTGTACCCTCAAATTCAAAGCTTGCTCTTATTTTATTTTCTAAGAACCTTTCGTATGAGAAGTGCATTAATTCCGGATCATTTACAAAAACAACAAATGTAGGCGGCTTGACAGCTACTTGTGATGTATAGAAAATTTTCAATCGTTTCCCTTTATGTGTAGGGGTTGGATTCATGGCAACAGCATCCATAATGACATCATTTAACACATTAGTAGGTACTCTTCTAGCATGATTTTCACTAGCTAGTATAATTTTAGGCATTAAAGTGTGTATTCGCTTCTTTGTAATAGCAGATAAGAAGACAATCGGAGCATAATCTAAGAATTTAAAGTGATCACGAATATTTTCTTCAAATTCCTTCATAGTACGCTCGTCCTTCTCAACAGCATCCCATTTGTTCACAACAATCACGACTGCTTTACCTGCATCATGTGCATAGCCAGCGATATGTTTGTCCTGTTCAATGATACCTTCTTCACCGTTAATCACGACTAAAATTACATCCGAACGATCGATTGCTTTTAATGCACGTAAAACACTATATTTCTCCGTTGTTTCATAAACCTTACCCTTTTTACGCATCCCTGCAGTATCTATGATAACAAATTCTTGACCTTCATATTTGTATACAGTATCAATTGCATCACGCGTTGTTCCTGCAATATCACTTACAATGACACGATCTTCCCCTAAGATTGCATTTACAAGTGAAGATTTCCCAACATTTGGTCTACCTATTAATGAGAATTTAATCGTTGTGTCATCGTAATCTTCAGCACCTATGTTTTTGAAGTGTTTTGCTACTTCATCTAATAAATCCCCTAATCCAAGTCCATGGGAACCGGAAATTGGGAAAGGCTCACCGAAGCCTAGAGAATAAAAATCATAAATATTAGCTCTCATTTCAGGATTATCTACTTTATTTACAGCTAAAACGACAGGTTTATTAGACTTATATAAGATTTTCGCTACTTCTTCATCAGCTGCGGTAACACCTTCACGTACATTCGTTAAGAAGATAATAACATCTGCCTCATCGATTGCAATTTCAGCTTGAGTTCGAATTTGAGCTAAGAACGGTTCATCACCAATATCAATTCCACCCGTGTCAATAATATTAAAGTTATAAGTTAACCATTCTCCTGCGCTATAAATTCTATCTCTTGTTACACCTGGTATATCTTCTACAATTGAAACTCTCTCACCAACAATTCGATTAAAAATTGTTGATTTTCCTACATTCGGTCTACCAACAATAGCTACAACTGGTTTTGCCATATTTTTTTCATCCTTCCTACAATTAACCTACTTTATATAAAGTTAAGCCTTTTTAAAACTTTTGGACCCAAATTCAAGGTACGATACTCTATAAGTCAACTCTATAATCTGAATTTTGTCATGTCATATTTCGCTTAGCCAATTTCACTTGAGCTAGAATTCTTGGGAGGGTACATAAAGTATAGACCTCCTGGAATTGTCTATGATTTTATACGAAAAGAGCCTTATATCATTAAATTTCTTAAATAACCCGAAATGGATTAAACTGTCTTAAATGACTCATTCCATAATCTTATGTAACTCGCATTGTCCTATTTAATTAACCTAACATCCAAATAGAGATCACTTAATAGAAAAAGGCCGACTCACAAAAGGATCAGACCCCTAAAACCAAATGATTTTCAACCTTCCAATGGAAGATTATATCTATCAATGGTTTGTTGGTGGGGTCAGACCCCAATGAGTCAACCTCCTTAACTTTTATATAGTAGCAAACATTTCATCATAAGACAACTTAGTGTTTAACAACAATGTACATATCCTCTCCAATAGCATGGGCAATTCCATCCAAAATAGCTTCTAAGTTTTTCGCATAAAAGTCCATTTCCTCTTTTGTTTTACATATAAAAACAGCTGTTCCACCTGAGGCTTTTGTAGAATCTGTTGTTATAATAGCTAAAATATATTTTTCTAATGCACTCACTCTTTTCCTCCCCCTCGCTGATTTGCTTTAGCTTCAGAAGGCATTCTTATTGCATTCTCTAGTGTAGGAACTTCTCCAATGACTCGTTTAGCTCGCTCCACATCCCGTTCTTGGGGTAGGACAAAAACTCCTAATCGTCCATCGTCTAAATCTCTTTTAGCTAAAGGTACGAGTGCTGGCTCTCCTGAGTCTCTAAACACACCAAGTGCAGTTGACACATCATGGAGGATCGCTTGCCTTTGCCCTAGATTTGCTATTGTCATCTTAGAATTTGTATTCTTAGGTGTTAAAACAAAACCCATACCATATTTCAAGATGGCTTCTTGCTTCTCCGGTATCCCAATGTTCATAATATAAATATTGTCAACATATAGCCCTGCACCATCAAAATGCGGCTCTACAAATTCAATATCTACAAGATCTTTTATTCTACTCCCTGACATAAGCCTTCTTGAAATAAGAAAACAAATAACTCCTACGACTAAAGCTACATAAATGTTTACAACAAGATAGGAAAAGGTTGTAAATAACGATGTGAAGATAACTAAATAGTTCCGACTTTCAAATGCAATAGCTATCCCTTCAATATATGTCTTACCTCTTGGTACAAGTTCATATTCATCCAGAACTGTCAGTGTATTCCTTTCCATATTTCTTACATCTCTAAACTGCGAGGCAGCTAAGGTCAGAAAAGTGATGGCTGTAAAATCCTCCTCCATTATCGAAGGGACAGCAACAGTTCCAAGACCAGCAGCAATAAAGCCTAATGCAACGTGAATAATTTTCCCATGTAAGTAAGTAGGATACTGCCTATAGTCTGTCTTTAACATATGTAATCTTGTTAATACCCCTACAACTACTCCGAATAAGACTGGTAAAGTGTATTCATTCATTTTATCCCTGCTTCTCCTTAGGTTGTTTTTGAATTTTAAGTACCATTTGTTCAATAAAGCTGGCTACATATTGGAGCCTTAAACATAAATACATGAAAGAACATCCCATTACAAGCATGTCTAAAAATAAAAATCCTCCTACCATTAGGCCATTATGAAATTGAGATAGAATCTTTTGATACAAGTACTCTCCCTGACAAACAGATAAAATAAAAATTCCATATTTCTCAGAAATGTTCTTTCCTAAGTACAGTGAAAGTGAACCGACAATAACACTAAACATGATTCGGTAATCAAACACAAACCAGACAGGATCATATAATTTGAATAGCATCATGCTTGCGTAGGCAAACGTTGCTGTGGCAATTGAAAAGATTAAAAGGACAATCTTCTTTCTTTCTTTACAAACAAGATAATAGCCTGATAGTAAAAAAATAAAGTAAGCTACATTTACTTCAAACCCACCTATATTTACATATTGATTACTTAAGAAAATGATCAGTAAAATGACAAAGGACAATTTTAACCTAAAATGATTTTTTACCATTATAAAAGTAGAATAAATCCAAGCTAACCAAAGTAACCAGTAAAAGATTATTCCTTCCATCTTCAACCCTCCTACTTTGTCAGTATGTCTCTTTCTTAATAGCTTTAACCTGAAAATAACAAAAAATAGCACTCATAAAAAGTAGATTATCGCTAAAAATGAGTAATATCTTATGAGGAGGAGGGATTGGTATGGGAAAGGATCGTCAAGAGGAGAAGCTTAAGAAAAGCGAACGTGTAGAGTCAGACAGAGATCAGTCTTTAGATTATCCTGGTTCGACTAAGCTTGAAGGACCAGATGCTGCAAGAGCAAGAAATAAACGATAATTCATTGTTTGTTTTGCTGTTATTTAATAGATTGTTGCTCCCTTAAAAACCCAAAGTACCAGATTTCCACCTTGGTACGAGTTCTTTCTCTCTAATAAGGAAAGAATATCTATTCACATTAACTAGACGTCAAAAAGCGTGAATTCATAGTGAATTCACGCTTTTATTCATTATTCGTTCAAAATGTTAAAGAAACTTATCTTCTACTAAAGCTTCCCGTATCAATACCTCTTTCCGTTAACCAATGATGTGTTTGTCCACTCATTACAATTGGGGCATTCTGTAATTGCTTTATATTTTTAGTACCTAAAGCAGTCATAATCATTTTTAAATCTTCAAGAATATTCTTTATTTCTTGAACAAGTTCGTCATACCCTTTTTCTATAAAAATCTTAAGGAAATAACCTGCAATTCCCACTGCTGAGGCACCTAATGCAATTGACTTAGCAACCTCAAGTGAGTTTTGCACACCACCTGTACCAATAATTGAAAGGTCTTTATGAAGCCCACTGCTTACTTCAGCTAAAGATGCAGCAGTCGTAATACCCCAATCATTAAAGTAACTTAAGATTTTTTCTCGTCGCTTGTTTTCAATTTTTGAAAAGTTGGTACCACCAAAACCACCTACATCAATAGCCGACACTCCGACATTTGCTAGTTTGATTGCAACCTCTTTCGTCATTCCAAAGCCAACTTCTTTAACAATGACAGGAACATGGAGGTGTTTCACAATTTCTTCTATTCTTGTTAAAGCATGGGTGAAATCTCTATCTCCTTCTGGCATAACAAGCTCCTGAACAACATTTAGGTGAATCTGAATAGCATCTGCTTCAATCATCTCTACAGCCTTCATTGCTTGATCGACAGACGCCTCACTACCTAGGTTGGAAAAGATAATTCCCTTTTTATTAACTCTTCTCATGACTTCATATGAAGGACGTTCTGATGGATCTTTTAACGCAGCCATTTGGGATCCAACTGCTATTCCGATATTTGTTTCACTCGCAGCATTAGCCAAAGCCTCATTGATAATGACAGTATCTTCACCACCGCCACCAGTCATTGCATTTATTAAAAGAGGCGAACTTAATGTAAGTTCGCCAACTTTAGTTGATAAATCTATAGTTGAAACAGACAGATTTGGTAAGCTTTGGTGAACAAATGTTAAATCATTAAATCCATTTGATCGTTGTTGCCCTATCGATAGGGCATGTTCAATATGTTCAATTTTTCTTTCTGCTCTTTTGCTCACAAAATCACCATTACTTTAGTTTTTTTAGTTGTTCACCAATCATTTCACCTAATTGGAATCCCGATGTATTATCTTCTTGAGATTGATATTGACTATAGTCCTCATCGGAAGCATTGGACGATTCTTCTAATTCACGAATACTCAAAGAAATTCTTTGTTCAGATTCGTTCACATCTAATACTTTAACTTTTACCGCTTGATTTTCCTCTAATACTTCATGAGGTGTAGCAATATGCTTATGGGAAATTTGAGAAATATGAACAAGTCCTTCTACTCCTGGAAGTATCTCAACGAATGCTCCGAAAGAAACTAATCGTCTTACTTCTCCTTCTACTACATCTCCAGCCTTTACTTTATCCGTAATATTAGCCCATGGTCCTGGGAGTGTTTCTTTAATAGAAAGAGAGATACGTTCATTGTCACGGTCAACAGACAATACTTTTACTGTAACAGATTGACCTTCTTGAACGACATCTGAAGGTTTTTCAATATGGTTATGGGAAAGCTGTGATATATGAACTAAACCATCTACACCACCGATATCAACAAACGCCCCAAAATCAGTTAATCTTTGAACAGTCCCAACAATTGTTGAGCCTACTGTAACTGATTCTAATAAACTTGATTTTTTCTCACTTTGTTCTTTTTCAATGACAGCACGGTGAGAAAGAATGACTCTATTCTTATCACGATCTAACTCTACAACAATTAATGATAGAGTTTTATTCATATATTCAGAAAAATCTTCAACAAAATGTGCTTCTACTAAAGATGCTGGAATAAATCCTCTTACTCCAATATCAACAACAAGTCCACCTTTGACAACATCTTTCACTTCAGCTTCAAATACTTCTTTGCTCTCGTATTTGCTTTGCAAATCATCCCAAGCTTTTTCAGCGTCTACAGCTCTTTTAGAAAGGACTAGTGCTTCATCTTCCACTTTCAGTACCTTTAAGTCAAGTTCATCATTTTCTTTTGTCACATCGGAAGCTTTTTCTACATGAAGGCTAGAAAGCTCACTGATAGGAATAATACCAGTATGCTTACAATTTTCTATTTCGACAATAACCTGTTTTTCTTCTACCTTTGTAACGAAGCCTTTTACAAGATCTCCAACCTCAGGTGTCTCAACATGAACATTATTTAATTCTTCTACCATCTCAATTACCTCCTTGTCAAAACCTGCGCGACATTTATAGTATGTATGATTTCATTTTATCACAAATTCTTTAATAATCTGAAAATAAAATGAAAATACTCTCATTATAAACTTCTAATAATTGTACCTTTTTGTCAAGTAGTAAGCTTTAAATCCGTTATTAATCAACGTATTTACTTTATTAATTTTATAGTTCAAATTAATTTCATAAAGGCTTATTTAAAAAAACACAGACCTACAGAGGTTAGAAACCATTTAAATGTTGACTATTTTCTTAAACTCGTGGCTATTGATCAAATGCCCAGTCTGGTTGAAGTCCTCACTAATTGCTTCACTTCCCCCGAGGCGGGCGGTGAGCCTCTTCAGCGTAAACGCCTATAGGGTCTCACCTATTGCACTTCCCCTCCCATACAACCTTAAGTAATTTTCGTTCAAAGATCCCATTTACAAGGCAATAACCTCTTAGAAAAGATGCTCAATTCATCATGCGATCACAGAAGGATTTATCTTTAGATGATACAGTCGGAGAGAGTAAACACTTATCTAGAAGTATTTTCAGCTTAACAACGTGCTTTAGCAAAGCGAAAAGCGAGCTATAATAGGCTTAGGAGTCTTCCTCCAGTCTCATAAGTTTGTGGGGGGCTTACTTATTTCGACATGTTAGAGAGTACTCTCTTTTTGCTCTTGAAAGCATTGAGGCTCTAAGTATTCATGTTATAGACTTTATTTCTTTTTACCATTACCTGTAATCCGCTTTGGTCATCAGGAAAGATAAGAAGGAATTAAGTCCTGTGTCTTAAGATAAAAAACAGTCCCTTTTTCCTATGAACCCCTCAAGCTCTTTCATTTTGCTTATGGTAACTATAATGGATTTATCCTTTTAGGAGGCTTCATAAGGACTTGTGCTTTTGGAAGCACCCGCTACTTTAGAAAGCTTCTTCTCCTAACGGAAAAAATTATTTAAATGTTACAGACCCAATACTAAATAAAGGTCAAACGTCTAGCATGTCTTGTGTAAAGATACTTAAACGATTGTTAATCCTTTAATAATTTATCGATTTCGTTCATTATAATTGCTGTCATTTCTTCTGGTGATATTTTTTCCTGGCGGTATTTCTCCATCTCTAAAGGCTTTCCGTAAACCACTTTTAAGGATTGAAATGATTTATAAGGTCCTTTAATGGCACATGGAACTACTGCAGCATTAGATCTTAATGCAAAAAACCCTGCACCCGGTAGTCCTTTCCCCAATTGACCATCTTTACTTCTTGTCCCTTCTGGGAATAGGCCTAAAACATTTCCTTCTTTTAATACTTTTAAACCTGCTCGAAGTGCTTCACGATCACCGCCTCCGCGTTTAACAGGGAATGTCCCAAAGTTCTTTAACAAATTCTTCAGCACAGGTACGTCAAAGAGCTCAGCTTTTGCCATGAAAAGGACTTTACGAGGTGAAGTAACGCCAACAACTGGCGGGTCAAGGTTACTAATATGGTTTGTACATAATAAGACTGCACCTTCCTTTGGAAAATGCTCCAAACCTTCCACTTTAATTCGGTAAGTCGGTTTAATGAGTCCTGCAACTACTGATCTTGCAAAAGGATATAATGACATCTAAATCAAATCCTTTCTTCCATTAATTCTTCGATTTTATTTACTACATCATAAATCGACATTGACGTAGTATCGATTTCAATTGCATCGTCCGCTTTTTTCAAAGGAGCTACTTCTCGTTCAGAATCAAGTTTATCTCGGTTTGCAATTTCCTCTTTTAATTGTTCTAAATTTGAAGAAAACCCTTTTTTTATATTCTCATCATAACGTCTCTGAGCCCGTTCTTCTACAGAGGCTCTTAAAAAGATTTTCAGTTCTGCATGAGGTAGTACGTGGGTACCAATGTCTCTTCCATCCATAATAACTCCACCTTCAGAAGCTAATTCTCTTTGTCTAACTAGCATTTCATTCCTAACTTTCGGGTGCATAGCTACAATAGAGACATTATTAGTTACTTCATTTGTTCTGATAACCTCTGTTACATCCTCTTGATTAATTTTTACAATTTGTCCTTTTTCAGATGGAGAAAGGTCGATTTGAATTGAAGCTAACACTTCTGATACAAGCTCTTCGTTTTTTAAATCTACACCTTCATTTAATGCTTTGTACGTTAATGCTCTATACATCGCTCCTGTGTCTATGTAAATATATGCATAGTGCTCTGCAATTATTTTTGCGACCGTACTTTTACCTGCTGCTGCAGGACCGTCAATTGCAACTGATATTTTTTGGTTCATTTTTTCCTCCAAGTAGTTTTAAAGTCTAGTAGTGTTTTACATATGGTGATTTACACGGGTAATGATTGGTAGTGGAAGGTGGTTATACTTTTTCCACATTGTACAACCACTAATACTACCTCATTCTTCTTGACTAAATGTTTCTAGCCATTCTGTTACCGTTAACTTGTTTACCCCTTCGTATTGGACAACTCTCGATAAGTAAGGCTGAATACTTTTTTGTTGTATAAGCAATTGGGTAAACACTAAGATGACAAACTGAATAACAATTAATTTAAGTAAGATTCTATCAAAACGTTTCATTTTTCCAGCTCCGGTATTTTTACTAGTATTCATTTGACTAGTATGCTTAAAAATACCGTGTTTTATTCAGTTAACCCTTTTCTACGCATAATGATCTGCTGCTCGAAACAATATTTTATTAGAAGTTGACGTTTTTCCTCGTCTATATCAATAAATTGAATTGGTACTTTTATAAAATGGTTGTTTTCTGTCTCAATAAATCGCACTAATTTGGCTTCAATTTTAACATATTTAATTGAATTATTTTGAAATGGTAGCGCAAACCATACTGTCACTACTTGATTAGCATGAATACTATTGTTTTTCGGGACAAGTAAAGCTGCCCCTCCCGCGCTAATATCTGTCGTAACGGCAGTAAATGCTTTAAATTCATTATGAATTGGGTGAATCGCTATATCTACCGTTGTATCAATTCTAACATATTCCCTTCTTTGAATTCGAAATAGATGATCATCACCAGGATACGTTATTGAGATCATTGGTATATTCTCTTTAACTCTACCTGTAACCTCTGTTTGAAAGCGGTACACATTCTCCTTGTTTATAAATGAAGCAATTAGTTCAGTTCCTAGCATTAGAAATGCCGTTCTACCAGTTTCAGAGTTCACTGGATAATCTATAAAAAGCTTGTTACCGCTTCTCTCTACAAGTTTACATTTTAACTTTTCAACAACTTCCCCGTTCGTTTCTAAGTTAATGACATCCCCTATCTTAATCACACAAATCACTCTCTTCTATGGCTCTCTTTTTTATTAAAGCATGGAAGAAACTGATGTGCAAGAAAACAATTGAGATGATTACGGAATGAATCAACCGAACATTTTTTTAAAACTCACAGATTTTTAAATTAACGGTTGTCATTTCAAATAGGCTTACTAGAGGTTTATTTTACCAAGGGAGTTGCTATTTTCTCTCTAAATAAGGAGATGATCAAACTCGGGCAATAACATAATTTAGTTTAAAAGGTCTTCTTATCCTTCAATTGTTCCTTTGCTTATGACCTAGAGGGGTTAACGCTGAAGCCAGATATCGAAGAACTTATCCAAAAGTGATGCATTTTATCGATAAGCAGTAAAAAACTTCAAAAAGAAATACCTTCTGTTAAATAGAAGGTATTCCTTTCATGACATATTAAACTTCTTGGAAAATTGGTTCTGGATTTTTAAGCTTATCTACTTTTTCTTCCAAGCCATCTTCAGCATTGATGAAAATTCTATACGTATCATTTTCGATAGTTCCTAAAAATTCATAGCATAGTATTTCTTCACCATACTCATTAAGGATAATCGCTAACCTATCTTCTTGTACTTCTAAATTAGGATTAATCATTTCTTGCGCTTTCGCTTTTGTTATCTTCGGTGCAGGAATGTCTCTTTTCTTATGTGTTGCTAAATAATCTCTTGCGGAAAATCCCACAATTTGCCCATTATCTAGAGCCACTTTCATTCGAATTGCATCAGGATAAATTCTTACATCGTCTTCAATAGAAACGAATGAGAATACACCTGTGTTTTCATATTGAGCACTCTCATAGAGATCTAAATTCTCAAAATCATGATCTTCTAAAAATTCACGCGCTTTGTCAGTCGCTTTATTCAGGCCAATCTTGTTGTCTTTAATGTCACGGCTAAGAACTAAGTAGATTGGATATCCACCCTTTTTGGTTATATCCATATTGATTTCAGACTTACTGTCTTTTTCATTCATAGAAACACTGAAAAAACCAAAGTCTGCACCCTCACCGTTTTCGGTTACTTTTAAATTTGACACTTCCTCATTCGTAAACTTCTCTGCAACTTTTTTAGCTTCATCTGCGTCAATCTCTTTTCCTTTTAAATCTTTAAAACTTTTTTCTGTATTTTTCTTCATTGATGTCATACTAACACCAAATTCACTTTCTGAATAACTTTTAGAATTTTTCTCAACTGTTTTAAATCCATCAATAATGGTATTATCCATTTGCTTTTGACCAGATGCTAAAGCTAACTCAACATCCATCCATCTTAAATTATTTTCAAGCACTAAGTTTTGTACTTTTCTCAACTCGTTCTGGACTTCTGAGGCTTGAGAGTACATTGATTTTAATGTTTCATACTCTTTATCATTCAAAGGCTCTTGTTCTAAATCTCTAACAGCTGTTCGATAGCTAAAGTCACTAATTCCAGCTAAAAATTCCTCTGTTTTATTAAATGGCAATAATGTTAATGGTAATTGTCCAACATCCGATTGTGCTTCAGAAGTAATTCTCCAAACATCTACTAGAGCTGGAGACAAAGATTTCTTCGAATTCATAGCAAGTGTTGCCCCAATCCTATCATGAAGCTGATCCACTCGATATGTTAGATCGTGAAAAGCACGTTGGTAATTATTTTCAGCTTGGATCAAAACCGCATTCTTCTCTTGATGTTCTTTGTATCCCCAATAGCCGGACCCAATAACAGCAATTGATAATATTCCGATAAGAATTCCACGTATCATTTGATGTCACCCTTTCTATTCACAGAAAATATGCTTTCCGATACGTTTAATTTGTGGCCTACCCCAAATCCAAGAGCTAGTAGCAGTATTAGGATTAAAGTAGTATACTGCTCCTTCTGTCGGATCAAATCCATTCAATGCATCCATTACTGCTTTTTTTGCTTTATCATTAGGTGTTAACCATATTTGTCCATCAGCAACGGCAGTAAAGGCTCTAGGCTCAAAAATAACTCCTGAAACGGTATTTGGAAACGTAGAGCTATTAACTCGGTTTAGAATCACTGCAGCAACGGCAACTTGTCCAACATATGGCTCTCCCCTTGCTTCCCCATATACTGCATTTGACATTAATTTAATGTCATTTTGAGAAAAACCACTTGGGATATTCACTGCTGTCGTTTCTTTTTGATTTTGATTTGCATTAGCTTGCTCGTTCGTTTCATTATCCGAATTGTTTGGTTGTTCTGTTTGTTGATTCTGTTGGTTTGCTTGCTCTTGCTGGTTTGCTTGCTCCTGTTGATTTGCTTGCTCCTGCTGGTTTGCTTGCTCTTGTTGGTTTGCTTGCTCCTGCTGATTTGCTTGCTCCTGCTGATTTGCTTGCTCCTGCTGATTTGCTTGCTCCTGTTGCTTTGCTTGCTCCTGCTGATTTGCTTGCTCCTGCTGCTTTGCTTGCTCTTGCTGCTTTGCTTGCTCTTGCTGCTTTGCTTGCTCTTGCTGCTTTGCTTGCTCCTGCTGCTTTGCTTGCTCTTGCTGCTTTGCTTGCTGCTCATTTTGAGCAACATATTGTTGTTCCTGTTTTTGTTTTCTTTGCTCAGCTGCCTTTCTTGCTTGTTGGATTTGAGCTTCCGAAGGGGCTGATTGTATGCTCAACGGTACACCACCATAGTGGGTAAACTTTCTACCTTTATTAATTTGTTCGTAGACAAAATCCTTATAGAAATTTGTTGACCTACTTAACATGTCTTTAGTTTTTTGCCCAACTAAACCGTCAACTTCTTCTAATCCGAACATCTGTTGAAAGTTTTTCACTGCCCAATACGTACTCCATCCATATACACCATCAATAGTCCCATGGTAATAGCCGTTATATTGTAATCTCGCCTGTAACTCAATAACATCACCACCCGTTGCACCTCTTTGAATAACCTGATCAGAAAAAGCATGTGCCTCAGGAATACTACTAGAAAAAAATTGAAAGGTGACAGTGGTTAAAGTCACAACTGCAACCATCAACACTATGCGCATGTTTTTCATCTTGCTGCCTCCCTAAAGTAGATGTAATTGCTTAAACGTATTTTTTGTAGACTTTGGCATTTTATTCATAACAATTCAATTCACACCATTTTGATTGGATGACAATCAAAATATATACAATTCAAAAAAATTAAAAATCATTCTTTGAAAGGCTTTACCTGTTAGGTTCGACTTTTCTTTTACACCGTCAGAATATAACGATAGAACACTATGAGCTCATTGATTAAAAGAAACAAAAAAAACTACCCTAAGGTAGCATTGTTTCAGTCAGTTTTTGTTTCGCTTTTTTTGCTTTATGTAATGCGAACCACCACAAAAATAACATAAACGGTAACATGATGTATCTCCAATTTAAATAGGTCAGTAGAATTGAATCATAGATGGAATGTAATAAAATTGGAAGCGACCACGAAAGAAATATCCATTTTTTTCGACTTTCACCTTGTGAAAACTTCCCTTTCCCTAGGTAATAGCCCATAATTACCCCAAATAATGCATGACTTGAAACAGGTAGAATAGCACGACCAATAGCATACTCCACTCCATTAGCAAATAAATAAAGAATATTTTCTAACGTTGCAAACCCTAATGACACTGAAACACCATAAACGATTCCGTCATAATGCTCATCGAATTGTACATGCTGGTAGATCGTAAAAAAAAGGATAAACCATTTAAAAAATTCTTCTAGTAATCCTACGGCTACAAACGTATAAAGAAAATCAGAGTTGAAGACCATTTCAACCTCTAGTACATATTGTATGAACATGATCGGAAATACTAAAAGTGCCCCGAAAATAAACGATCGGAATACAAGATAAAATGGCTCGGACTCATATTGATCCTTTAAATAAAAGTAACTTAATAATGCAAGACCTGGGGCGATGCCCGCAGAAATAATTGCAATCATTCACAGGCCTCTTTTCTATTTAACTATGTAAGTTAGTCAATACGTAAAGTAATCCATTTTCATGGAGATTTTTCTTTCATTATCGTATCATGATATCGTAAAATTGAAAATGTCACATTGATTTTCTTTTTTCTTAAGGAGGTAGAAAGATGCCAACAAAAAATGTTCTTCTCTTACATACTGGTGGAACAATTTCTATGCACGAAGATGATTCAGGAGAGGTAAGACCAGGAGAAAGAAACCCTTTAGTAGATTACATTAAGCAAATTCCTAATGTAAACCTTATTACGGAAGAAATTTTCCATTTACCCTCACCTCATATTACACCAGACAATATGTTATACATAAAAGATTTCATAGAACGGACTATCAACACCTACGATTTAAATGGTATCGTAATTACACATGGTACAGATACTTTAGAGGAAACCGCCTTTTTTCTTGATACTACGTTAGACATTGATATCCCAGTTGTTTTAACAGGTGCTATGCGATCCAGCAATGAATTAGGATCAGATGGATTATATAATTTATTATCTTCCTTAAAGGTCGCTACATCAGATTCTGCAAGAAATAAAGGTGTCTTGGTTGTAATGAATGATGAAATTCACACGGCTAAAAATGTTACAAAAACTCATACAAGTAACCTGGCTACTTTTCAAAGTCCACAATATGGACCTATAGGTATCGTGAATAAAGGAGGCGTGTTCTTCCATCACAATCCAGTAATTAATGCTCCTTTACAGGTTAAGAGTTTAACGAAAAATGTCTATTTAATTAAGGCATATGCAGGGATGGATAGTCAACTATTAGACGCTTTACTAACTACTAAAATGGACGGACTCGTTATAGAAGCATTAGGACAAGGCAATATACCACCGCTTATGCTACCAGCTATTGAAAAAATCACACAAAATAGCATTCCAATTGTCCTCGTCTCACGTTGCTTTAATGGGATTGTTCAAGATGTATATGGCTATGAAGGTGGAGGGCGAAAATTAAAGGAGCTTGGCCTTATCTTTAGTAATGGTTTGAACGGTCAAAAGGCTAGAATCAAGCTGATGTTAGCATTAGAAACAACACAGAACCATCATGATTTAGAAGCTATTTTTTCGATGTAAAAATTAGGTCAGGCTAGGTATTAACTCAAGGTAATAACAGGTCAACCTACCTGACTCTTTTCCTAAGGAACATATTAAATACCATTCATCAACAGATTAGATTTATTCTCTACTTAATTTAGAACGAATAGATTCAACTATTAGCTCACCGTGGAATCGTCCATTTTCTATAAAGATTTCATTTGCATTATTCCCAGCTGCAATAACTCCTGCAATGTATATCCCAGCGACATTTGTTTCCATTGTCTCTTGGTGATATTTTGGTCTTCCTGTTACTTCATCAATTTCAACGCCCATTTTTTTTAGAAATTGATGATCTGGATGGTATCCAGTCATTGCAAAAACGAAATCATTAGGAATCGTTTTTCTTACATCCTTTACTTCATATACAACTGAATCCTTTGTTATTTCCTGAATAGTTGCTTCAAATTCCATTTTAATAACACCATTACGGACTAATGATTCAAATTCAGGTAATATCCATGGTTTTATGCTTTGAGAATACTCAGAGCCACGATATACGACAGTTACTCTCGCTCCTGCATTAACTAGTTCTAATGCAGCATCTACACTAGAGTTTTTCCCACCGACTACTAAGACATCCTTATTAAAAAAAGGATGACCTTCTTTGAAATAATGAAACACCTTCGGCAATTCCTCTCCAGGTACATTCATATAATTCGGATGGTCATAATATCCAGTTGCTATCACAATATACTTTGCCTCATACGTATCCTTATCTGTAAAAACAACAAATTTCCCATTCGCTTTTTTTTCGACTTTGCCTACTTTTTCATAAGCATTTATTCGAATATGCTTTCTTTTTACTACATCGCGATAATATGCCAACGCTTGGTTACGATATGGTTTTCTATTCTCAGTGATAAAAGGTACTCCACCTATTTCAAGTTTTTCACTCGAGCTAAAAAATGTCTGATGAGTTGGATAATGATAGATGGCATTTACTATGTTCCCTTTTTCAATGACAAGAGGTTTTTCCCCTGTTTTTTCTAACTCTATCGCTGCTGAAAGTCCACAAGGACCTCCACCCACTATGATGATATTTTCCTTTTTCACACTTTTCCAACTCCTGTATTTTGATCTCCAATTGAACGACATATATATTTTTTCCTGTTAAAAGAGCAGCGTGTACGATCTAGCCTATTCCTACGATAAACACACAGCTCCAATTTCACCTTAGCTTAGTTCAATTCTTTCTTAACTTTACAGAATTTCAACGAGATAAGATTGGAAAATACATTCACCTTACCAAAAAAAATCTCCTATCATTAATGATAGGAGATTTTTTTGTACGTTGCAAATAATATCGTTTAGATCCAACCTCTAAATCGTGAAGCCTCAGCCATTTTACGAACACCAACCATGTAGGCTGCAAGTCTCATATCAACCCGACGATTTTGACTCGTTTCATAAATATTATTAAAGGATTTAACCATTACACGCTCTAGTTTTTCTTCTACTTCTTCTTCTGTCCAGTAATAACCTTGATTATTTTGAACCCATTCAAAGTAAGAAACTGTTACACCACCGGCACTAGCAAGCACGTCTGGGACTAACAAAATGCCCCTATCCGATAAAATCCGTGTTGCTTCAAGTGTCGTTGGTCCATTCGCAGCTTCTACGACAATACTCGCTCTGATATTACCTGCATTCTCTTCTGTAATTTGATTTTCAATTGCAGCTGGCACAAGAATATCACAATCTAATTCAAGAAGCTCTTTATTAGTAATCGTATCATTGAATAACTTCGTTACTGTTCCAAAGCTATCTCTGCGATCCAGTAAATAATCAATATCCAAACCATTAGGGTCATGCAATCCACCGTATGCATCTGATATTCCTACAATCTTTGCACCTGCATCATGCATAAATTTTGAAAGGTAGCTTCCTGCATTACCAAAGCCTTGGACAACAACCCTTGCACCCTCAATATTAATTCCTTTTTTCTTGGCGGCTTCTCTTATACAGATCGTTACACCTTTTGCTGTTGCAGACTCTCTTCCATGAGATCCACCAAGCACTAGGGGTTTACCGGTAATAAACCCTGGAGAATTAAATTCATCAATTCTGCTATACTCGTCCATCATCCATGCCATTATTTGTGAATTTGTGAAAACGTCTGGAGCAGGAATATCCTTAGTAGGACCTACAATTTGGCTAATTGCACGGACGTAGCCCCGACTCAATCTTTCTAACTCACGAAATGACATATCACGTGGGTCACAGACGATACCACCTTTACCTCCACCGTATGGAAGATCAACAATACCGCATTTCAAACTCATCCAAATGGACAGAGCTTTTACTTCCTTTTCTGTAACATTAGGATGGAAGCGAATCCCTCCCTTTGTAGGGCCCACAGCATCATTATGTTGCGCACGATAACCAGTAAAAATCTTTACTGAACCATCGTCCATGCGCACGGGAATTTTCACTGTCATCAATCTAATAGGTTCTTTCAATAATTCATATACTTCTTCAGGATACCCTAGCTTATCAAGGGCATTATGTATCACCGTTTGTGTTGACTTTAAGACATCTAATTTATCATTATGGGCATCGGTGTTTTTCTCGGCTACCATTTAAAAGTTAACCTCCTAAATCTAATCAGTAAATGAAAGAATGTCCACCTTTCATGACATAGTATACACGTTCATATGGGTTATGCAAAGAAGAAAAAACGAAAATGATTGATTTTCTTTGCACTGTTGCAAGCGATTACATCAGGATTATATTCATGCTCGTGTAAAGGATCTTTCTCATTATCATGTGATGATGATTAATTTTACATACTTCTTTTATAATACTTCACAAAAAAACATCAACCTAGAGTTTAAGTCAGCTAAACCGAAAGAGGCTGGACATACTATTAAAAGAGCTTGGGTCAAAACTCAATCATGTTTTTAAAAAACAAACGATTATCGTTTGACACGCTGTTCCTTAATAATATGTTGAGGTGGAAGAACCAGTACGTTCCATTCCGCTGCATCCACTTGCTTTCCGCGGGGAAAAATGAACTGCTTTTTCCTAGGCAGGAAGCTTAAGCCGCCTCGGCTACGTCTGTGGGGTCTCATCCGTTCCTCTACCTCCCCGCCGGAGTCAAGTGGCTTTTCGCTCCATTACACTAGCGATTAACAATCGTATTCATAAACAATACATGTAGTGATAAAGAATAAAAACCGAACGATAGGAGATTTTCATTGGAATATCACCTGATAGTTCGATTTTCTCATTAACTGAAACACTTTTGAGAGCTTAGATACTCATATCAACAAGTTTTTCACTTATTTAAACAATCGATGAACCTCTTCAATTGCTTTATCCTGCATGATGATCTTCCCATATTCTTTTAGCTTATGAACAGTTAAGGTGGATGGACTTCCATATTCAGCTATAATGGATACTAGATCATCAATATTAAACGGTTGGTCGTCGTTTAAAAGTAAATAATATTTTTCATTATATAAAATAATGACTCCATCTCGAATATCATTTCTATACAGGTGTCTTGATAGACATATAATATCTTCAAAATTTTCAAATTCGTATATAATCTCAAATGTTTCATCTAACTTGACTTGCATTTCAATATATTCATCTGAGTATTCATCATCTGTATCAAATGTATCTTCACTATGAGACACTATAACAACCATTCCTTGAGCATGCAACGAATATACTTCGACCGCTATTGGACCATGTGCCTCAAATCCTAATTCATTGCTAGCTTCGTCCATCATATCTCTAAATAATTGCTGAACTTTTAGCGAATCCTTCCAGAGATCTTCTCTTGTCAAACCTCTATCTTTCAAGTCATCTGTCGTTAAGAAAATTTTAATCTTGTCATAATTTAATCGTTCTAGCCGCATCCCATACCCTCCTGCCTTGAGACCGCTCTATATACAATCAT
Source organism: Bacillus weihaiensis (assembly GCF_001889165.1). Taxonomy (GTDB): domain Bacteria; phylum Bacillota; class Bacilli; order Bacillales; family Bacillaceae; genus Metabacillus; species Metabacillus weihaiensis. Next base: position 1,557,683 of record NZ_CP016020.1, on the reverse strand, counting down.
AGTATGATTTTTATACGAGATGGTTCACAGAAATTAAAATGGTTCTTTCGTACATTTATCATTTAAAAATCTTCTATTCTTCATTCTAGGAGTAATGTACCTCATTATGTTTACTAGATTTTTTAACAGTTTACACGGATTAAAGAAGTTATACAAGCTATATAAGCTTTACATTCTCTTTTTACGTAGAAATCGAATAGCTCGTTGTCAATTTACCTATTCGACTGCATCTTTCAATCACTTAGATAATTTATATTTAAACCAATTATCCCAATCCGTTTTAGTTTCTCCTACTATGAAACTGTCATATGCCTCTAAGGTCTTTTCAGTTACCTTTGTAAATGCTTTTCCACCTAATCCGATGTTTAACTCCTGGAATTTTTCAGAAAGATGGTCCACTAGCTGTAAAGTTTTTTGAATGTTTCTAACTAATGTACATGATAAAAATAAAAATTCAGGTTTTACCTCTTCCAAGACAATATCAATATCACCTTCTGCAATACTAGCTCCTAAATAGATGACCTCGAAACCTTTTCTCCTTAAAAATAAAGTAAAAATCAAGAGACCCAGTTCATGTGATTCCTCTGGTCCACAAACTGCAACTACTTTAGGTAATAAACCATCTACAGGTAAAGTATGCAAAATCATGCCGATTCGCGAACGTAAAAATGAAGAAGCAAAGTGCTCATGTGCAGAAGTGATTTTCCCTACTTCCCATAAATCACCAATCTTCACCAGTAAATTTCCTAGAATTTCAATTACCACTTTATCTACTGAATATAAACTAAATGCACGATTCAATAATTCATGAGCTTCATTCTCATCAAAGGAAAGTAAAGCATGTAAAAGCTCGTCCATTAAATCAACAGATCTGTCTTGCTCCTCTTCTTTCAGTGGGAAATCCTTGTTCTCATTATAAGAAACTTGGTTCGTTTCTAATAAATTTACTGCTTGACTAATTGTAAAACCTTTATTGACCTTATTTAAGAGCCATTTTAAGATTTTAATATGCTCTTCTGAATAGAGGCGATGACCGGATTCATTTCGAATTGGTGCAATCATATTATATCGACGTTCCCATGCTCTCAAGGTCCCCGCTTGGATTCCGAGCATCTTAGAAACAGCTTTTATATTATATTTACCTTCTTGATTAGACATATATATCCCCCATAACAAAACTCTATATAAAAATTATACCGAATAGTTTTACTTGTGTAAACTTTGTATAACATACGCATAGCCATGCTGTATAATAGCATGGCTTCATTTAATGTATTAAATTCCGCATTCATTTACGTAATTCAATAATATGGGCTTCTGCGGGCGCCCCTAACCTTAAAGGTAATAAAGTCGTACCATAACCGTTGCTTATTAGTATTATAGCCTTTTTTCGAACAAATAAGCCTCCCTTTTTATACGGCCCTATTCCAAAGAAACGAATTTGCCCTCCATGCGTATGTCCACTTACTATCAAAGAAATTTCATTTTCATTATGTATTTGATCGTATATATCAGGATTATGACTTAAGAGGATTTTAAATCCATCCCTTGGGCATTCTTTTAATGCCTTCTCTAAGTTTGCATTTCCTAACGTAAAGTCTTCTACTCCAATAATGTATATATTTTCGCCAAGCTCCGATTCAATTCTTGCTGTATGATTATTAAGAGGGAGTATCCCTACTTTTCTAAATAGACTCTCAAGGCTCTCTTTCCCGACCTCATAATCATTGTTACCATAAACAAAGTATGTTGGTGCGAGTCTTTTAAGTTTTTTTAAATTATCTTCAATTCTATTTAACGGCACTTTAGATTCCGCTAAATCTCCTCCAATTAATACGAAATCAACTGTTGAAGGTATTTTTTCCAGCAGAGTATTTGACACTTCTCTTTTGTGAATATCTGAAATAAAAAAGATCGTTAACCCATCAAATGAACTTGGCAAAGAAGAAAGTGTTATAGAATTGAATTTCAATTCATTTTTTTGTGCGTTTGTCGCCATTCTCACCAAGAGACCAACGGCACCGGCAATTAATACAACTATTACCATTCCACCAATTTCCATGCGATACACCTCTAAGATTCCATTGCATTACGGACAATGAATAATTGTTATTATAGAACAAATTTGCAAGGGACGCCTTGGTCAGCCTGGGACAATAAGATCACTTAGAATAGAAGGTGTTCTTTGCCTTCAATTCTAAGTGGCATTGACTTCAAGTAGCTGAAGCTTGATGTTAATGCTCTTATCCACAAATGCTGCATGGTATAGCCCTTAACAATAAATTGCCCAAGGCACCTGTAGCTAAACACTATACGTATGAATTTTTCCCATTCTTATTTTGGATCAAGACTCTACGCTTAGTCAATACAGATATTTAATGTGTATAAAACTAGAGTCATCATTTACCTATACACTCAGGTAAACAAGAAAAAAACGCTACTCTCCTTTTTAAAGAAAAGCATAGCGTCCAAAGGGTTTCATAGCAAGCAACAATTGATCTATCATTGCTAAACACCCACACTTTTGCTTTATTCAATTTATTTACTTTCGTGGAACAAATTAATATCGTATTCATTCTTCATCATAGCAAAAACATCATGGCGTTTCTCCCACCTAGTAGGCTGCGGCCATAACTCAGAGCTCTTACTAATAACTTCACATCTTAAGGCATGAAATTCCTTTTCTGCTTTATCTTCTTTCTTTTTATAATACTTAGCTGTTGCGTAACCGGCCACAATGAGTAATACAATGAAAAGATGTAATTCCCCATCGAAAATTGAGCTTATCACAAATTCAATTCGACCTCCAGATGGTTGAATTATATATACGTATAGATAAACAAGAAAACCAATTAAAATGGTGAATGTGAAAAGCTGAGCTTTAAAACATTTATCTTTATAGCCGTCAAATTTTCTTTTTCGATCGACCAAATTATTTAGCATTTTTTTTGTTGGCAAGTCAGTATGGTAATTTAACTGTTGAATAAAAGGCTCTATTTTCCTCACACCCCTTCATACATACATAATCCTACTTCGTCCCGACCTAGTATAGTTGAACTTAGTTCGTAGTAGCAATAATTGCTAGCCCTTTGATCCGTCGGGTTATATGCAAAGTCACTACCTTCTTTAGTCCTCTTATTCTACATATGTATGAAGTTGTCCACTTTATTATGTATTTATTATCATGGTTATTTCAAACTAGAAAATTAAATTTCATTCCCCTTATGTAAAAAAACCAGCATATATAGAAGGTTTTCCACTTCCTCATATGCTGGTTTTAAATGATTATTTAATAGGGATTTTTAATATTTGGCCTTCGTATATTTCGTTACCATTTAAGCCATTATACTGCCGAATAATTTCTTCACCATTTCGACTATTATAATACTTTATTGCAATTCTAAACAGTGTTTCTCCTGCACCAACCTTGTGGGTAATGATATCAGCATACTCTTCTTGTTGGTTAGTACTTTCTTGTTTCGGTGGTGTGGTGATAACAGACTCATTACTACTAACATCAGTTAATTCTTCTGTATTAGCAGCCACATCAATTGATTCCTCTTGCTTCGTTTCTTTTTCAGGATTTTCATCAGGATGTTGATTGGACTCTTCCTTACTACTCTTTTCAGCCTCTTCCTTTGGTTCCTTACTTACTTTGGATTCACTTGTATTACCTTGCTTTTTAATGTATACATATTCATTACTGTCTTTTTCACTATTTCCATTCAATCCATTATTCCCGCTATAATACAAATGAATGGAAAAAATGAAGATAGGAACTAAAGTGAATAATAAGGCTAATAAACTGATAACAGGGTATTTCAATTTAAATTTAGATTTTTTTTCTTTCTTTTTGTGCACCTCACCTCGAGGAGGGTAATCCCCATGTTGATCCTTATACTCATCAATCATCTTCGTTCGTAAATTTTCTGCTTGGTCAGAGAGATTATCCTTCATTTGAATTTCCCCCTTTTATGGTATTCATTCTAATTTGTAGAGCAGAGATAAAATCAATTAAAAAGTGTGCAATCATTGTTGCTACTAAATTCCCTGTTATTTCATATACGATTCCGATAAAGAAGCTAATTGTAACTACCATAGTAAAAAGCACCCATTTTGACAAATATCGAAAATGGAGAATAGCAAAAATGATACTTGCAGTCACTAAGCCAAAGTGGGTTTGTAAAATTCCTCTGAATAATAATTCTTCTGAAAAGGCAATAATAGCTGTTAAAATAAATATATGCAAAATGGACCTTGTGCTAAAAATCTTTTCATTAATACCACCATCATCCACATATTTCTCTGGTACCCCTTTAAAAATAAGGTAATCAATGATAAGGACAATAATCGCCAGACCAACTCCCCATTTTAAAGCTTGTTGGAAGGGAGCATTAAAAAGGATAAGAAATTCGTGAAATCGATCAAATAATAAAAAACTTAACCCAACTGCAATAGCTAAAAGTAAAAGCTGTGTCATATAAAGATTTTGAATAATTTGTTTATCCGTTAGCTGTTTAATTAATTCATTTTGCTTTTTAAACAAATGTTAATCACTCACCCTACCAAAAATATCATCTAGTTCAGCTCTCCAGCTTAATTTTATTTCAAATTCTTTTTTTAGGGATTCTCCAAGATAATCTTCATAATGTATTCCACAATAATCACAACAATTCTTCGGTTTTGCCTTCCATTCAAGCTTTTCATTAAAATACTGGAGAATCTCCATTCTTCTACATTGTTTCGTTGAAATCCAGAATGTCATTGCATTCAATTTCTTATATTTAATCTGTACCCTCGTCTGAATCTCTTCCCAGATAGATGAAATTAGTGTTTCTGGCTCGACCTTTTCTGTAAGGAATTTCTGAATATACCTTAGTTGGATTTCATTTAGACCAATATATTGCATAATATTTTCATTCGATACATCTTTTTGATTATTCTCTTGAAGATAATAAATGGTTTTCGTTAATTTATCATAGCTTGGAAATTCTGATTCCACTAATGACTTAGGTATTTCATAATCTGCATCCGTAAGCAGTGTTATCGCAATACTAGGTAAACCATCCCTTCCAGATCTTCCTATTTCCTGCATATAAGATTCTAATTGGGATGGGAAGTGAAAATGGATTACATACCGAATATTTTGTTTATTAACCCCCATGCCAAAAGCATTCGTACAACAAACTATCTTTAACTGATTGTATAAAAATTGCTGCTGGATAAGAATTCTTTGTTCCTGCTCCATGCCACCATGATAAAAGCCAACATCATGTATTCCTGAAGCCTTTAATTGATGAGCTATCCTTTCCGTCCAGAGCCTACTTGAGCAATAAATAATTCCAGGTCCTTTTAATTCTCTAGCTAAATGAATTAATCTAGCTATTTTCTCGTCAGAGGAAGAGTATTTTTCAACTGACAAAGCAATATTCGGCCTATTGATTGAGTAAATAAACTCTTTATATCCTTCTGGAAAATGCAGAATATGTACAATATCCCTTATAACCTCTCTTGTTGCCGTTGCTGTCAAAGCAAGGCATGGTGGATTATTTAGCTTATTTTTTAACGTACCTAATTTCGAATAATCAGGGCGAAAGTCGTGTCCCCACTGAGAAATACAATGGGCTTCATCGACGACAAAAAGAGAAATTCCGGCACTTTGCAAAGCGACAATTACCGCTTCCATTCGTAAGATTTCCGGCGAAGCGTATATATACTTGAATTTCCCAAGATTTTCTAGAGCATATTTTCTTTGCTGAAACGTCATGGTACTATTCAAAGCAACGACACTCTTTTCCCCTCTTTGCTTAATCTGCTCTACCTGATCTTCCATTAACGAAAGTAATGGAGATACAATTAGTATTGGACCATCCATTAAATAAGCAGGTAGTTGATAGCAAAGCGACTTACCGCCACCCGTAGGTAGCATGGCCAAAATATCAGAGCCAGCTAACACTTCTTTAATAATATCTTCTTGCCCTTCTCTAAAATTCTTTAATTTAAATTTTGATTGAAGTACCTGCTTTAACCTTTCTCTCATCTTCCCCTCCCAATTAATGCAAATGCAAGTCTAATTTCAAAGTAGGTATATTGATTGTTTAGCTCTTCCCTTACTTTTTTTAATTGATGAGTGTTAAGTTGATTGATTGTAGCAGAAATGATCGTGAAATCTTCATCAGTAATAAAATCAGTTGGACTAAATTGCTGATCATGTAACGTAATTTCAACGATATGATCTTCAATGGTACTTACCTTTAAATTTCGGATCGCTGCTATTTCAGTTATACTCTTCCCTTCCATTAAGAAGGATTTCGTTCTATTAGAAGAAGAGGTTAGCACATTGTCTTTAAATTCTTCTTGAATGATGGAATGTAAAAAAGGATAGCTGCCATGCTCTTCCTGGTGTTTATCAATTATCTGGTGAATGACATTCCAGAAGCATAGGTATACGTATTCTTCATCCAGAGTAAGTTTGCTTGCAATTTGTTCATATGTTAATCCTATCCTTTTGCTTGATGTTAATTTCCAAACAAAAATCATCGCTTCCTGCTCACTGACATTACTTAGTACCGTACTCATTTCCTTATAAAGCTTGTCATTAAGTTCACTTTTACTTTCCCTTAAGGTTCTAAGTAAAAATTTAACCCAATGTAGATCTACCTCATTCTTGGTCAACGGCAAGTAGTCTCTTCTGTTATAAGTAAAGTTCGATACAACTTGTACTAATAAAGAAAGTCTCCTCCAAAAAAGTCTTCCAACATCCCCATACTTCCATCCATTTAAATGAGGTGGGATTGGATTATCCTTTAGTACATGTTCCAGTATAATTTCTGCTTTATCGGTTAATACATAGTGTTTTTCGGGTACTTGCATAATAAGATCTTCTTTTATCATTTGATCCCAAATACTTTTAGTTACAGTGTGTTCTAACCTTGGATAAAGTCCGAATAAGTGACTAACCTTAAAAAGTTTACCATCTTGTATGGTTTGGGAAGATTTCTTTCCTTTAAGTAAATGATAAATAGCAGAGGTAGATCTTTCTCCCTTAAATTGTTTTAAACAATAAAGCAACAGCACATGGAAATAGTTTATTTTCATTATATCACCTACATTGTTTGACAATATTCGATTGCCTCTTTTTATTCTAACAAATTTATGAATTCTGGTTACATTTTTTATTTGAAGCTTCTAAAAAGTTGTGTAAAACCTTATGTGATAAGCATTCTCAATAGATTTTTTTGTTGAAATGTCCTAAGAACCGATTTACAATACTAATTAGGCAAAGAATTAGAGGATGTAATCTTTTAGATAGGATTCACTCAATTGACCATTTCTACCATATGATGTTATGGTATTATACATTCAGGAGGTTTATTAAATGGCTAAATACACGATTGTTGACAAGGACACATGTATTGCATGTGGAGCTTGTGGTGCAGCTGCACCAGATATTTATGATTATGATGATGAAGGTATCGCATTTGTAACATTAGACGATAACCAAGGGGTTGTAGAAGTTCCTGATGCATTAGAAGAAGACATGATGGATGCTTTCGAAGGTTGCCCTACAGACTCAATCAAAATCTCTGACGAAAAATTTGACGGTGACGCGTTGAAATTTGAATAGGATTTAGTTGAACAATAGCCACCTATAAAAGGGTGGCTATTGTTCATTTGATTAAACATGCTGTTGTTTAGGTAAGATTCATAATAAATGTTCGTAGAATTTTTACTTAGTCTCGTATCTGCGCATTGAAAGGCGCCGCCCTGCTCTTTTGGGTGGCGCCTTTCTTTTATTTATAAAAATGAGCATAGCTCAAGCATTTTTTATGCTTGATGCTTGTAATTCAATGCCATTTGATTGATTAACCAAGTATTAATTTTTGACATAACTGCAATTAATAATAATGTAATAAGAATTCCCTTAATCATATTAAATGGCAAAATAGCAGCGACAACGAATTGTTTCGTAGCTTCAGCTGACATAGCTGGCATATTTAAAAAGAGTGTGTAGGCTGGCATAATAACAAAATAATTTAAGATACTCATGATGACTGTCATAATGACAGTACCTAAACCTAATCCTAAAAGTAAGCTTTTTATTGTTTTTTTACGGCGATACAAGAAGGATGCCGGTAAAATAAATAATACCCCTGCTATAAAGTTTGATAATTCACCAATTGGTACACCAGTAGCATTACCTTGAAGCAAATAATGAAGGATATTTTTTATTCCCTCTACGGCTATACCAGCAATTGGTCCAAAAACAATTGCTGCAATGAGTGCAGGTACATCACTAAAATCGATTTGAAGAAAATTAGGAAGGCCAGGAAATGGGAAATCAAACATCAATAATAAATAAGCTATACTACTTAACATTCCCACTGTTACATTTTTTCTTACTTTACTTTGTTGCATTTCTTTTCTCTCCTTTTCTGATCGCACCTTGAAAAAGAGAAAGTTCTCAAACTTAAATAAGCCCCAAAAACCATTGTATACACAACGTTTTATGGGGCTGAAATCCAAGTTTAAATAAGCGTTAAAAATGGTTATTTTTCACGCTTGAACCTCCATCTTCTCTCATCCAGACTATACTGTCGGTTCTGGAGTCACACCAGATCCTGCCTTAAAATAACGGCTCGCGGACTTAGAAACAAACTAAATGTCTCATCACCGCCGGTCGGGAATTACACCCTGCCCCGAAGATTGATCATATGATTTTTTACTATTATATAACGAATGAAAGATAATGTATAGAAATTTGCACAAAAGTCATTGAATAGTATGATTTATATGAGGCTGGGGCATCGGTATTTCTGCCAAAGCCTCCTCCATGAGATCCGTGTGTCAAAGGGGATCCCTCTTAGGGGTATTCGCCAAGACTTTCGGACCGGTCGCACAAAGCAAGTAGATGCAGCGCAATAGAACGTCTTTGTTTTTCCAACTTAACCTATTAAAAAAGAACACAAGGTACGAAAAATTAGGATTCGGCTTCCAAAAAAATCATTTTATTATATATATTGTCCCACTACTATTCTTTAATTATTAACACCTGGTCAGGGTAAATAGTTTCTCCTTGCAATTCATTCGTTGATTTAATCTTATCCGTACTTGTTTGAAAGGAATCAGCAATGGAATATAAGGTATCACCCGCTTTTACAACATAGCTTTCTTCCTCAGCAGGGGATATGATTAATTTTTGGCTAGGATAAATAGTGCTACCGTTTAAATGATTCCACTTTTTCAAGGAGGCTATTGGTACCTTATACTCTTTTGAAAGCCCCCATAAAGTATCGTTCTTTGAGACAGTTATCGTTTTAATTGATTTATTATTTAAGGTATGTAGCTCTTCCGATTTTTCCAGTTCGTTATTTGGCTTAAGCTTCTTTGTTTGGATGTCCATTTTATCGGTACCATGATGCAGTTTATTTTCATTTTGCATGGAAGTATCCTCAAATACAAATACAGGATCAAGGGCATGTTCTTTTTCATATGTCCACGTCCCTTCATGCAATTCGAAATGGAGGTGGGTCCCTGTCGATACGCCCGTATTTCCTATAACTCCAATTTGTTGGCCTTTACTAACAGTATCTCCTTCGTTAACGGTTCTTTCACTAAGATGAGCATACACTGTTTCAAACCCTTCTGGATGCTGTATAAAAACAACATGTCCATATGTTGAGGAATAATACGATTTAGATACTGTCCCAGCTGCGACAGAAATAATGCTTTCTCCTTCTGGCGCGGCTATATCAATTCCTTTATGATGACCATTCCTTGTTCCAAAATAGTCTGTTATTGTACCTTTTACTGGTTGTACCCATTGATCCTGTAATTCTTCTATGTATGATTCTGCTTTCGCATGATTTGTGTCAAATACAACGAAACTAAAAAATAGGACAAATAGTAACTTACCCACACTCTTCATCTTTACTACCATCATCTTCCCCCTATTATTCGGAAACTTTTATTTCTTTCTTAAAAGCACAATCTTTTTTTGGACTCTTTTCACATAGATTGCTTTCAAGAAAAATCCATGTAGCGGATTTTCACCTAGATACAAGTCTTTTCTCTCTAAACAACGTTCTTATAATTGATGGTTTTTTTTTACGTTTTTTCCAAACTTAAACAAAATTTAAAAAAGTGTCTTTGTAGAAAGCGTAAATTTTATCTTCTAACTCGATCCTAGGTATTGTATGTAGCTCGTCTAAAAGTAGAACAAAACTAGTTTGTAACAATATTTACCTAAATATACATTCATTTTCTAAAACAAAGGTAAAATTACCCTTCTTTATATTCTTTTAGAACCTAATAAAAAATAAAAACGAGGCTGTGACAAAACAAAGAGCCAGTCACCCTCCGATACAATCTATTGTGTGCACTAGATAAATAAATCAGTGCGAACATATAGTCGTTACGATAAGGTGCCAGGCACTTCTGTCCCAGCCTCGTTTCTAAAATGGGAATATACAAGTTATTTAGCCTCTATTTATTATGAAAGAAAATAGGATTAGGAGCAAAAGGTACTTCAACTGGCTCAGCTAAATTCATAACACCAATTCTTTGCATTTTGACTCCATTAAATTTGACTTTTTGAAAACCAAATTCTTTTGCTGTGAGTAAAAGTGATTCAAGCATAAGAATATAGGGTTCACTATCTTCAAATTCTATGTTCGAAGGAAAGGTTATATCTAATTCTGTCTTATCTTCATCTATATCAATTGAATCTATTGTAGTTAGAAATGGTGATTCTAATTTAAGATTTGCTGTTCCTTCTTTCATTGCTAATACAGCATCCTCTATTGTTTCAAAAGATTCATTCGATGGTACGAGTAAAGCTCTTGAATTATCCTGCATTCTATAAATGAAATAGGCTTTTTTTCTATTTGTTTCAATATCAAGCTCAGTTTTCATTCCTGTATTTCCAAATTCAATACCTTCTTCTTCTCTAGTTTGTAGCCTCGCTTTTTTGTATCCCAACCACCTAAATGTTTCTTGAATTGTTTCCATGTAATATATTTCGCTGGCAGAGCTTGATAGATTTGGCTGCCCTTGATAGTTAATGATGACTTCATTAGGTATTTTTGTATGTGCAAATGTTGTATCTTCTAATTCAAATCTAAAAGACTCCATAATTTCCGAAACTTCCTCAGAAGAAATACGTTCAATTTCTTTTAAATCTTCTACATGTTCATCCTCATTAAAGCTAAAAGGGATGGTTATTTCTGATTGTTCGTTAGTAAGTGCAAATGTGAGGTATTTCTCACGATCTTTTGAATGAATAACAAAGGTATCTTGAGGGCTAATTGTTGATTGTTTATCCTCAAATAATTTAGCTTCCGCAGCTTCATCTTCACTCTTTTCTTCTATATTAGCAATTTCCCCCTCTCCCATAGTCAAGCTATTCAAGCTATTATCCTGATCTCCCCCGCTTTCATCTGCTGCTTCTTCATAGCTAGATGACGATATTTCTTGAAAAAGATAAGGAGTCATTAAAGCAAAAAGGAATAAAGCTGCCAAAGTAGCTATTGTTGGAGCAATCCATGTACGTTGTTTTCGTCCTTTTATTTTCCGCTCTATATGTTGATACATTTCACTAGAAGTTCTATGATCAGTAATGGAGGGCAGCTGATTTAAAAGCTGTTTTATTTCCTCCTCATTCCACTCTCTTTTTTTCAATAGCTATCCCCTCCTCATTTAATGTATTCTCCATGTCTTTTTTTAGGTGCTTAATAGCCCTGTGTTGTGTAGTTTTCACCTTACTAACCGTCCAGCCTAACACTTCAGCCGTTTCTGAAATCGATAAATCTTGAATATATCGTAAGATGATGACCGTTCTTTGGTCTAATGAGCACGCATTAAGCGATTGATAGATTTTTTTTATTTGTTCATTTTGAATGGCAAATTCTTCAGGTAATGGTTGGGTATGATCGACAACTTGCTGCTGATCCCAATCAAATTTATCAAAAATACGCTGTTTAAGTGTTTTTTGTTTCCGAAACCAATCGATTGCTACATGTCTCGCAATGGATATAAGCCACGTTTTTTCACTACTTCTTCCTTCGAATTTATTATAAGACTTTAAAACGCGTATATATACTTCTTGTACCAAGTCTTCTGCCTGTTCACGGCTTCTCACCATATAGAACAAAAACTGAAAAAGATCTTGATGATATTGTTCATAAAGCCTCTGAAAGGTATCTTCCATTGATGCCCCTCCATTTCTTTTATATAGTCGTAGCTGATTAAGTAAGGTTTCATTTAATCAGAAAATATCATATTTGAAATATTTATGTAATAATCGTCATATCAAATTCTACTTTACCACATTTTTCATGTTTTCCGTACAGCATTATTCACCATTTTGTACAGTGAAAAATAGACCACACTCCTAAAGCACCTTAATCAATCAAGGACAAATAAAATATCTTTCCCTTTTATTTTAAATAGCTTATAACTCGATGCAGTAGACTAAAAGTGAGACGTTTTGTCACAAGGACTGGACTTTCACCTGAGACTAGGCATTGACTTAATGTACAATAAGTCAGACTGTTTTTGCTAAACGAAGTACTTATCCACAGGCAATGCATTTTATCGTTAAGCAAGAAAAAAGAGACACCTTGAAGTCGGTTGTTTCCCCACTTCACGATGTCTCCATTTTGATATATTTGTAGTATCCTACCTTTTTAGGAATAGGTAATTTGATAGATATTCGCCTTCCATGATCCTGTTTGGAGCCTTGGTGCAGCTTTTTCACTTTTTCCCACAAACTAGTTGTTCACATTTCACTAAGAGCAACCGCAAGGAGCCTATATTGTTTCCTAGGTACACGAATCGCTGTAACATAAATCGACAATCACGTGTAAGTAAGCCTTTAAATAAGAAAATGTACTAGATGCTCTTCATCATAATATACTCCATCAACTTTCAACGCTCTTTTTTCATAACCAAATGACTTAAAACCTTGAGAGTAATAAAAATTCTTGGCAGGCACATTTGATGATACAACAGTTAAATACACTTGTTCTAGCTGTAATTCATTTGTCTTCTTGATAGCTTCTTGAAGTAGTTTCTTCCCAATTCCATTTTTTCGGTAGTCACATGAGATATACATAGCAAAGATTGTAGCACGATGCTTAAGCTTTTGTTTTGTTTCTTTCACTAATGTTAGTGTCCCGACTAGCTCTTCGTTCCTGAAAGCTCCATATACATAGGAATTGATAGTTGTAAGCTGCTCTTTAAAACTAGCTAAGCTTATAGTTTTTTCTTCATCATAGCTTGATGCAAAACACTCCGGACACTCTTGTAAAGCAGTTAATCTAAGGGTTCGAAATTTCTCTGCTTCTTCTGGTTGAATTAGCCTAAATTCCATTTAACTTCAATCCTTACTGGTGTTATTTCTAAATACAAGAGCACTTCTTTCATACTCTACATCTTTAACATGAAGTCTGAAATTGATCACTCTTGCTACCGCAAATAAATAATCTGATAACCTATTTAAATAATGTAACACATACTCATTAATTGAAGCTTCTTTCTGTAGGGTCACTGTGCATCTTTCTGCTCTTCTTGTAACTGTTCTTGCGATATGAATAATCGCTGATGCCTGACTCCCTCCAGGCAAAATAAATCTTTCTAATTCAGGAGCTTCCTTTACATAGGCATCAATTCTTCCTTCCAAAAACTCAACCATATCTTTTGTTGTCTTATAAGGGTACTTTTCTTTTGCCACAGCTAGATCTCCACCGCAATCAAATAATTCATGCTGGATTTTTTCCAATTCCTGATAAATATCTTGAACGTTCTCGTCTAGAAGGTAGGTCATTGCATGACCAACAAAGCTATTTGCCTCATCAATAGTTCCGTAAGCTTCAACACGTAGGTGATCTTTATCAACACGTCCACCAATAATGCTTGTTTGACCTTTATCACCTGTTCTTGTATATAAGTTCATCTACAATCACTCCATTCCATACAACTTTATTCTTATTAAAACATCAAACATCCTCTTATTGAAGGATATGATGTGCTTACCATTTTATTTTATCTTAAGAATAAACTCTTTTCTTATTCTTGTTGCTATTCAATATGAGGTTTCACAAAATTCACTTAAATGAATCAATTCATACATGCTTATTTTAAAGGAATATTAAAGAAACACTGACCTACAAAATATAAATACAATTTACATTCTTCCTATTTTCGTAAACTTGTAGCTATTTATCAAGAGAGTCCAGTCTGATTGAACGCTGCTCCAGTTGCTCGCTTCCCTGGGGAGGAACTCTTTTTTTGTTTCTAAAACCCCTGAGCCCGTAAGGTTCAAAATTTTAAATAGCATTCAAGTAAAAAAACATGAGCTACTCTCACTCTTGATTATAGATGGTTTCTTTCCTAAAAACTCTTAGCTAGACTTTGTAAAAAAAGATGATAAATCCAACGATCTATCATCTCCCTAGTTATACTTGTTTCGTATGAAACAAGATTGTTCGGCAATATTATTCAGTATCTTCTCTTTTTCGAGGAATAAAAATTGTAAATGTCGTACCTTCATCTATTTTGCTATGAACTTGAATTTTGCCTTTATGTGCTTCAATAATATTTTTTACAATGGCTAATCCTAATCCCGTTCCAGCTTTCCCTCTAGTTCGTGCTTTATCTGCTTTATAGAATCGTTCGAAAACAAATGGTAAATCCTCTTCTGGAATACCGGATCCAGAATCCTTCACATTTATTGTTAACCCTTTTTCATGATCTTCGACTTCAATAGTAACTACCCCATGTTTATCTGTATGCCTAATTGCATTGTCAATTAAATTTGTTAAAACCTGCTCAATACGATCAGGATCAAGAATAAATATACGATCCTGTAGATTCACTTGTGCTTTTAGAGAAATTGACTTCTCATTAGCAAGCCCTTGGAATTTCCGATTAATCTTATCAACAAATTGTTCGATATCTATTTCCTCTAAATTAAGGGAAATATGTCCTGCTTCCATTCTTGCAAGATCTAACAGGTCATTAACTAGTCGACCCATTCTTAATGATTCATCATATATGACTTGTGAGATTTCCTTTTTTTCTTCATCGGTGCTAGCAATATCATCAACTATTGCCTCACTATAGCCTTGCAGCATAGCAATTGGTGTACGTAACTCATGACTGACATTTGCAATAAAGTCTTTCCTTAGTTTATCTAAGCGCCTTTCTTCCGTCATATCTCTTAAGACTGCTACCGCTCCACGAACATAAGATTGGTTATACAATGGACTCATGAGGATAACCCAACTTCTTCCCTGAATCATCAATTCTATATTTTGCTCTTTTTCCGTATTCACGACTCGATGAAATAATTCCTTCGCTTCAGGAGGAAGCTCTTCACCTTTATCCACATTCATTTCTTGTTCGTAATACCAAGCTTGCAGAAATCTCTCTGCCGGTGGATTTGTTACTAGGATTGTACCATCAATATTTAGCGTGATAACACCATCAGCCATACTACTTAGAATATTTGTTAAATGCTCTTTTTCCTGACTTAAAGCATTAATATGAAATTTCAATTGCCTACCCATTTGATTAAACGCGATTCCGAGTTCTCCAATTTCGTCATTAGACAAGATAGGTACCTTTGTCTCAAACTTTCCACGAGCAAGTTCTTGAGCAACCTCTCTCATTTTTCTAAGTGGCTGTGTTATCTTAGTCGTTAAGAAAAAGGCAAAAATAGTTGTAAGGATGATTGCAATTCCTGCTGCTAATATAATATATTTTGTCGTATGTTTAGTGGTTTCATGGACGGCAGACAGCGATTGAGAAATATATACAGCCCCATATCTAGAGTCAGAGATTTTATAAGGTACCCCTACAATTAAAACTTCATCCTCTGCGTTCGCAAATTGATTATTAGGTGATTCTAAATTTGTCCGTTTACTAACTTTTTCCTGCATAACTAATGCCTGTGATAGCTCTTGATCTGCTTCGATATCTTCTACATCTAAATGCGTCATATTGTCATCTTTAATTGGGGAAATCCAATAGTTATTTTGATCTTCTATTATTAAGATATCTGTCATTTCATCAATTAATTCCCATGAGATTGACCTTGCTAAATCCTTGTCTTCGTGACTTTCAATAACACTAGATACTTTCTTAGCTAGCTGATTAAGCTCTTCTTCAGCCTTATCAACATGATAATTCTCAATAAATTCAAGCATTAAAATAGTTAATACAAATAAAACAAAGGAAACGAGTAAAAGAATCGTTCCCCATAGTTTCCCTACAACACTTCTCCAAAGAATCATGAAGAGCTAACCTCAAATTTATATCCTACACCCCATACAGTGACAATCATTTTCGCTGCCTCAGGAGACACCTTACTAAGCTTTTCTCTTAATCGTTTAACATGTGTATCAACTGTCCGTAAGTCTCCAAAAAATTCATATTGCCAAACCTCTTTCAACAATTTCTCACGATCATAGACCTTATCAGGTGTTTTCGCTAAGAAGTATAACAACTCATATTCTTTAGGAGTTAGACTTACTTCCGTTCCATCTGCCGTTATTCTATGAGCATCATGATCAATGGATAAATGCGGAAAAACGATAACATTTTTCGCTTTTGTATCTGTCTTTAAAAAGGAAGTTTGTGAAGATCTTCTGAGCAATGCTTTTACACGTAGTACAACTTCTCTTGGGCTAAACGGCTTGACAATATAATCATCTGTTCCAACCTCAAACCCTTGTACTCTATTCGCTTCTTCTCCCTTTGCTGTCAACATAATGATTGGTGTTGCCTTCTTCTCGCGTAATTGTCTACAAACTTCAATCCCGTCAATCCCAGGCATCATGACATCTAGCATAATTAAATCATAGTCATGATTCAATCCAAGCTCTAATGCTTCATCACCATTCTCGGCCTCATCTATTTCATAATTTTCTCTTTCTAAGTACATTTTAAGTAAGCGGCGAATGCGATCCTCATCGTCTACTACTAATATTCTTGCATTTTGGTTCTCTTCCATGAAGAACCCTCCTTATGTATCAACTTTACAATTATCATCTTCTCTGAATTACATATTTGTATTGTACCAAAAAAAGAAGCCTCATATAAGAAATTGCCTACAAGGAGAAAATGATCCCTAGGAAGCATTATCTCCATATGTCTTTTTTAAGAAAAGTGCTATTCCCTTACGCGCTAACACTAGAGCACCACTTCCAGACATCATGAAAAGAGGCTGGGACAGAAGTGCCTGGCTCTTTGTTTTGTCCCAGCCTCTTCTATAGCAGCGTGAAGAATGATTAATTATTCTTATCACTATTTATGAAGTAAGTATTTTATTTACAAGCATCGCTATTAAGCGTATGAGTGTAAACCGGCAATTACCAGGTTAACAAAAATAAGGTTAAACATAATAATAGCAAACCCAATTACAGCTAACCAAGCAGATTTTTCACCGTGCCATCCTTTTGAGAGACGCAAATGAAGATATGCTGCATAAAACAACCAAGTGATAAGTGCCCATACTTCCTTTGGATCCCAACCCCAGAATCGTGTCCAGGCAATTTGGGCCCAGATCATGGCAAAAATTAAGGCACCTAATGTAAATACCGGGAATCCGATAGCTACTGAACGATATCCGATTTCGTCAACTAAATCCAGATTAACATTTTTTGTAAATGGTTGAATCATTGCAGAAATTCTCTTTCTAAAGATAAGTCTAAGAACTAGATAAAGAACTGAACCTACTATAACTGACCATATAACTGTATTTAACTTTTGTGCCGATAGAATTGCAGGAAGGTCAAATAATGGCTTGAGTTTACCGTCAGTTAGTAATTCTCCTTGATGTGGTCCTACTATAGCTGGTAAATTATACATCATAACAGCTTCTTGATCATTCTTATCAATCCAATTAAATTCAGCCGTATAATCTAAGCCTTTAAACGTACTTGTTATGATAATAAATCCTAATGTAACAACTAAAACATACATGATTGCTTCTAACCAAAAAGTCTTCTTTGTTGATTTAGTTTGATCTACCACCGTAACAAGGTGAATAATTCCTGCAACAGCACTAATCGCTAAAATCGCTTGACCCAATGCTGCTGTGGTCACATGAATATATAGCCAGTGACTTTGTAAGGACGGAATTAAAGGACTAATCTCTCTTGGGAACATACTTCCATATGCAATGATTAACACAACAATTGGCAAAGTGAATAATCCTAGCACTGCAACTTTATATAAAAAGAACAGAATGATAAACGCAAGGACAAGCATCATACCAAAAGCAGTTGTAAATTCAAATAAATTACTTACAGGTGCATGCCCAGAAGCAATCCATCTAGTTATAAAATAAGCGACTTGTGTCAAGAAACCCAAAATCGTAACACTAACTGCTGCAATTGTCCATTTACTTAGTTTTTCAGATTTATGTCTTTTGTCGCGGATTGAACCTCCGAATAAAAAGATTGCTACTAAGTATATAATAAAAGCGATTTCTAAAAATGTACTACTAAGTGAGGCCATTTTTTCCCCTCCCCATTTTTCATAGTGACGATCATTTTGTCGTAATGATCTAATAAAAGTGTTTTGTTACTAGTAAAACAAATGGACAAGATTAGGACTTTTCTTTTTGATCTTTTGGTATCTCTAAGTTTGTCCCATCTAGTAAAGTATCTAGTTCTCGTGATAGACCATACCAGTTTTTATTTGTATGGGCAGCAATATGAACAGTACCATTCGTGTGCTTTATCCAAATTCTACGATGGTTCCAATACATACCTTGAATAACTCCAACCATAAAAATGGCTCCCCCTATACCTAGAAACCAGAGGGTCAAGTCTTTCCTAACAGTTAGCGCTGTTAAATCTTTCGTTTCCACACCTTCAAACTTCATCTTATATTGATTATTATCTGACGCCTCAATTGTTTGCTGAATCGCTACTAAACTAGCTTCCCCTTCTGGTTTGTCTGGTGTATACATTTTAAAAACGAAGGCTGGATTATTTGGTATTCTTGTCTTTGTAGCAGGTAATCCTTCACTGTTATAATAAAAATCCGGAAGATATGTTGCTAACTCAACCTTATAACCATTTCCAAGTTCATAGGTTTCTTCTGGCTCTATTAAATCCACAGATATTTGACCAAAGCTCTCTTCTGTTTCCTTATCTATTAAACTAAACGACATTTCATTCAATTCATTTAATTTATAATCTACTTGATATAGAGAAAATGATTCAAATTTTAAAGGATCATTAACTTTAATTTCTTTTCGTGTGACTTCTTTAAGTTCTGGTTCAGCACCGTGTACAATGTCACCCATTCGTTCGTACAATACAACATTTGATTGAAAGTTTTTTACAACGCTTCCATCACCAACACGTGTAATTGCTTCTTCAAAAACTTCATCCTCTTTATCTTTCTCGTAAACTTCCATAATGAAATCTTTATTTTCTAAGTAGTATTTACCTTCAGTTCCGGGAATAACCTCAATTTCTCCTTCTCTCACCCAGAGTACTTCATCGACATACATTCCAGGTACAGATCTCAGCATTGCTCCGAATAAAAAGAGAATTAATCCACAATGATTAACATAAGGACCCCAACGAGAAAAACGTCCCTTTTCAGCTAAAAGATTTCCGTTTTCTTCTCTTACTTTATAACGACGCGATGCGAATTTCTTTATGATCCCATCTAATTCTATTGTGTCTATCTGTGTTGAACTATAGTATCTTTGCCGTTTTAAAAAGGATTCGTGCCTCGTTACACCTTGCTTTTTCAATGCACGATATAACGGAACAAACCGGTCTAGACTTGCAATTACAAGTGAAATACCAATTGAAGCAACTAAAATAATATACCACCATGAGCCATATAAATCATGAAAACCTAATTGATAATATAAGTCTCCAAAGAACCCATACTCTTCTTTGTAAAATTCACTGGCTGTTGCCGTTGGCGGGATAAATTGCTTCTGAGGAAATATTGTTCCTATTGCAGAAGCAATTAACGTAATAACAATTAACCATACACCAACTTTAACGGAAGAGAAAAAATTCCAAACTTTATCAACTACTGTTTTTTTATAAGTTTGTGAGCGTCTAGCAGACCCCTCGTACTTCATATCCAATAGTTCTTTTTTTTC
The DNA here is from genome assembly GCF_001889165.1 of Bacillus weihaiensis. Classification (GTDB taxonomy): domain Bacteria; phylum Bacillota; class Bacilli; order Bacillales; family Bacillaceae; genus Metabacillus; species Metabacillus weihaiensis. The sequence goes on along the minus strand of NZ_CP016020.1, from coordinate 1,537,543 downwards.
TTTTTCAGCTATTGGATTTCCACATGATTCACACAGAAGTGTTCCTTTAGGATTAACATGACCACACTCACATGTATCTTTGTTCATGCTGAAAAACTCCCCATTTTATGGTTTAATCTGTTCCATGTATTCCTGAATCATTCTTTCTGTTAATGTTCCTGTAATCACATCAACAACCTTTCCATCAGAATCAATAAGATAGGTTGCAGGTAACTTTCCGACACCATAGGCCTTAAACACTTGACTCTGTTTATCAAGAACAACAGGAAAGGATAAATCATATTTATTAACAAATGTACTCACTGCTAAATCAGATTCTGCAATATTTACAGCTAGGACTTCGACACCTTGGTCCTTATACATCTGATATTGCTTATTCATATAAGGCATTTCTCTTTCGCAAGGTTCACACCAAGTTCCCCAAAAGTTAAGAAAAACACCTTTCCCTTTATAATCTGACAATTGATGTTCGTTTCCTTCTAAATCCTTCAGAAGAAAATTTGGTGCCTCACTGCCAGCCCTTACTCTTTCCTTGCTAACGAAAAAATTCGAATATAATGTGTAGCCTAATGCACTAATTAATAGTATTAAAATAATAGAGCGCATGAGTAAGCGTTTTTTTTTCTTCATTTCATACTCCCCTACCCTTAGACATTCTTAGCTATTATACCATTTCACACAAACTCACTTTATTTTATATTTTGAAGTTTGTGTGAAACTATTTATATTTTACTACCGTGCTGTGCTAGAGCTCTCAACTGTTTTACCTCGTGTGGAGTAAGCTCTCTTGAATCACCTGTATTTAATCCACTTAAGTTTAAGAAGGCATATTTTTCACGTTTTAATTTTTGTACTGGATAACCAATCGCTTCAAACATTCTTCTTACTTGTCGATTGCGTCCTTCATGAATCTTCAATTCAAGAATACACGTGTTTTTCTTTTTATCCACTGATAAAATTTTCGCGTTTGCAGGCGCTGTCTTTCCATCTTCAAGATGAACACCCTTTTCGAGCTCTCTTATCTTTTCACGTGTTGGGATTCCTTTCACCTTTGCTACATAAGATTTTTCAACTTCATATCTTGGGTGCATGAGAATATTGGCAAATTCCCCATCATTTGTTAGCAACAATAATCCAGATGTATCATAATCCAATCTACCAACAGGATAAATTCTTTGTTTTATATAAGGAAAGAAATCCGTTACTACTTTTCTACCTTTATCATCTTTAACAGCAGAGATGACACCACTAGGTTTATATAGAAGAACATACACAGGCTCTTCCCTTTCTAACGGAATCCCTTCTACCTCAACTTTGTCAGAATCTGTTACTTTTGTACCTAACTCTTTAACAATTTTCCCATTCACTTTTACTTTTCCTTCTAAAATCAATTCCTCAGCCTTTCTTCTTGATGCATATCCAGCATGAGCAATTACTTTTTGTAAACGTTCCATTTCTTTCACCTCTATAACATATTAATGCTTTATTAACCATTTCACAATTTTCGCCAACAATAGACACTAGATTTAAAACGGGATTAAGATAAATATCCGTTAGTATGAGCTCACAAGTGATTCTGTCCTTTACACGCTCTGAATATGTAAACAAATGGCAATCTCGTTACAGGAGAAAATCCTAGTCTATTATAGAATCCTCTTCATTACCTACTTTTAACCATTCTCATGAATAGTTTACGATCTCACTTAAAATCCTTCGCTAAAAAACTCAATAATCGTCAAATTGCGCTACACTATCATACCATAATTTATCTTCCTGTACTACGTACCATAAAGCGAGACTTATACCTCTGTAAAGTTAGGTACTATAGATAGGTTATGAAATATATTCCATTCATTCATACATCCTTTGTTAGGCAACTGACTTTATCGAAAAAGTCAGTCTGCTAATTGTCGCATAAAAGTGCTTAATCAAATTGATGCACCCTCTAGTTTTCTAAGCAACAAAAAAAAGCTCGGAAAGTAAACTTCCGAACCAATTTTTCCTAACTAGGAGAAAGGCTTTTTCTCTCTTACTCCTCTGGATATTACGTGTAAAATACAGTCATATATTCAAATTCATGTTAAATACCATTAATGGTAGTAAAAAACGCTCGTATATTGCTTTAAGCGAATAGGAGTGAAACGATGACGATCGCTGCCACAATCCCAACAAAATCTGCTAGTAATCCAACTTTTAAGGAATCACCCATTTTTCGTATTCCAACTGCACCAAAATAAACAGTTAAGACATATAATGTCGTATCAGTACTACCCTGCATTGTAGCAGCAAGCATTCCAATAAATGAATCAGGTCCATATGTGGAGATAATATCTGATGTAAGACCTAATGCCGCTGTCCCAGAGATAGGTCGTATGAACGCAAGAGGAACAATTTCAGAAGGAATATGCAACACTTCAAGTACCGGCTTCATGAAATCCATTAAAAACTCTAGTGCTCTAGACGCTCTAAAAACAGAAATCGCTACTAACATTCCAACTAAATAGGGAATAATGGAGAAGGATATTGTAATTCCTTCTTTTCCTCCTTCGACAAAAGCCTCATATGTCGGTACTCTTTTATACGTACCATATAGTAAGATGACACCGATTATAACGGGTATAATCCACAGTGAAACAACTCCAATAATCCCCATCTCTACTCATCACCCTTTTTCTTTCTCCTATAGTAAAAATATCGATCAATCATTATTGCTCCTAAAGTAGATAAGAATGTTGCAATTAATGTCGGTCCAACAATACTTGTAGGTGATGCAGAGCCGTAGGTCATCATAATAGCAATAACTGTAGTAGGTATTAACGTTAAGCTTGATGTATTAATAGCCAAAAAGGTAATCATTGAGCGGCTTGCTTTATCTGAATTTCCATTTAACACCTTTAACTGCTCCATCGCTTTAATCCCAAGAGGGGTAGCTGCATTGCCTAGCCCAAACAAATTCGCCATCATATTTGATAACATATAGCCCATCGCTGGGTGTTCAGGAGGTACCTCTGGAAATAGCCTTGTTACAATTGGCTTGAATAGCTTCCCTAGCTTCTCAAGTAGACCTGCTTTTTCTGCTACTTTCATTAACCCTAACCAAAACACAAGAACACTAATAAATCCTATCGAAATAGTGACAGCTTCTTTGCCACCTTTGAAAATTGCTTCATTAACCTCTTCCATAGTTCCGTTAAACATTGCAAAAACTATTCCGATAACTGTTAAGGATACCCATATGAGATTAACCATGCTACTTTACACCAGCCGCAATGAAAAATAATTGTTTAAACAAATCCCATAATGAACCTTTTGGTTTTTCTACATTTCCATTATCAAAATAAATTGGTAATTGAGCAATTTCTTTTTCATCAACTTTTATTGACATCTTCCCTACTACATCTGGAACATTCCTACTGTCTTCCCACTCTTCTTGAGGTTTCGATAAGGTCATATTGATCTTGACTTTTTCTTGTTCTTCCTTCGTTAAAGGATAAATAACATCTCTTTCAATAAACACCTTATTTTTGTAAAATTCATTTTCTATTTCCTTAATGACTCCTTGATTCTTTAATTTTGTTATTTCAAATTGACTATATGCATAGTTATGAAGATTGATATGGTCATCCCAATCATCTGGATCATTTAATGTGACTACAATTGTATGAAATCCTTCCTTTGACGCCGTTGATACGAGCGTTCGCTTTGCTCTTACTGTGTACCCAGTTTTTCCACCTGTCGAATAGTCATATAGCTGTGTTAACAGCTTATTTTTGTTATGCCATACTCTGTCCCATTTCTCATTTGGATTTGGGGCCTTATGTGTTTTTGTACCTGAAATCTTTTGATACTCCTCGTTTTGCATGGCATATTGAGTTAAAATAGCCATGTCATATGCTGTAGAATAATGATTCTCATGATCATCTAAACCATGTGGATTTGCAAAAACAGTGTTTGTCATGCCAATTTCTTCTGCTTTTTGATTCATCATGATAACAAATCCTTCAAGACTCCCCCCGACATGTTCGGCGATAGCAACTGCTGAATCATTTCCTGATCTAAGCATAAGCCCATATACTAAGTCCTCCAATTTAATTTCTTCCCCTTTTTGTAAATAAATTGAAGAACCCTCTGCTTGAGTAGCCTTTTCACTAACAGTAACCATATCATTTAGTTTTTCAGATTCAACCGCTAATATCGCAGTCATAATTTTCGTTATACTTGCTATCCTCATTTTTTTATGTGCATCTTTCTCGTATAGTACTCTTCCTGATTCTTGATCTATTAAAATTGCAGTTTGAGCACTCACACCGATTGCTGATGTTTGGTGCGGGAGCAAGGAAATAAAAAGGATTATGATGATAAAGCAAGTTGATAGTTTCTTCATTTGTAGCATAAAGCATCCACGTCCCCTTAGTCGTTTTGTACAAGTTTATGCATTTGGACCAAGCTTATGATTAAAACTTTACACTCTTTCTTTAAGAGTACCTTCTACGTTATGATAGTTAAAGCTTGTAGTTATTTAATATCTGTAGCAATATAAGAGCTCCCCTGGCTTTTTCACGGAAATCGAATTCTCTAACGGAGCTCAACAAAAAATGAATAGCCTCAGCTAAAAGCCTCGGCAAGCGAAGTACAACCTCGAGGGGCTAGGCGCTGAAGCTGGATGTTGAAGCGTATATCCACAAATGATGCATGTTATCGTTTTTTAAGCACTTAAAAAACAGTATAGGCTGACTTAAGATCAGTTAGCCTATACTGTTTTCAATAGTAAAAACAGCTATACTATTATGTTAAATCTTCAAATGTTTCGTTAAACTTTTCAAAAAATAAGTCAGCTTCCTCATTATCAAAATCATCGTCTGATTTATCAGGAAGAGGAGGTAATTCCTTAATAGATTTCAATCCAAAGTACTCTAGAAATTCTTTAGTTGTACCATAAAGAATTGCTCGTCCCGTTCCTTCTGCTCTTCCTACTTCTTTAATAAGGATCTTAGTAACCAATGTCTGAATTGGCCTTTCTGTTTTCACTCCACGTATTTCTTCAATTTCTGCTCTTGTTATTGGCTGGCGATAAGCAACTATAGCGAGAGTTTCTAAAGCCGCTTGTGATAAAGAACCATTGCCAGGAGATTCTACTAATTTCTTTAAATAGGCAGAATGTGATTTCTTAGTAGTGAGTTGAAAGTGTCCTGCCACCTCAACCAATTCAATTCCTCGAGCATTTTCTTGGTACATTCTATTTAGATCGTCTAATATCTCTATAACTTCTCGTTCCTCTATTTCAAGTACTGCTATTAATTGCTTTAGTGATAAACCTTCATCACCGGCTGCAAATAATAGTGCCTCAACAATTGAAGTCCATTCAATAACACCTAAAGGCATGGTGCTACTCACTCCCCATAATAAAAATATCTGCAAAATTATTTTCTTGTTCTATGATGATTTGTTGGCTTTTCATTAGCTCTAAAATCGCTAAAAATGTAACGACTAAATGTTCTCTATTATTAGAAGAAAATAAATCAACAAACCGTTTTCTACCCGGTGAACTCCGTAGATTCTGTAGAATTTCATCCATACGCTTCTCAATTGGTATTTCCTGTCTTGTAATCCTTGTCTGAACCGGTTTTTGTATCTTTTTTCGCCTTAGCATCTTTTGAAATGCTCCTAGCATATCATAAATAGAAACGTTTAGAGAATCCACGGGAGAAGCAGCTACCTCGGCATATTCACTCAAGTCACTTGGTGCTTTTGTATACACCAAGGAGCGATCTTCCTCAAGATTACGCAAATCTACCGCTGCTTCTTTATACTTTCGATACTCAATTAATCTTTTCATCAATTCATCCCGAGGATCTTCCTCTGGTTCCTCTGCAAATTCTTCATCAAAAAGTTCTTCTTCCTGTTTAGGTAGAAGCATCCTGCTTTTAATGGATAATAGCGTAGCAGCCATAACCAAATATTCTGAAGCAACATCCAAATGTAATTCTTGCATCGTATGAATATAAAGCATATACTGCTCCGTTATTTCAGAAACAGGAATATCATATATATCAATTTCTAATCGATTAATTAAATGAAGTAAAAGATCCAAAGGACCTTCAAATGCATCAATCTTTACATGATATTGCAAAATTTATCCCACCATTCTTACAACTAGCCAACATATAGTATAAGGTAAAATGATGACATGTCCAATATTTATTTACAAATCAGTTTACCTTAACCTATGTACACGTCATTCTTTCATGACATTACTAAATGTGACAAGGTGATCGAAGAGATGACTGTTTTTTTAAAATTCTAAAGAAAAGCTATCCTTCCCCCTAAAAATACTTGTAAAACTAAAAAATCATATATATATAGACATTAGCCCAATCATCTCAGCGTTTTGCTCATATATTACCCATGTAATAGCTAAACATTAAGGAGGAATTAAACATGGGTGAGCAAGGATTTAACTACGGCGGAGGTTTCGCTTTAATCGTTGTGTTGTTTATCTTATTAATTATCGTTGGTGCTGCTTGGTTGTACTAATTTAGCTAGTAGGTGAAGCGCAAGGCGCCTCACACTAGACGCTAAAACAAGAGGCTAGACATATGCATTTCAGCAAGTGAAATACCCGAACAATTAGGTACTATTTTAGTCAATACTTTCCTAATTGTTCGGGTCCTTATTTTCTTTGTTTGTGAAACTAGTATTAATTAGTCGCGCAAATAAACATCCATCTTTTCCAACTCACCTAATAAAGTAACACAGGGCACAAATTTATCCTTATATAATCATTTATTTTATGATACCCCAGACGCTTCATTTTTTAGCTATAACGAAAATATGATAAACTTACATATAAGCAAAACAAAAATTCCTTTATAAAATGCTTGCTTCACCCTTTCGTGAACGTAAACTGTATAGAAGCCTTTAAAAAGGATTTTGTAGATAAACACCTATAATTGGAAGAGGGATATATGAGTATGTATGATCAAGCCTATATAGATTATCTCGTACATTTTCATTGTGATCGAGATTACTTTGAATGTCATGAGGTTCTTGAAGAACATTGGAAGAAAGATTCAGCTGGAGAAAGAAAAAATTATTGGGTTGGTTTTATCCAAATAGCTGTTGGACTATACCACCATAGGAGACGGAATTTCAAAGGGGCTCACCGAATGATTAGTAATGCCATACATTTATTAGAAAGTGAAAAAGAAATCGTTCTAAAGCTAGGAATTCATTACGATGAACTTATGCAACTATTACGTAACCGTAAGCATGAGATTGTACATAATATTGACTATCACAGTATGAATTTACCAATAGTTGACTCACATTTAAGATCTCTTTGCGAGAAAGAATGTCATACCCACAATATAACCTGGGGAGTAGAAAGTGACTTAAAGAATGAATATTTAATTCATAAGCACATGAAAAGAGACCGTACGGATGTAATACTTGAAAGAGCGAAACAGTTAAGAATGAAAAAGGATAAGTCATAATACTAAATGAATGAATTTGATAAATCGAATCACTAAAGCCCCAAGGCTTTCAAGACGCAAGGAAGACTCCCGATGCCTTATAGATAGGTTCTTACTACGTAAGGTCCAATCGAGGAAAAGTGCGAGACTTCTGCGGGGGAAGTGGAATAGCTGAGCCCCCCTGTAGATCTGTGTTTCTCTAAAAAGAATGGATAAATTGATTTAAATACGAAAACAAGCCAGAAAAATTTTTCCTGGCTTGTTTTTCACTATTTACTTTAGAGGAATATAAAGCCCCATACCATACAAATTTGAGATTATTCTTTCTTTAACAATCATCATCTGATGATTGCTCCGAACATTTCTCAAAAAAGGATTCTGTATCTTCATTAGGAACAACCGTTTTGTTTTTATAAAGATTCTTAACTGCATTCACCATCGTCTTTCCAATTCCTTGATGGCGATGAGAAGGATTCACAGTAATATGCTGTACCTCTACAGTCTGTTCATCACGAAAAATCACACCAATTGCTCCAATAATATCTTCTTCAAACTTCCAAAGAAATAACTGCCACTCATCAGATCCTTCATACTGTTTAATTGTATGCTGTAGTTGCTTAAGATCTTTTTCAGCAGGCATAAAAGATAAGAGACCCATTGCAATTTTTTCAAAGCTTTTTTTATAACGAATTAACATAAATACCCCTCATTAACGAAATAGCTTTCAGTATGCGAAAGCCCCATAATACGATAAAAGACCGAATTCATTAGGATAAAGTTCTTCACATGATATTATAAACAGTTTTCTATCGATTTTAAACACTTTTCATAAAATTAATTAAAGGGTTTTCAATAAGTTACCCATTTCAATCGCCGTAACCGCTGCTTCATACCCTTTATTACCTGCTTTTGTTCCAGCTCTTTCCACTGCCTGCTCGATTGTTTCTGTTGTCAAGACACCAAATACTACAGGTACGCCTGTTGAAAGAGAGGCTTGAGATACTCCCTTTGCTGCTTCGTTACAAACATAATCATAATGTGTTGTAGCTCCTCTTATCACAGTTCCAAGAGTGATAACCGCATCATACTTTCCTGATTCTGCCATTCTCTTAGCTACTAAAGGCAATTCGAAAGCTCCAGGTACCCAAGCAACGGTTACATCTTCAGCTTGAACCCCATGTCTTCTTAAAGCATCCTCTGCTCCTCCTAATAATTTAGATGTAATAAATTCATTAAAGCGCGCAACGACGATCCCTACTTTTAATCCACTTCCAATTAAATGACCCTCTAATACATTCTTATTCATTATCAATTCCTCCAAATTTTTATTTAAGTTTGACTTTCCCCATTCTTTACAACATGTTATTCATGTAAGAAATGACCAAGTTTTTCATACTTTGTTCGTAAGTATTGTTTATTTTCATCTCTTTCAGGCATTTGTATTGGGATTCGATCACTAATTGTTAGACCATAACCTTCTAACCCTGCTATCTTTCTAGGATTATTCGTCATTAATTTCATCGTTTCAATCCCTAAATCTTTTAGGATTTGAGCACCAATTCCATAATCCCTTAAATCTGGAGCAAACCCTAATTTTTCGTTTGCATCCACAGTATCATACCCTTGTTCTTGAAGTTTATAGGCTTTCATCTTATTGAGAAGACCAATATCTCTACCTTCTTGGCGCATATACAAAAGAACACCTTTACCAGCTTTTTCTATTTGAGCAAGTGCTGCATGAAGCTGAGGACCACAGTCACAACGATAGGAGCCAAAAACATCACCTGTCAAACATTCAGAATGGACTCGCACTACTATTTCCTCATCCTTACTTACTTCACCCTTTACTAATGCAACATGTTCTTTATTATCAAGAGTATTGGAATATCCAATTGCTTTAAATGAACCATATTCTGTTGGAAGATCAATTTCAACCTCTCGTCTTACATGTTTTTCTGTACGGTTTCGATATTTAATTAAATCTTTTATTGTAATTAATTTTAAATCAAGTTCTTTTGAGAGAAGGAATAAATCGGGAACTCGAGCCATGGTACCATCCTCTTTAATGATTTCACATATTACTCCTCCTGGTTTAGCACCACTTAATTGTGCTAGGTCAATCGCTGCTTCCGTATGACCCGCACGTCTTAACACACCTCCGTTTTTTGCAACGAGTGGAAAGGTATGCCCAGGTCTCTTAAAATCGGCCGACTTCGTTTCCTCAGATAATAAAGCTCTTACAGTATCCGCTCTTTCAAATGCGCTAATTCCTGTCGAATTCGTTTTATAATCGACACTAACGGTAAAAGCCGTCCCATGAGGATCTGTATTATGTCTAACCATAGGAGAAAGATCGAGTTTCACCGCTTGTTCCTCCGTAATTGGCACACATACTAAACCTCTTCCGTATTTAATCATAAAATTAATTGTTTCAGGAGTTACGCGATCAGCCAGGGCGATAAAGTCACCTTCATTTTCTCGATCTTCATCATCAACAACAATAACTACTTTCCCTTCCTGCAAATCAGAGATTGCTTCTTCAATAGAATGGAACATTGATTTTACCCCCTTTATTTACAACTTTATTCCCTACCTACGCATACCCATTTTCTTCTAAAAACGATTTACTTAAGGTAGAACTTGTCGAAATTTCTTTTTTATCAATGAATTTTAGGATATATTTACCTAATAAGTCGCATTCTATATTTACGATATCCCCAATACCTTTTGTACCTAATATGGTCTCTCCGAGAGTATGGGGAATAATCGAGATCGTTACTTTCTCTTTTTCTAGCCCAAATATAGTTAAACTAATTCCATCGACCGTTATAGAACCCTTGTGTATAAGAGTATCAGTCAGCTTTTCTTCAACTTGCAAGTCATAATAGACAGCATTAGAAAGATGCTTTTTATTGACGATTTTAGCAATTCCGTCAACATGACCAGAGACGAAGTGACCACCAAATCGTCCATTAGCAGCCATAGCTCTCTCAAGATTCACCTTTGAACCAGTCTTTAAAGTTGACAAGGAAGTACTTCTCACTGTTTCTGGCATCACATCTACAGAAAAAGATGTTTTTGTAAAAGTTGTTACCGTTAAACATACGCCATTTACGGCAATACTATCTCCAAGTGAAACATCATCTAAAATTTTACTCGCTTCTATTTTAAAAACTATAGCTTCAGAAGAGCTTTTCACACTAGAAATTGTGCCTATTTCTTCAATAATTCCTGTAAACACGTTAAATCCCTCACCTTCTTTTAAAAATCATTGTGAGATCAAGCTAATAAGGAATAACTCAACCTTTTTCATAACTTCACATTCCTATACATGAGCTGTGTACCTATATAAAAAAGCCCTAAGTCAAAGACTAGGGCTTGAAGGTGAGAAATTGATATTTGAGTACGTCAAATAAGAGTAAGAAAAATCTGTATTTTTACAAAATTTTACCTACACCGCAAAATTCGCGCATTTCTTCTCCCATCCAGACTTTAACTGTCGGCCCTAGAGTTTCACTAGATCCACCGTTAACTTCGCGTTAACGGGTCACGGACTTAGAAGGTCTTCACCTTCATCACCGCCGGTAGGGAATTTCACCCTGCCCCGAAGAATGTAAATCGAAATATGAAGTTATAAATTTATTTTATCTGTATAGTGAGTTGGTTGCAACGTTTAAGCTGTTATTTATAAAAAAATTATATTAATTAACCAAATAGAGCTTTTAGATAACGCAAAAAAAATATAAAAAGCTGCATCATTCACACATGACACAGCTTCGTTATACTTATTCTTCTGTAACTTTTACTTCCTTCATTACATCGTTAGGCTTAATTTTATAAACAGCATCTAAGTTTTCAGTCACTTTACCGAATACAGTATGAACACCGTTTAAATGTGGTTGTGGCTCATGAACAATGAAGAATTGGCTTCCGCCAGTATCTTTTCCAGCATGTGCCATTGAAAGTGATCCAGCTTCGTGTTTATGTGGATTTCCTTCCGTTTCACATTTAATTGTATACCCAGGACCACCTGTTCCAGTTCCATTCGGACAACCGCCTTGAGCTACGAAACCAGGAATAACACGGTGGAAGGTTAATCCATTGTAATATCCTTCATTTGCTAGCTTTTCAAAGTTAGCAACTGTTCCAGGTGCCTCATTTGGGTATAATTCAATTCCAATTGTATCTCCATTTTCCATAGTAATTTGCGCTTTTTTCATATGTATGAAACCTCCAGTATGTTTATTACGTCTAATAGACATGAATACCTTTCTATTCTACTATAAGAAGCAGAGGAAAACCAAATCTAACAGATAAATAATGAGAAATTTCTTTTTGTTTCTTTTTCTTTACACAAATTTGGTATTGACAAGATAAAAAAAGCTCTATAATAAAGATGGGTCACATTTTGCGAAATAAAACGGAGGTATAGACTTTGAAGAAATATGCGTTAAGCTTACTGATTATATTTTCCTTATCCATTCCAACAATAAGTTTTGCAGATGCAGTAGTTGGCGAAAAAATTATCACGTTAGGTGAAAACCTAACCGAACAGCAAAAACAAACTATTCTATCTGAAATGAAGGCGACAGATGAAAATCAAATCATTACCGTTTCTAACGAAGAAGAACATCAATACTTAGGAGATTACATTCCAAAAGCTACCATTGGGACGAAAGCTATCTCTTCTACAAGTATAACCACTGAATCAGCTGGGTCTGGACTTGAGGTATCGACAAAAAACATCAACTGGGTAACTGATGAAATGTATTTGAATGCCTTAATGACTGCTGGAATTAAAGATGCTACTATTTACGTAACAGCACCATTTGAGGTATCAGGTACTGCTGCTTTAACCGGGCTTATTAAGGCCTATGAAATCTCATCAGATGAAGCCATTCCTGAAGATATTAAACAAGTAGCAAATGAAGAACTTGTTACAACGGCAGAATTAGGTGATGAGGTAGGTGCTGAAAACGCATCTGCATTAATGGCAAAAATCAAGGATGAAATTGCAAAAAATGGAGTTCCTGAGACAGAAGCTGATATGAGAGCTTTGATTGAAAATGCAGCAAATGATTTAGGTATTACCCTCTCAGAAGAAGATATGAATCGATTAATAGACCTTTTTAATAAAATGAAAGAACTTAATATTGATTGGAATCAAGTAGGTCAACAACTTGATCAAGCAAAGGATAAAATTTCAAACTTTCTTAATTCAGAAGAAGGACAAACATTCCTTCAACAACTAAAAGAATTTTTCATCGCTTTATGGGATGCTATCCTTTCTATTTTCACTAACAACGAAGAAACAGCTTAATTGTACGTAGCACCCCCTCCTGTTACATGTAGGAGGGGGTGCTACCCTAGATAGTATAAAAAAGAGTAGCTTAGAAGCTACTCATTTTTGTGGTACCTTTGATTTTAACGGAAGATCATTTACAATAAGATCTTCAAAACTCTCTCTTTTTATAACAAGGTGATCTTCACCATTCTCCACAAAAACAACGGCCGGTCTTGGAATTCTATTATAATTATTAGCCATCGAATAGCCATAGGCTCCTGTACAAAAAACGGCTAGAAGATCATTTGGTTTTACTTTAGGTAATGGGAGATCCCAAATTAACATATCTCCACTTTCACAGCACTTCCCTGCAATTGAAACATTTGTATCATGCTTCTCTGTTACTCTATTAGCGAGAACTGCTTCGTATTTCGCTTGGTACAAAGCAGGTCTAATATTATCGCTCATACCACCGTCAATAGCCACATATTCTCTAATATTCGGTACAGTCTTTTGCGATCCTACAGTATACAGTGTTGTGCCTGCATCCCCTACGAGTGAACGTCCAGGTTCAATCCAAATCTCCGGCATGTTAATTCCTAAAACGTCAACTTGTTTTTTTACTGCCTCAACGATTTGCTCTACATAATAAGTAGCAGGTAGTGGTTGGTCTTCCTCTGTGTATCGTATACCAAATCCTCCACCAAGGTTTACAACTTCTGGAACATAAGAATAGTTGGTTTGCCACTCTTTAATTTTCTCAAATACCCTTTCGGCTGCTAATACAAACCCAGTGGTATCAAAGATTTGTGAACCTATATGACAATGAATACCTAGAAGGTTTAAGCCCTCAGAGTGAAGAACACTTTCTATCGCTGCTTCAATTTGTCCATTTAAAAGTCCAAAACCGAATTTTGAATCTTCCTGCCCTGTTGTGATGTAGTCATGTGTATGGGCTTCAACACCAGGCGTCACACGAAGTAAAACAGGTACTTTTCTAGTATAGTTTACAGAAAGCTCTTCTAACAGCTGTAGCTCATAGAAGTTATCGACAACAATACAGCCTACTTCCGCATCAAGAGCCATTTTTAATTCTGCCTGACTTTTATTGTTCCCATGTAAGTGAATGCGAGAAGCTGGAAAACCTGAAGTAATAGCTGTGTATAATTCTCCACCTGATACAACATCAAGAGACAAGCCCTCTTCATCTATCAACTGAAACATCGCTACAGAAGAAAAAGCCTTACTTGCATAAGCAACTTGAGCTTGAACCCCCATTTTTTCAAATGTTTCTTTAAAGCTACGTGCACGATCTCTAATAAGCGCAACATCATAAATATATAAAGGAGTGCCATATTTTTCGGCAAGTTTGACCGTATCGACTCCTCCGATTTCTAAATGTCCTTTATCGTTAATCTGACTAGTACCATGTAAGAACAACTTGCTTCCCCTCTTTCTACTGCTAAGCTCAACTGATTTTTATACTCTATTTTTTTAGCTTATTTAATAAGATCACTATCTAGAATTAATAGAACAGTAATCCATGTTTTAATGCTAAAGAAAAAGACAGTTAACACCAGCTGAGTGTAACTGTCTGTTATCTTTTATCTACATGAAATTAAAATTACCATATCATAAAAGAGAGGTACTTTCAATGACACACCGCTTATTTGGGTTGTTTTTTTATATTTTGGGGATGTACAATACTCGGTCTAAGTTTAGCACCTGGCACAGATGTCCTAACGATGATTTGCCAAAGAGCTTTAGCATTAAATGGAAGGAACGGCCATAAATATGGCGTATTTAAAGATCGAATATTCGCTAATAAGAGAACGAATATTGTACTTCCAATAACAAAGCCCTCCAGTTGAAAGAGTGCTACTAAAATCAAGAGTAATAATCTAGCAATTTTATTCGCCACACTTAATTCATAACTAGGTGTTGCAAATGTTCCAATTGCCGCAACCGCAACGTATAGAATAACCTCTGGCACAAATAACCCTACATCAATCGCGATCTGACCAATCAATGCTGCCGCAATTAAACCCATGGCTGTTGATAAGGAGGTAGGCGTATGAATTGCAGCCATCCTTAAAAATTCTATACCAAAGTCCGCTAAAAATATTTGCACGACTATCGGGATATTTTTTTCTTCATTCGGTCCTATAAAAGATATTTCTTTAGGAAGAAGCGACGGCTCCTGTACAAATAAAAACCACAAAGGTAATAAAAAGATAGATGCCACAATTCCTAAAAAACGAACCCATCTTAAAAATGTACCAACAGCAGGAGCTTGACGGTACTCTTCAGCATGTTGCACATGGTGAAACATCGTTGTAGGGGTAATAATTACACTTGGTGAAGTATCGACCAATATTAACACATGACCCTCAAGAAGATGATTTGCCGCTACATCCGCTCTCTCTGTATAACGAACTAAAGGATAGGGATTGTAGCCTTGTTTAACCAAAAACTCCTCTATTGTTTTGTCAGCCATCGTGATTCCATCGATTTCAATTTCATCTAACTCTTTTTTTATTAATTTAATAAGGCCGGGATCTGCTACATCCTTAATATAAGCCACACATACATCCGTCTTTGACCGTTCTCCAACTTTTAACATTTCATAGCGTAATCTTTCATCTCTAATTCTTCTACGAATTAATCCTGTATTAACAATAATATTCTCAACAAATCCGTCTCTTGCACCTCTAACAATTTTTTCAGTGTCCGGCTCTTGAGGCTGCCTACCAGGATAGCTTCTTACATCAACTACTAGTCCATAATCTACACCCTCAATAAAAAAGATGATAAGTCCTGATAATAATTGATCAACAGATTCATCTAACGTTTTAATCTTAGAAACAGATTGGTTCACAATACGATTCTCTAATATCTCTTTGAATTTTACATGCTCTACTTCATTATCACTAATATCTGTCAATTTTTTCAAGATTTCTGTAATATAGTTTGTATCACATAAGCCATTTAAAAAATACATATTCACTTGATAATTCAGAATAGACAATTTACGAATTCCAAGATCAAAGCTTGTATTTAACCCTACATGCTCAGTAAAGTATTTTTCATGCTCTGAGAGATTTCCGGTAATTTGTGATGTTTTATCTGTTGTCGTCATTGTACCCACTCCTTTCTAAAATTAATTCAACTGCTTTTAATGTAACTGGACAACCATTTTTCACATCATCCTTACGAGCCATCTTTCCGATATCACCAATTCCAACTATAATTGGTACATTAAGCTGATCAATGCAATAAACGGTGTCACCGCTTATCCTGCCTAACTCTAAGTCCTTTAATCCACTTTTATCTACACCATATTCTGTTAACTCTCCGAAGCGATCAATGCTAACATCAACTTTAGCCCACTCTGTTTGATGTGTTTTTGAAGCCACTGCTATAATCCCTAATACTTCAATTGCCGAGTGCTCTGCAACATATTTCAAAGCCCTTTCTCCAGCACCTTCCCCAACTAATCCACAATCATCAAACATGACAAATACTGGATCATTTTTAGCCTTTTGAATGAGTTGCACTATTTGAGGCCCACTTAATAGAGTTGGATTACCTTGTGACTGAGAAATCGCTCTGCCACCTATTTTCGATGCTACATATTCAATTGTTCGTGCGGCATACTCATCACCATCGGTAACTAAAATGACCCTTCTCTTATTTGCCAATACAAATCCTATCCTTTCGGTTTAAAAATTAATGCCATAATAAATGCAAAGAGTATCGCAGCTGATATACCAGCAGATGTTAATTCGAAAATCCCGATACCTATTCCAATAAATCCCTGCTCTTCTGCTTTTTCTAATGCACCATGCAGCAGGGAATGACCAAAGCTCGTAATCGGAACAGTGGCTCCAGCTCCTGCAAATTCAATTAATTTGTCATAAATTCCAAATCCATCAAGAATAGCCCCACTAACAACGAAGCTACTCATTACATGAGCAGGGGTTAGCTTAAATACATCTAGTAAAATTTGCCCGATAACACAAATTGCACCACCAACTAAAAATGCTAGTAGATATTCCACCTTTAATTTCCCCCTTCTTCCGTCCGTTCGAATACTACTCCGTGAGCAATTGTTGGAATGGATTCTTTTTGTTGAATCATGGTTGGACTTAATAGTGCACCTGTTGCTACAACAAACACTCGATTAAGATTGCCCTTTTGTAACTCATCAAAGATATGGCCATATGTAACGACAGCCGAACAAGCACATCCACTTCCACCAGCAAAAACATTTTGATCAGGTCTATAGACCATTAATCCACAATCATTATGCTTGTCATGAACATCAAATCCTTCTTCTTTCAGCAGTTCTTTAACAATTGGACTTCCTATTCCCGATAAATCTCCCGTTAAAAACATGTCATAGTCATCAGGTGTTCGGTTTAAATCTTTTAAGTGCTGTGCTATTGTATCCGCTGCTGCTGGTGCCATAGCAGACCCCATGTCAAAAGGGTTCTTAATTCCTAAATCGGCTACCTTTCCGATTGTCGCAGAGGTGATTTTTATCTTGCTAACATCCTTCGAAATTAACACAGCGCCAGAGCCTGTAACCGTTGATGTCGCTGTATCTGGTTTTTGCCCACCGTATTCTGTTGGATAACGAAATTGACGTTCTGCAGTTGCATTATGACTACTAGTTGCCGCTAAGACAGTTGAAGCGAAACCTCCGTCTACAAGAGCTGAACCTAAAGCTACTGTTTCCATAGATGTTGAACAAGCTCCAAACATGCATAAGAATGGCAATTGAACATGTCTTGCAACATAATTGGCTGTTACATTTTGGTTAAGAAGATCACCTGCTAGGAAAAAATCCACATCTTCCACTGTTTTCTGTCCTTTTTTTAGGCATTGCTCGATCGCTTGCTCCATTAGTCTTCTTTCCGCTAATTCCCAATTATCTTCACCACAATGTAATTCATCGTGCTTCACATCAAAATATTGACCTAATGGACCATTTGCTTCTTTCGGACCAACAGCAGTACCGCTCGAATGGACAAATAAAGGATTCTCAAATAGCCATGTTTGCTTTCCAGTTAACTTCAAGATAACAACCTCCTTAAAATGCTAAACCATAAAAATAGCGGATAACCCCAACTACATATGCTGCAACAACACCAAACACAATAACACTTCCTGCTAACTTAAACATATTTGTTGCAACTCCTAGTACTATCCCCTCACTTCTATGTTCAATAGCGGCACTTGTCATAGAATTAGCAAAGCCTGTCACAGGTACTGCTGATCCTGCACCGGCAAATTGACCCAACTTATCATATACTCCCATACCGGTTAAAATTGCAGACAGAAGGATAAGAGTAGCTACCGTTGGATTTCCAGCATCTTTTTCTGAAAAGTTAAATACTTGAATATAAAAATTTTGGATTCCTTGACCTAGAGTACAAATTAAGCCACCTATAACAAAGGCTTTAAGACAGTTTAAGAAATAGGGTGGTTTAGGCTGATAATTTTTTATCTGATTTTGATAATCGTCCTTTAATTTAGGTTTTGACATAACCAACTACCTCCTAGTGATTAACAAAATACATCCAATGGAAGAGGGACCCACAAATCTTCCCTAATACAATTGCCATAAGTAAAACAACTATTTTCTCTCCAAACCCAATTCTTTTAGCCAATATCGGAAATACATTTAATACTTCTGTTAAAGCTGCTGCAAGCATTCCAATAAAAACCCCACTAAGTAATCCAATCGGGACTAACCAAAGGCTAGATTGAAAAAGTTGTGTATTTCTTAAACTCATCCACCCTACTACAACTGTTCCAAGAATAATGGAAAGCTCATATATATGGATGTACTTATGTGTTTTCGTTAATTGCGTTAATCGTGGGATGATCCCTAATACTGCTAAAAATGCAACAAATCCAGAACCTACTACAAGTCCTCCAGCCAGTCCGATCACACTTAATAAAAAAAAATTAATGATCATCATTTGAACTTGTTAACTTCTCTTTGTTTTCATTCATTGCAACATATTGATCTAAATCTAATTGATAATTAAAGATTTCTACTTCTAACGGACTGGGTTCCTCGTTAATTCTCTTCTTAAACAAATGATTAAAGAATAATACCATGCCCAAACCTAAGCCAATAGAATAAGGTATTTGCAAAATAAGGGGCTGTTCATTCTCTTCACCTGTGACAATCCTATATATCCTCTGATGGACAGCCTGCATACTAACATCTTCGTGAAAATTCATAATAGCAAGTCCAGCTCCAATAAAAAGGAGTATCCATACTGCTAAAAATAAAAGGGGTGAAACGTTCTTTTTCTCATAACATATTTCCACAATAGTTTGGTTTGATCCAATCGTTTGAACATCGATGTCCCGATTATAGCTATGGATAAGCTTTAATACATGCATAACATCAATGACGACCATACTTTTATCATTTAGCTGTACTTTATGAACAACCAATTTTTTTAATTCTGTCGTCAACTCCTTTTCACCAACGAGGAGTGCAAGATCGTTAATTGTAATGCTATCGTTAGGATTTACTTGAATGCGATGACGAAGTCTCAAATATACCGTCCTTACCATCAAGAATCACTTCCTATCGATTGATTTTTCATTTGAGTTAAAATAATGTGTTCGTATAAGTAGTATGCATTGGCACAAAATCAATCATACTAATTAGCCAACAAGTCCATTAATTACCAAAGGAAACGACTATCCCTGGTGAAAGTAAATGTTTTAGTTGCATACAAAAAAGACAACTTCCTTACATCAGTTGCCTGATAGTAAAGAAGTTGTCTTTTATAAGTTTTTATCTCCATCAATCTATATGTGTTGTGAGCTTGCAGCAAAAAAAGTGGTAGGTGAAATTTAATTAATATCTTCTTACCTTCTTAAGCTACTTGAGTCTCATTTCAATAACCATACTGAACAAGCTTAATCATTGATTCATTCGCTCTTTCATTTGCTGTAAGATCTTTTTTTCAAGCCTAGATACTTGGACTTGTGAGATCCCTAATCGATCTGCCACTTCTGATTGTGTCTGATCCTTATAATATCTTAAGAACACAATAAGCCTTTCTCTTTCATCAAGATCTCGAATAGCATCTTTCAGTACAATTTTATCAAACCATTTTGTTTCATTATTGTCAGCAATTTGATCTAACAATGTAATAGGGTCACCATCATTTTCATAAACAGTTTCATGTATTGACGAAGGGGCTCTAACTGCTTCCTGTGCAAGAACAACTTCTTCGGGAGATATTTCTAGATGACTAGCTATTTCTGCAACTGTAGGAACTTTCCCCAATTTTTTGGACAACTCGTCACGTGCTCGACGAATTTTGTTACCTAATTCTTTCAGGGATCGGCTAACTTTAACTGTTCCATCATCACGTATAAACCTTTGTATTTCCCCAATAATCATCGGAACTGCATAGGTGGAAAATCTTACATCATAGGATAAATCAAATTTATCAACTGATTTAAGCAACCCTATACTCCCAATTTGGAATAAATCATCTGGTTCATATCCGCGATTTAAAAACCGTTGGACAACAGACCAAACGAGCCTCATATTCTTTTGAATAATTAAATCTCGCGCCTCTTGATCCCCTTCTTGACTTCGACGAATTAGTTCTTTCACTTCATGATCTTTTAACTGAGTATTTGTCTGATCGTTCTTGACCTCCACATCCATAGCAAGTCTCCCTTTAATTGCATAAAGCTTTACTTTTTGTTAAATGTTTTGTCATTTTAACAGTCGTTCCACTTGTTGCAGATGATTGAACACTACATTCATCCATGAAATTTTCCATAATGGTAAAGCCCATTCCTGATCGTTCTAATTCTGGTTTCGTTGTGTAAAGTGGTTGTCTTGCTTCATCAACATCAGAAATGCCAATACCTTCATCTTTAATTGTAAGACTAACAACACCGTCTTCTAGTGTGACAGAAATATAAACAATACCATTTGGATCATTTTCATATCCGTGAATAATGGCATTCGTCACAGCCTCAGAGACTACCGTCTTAATTTCCGTTAATTCATCCATAGTTGGATCTAACTGCGCTATAAAGGATGCGACAGTGACCCTTGCAAATGATTCATTCTGACTTAGAGCCGAGAATTGAAGATTCATCTCATTCTTCATGATGCCACCCCCAGCTTTTCAAGGGCACGATCTTCGTTATCCTCTAATCGAATAATCTTAAACAAGCCTGACATATCAAACAAACGTTTAACAGCTGGTGAAATGGCACAGACTACCATCTCTCCACCCATCGCTTTAATTTGTTTATATCTTCCTAAAATGACACCCAAGCCAGAGCTATCCATAAATGATAGTTTCTCTAAATTTAATACAATATGTTGAACTTGTTTCGCTGCAAGAGTTTCCGTCACCTTTTCACGTAATTCTTCTGCTGCATGATGATCAAGTTCACCTGAGAGTCGAATACACAATACTGATTTTTTTACATCAAGTTCAATTGCAAGACTCAAGGTTTGACCCCTCCTTAAATTCTGGATAAAGAGTCTTTCTTTATTGAGCCTTCATTTTCCTGCTCCATGACAAAACTAGTGCCTATTCGTCAACATTAGCTAGATTTCGTAAAATTCCCCATCACACGTTTAAACAATTGCCACCAGCTTGCTTCTTCTACATTTTGCTCTGCTACAAGCTTACTTTCTGCAATTACTTTCTCATCCTTCATTAGTTGGAGAGATCCTAATTCATCTCCTTTTTTCACTGGAGCTTGAACATCTTTTTTCATCACAATCTCTTGTGTTACATCATCGGTCTTTTCACCTTTTTTTGTAAGGATTGAGATTGGCTCTGAAGTCATTAAGTTCACTTCTTTTTCGCTACCCTTACTGACTTTCACCTTTGATAAAACATGATCCTTCTCAAAAAGTGGGTGTGATTGATATTGACTAAAGGCGTAATCCAACATTTTAGTGACTTGTAAGTTTCGATCCTTAGGTGTTTCTGCACCAAATACTACAGCAATGACACGCATATTATCTATTTTCGCTGTTGCAGTTAAACAATATTTCGCTTCATTCGTAAAGCCTGTTTTCACACCATCTACACCTTCGTAGAATTTAACAAGTCGATTTGTATTAACTAACCAAAATTTCTTATCTGTACCTTCTCTTAAATAATCTTCGTATTTACCAGTGAAATTTGTGATTTCTTCAAATTTCAATAACTCCTTAGCCATCACGGCCATATCATGTGCTGAACTGTAATGATCAGGCTCAGGTAAACCCGTTGGATTTTTGAAATGAGTATTTTCCAAGCCTAGCTCATCAACCTTTTTATTCATCATATTGACAAATTCTTCTGCAGATCCCGCAATTTTCTCTGCCATAGCAACAGATGCATCATTTCCAGAACCAATAGCAATCCCTTTAAGCATCTCTTCAACTGTCATTTCTTCACCTGGCTCTAAGAAGATTTGAGATCCTCCCATAGAAGCAGCGTATTCACTTGTACGAACTTTTTCAGTCCAAGTAATTTGGTTGTTTTCAATTGCCTCCATGATTAAGAGCATTGTCATAATTTTTGTCATACTTGCTGGAGGAAGTTTTTCATCACTGTTTTTATCGTACAAGATCGTTCCAGTATCTCGCTCAATTAAGACAGCAGACTTCGCTTTATCTGCAAGTTCAACTGATTTTGATTCTTCGGCAAATGCCATTGGTGCTACAGAAGTAAGCATCATTATGATTGTCAAACACGAAAATATTCGTTTCATTTCATAAGCCCTCCATTCTTTATACTTTCCATTTTTTCCAGCAGAAGGGAAATTATACTAATATTTTTACAGAAATTTTCTTCATTCTTTATTACAATGAAAGGAATGTATTTTGGTGTATGCAAAGCTTGTATGATCCTCGAGGCTATCTAAATGGGCGTTAGTTGCAAAAGCTGCACTTGCTCTTCTTTTCTTTGAAAGCTAGGCACCTGACTTTTTTGCTAAAGGTAGACTTCTGGGGCTAGATGTAGAGGCACTTATCCACAATCCATGCATTTTATCATTTCCTAAGCAAGAACTAAAAAGAGGTAGGAAAAAAACAAAGTGCCAGGTACCTCCGCTACAATCTATTGTGTGCACAAGATAAATCTGTGCGAACATATAGTTGTTACGATAAGGTGCCAGGCACTTCTGTCCAAGCCTCTTTCACTTTGATTCGGTTATTCTACTGTTGCATAAATTAATTTAGGAGCTTCAACACGAGCACTTGTAACTTTTATACTTTCATATAACTTTTCTTTTACAGCCTTTACATCCTCTTGATTACTGTAAATGGTTGCAAGTGACTCTCCTTGTTTTACTTCGTCTCCAATTTTTTTGTTTAATACTAACCCAACCGCTAAATCAATTTCGGATTCCTTTGTAGCTCTTCCTGCTCCTAATAGCATAGCGGCAGTACCTACAGAATCAGCGATAATTTCTGAAACATATCCATCTTGTTTGGCTTCAAGCTCCATTACAAATTTTGCTTGAGGGAGACTTCCTGGGTTGTCTACAACAGAAGAATCTCCACCTTGTGCTTCTAAGAAGGTTTTCATTGTTTCAAGCGCTTTTCCACTACTAATAGATTCAGTAAGAAGCGTGCGCGCCTCTTCTAATGTATCCGCTTTTTTTGCTAACAGAACCATGTAGCTTCCTAATACGAGACAGAGCTCTTCCAAGTCTTTTGGTCCTTTACCACTTAAAGTCTCTATCGCTTCTTTAACCTCAAGGGCATTCCCGATTGCATATCCTAAAGGCTGACTCATATCAGAGATTACTGCCATCGTTCTTCTTCCAACTAGGTTCCCGATATCTACCATTGCTTTTGCAAGAGCTTTTGATTCCTCTAAATCTTTCATAAATGCTCCTGCACCTGTTTTCACATCTAATACAATCGCATCTGCTCCTGCAGCTATTTTTTTACTCATAATGGAACTTGCAATAAGAGGTATACTGTTGACTGTCGCTGTTACATCACGTAATGAGTATAGTTTTTTATCTGCCGGTGTTAAATTTCCACTTTGGCCAATAACAGCTACTTTATTTTTGTTTACTAAATCAATAAATTGATTATTTTCAATTTCCACATGAAATCCTGGTACAGCTTCTAGCTTATCAATTGTACCTCCTGTATGTCCTAATCCACGTCCAGACATTTTCGCGACAGGAACACCTACTGATGCCACAAGAGGACCTAATACAAGTGTTGTCGTATCACCAACCCCACCTGTACTATGTTTATCTACTTTTATTCCTTTGATTTCACTTAAATCAATGGTGTCTCCTGAATATACCATCGCCATAGTTAATTCAGCACGCTCATTATCTGTCATGCCTTGAAAGAAAATAGCCATTGTAAAAGCGCTCATTTGATAATCTGGAATGTCACCTGACGTATAGCCTTTAATAATAAATTGAATCTCTTCTTTTGTTAATTCAAGTCCGTCTCTCTTTTTTTGGATTAAGTCAACCATTCTCATGTCAGATCGCACCTTTTTTTGTTTAGTTAGAGTGAATTTTTCCCACAATATTTTTTACAAAAGATAAAAAGTTAGCTCGTACTTTTTCCGTTGTTTCTATTACTTCATCATGCGATAAAGGTTGGTCCAAAATACCAGCTGCCATATTGGAAATACAAGAGATACCAAGAACCTTTAAGCCTGCATGCTTTGCGACAATTACTTCTGGTACTGTTGACATTCCAACAGCATCTCCACCCATTGTACTTAATGCACGTACCTCTGCCGGTGTTTCATATGTTGGACCAGTATTCCCAACATAAACACCTTCCTTAATTTGGATATCTAGCTCTTTTGCAACCTGCTTAGCAAGCTCTCTATACTTTTTATCATACGCTTCAGACATATCAGGGAAACGCACTCCAAGATTTGAGTCATTTGGACCAATCAAAGGATTTGTTCCCATATTATTAATATGGTCTGAAATCAGCATTAAGTCTCCTGCCTCAAATGCTTCATTAATTCCACCAGCTGCATTTGTAACAAGTAGTGTCTCAACACCTAGTTCTTTCATTACTCTTACAGGCGAAGTAACCTTTTCCAAGCTATATCCCTCGTAAAAATGAAAACGACCTTGCATGGCCACTACATTCGCTCCATTTAATGTTCCAAAAACTAGTTGACCTGCATGACCTTCAACTGTCGAAACAGGAAAATGAGGAATATCACCATAAGGTATTTTCACTGGATTTTGAATCTCCTCAGCTAATACACCTAATCCAGATCCTAAGATTAACCCAATTGTCGGGACGTTTGCATACCTTCCCTTTAAAAACGATGCAGCTTCTTTTATACTCTCGTAATTCATCCTTCTACTCCTCCTATTTCAACTCTGACAAAAAGCTAGTTCCGTAAGCTGGCAATTTCACATTAAAGTTGTCCGCTATTGTGGCACCAATATCGGCAAACGTGTCTCTAATAGAAAGCTCTTGTCCAGTTCCTAGTCTTTTGCTATAAACTAATAACGGAACGAATTCTCTAGTATGATCTGTTCCATGATGCACAGGATCATTCCCATGATCCGCTGTAATAATAAGCAAATCATCTTCTTTTAATTTGTCAAGTACTTCCGCTAATCTTTCATCATACTCTTCTAGTGCTTTTCCATAACCTACTGGGTCACGACGGTGTCCAAATAACGCATCGAAATCGACCAAGTTTAAGAAGCTTAAACCAGTAAAATCCATTCCAACAGTATCATTTAACTTATCCATTCCATCCATATTTGATTTTGTTCGAAGCGACTTTGTAATCCCTTCTCCATCATATATATCAGAAATTTTCCCAATTGAAAGAACATCATATCCACTGTCTTTTAATTCATTCATAACTGTTCGCTCAAATGGCTTAAGGGCATAATCGTGACGATTAGGCGTACGGACAAATTCTCCCGGCTTTCCTAAAAATGGTCGGGCAATAACTCGGCCAACCATATATTTTTCATCAAGTGTTAATTCACGAGCCATTTCACAAATCTTATATAATTCCTCAATTGGAACAACATCTTCATGTGCAGCTATTTGAAGTACAGAATCAGCTGACGTATAAACAATTAAGTCACCTGTCTCCATATGTTCTTTTCCAAGTTCATCTAAAATTTCAGTTCCTGATGCAGGCTTATTCCCAATAATTTTTCTACCTGATTTTTGTTCTAATTCATTTATTAATTCGGGCGGGAATCCATCTGGGAACACGCGAAAAGGTTTCTCTATATGAAGGCCCATAATTTCCCAATGACCTGTCATCGTATCTTTTCCATTTGACGCTTCCTGCATTTTCGAGTAGTACGCAAGCGGTGCTTCTTGTACTGGTATTCCTTTTATTTCTCGAATATTACTAAGACCTAACTTTGCCATATTTGGCATCTTTAAGCCGCCCATATGTTCCGCAATATGACCTAATGTGTCTGATCCGACATCATTAAATTTCTCTGCATCTGGTGCTTCACCAATTCCTACTGAATCTAAAACAATAAGAAAAACACGTTTATATGTATAATTTGTCATCTGGATCCTCCTTTTGACTTTCCTCTAAATCTTAATGTACCTTAGAAAACATTTTTCCATTCGAACAATAAAACTTGTCAGAAGTCTGACATCTATAATTATAAACTTCTAAATAGGGATTGACAACTTATATCTATCATGATTTTAGTAGATATAGCAAGAATGTAATCGGTTTTACACTCATTTTATGTAATCACTTACATTCATCTGGGGATTAGGCAAAGCAAATATACTTTCTTCACTTTCTACCCTTTGTTGATGTTATAAAACCTTATTAAACATGACATGGTTACAATCAACACCTCTATCTTGTTTATCACTTCTTTCATCTTAAAGGACATTCTTGAATGAAGTTTTGACTCAAATCAAGTCTTCAAAACGCATGGTAGGACAGTCACTTTGTTCATACTGGACTTCTAATTCACGACAAAAAAACAACGTATGTCTACCACCATACGTCATTTCTGCTCTACTAATTCTTTTATGCTCTTGGGTGAAACTGATTGTATACATCTTTCAATCTGGTCTTCGACACATGCGTATAGATTTGAGTGGTTGAAATATCAGCATGACCTAACATCTCCTGTACCGCTCTTAAATCGGCTCCATTCTCTAATAAATGTGTTGCAAAAGAATGTCTTAACGTATGTGGGGTTAATTCATTTTGGATGTTTGCTTCCAGAGCGATTTTCTTTAAGTTCTTCCAAAATCCTTGTCTTGATATCCGTTTACCATGATGATTAACAAAAAGCGCCTCTGTCGGCTGCTTCGGATTAAGAAGTTTCCCTCTCGCATTTTCAATATAATTCATAAGTGCTTCTGTAGCTGTTTTCCCAATCGGAACAATACGCTCTTTATTCCCTTTCCCATAACAACGAATAAATCCCATTGTGAGATGAGCGTCTGTTAAGTTCAAGTTAATCATTTCACTCACTCGAATTCCAGTCGCATATAAAAGCTCCAACATTGCCTTATCACGGTATCCAAATGGTGTATTTAGCTTAGGAGTATCCAACAATTTCTCTACTTCTTGTAACGATAAGATTTTAGGTAAATGTCGTTCTAATTGTGGAGATTCAATCATAACAGAAGGATCTTGATTAGCTTGTTTTTCTCTCAATAAAAATTGATGCATATTCCTAATTGACGCTGTATGTCTAGCGATTGTTTTGCTTGATTTACCACTTTCTTTTAACGACTTCAGAAATTGAATAATATGAATGCGAGTCACGTCATTAAACGAGTCGATTTGTTGAATTTCTTTTAGGTGCTTTTCATAGCTTTTTAAATCCCTCTCATAAGAGACAATTGTATTTGTTGATAATCCTCTTTCTACTATTAAGTAATGGATAAAATCCTGTATTTGATCCTTCAAATTACTCTACTCCCCATTATCAAGAAAAAAAATGATTCTGTTCATCCAATTTTCATCTTCATTATTCATCATTTTTGTCACCTTTAATGCAGCCCCCTCCGGCTGATCATATCGGTGCAATTCTTGATATTCTAAGTTCACCCAAATGATAGCATAATAGAATAAAATCGTAAATCCAGTAAACAAGACAAATACCTTCATCATATCCACAAATGTTTTTATCCACCTAACCATACTAACCCTCCATACCTTGTCACCATACTTTTTATTGGCTCCGTTACTCGTGGTTGTTAATTTCCGTTACAAGCATTCGCTTCCCTTTGAAGCCTAATGCCTGTAACGAAAGGCAATGTGCAACAACTTAACATCGAAAGCCCTTTTTAATACTTTTTTTGTACAATAAAAATGTGATCCGCTTTTTAAGTACTTTTCCTCATTCAAGGTCGATTATTAGAAGATATGCCAAAGTGGACAAACTTTATACATCATTTCGGTAATTTTCACGCAGTATGTATGGATCCCCCCTGTTTTTTACAAATAAAAGAAAGAGAAACCTTGCTTAATAGACGCTCAGGCTAGGCATAAAACCCACTAACAGAACAATATACTACTTTCCTCTTCTCTTGAACAAAGGCTAAAAAAGTCTTGGTCTCGTTCTAAGATAAGCTTCAGGGTCCTAGTTGCAAAATGTCAGCCTGCTGGATCTTGATGTCGAAGTGCTTAACCTACAATTTATCATTTTTTCTAAGGAGCAAAAAACACCGAAGCTTACCTTCTAAGCTTCGGTGTTTTCTAACTTACTCTTCATTAGTATTTTCTTCATCTTCTTGACATTTAGAACAAATCCCGTGGAAGGTTAGACGGTGATCTTTGATTTTAAATGTAAAATCTCTTTCAACAATTTCTTCTACATCTTCCAGCAAGTCATCTTCAATTTCTGCAACTGATCCACATTCGATACATACAAGATGGTGATGGAAATGAGCTGCACCTTCTTTTCGAAGATCATATCTTGAAACACCATCACCAAAATTTATTTTATCAACTACTTTTAATTCAGTCAAAAGTTCTAATGTTCGATATACTGTTGCTAAACCGATTTCAGGTGCTTTCTCTTTTACGAGTAAATAAACATCTTCAGCACTTAAATGATCCGCTTCATTCTCTAATAGTACCCGAACTGTCGCTTCACGCTGCGGAGTTAGCTTATAACTTGCAGAGTGCAGCTGTTTCTTAATCCGATCAATGCGGTTTTCCATAACTACTTTTCCTCCCTCGCCGCGTTCCAAAAACTATTATATATCATTAGAGAGGAAGGTGTCCAACTAAAATGATTTTAATCTAATAAAAATAATTTATATCACTTAATAATAATTATTATTTACTAACAATTCCAACTACGCTTTTCATTAAATACGGTGAGATGTATGCTTCAAACCCTGATGCTATCACTGCCAGCACCCCGATAAATATAAAGACCATTCCATATCTAGTAAAAAATGAAAACGGCGTCTCAAAATTAGTCCCCTTTTTCACAAATAATTGCTTAATGAGTTTTAAAGAAAACGATATTGCTACAGCTGACATGATGACAAATGCCGGAATTAATAATACATTTTGTGGCATTACCGTTACAAAAGATAAAAGAAATCCCTTTAGACTCAACTGATTAACTAAGAATCCTACAGTAAACCCGACGACCATACCTTTAATAAATAACATAATTAAAATGACTGGCAAACCAATAATAGAAATGCCTAGTATCCACATTAAACCCAAATATTTTAGATTATGAAAAAAACTTTGCTGAAACATTTCTGTTGAACTAGCCACATTCCCTTCGGCAACTTGTCCAAAAAATCGATTTAAATAATAGTACAAATCTTCTTTTTGACTTAGATTCATGCTGTTGACAATAATGGCTCCAAAGATGACTCCCATTAAAAACAATACAAAGACAAACAAATATATGGATGAATGCTCTTTAAGGTGATGTTTTATTAAAGCACTTAATGGCAGTTGTTTACGCATATTGATTTCCTCCCGTTTCTCACTTAGTAGAGTATATGAGAGGAGGAACAATCTATGCATCTAAAATGGTTTTCTTTTCTAGTTTTCTCGTATATACTACAATAAAATCCTAAGGATGTGGTGGAATTGAACCCAATATTACTAGATTTCCCTTCTGAATTTAAGACAAAACGTTTAGTTATAAGAGCACCGAGATATGGTGATGGTAAAGTTGTTCAAGAATCCATTCACGCTTCCTTCCCCGAATTAAAACCATGGATGCCTTTTGCACAGGAGATTCCTACTGTAGATGAATCAGAAGAAAATATTAGAAGAAGCATCGCACAGTTTATTCTACGCGAAGATCTAAGATTTTTACTTTTCGAATCTAGTACAAATGCCTTTATTGGAAGCTCAGGATTACATCGAATAAATTGGGATGCTCATAGCTTTGAAATTGGCTATTGGATTGATACTAGATTTAGTGGAAATGGATTGATGACAGAAGCGGTTACTGGCATCATTGAGTTCGCTCGCAAACATTTAGGAGCGAAAAGAATTGAAATTAAATGTGATCCAACTAATCACAAAAGTAAAAGCATCCCTATTAAACTCGGCTTTACATTAGAGGGCCAATTAAAACAAAATAAACTTACCGCCGATGGGAAAGAATTAAGAGACACTTGTATCTATGCTAAGACCTTTAGATCGTAATCACTCCTACACGTTTAGATTTTTTGCGTTATATTTTCCAATGCAGACTGAAGAGTTCCATAGGTCATCACCTCCGGAACTCTTTTTTATATTCCTAAAATTTTCCCATAGGTGCCGCCACCACCGGATTTCACCTGCAATTTTCCTTCCCTACCAGCAATGATGTATTGAACAAGAGTAACTGGTATAACTTTTTTTAGTTCTTCTTCACTTACATAATGAAGAATATTCATTTCTGTTCCAAAGAAATCCTTTAGCTTGTCTAACGTTTTCGGACCAATTCCTGGTATGAATTGTAAAGGAATTTGGTGAAAATATGGTGGTCGTTCGATAATTCTCCCATGATCCTTTGATAATTCCTTTATCCGAGTTACAACACCTTTAATGTAGCGAGTGCTCCCACATTTTTCACAAGGTTGTTCGTTTTCCTCCTGCTTTTCTCCACACTTTTCACACGTTGTTTCATAATACTTACCTAAGTATGGATTTAAGCCATAATTCGCAATGATTTTCCGGCCACCTTCACTTTTAAGTGCTAATCTTATTTCATGAAAGGTTGGTTGCTCTAGTAAAAAGCTTTGATACTCACGTCCAATTTTTTGAAGGGAATGGGCATCAGAATTTGTTAAAAAAGGATAGGTATGAAGTTCTTCCACTTGATCAGCCATACATGTATTGGAGCTTAACCCTAGCTCTACCCCATCAATTAATGCAGAATCAAACACCTCTGTAAGCGAATGCTTGACACCACTTCCAAATAAGCTTTTATGCGGTGTAAAAATGTGAGCTGGAATAAATAAACCTCCTAAGCTTTTGACTACACGCTGGACTGTCCTTCCTTCTTCATAAATACGCTGTGAGCTAAGTGTAATGTTTTTTAATCTCGAACTCATCCAATTCGAGAATGTAGCCATTTTCTCAAGTGTTGGCATATAAATAAGCACATGGATTGGTCCACTACAGCTTTTATCGTATATTTCTAGCTCACATCCAACCAAGAGAGTCGTACGTTGAAATTGAATTCCCCCTTGCTCCAATTCTATACATTCTCCAGTTTCTATTAATTTCACTAAAGTTGATAGTACTTCTGGAACATGACAATCAATGATACCAATAAGATCTATACCTTTTCTTTCACTTGCTTCTATTAGAATATTCTTTATGGTTAAGGATTTTGAAGCTGTTATTTTCACAGGCTTTCCAGATTCCGTCTGCCCAATGTGAATATGTAAATCAGCGAAGTATTTATTCATATGTTAACAGCAAACCTCCTTTTCGTTCTTTTCTACCTTTCTCTTCTTTCTAGTAATTGAAGATATTGAACAGCAAAGGCTGTTTTAGCATCATAAATTCGCTTGCTTTCAACTAATTTTTGAGCCTCTTCCATTGTGACTTCCATCACTTCTACAAATTCATCCTCATCTAATTCCGCTGCTTCCGATAGTTTAACCAGATCCCTCGCTATAAATAAATGGACTAGCTCATCTGCAAAACCTGGGGATGTATAAAAAGAAATCAGTGGTTCTAGCTTTTCACACGTATACCCTGTTTCTTCCTCAAGCTCTCTTTTGGCAGTAGTTTCCGGATCCTCTCCCTTTTCTACCTTACCTGCAGGTATTTCAACTAAAGTTCTTTCTAAAGGCTTACGGAATTGTTCTACCAAGACAATTTTATTATCTTTTGTAAGTGCAATGATTGCCACAGCACCAGGATGTTTAACAATTTCTCTTGTACTTGTTTTTCCATTCGGTAATTCTACTTCTTCTAGGTACACATCGATTATTCTCCCTTTAAAGATTTCCTTAGAGTTTAATGTCGTTTCTTTTAATTCACTCATTTTTCTAGCTCCTGTTCTATAAGTTTTTTTCTCTTCATACATTCTACCATACCTATTGGAAGGGAATGGATGACCTCGTGAAAATCTATCGCCATGAAAAAGGAATCATTATGTCTGGAAGAGCTTGGGAAGTACGAGAAAAACTCAAGGAATATGGAAAAATATACCCTACCTTACAAGAATGGATCCAAGCTGAACTGACTATTGAACAGCGCCCTTGCCAACTAGTAAAACAAAAACCGGGTGATACAAACAACTAATAAATAATAACTTATCCTCCTTTAAAACTAGACCTTGTTAACAAAAGGCTCTCAGTTGATTTTCATACCACTTTATACTACTCTAAAAACTAATGAATACATGAGGAGTGATGCGTGATGAAGAAAAGGCAGCTTGGTAATTCTGACTTGTACGTTAGTGAAGTGGGGCTCGGGTGTATGTCACTAGGGACTGATGAATCACATGCAAAATCCATTATAGACAAAGCGATTGATCTAGGAATTAATTATTTGGATACAGCGGATTTATATGATTTCGGAGAAAATGAAACATTGGTGGGGAAAGCACTTAAACACCGTCGCAAGGACATCATATTAGCGACAAAAGTAGGAAATCGTTGGAATGAAAATCAATCAGGATGGACATGGGATCCTTCTAAAAAATACATAAAAGAAGCGGTAAAACAGAGTTTACTTCGATTACAAACGGACTATATTGACCTTTATCAGCTTCACGGTGGGACTACCGAAGATAACATTGACGAGACAATTGAAGCATTTGAAGAGTTAAAGAATGAGGGAGTGATTCGTCACTATGGTATTTCTTCCATTCGACCTAATGTTATTAAGGAATACCTTAAGAAGTCCTCTATTATTTCAATTATGATGCAATATAGTTTATTAGATCGCCGTCCAGAAGAATGGTTTTCTACTATTAAAAATCATGATGTGAGTGTAATTGCACGTGGCCCCCTTGCAAAAGGTCTACTCACTAAAAAACCAATTGAGCAGAAACTTCAAACTGACAATTACCTCTCCTATCATAATGAGGAGCTAAAAAAATTATTCATTGATCTAGAAAAGATGAATTATGCAGATTCGTTAACTGATCTTGCTATCCAATATTGTTTAGCTTCTGATGTTGTAGGAGCTGTTATTCCAGGGGCAAGTAAAATCGAGCAAATTATTGAAAATGCAAACTCAACTCATGCTGAGTCACTTTCTCAAGAACTGTATCTAGAGCTTCAACAGATCGCAAAGCTTGACTACTACGAGCAACATCGAGATTGAATACTAAGATTGTGATGTGTCTAGCTTAGTACTTAGCCGGAGAAAGTAGCCTTTTCCCGGCTTGGTGTACATTGTATTTTTGATTTTTTTTATTTAAACTCTTTCCAAGATAATGAACTTTCATTTAGTAACTCTTCAAAGCTTTTATTCTTTTCTCGTTGTTTTCGTTCTTCTCTTTTCTTTTTCTCAAGTTCTACTGCTTTTTCCTCTTGCTCGATCGCCAAGTCTTTCTTTACCGCCTTTAACTGCTCTACTAGTGCTTTATTTAAATGATCTGATACAGATACATTCTGATCATCTTTTTTCTTGGTTTGTTTCTTCATCTTTAATCCCTCCAAAAAGCCTTCTCTACAAATTATAGAGATAATGTAACCCGGTAATCAAGTCAAATAACTTTTTACTTCTCATATTCTCATATCATCTATAGGAACTATATCCTCCTTATCCTTCTGTATATTTTATTTTCAGATTAGCCATTTTATAGGAGAAAGGAGCGATAAATGATGACTAAACAAAAAGGGCAAAAAGGCAAAGTAAATGCGGACACTACGAAAAAAATGATGGCTGCTGAAGAAATGAAAAAGGCTTTAAATCCGACTAATCGCCAAAACTCCGAGCAATAATCCGAAAATGGGAGCCTAGAACGGTTCCCTTTTCCTTTATCACATTCACATTTTTAACCTTACTATTTTTCAAGGATCCGAGCTCCCTTTTATCCTTAAAAGTGATATTGGCTGGCTAAATATTTTTTGAAATTTATATTAAGTAAATTAATTTCATAAATTGCATTCATTGAGCCTCAATGCTTTCAAGACACAAAAAGAGAGTATCTCCCCAAAATGTCGAAATAAGAAAGCACCACAAAAACTGATGAGACTGAAGGAAGATTCCCTATAACTTTTATACGACAAGAAGCCCGTTTGACCTTCAAGAACTATAGGATATAAAACTTACTCAACGATTCGAAAGATTTTTCCAGCTATCGATACTGATCCAATACTCTTGGCTCACCGCCCGCCCCGGGAAAAAGCGAGCAACTGGAACGAAATTCAATCAGACCGGTCTCTTGATAAATAGCTACAAGTTTACGAAAATAGAAAAATTTAAAAGGGATCTACATTCTGTAGATCTGTGTTTCTTTAAAATAAGCATGTAGGAAATTGATACAAGTAAAACAAAATTTCAGAAAAAAGACTTATAATAAGATAAGTAGTCTTCTAAAACGTTGGTTTTTCTTGGTAATATCGTTATAGACAGATCTTCGACAAACCTTCTTACACAGGAGCCTCTAACGTTCGCTCTAATTAACACTTACCTTTTAGGTATCAAAACAGCAAAGGAGTTTTTATGAAAAAAATAGTGATTGGTTCCCTTATCTTTTTATCTTATCTATTTTTTATTGGTTTTTTCTTTTCGAATAAAATGATGTATATTAAAAAAAAATCAGACCAGGAATTAATGGATCGAGATACAGATTTAGGACTTTTTCAAAAATCGGATTATGATAAACTAGAAAAAAAGGAATTTACGATTCCTTCTCGCTTTGGCTATGATATTAAAGGATTACTTGTTGCACCACATCAAACAAATCGGTACATAATTATATGCCACGGCGTAACTGTAAATAAGCTTAATTCTGTAAAGTATATGAATTTGTTTTTAGAAAAAGGGTTTAATGTTGTCATTTACGATCATCGTCGTCACGGAGATAGTGGTGGCAAAACGACGAGTTACGGTCATTATGAAAAATATGACCTTCAATCTGTTGTTCACTGGGTAAAAAAGCAGGTAGGTGAATACCTTTCCTTAGGTATACATGGGGAATCAATGGGAGCTGTTACGACATTACTTTATGCTGGAATGGTTGAGGATGCAGCAGATTTTTATATTGCTGACTGTCCCTTTACTGATTTGGAAGCTCAACTTGCTTATCGCCTAAAAGTTGAGTTTAAGCTCCCAAGTTATTTTGTTTTACCTATCGCTAAGCCTTTCATTAAGCTTCGTGATCACTATTCCCTTCACGAGGTTTCACCCTTCAAAGCCGTACAAACGATTCGTAAACCTGTTTTGTTTATTCATAGTAAAGAAGATGATTATATCCCTTTTGATATGACTAGTATGCTCTATGAAAAAAAGAAGGGCCCAAAAAAGCTCTTCTTAGCGGAAAAAGGCGCTCATGCTATGTCCTATGCGAAAAATCGTGAAGAGTACTCTAAAGCAATTGATGAATTCTTAGCTGAATTCACACTTTAATTTTCAAATGTGCGTTCCCGCCCTAGTGCATTTGATGTTGATACTATCAATAAAATTCATTGAAGAAAGGAACCTGTCCAATGTAACTATTCCCGATTCTTATTTTTTTAATAGGTAGACATTCTTTAAATAAGTAAGGGCGGGAATTTTATGTTTAAAAAATCGTTTATTTTTCTATGGATTGGTCAGTCATTTGCTAATTTGGGTGATGTTTTTTATATTGTGAGTGTCATTAGCTTACTTTATAGTTTAACAGAGTCAGCATTTTATACAGCTTTTGTTCCTTTTTCAATTACAATTGCTCGATTTCTTGGCGGTTTGTTTCTACCACTTGTCGTGAACAGACTAAAATTAAAATGTTTGTTAATCATCTCGCAAGGAGCGAAAACCTTCTTGCTTCTGTTACTTTTCCTTTGTTTTTCAACCGTTCACTTTGATACGTCAAATACTGTTTCCTTTGTTTTCCTTTTGATTTCCGGCATTGCCTTTTTAGATGGATGGGCTGTGCCTGTTCGTCAAAGTCTGGTGGTGAACCTTGTTCACAAGGATCAATTGATGAAAACTAATAGCTTTCTTTCAATCACAGACCAAGTGCTTCATTTTAGTGGTTGGCCTTTAGGAGCTCTTGTCGTCGCTCATTTTAGTGGAATGAAGCTTTTACTTATTACATTGGCTTTGTTCGCTATGTCTGTCTTCTTCATGATGTTTATTTCTGTTCAAGAGAAGAAACGTATACACTCTTCTGAAAATCATGGAGATTCCATGTTAAAGGGATGGCGGGCATTATGGACTAAACCATCTTTACGTTTGGCTACCTTCTTAGAAATCCTTGATACTCTTGCAAGTGTCGTTTGGATTGCGGCTATTTTATATGTGTATGTCGATGAAACACTGCATAAAAGCGAGGCATGGTGGGGATATATTAATTCAAGTTTCTTTGCTGGTTTATTAATCGGTGGACTTATTTGCTTAAAGAACAAACGGCTTCTATCCTTGTTTCCTCAAAGGATTTTATTTCTCAGCTCCATCACCATCGCTATTTTTACGATTCTGTTTGGTTTTACTTCAAATGAATGGATAGCGCTTGGGTGCTCCGTAGCTGTTGGAGTGTTTAGTCAATTTCATCTTATTTTGATTACGACTATCTTCCAAATAGAAACCGATGAGGAGTTAATTCCAAATGTGTTTTCTGCGCGAGATGCTGTCATGACCGGCTTGTTCGGTGTTGGTACCCTTTTTTATGGAGTTCTTGCTGATTGGTTACCTATTGTTTATGCCTTTGTTTTATCTGTATGTTTCCTTTGTTTATACTCATTGCTAGTGGTAACTCATGGGCATGTATTTAATAAAGGAAAGACTTTTTCCAAATCGTAATGGCGATACCCACTTGTTTCTGTCTGCATAAGAAGTGAATCTTATGTGAAAAGTACGATAAAAAGACAGGATACCTTTCATGGTACCCTGTCTTTTTTAGACTAATTTACCCTAACACATCAGAAATATTTTCCATGTGCTCGTCCATCCACTGAATTGCATCTTCAATTGTAGAAAATTCCTGTGCTTCAAAGGACATTTCATCTTGGAGTAACCAGACATCTTTTGTGTCCTCATGAAAGCCACCAATTGACCAGTGAAGTAAGCTATATGGATGATTATCATGTAAAAATGAAACCCATGTTTTATCAAGTGCTACGTTTTTTATTGACGTTAATCGGTCCTTCATCTTCTCACCCTACCTTATTTCACTAGTAAACTCATTCGAGGATTGAGGATTTGCGAAGGGCTTTTTAGCATATAACAATTTGCTGACTCATTAAAAGAAATTGTGAGTTCCTCATCTAGAAAAACCATTTTTGTTCTTTCAACATATAAAGGGATATCATTTGTCTCTATCTTCACATCGTCGCTCTCTACTTCTTCAACTAGCCATAACGCGGTAACTCCGCTCATTACACATCCACAGCCATCTGTATCATATTTAAGCTTTACATAACGGCTTTGATTTTCTTTTAGCTTCTCTTGGAGCTTGCCAATCGCTTCTGTTGTAAATTGTATATGCATCCTGTCTTTATCTCCTTCTCGGTTCGTATATTCATAGTTTATCATATTATTCCTGCTCCATGCATAATCCAAGTTCAGGTCGCTTTACGCTTTAAATTAGAATGTACATTTTTCCTCAATCTGCATATTGTATTTGTGCAAAGTTGATAGTTGAAACTAATCTAAATGGAGGTGGTGTGATCAATGTCTAATAGACAAATTAAAGTAATGGATAATGGTCCTTTACGTGTATCCGGTGAAGTGGAGCTTATTGATATGGATGGAAATAAATTAACAACGAAACAATCTTTTTCCCTTTGCCGTTGTGGGCTTACTTCAAAAATGCCTTTTTGTGATGGTAGTCATAAAGGTAAATTTGATTCTTGCGTTCGAGCAGAAAAGCAGCTTGACTAGTTTTTTTAATGAGAGGATGAATGATTGCTCATTCTCCTCTTTTTGCTTATGACCTTAAAAATCTATCGACTTGATTGGAAACAAGCCCTTCGATTTCAAACTCACGGGGCTGCCCAAGGGGCTCTAAGTTTGTTCTTATGTTGCTCGTACATCAACAATTTCCTTTATTGAAAGTTGAAGGCGACTGTCTGTTTGCTCATTAACAATGCGAAGTGTCTGCTCAATGGGGTCAATATAATGAACATAACCTGTGCAGGTATGAAAAAAATGATTTTTATAGTACGTAAATACAAGTTCATTATGGTGCTCCATCGCCAGACAAATTGTTTCATTAATTTCCTCAAGCCGTTGTTCATCAAGCTCTGGTTTATCCTGATAAGCATCTGATTCAGACCAATGTCTGAGCAGCTTTACATGTTCAGGTAGCATCATTGATGTCCATTTTATATTTCCTCTATCTCTTATCACTCTTGTCACCTTCTTTCTAGATGCATAGTCTGTTAGAACTTTGGATAACCTAACGCTACGAGAGTTTGAGCAATCGCTTCATATCCTAAGTCGTTTGGATGAACACGATCTCTTGACAAAAATGTTTCTTGCTTCCCCTTAAATACCGAGTAAAGGTCAGCAACAACAACAGATTCCCCATTATGAAAGCTGTTTAAATGGCGATTAAATAAAGATACCCACTTATCTGCCAACGGAATTTTTGGAAGTGGATTGTATAAGTTAAGTAAATAAATTCTGAACGGTAGTCTACACTCTTTTTTTAGCATATGGAGTATTTCCATAATCTTCATCATATTGAGATAACATTCTTTTACCGATTGAGTGAGTTCATCCGTTTCTCCTGACTCCACAAAATCTTTACTCGCTTGAATCAAATCATTGCCACCTGCTGAAATCGTTATAAGATGTGCCCTCGAAATATGTGAATGTAAGTCCGTACTTTCAATCATCTCTAGTACTTCACCGGTTTCAATTCCTGATTTAGCATAAACATTTGTACAAACTTGCGATTGGTGTGTCTGTTCTGTGAACTTGGCAAATCTTCCAACAAATCCCGGTGCTAAAAATGACGATCCTACTCCCACTGTTAAGGAATCCCCTAACGCAACGTATTTCATTTGTTCATCCCTTTTCACATCGTGCCCTCCTCTATACAAATAGTCTTTATACTCTATTCGCATAGAGGGACATCGTAACTACCTCAAGTAGAAATAGGCTCTCATTATGCTTTATGTCCTCCTACTAGCTTCGCACGATACTTGGCTGTTCCAGCTGTCGTATAAGACACAGCCCGTAAAAGAGAATCTGACCCATATTTTTGACGAATACCATCCATTACATAACCTAATGTACGCTGCTTGGTACGATTTGGACGGAAGAGATCAAGCTGCATCTCCTGATCTTCTTCAATGTTCGATAAAGTAATCGAAATTTTACGCACGGTCTTATTTATGTAGAATGTCTCAAACAAGCTGAGGCATGCCTCATAAATATCCATCGTAATATTCGTCGGTTGATCAATTGTAACGGAGCGATGGAACCCTCCTCCGAATTCATCACGGCTATACCCAATTCCGAGGCTAATCGTTCTCCCCACCTTTTTATGCTGTCGTGCTCTTCTAGCAACCTCTTCACTGATTTCCAAAATAACATGCTTTACTTCCTCAGGATTTGGATAATCTCGTAGCAAAATTTGACTTTTCCCAAAACTAATTTGCCCTTGCATAATTGGTGCACCTATTTCTGATAAATCTACACCCCATGCATGATAGTAAAGCTGATTGCCCATTACTCCAAATTTCTTTTCAAGAAGCTCTAACGGGTAATTTGCCAGCTGACCAACGTTAAAAATCCCCATTCGATTCAAGGTTTTTTGTACCCTCGAACCAATTCCCCACATATCACTTAATGGCTCTATCTTCCAGAGCTTTTCTTTGACATCGTCGTATGTCCACTCTGCAACACCGCTTTTTTTGGCTTCAATATCTAGGCAAATTTTAGCTAAAAGCATATTAGGACCAATTCCTATCGCACTTGGAAGCTGAAATTCACGCTCCATATCATCACGAATTTTTGCTGCAATCGTTTGAGCATCTCCCCAGATATGCTCCACTCCATCAACTTCAATAAAGCTTTCATCAACACTGTACGTATGAATGGCCTCCTTAGGCACATAACGATGAAACAATTTTGTTAACTCTGTTGAAATTCGAATATAGGTTGCCATCTTGGGATTAACAATTATTATTCGGGGATCGTTTGGAATTTCAAACAACCTTGAACCCGTCTTAATTCCAAATTCTTTCTTTACTTGTGGAGAAGCTGCCAACACAATACTTCCATTCCTATCTGTATCGCCAACAACAGCTAAATAACAAGTAAGAGGATCTAATCCTAGTAAAACAGCCGCACAGCTTGCATAAAAGCTTTTCATATCAATACATAAAATTTTACGTTTTGGCAATTGATCGTAATTTTCAATCATAGCCATTTCCCTCCACACAGAATATATGTTCGCTTTTTAATATATACTTATCTTAAGCGAATATACGTTCGATTTCAATGGTAGTTTTCACCAAAGAAAAATGACTACGTTTATAAAGAGAAAATAGGTATACTAAAAAGCGAGGTGTAAAATGGAAGAGATATTCATCGACAAAATGATTAAAAAGAGCTTTCTACAATATGGACGAGATCTTGTAGAAACCCCACTTACAAAAGAAGAATATACAGCTTTAAGACAAAGAGTAATCAATGATCGAACAGAACAAACCGAGTGGTATGAAGTCGTAGAGGATGTTGTATATAGTTATGTAACAAATCAGGAATAAGCATGTAAAATGAGAGATTGTAGAAACTGATGCTAATGAAGAGCAAGTCATTTCCCTCTCACTTGTGACCAAAAGAAAAAACATCTTTTTCAGATCACTTAAGACTTGTATATACTACTTGATTAGTGTCTAAAATAGCGTATAATTAAGAACAATTACCTTTCTTTCAGACACTTTATTGTCTTTAACGGAGATCCACCATCAACAATCCCAACCTGCACGAGATAGCACAATGTATTTTAAATATCTCCTGTCCTGACATACACATTTTAATATTTAACACAATAACATAGTGCACACCTGCAAAACATCAAAGATTAGACAAATTGGAGAGATTTAAATGCTAGAACATTTTTATACGATAGTGAAGCAGTGGCAAGAAAAAAATACCCTACTCCGTGTAAGCTATTCAAAAAAGAAAGTAGGGCAAATTGTTTTTTCCGGTCGCGTCCTACAAGTATCAGAGAATCAGCAACAATTATTAATTTATAACGTGGACAAGAAGTCCGTCGAAAGCATCGATGTTCATGCAATTGATGATATGATTCCATTTGAAGAGTGATTTCTACTTTTATTCACACACAATAATCTCTCTAAAAAACGTTCCTTTTTTAGCAACAGCGCGATCTTTGATGGTAAAACCAACATCATTTAAAATCTCATCAATAGGTTCAACAGTTATAACAACCGCTTTTTGGGCTAATCGGCGAGCACTGGAAAGCATCTCAAGCTTATCTTCCATCGGTAACACAGAACATAGATTGTAAGGCATATCCATAATCATGACATCATAGCTTTCTCTAATATCACGAATATCCTGTAATACTACGTTCCCTTTTAACCCAAAGTGGGTAAGGTTCTCCCTAGCTCCTGTTGTTGCAAGTGGATTTATATCACTACCCACAATGTTAATCTCTAGTGACAAAGCTTCAATTAACACCGTCCCAATTCCACAACAAGGATCAATAACCTTTACTTCATCAATAATTGGTACAGCAATATTGACAATAGCTCTTGCTACACGAGTACTTAAAGCTGTTGAGTAGTTTTGAGGCTTTTGTTGATGCAAAAGCCAAATAGATTCGCTTTTAAGATAAGTCCCGAAAATCCAGTTATGATTTGTTCTTACAACCGCCAACAATTGGGTAGGATTTTTGAGGCTTGCAGCCCCTCTTACACGTAATCCAACTGTTCTTTCAATCGACCGCCTATTGTCAAAGCTCATTTTTTCGTCAAGATGACAGTCAATAAATACAACCTTAAAAGTTCCCACAATGTGATACCCTTCAATCAATAAAAGAAGCTCTTCCAAACAAGAAGCTTCATATAAAATCTCTACCCTTTCTTTTATAAAAGGACTTCGATTTGGATGAATACACCTTGGCGTATGTATATATTTTTGTTTTGAGTCTGTACCAAATAAGGACCTCATTTCCAAGAAGCACAGGTCTTGCTCATCCTCGTGAAATGCATATGTATAAAGATAATCAGTCAATCTTTTTCCACCTTTTCCCCTGTGCGTTACTAACAAGCTCACTAGTTCAGCACTTTATTTACATCGTCATGTTTTTGTTGCCATTCATATTTAAGTATACTCATTTCCCAAAGAGACCAAAATTCATTGCCACATTTACGATAATCTCTTAAAAGTCCTTCTTTCTGAAACCCTACTTTTTCATAACAGGAAATAGCAGAATGATTAAAATCGAACACTCCTAAACTCACGCGATGGAGCTTTAATTCTTCAAAGGCGATGCCTACTATTTTCTCGACCATTTGTGCCCCAACTCCCCGTCCCCTTTCTCGTTGCTTTCCGACTAGTACCTTTCCGATTCTAGCTGACTCATGTTTTCGATCAATCTGAGACAGAGAAATATGACCAATCAACTCTTCAGTTTCTTCTAATAAGACAGAATAAATGTAGATAGTCGAATCTGGCTTGTTTGCTTCATGGAGATAGTCCTCTAATTGCTTTTCATCTAGTGGGAATTGAAAAGCCGGTCCTCCCCACTGCATTAAAAATTCAGGTGTCCGTATCCAATCTATTAGCTGTTTCATATGGGAAGGTTGAAAAAATTCTAACTTAATCATATACATGCCCCCTTTTGTATGTATGAAGTACACGATAACTAAAAACCATGATCTTTCGTGTGCTCCCCTTACTATTTACTAGCAACCAAGGGTAAGAAAAGATCCAAAAGAATAAAGACATGACCAGAAAGAGTCACGTCTACTAGTACGTATCATTTTTTATAAAATGCTTTACTAGCAAATCTCTCAAACAATTTAGGCATTACTTGATACATGGTGCTTCCTGCATTCATCCAACCAGGTAGATTAATTTCCCGTTTTGGAGTTAGCATAGAGGCTACAATGATTCGAGCAACCTTATTTGGATCAAGCATCCAGCGTTCAACATTTTTCACATAATCACCTTTCTTATCAGCAATCGTGAAAAAATCTGTTTTAATCGGACCAGGATTAACAGATGTAACATAAATATTATGGGGTTTCATTTCAAGTCTAAGACTATTTGTAAATCCTAAAACAGCATGTTTACTAGCTGAATAAAGACTAGACTTTGGAGTAGCAATTTTACCTGCTTGTGAAGCTATATTAATGATATGCCCTTGTTTTTTCTGTATCATTTGGGGTAAAACCATTTTCGTCGTAGCGATAAGTCCATAAACATTGACTTCAAACATATTTGTCATCTCATCAAGTGACGATTCCAGAACGTCGTTAAAAATACCAAAGCCTGCATTGTTTACAAGAACATTGATATGACCAACTTCAGACTCAATTTGAGTAAAGACTTTGCTTACTGCCTCTAGATCTTGAACATCCAATGAATAATCATGACAGGAAACGCCATAATCGGTCCTGATTTTCTGAGATAATGTAGAAAGACGATCTTTTCTTCTAGCAAGGAGAACAAGATGCGCTCCCTGTTTGGCACACTCAATGGCAATTTTTTCTCCAATACCACTAGAAGCACCAGTAATCGCTACATAGCAACCCTGTAACCTAGTATTCATTCCATTCACCTCTCGTGTTTCTATGTTGTATAGTAAAGATGTCGTTCATTTGTATCATCCACTCTAATTTGACCGATTTCCTCTAAATAGTCAAGCTGTCCAACTGTTTCAGACATCGTTAACATGAGCTGCTTATAATAAATAGTAGGAAACAAATTTTGGCATATTTCAAAAGCAGTTACAGGCTTTTTTGAAATAAAATCCCTAACTTGTTCTGCTCTTTTATGTTGTTGGTTTAATCGATAAGTGATTAGTTCATGTGCATTCATTATGTTTTCACCATGACCAGGATATACAAGTGATAACGGTAGATCTAGAAGCCTTGAAATAGACTGATTTAACTGAAGCTGTGGCTTTGGGCGATTTGTATGTTCACTGATCATCGGTGGCTCAAGTAAAGGATTCGGCGAAATTTGCTTTAAAAGTAAATCCCCTCCCAAAAGTATACCAGTGTTTTTTTCATAAAGAACAATATGACTTTGGGCATGACCTGGCGTTTCTAAAACTTCCCACTGGTGTAAACCAGAAATTTTGTCCCCATGCAAAAGGAATTGATCTAAATGCCTAGTGCAAGAATAGTCTAGCGAGTTATTAACTCGTTGA
Source organism: Bacillus weihaiensis (assembly GCF_001889165.1). Lineage (GTDB taxonomy): Bacteria > Bacillota > Bacilli > Bacillales > Bacillaceae > Metabacillus > Metabacillus weihaiensis. The sequence goes on along the minus strand of NZ_CP016020.1, from coordinate 1,492,810 downwards.
AGAGTAGGTATAAAGTTAGAGGAAACTCCAAAGCTTGCGAATAATCTTTCGAAAAATAGGTGCATTCGATTCATAAATTCTCTATTTTTTTCAAGCCATGGTTTATTGTATGCGTGACCTAAAATCGGAATTTCAGCTTGAAAAAAGTCAAGTAAGCCAACATGATCAGGATGATGATGTGTAATAATAATTTGGTCAATATCATTAAGAGTGTAACCAAACTCTTTTAGTTGAAATTGAAAGGCTTCCCACGCTTCTTCCGTTTTTGGTCCCGCATCGACAAGTGTTAAAGTATCATTTTTTATTAAATACACATTAACATCACCAACTGGAAAAGGTGTAGGTAAATTCATTTTCATGATGTGATTAGACTTTACGCTTTCATTCATTTTTGCACCTCTTTTGTTATGGCTATAGTGAACATTCTAGTTGAACTTATTATTTACTAATTGTATACCCTTACAGTCATTATATTCAAATAATTCTAAATATTTTTCATGACAGTTTGAAAACATCTTGACATTACCTGATCGTTCCATACATAATGAATAAAAATTTACGGTGCTTTCTAATCATCATTTAAAGCACCTCGATACTTAGAGGAGTAGTATACATGAGGAGAATAGGATTTATAGGGGCAGGTTCTATGGCTGAAGCGATGGTGGCTGGCTTAATAAAGAACGGAATGTTTAACCCTTCTGACATTGTTGTAGCTAATCGTTCTAATCGTGAACGCCTACAACATTTTGAAAAAACGTATGGAGTTCTTACAACTCAGGATAAAGAAGAGCTTGCTAAAGAAACTTCAATTATTGTTTTAGCCATGAAACCAAAGGATGTAAAAGAAGGTGTTAATGGGCTGCAAAACCATATACACTCACACCTTATCTTATCAGTTTTAGCTGGTGTTTCGACAGACACGATTTCACTCTTACTTGGAAAAGAATTACCCATCATTCGTGCAATGCCAAATACATCTGCTGCCGTTAGAAAATCAGCTACCGCCATTGCAGCAAACGCCTATGTAACAGAAGAACAACTTGAGTATAGTAGGTGCCTTTTTAACGCAATTGGTATTTGCAAAATCGTAGAAGAAAAGCAATTAGATGCTGTAACAGGTTTATCTGGTAGCGGACCTGCCTACGTTTATTATGTTGTAGAAGCAATGGAGAAAGCAGCGGTAGAATTAGGATTAGAAGCAGACATTGCAAGAGATTTAATCGTTCAAACATTAGTTGGAGCCTCAAAAATGATTGCAACTTCGGATAAACACCCTTCACAGCTAAGAAAAGAAGTGATGAGTCCAAATGGCACGACAGAAGCAGGAATAAACGTACTAAAGGAACATCACTTTGAAGAAGTATTAATTTCATGTATAAAAAGAGCATCCGAACGCTCAAATGAATTAAGCGAAATTTTCGAAGAGAAATATATTTAATCTCCAAGAAGAGGCTAGGACAAATAAAGAGCCAGGCACCTCCGATCCAATCTATTGTATGCACTTTAATAAATCAGTGCGTACAATAGTTGGTACGATAAAGTGCTAGGTAATTCTGTCCCAGCTTCTTTTCTATATGTCTATGTTCAGTATAGAGAATTATTTTCTTGAAATTTCAAGGGGGTTGATTGTGCCGAGTACAAAACAAGAAGAGTAACTCTTTGCGCTTTGGTTACAACGTCTTTCATGCGGATGTTATGTTTAGGAAATAGAAGCATCGAACTCTTTGGAACGATAAGCATGAAAGATGAGCTTTAATAAGAAAATGGTTATAATTTATTAGAATGGTACAAATATTGGGATATTGGAGGAAGACTTTATATGAAATCAAAACTATTTCAATCTTATGGCATAAAAAATGTGACATTAAAAAATCGAATTGTTATGTCTCCTATGTGTATGTATTCTTCAACAGGAGAAAAAGGATTTGTTGAAGACTTTCATTTCCAACATTACATAAGCCGTGCTGCTGGTCAGGTCGGTTTAATTATGATTGAAGCAACAGCAGTCACTCCTCAAGGAAGGATATCTCCACAAGACCTTGGAATATGGAGTGACGAGCATATCCCAAAATTAAAGCAATTAGTCGAAGGAATGAAGCAGTATGGATCAAGCACGGCCATTCAACTAGCCCATGCGGGAAGAAAAGCAAACGTAGACGGTGATATATATGCTCCGTCAGCCATTCCTTTCAACAATCAATATAAAACTCCTAAGGCCATGTCAAAAGCAGATATTGAGTATACAATAAGAGCCTTTCAACAAGCTGCAGAACGAGCAAAAAAAGCCGGCTTTGATATTATTGAAATTCATGGTGCCCACGGTTATCTAGTGAACGAATTCTTATCTCCGCTTTCAAATACAAGAGATGATGAGTATGGTGGAAGTGCAGAAAACCGCTACCGTTTCTTAAGCGAGATCATTACAGCGATAAAGGAAGTATGGAATGGACCTCTCTTCGTCAGGATTTCGGCATCTGATTACCATCCAGAAGGACTAGCTGTAGAAGATTATATTCATTATGCTAGAAACATGAAAGAGCAAGGCGTTGATTTAATTGATGTAAGTTCTGGAGCAGTTGTACCAGCTCACATTGACGTTTTTCCAGGATACCAAGTAAAATTTGCTGAAACAATTAAACAGCAAGCGAACATTGCGACAGGAGCAGTAGGACTCATCACAAATGGTTTACAAGCTGAAGAAATTCTTCGGAATGAGCGAGCAGATCTCATTTTTATAGCTAGGGAGCTTTTACGCGATCCGTATTTTCCTAAAACTGCAGCCAATCAGCTTGGAGAAGAATTACCAGCTCCGAAACAGTATGAGCGAGGATGGTAATTAAAGGTTACATCCTTTTAAAATAAATCGAGTTAAGAACAAAAACCGTTCTCCTATTGGCGCCGAGCAAGAGACATGGTTTGTTGCCAGAAGCTCGATCCTAAAACCACGTACAAATTCAGGTGCATTCTTATCCTTTAAAGAAGGCTGTGTTAATGTTTAATCATGATTTTTGCACTTTATTGGGAGTAGAAGGCCTCCTTGAGAATCCTAGAGAATCGCTTTTAAAAAGGCGGTAATTAGGATGTTCAATTATTCTTCCGCAAAAAAGCGAATGTATGTAACGGAAATCAACAACTACATTTAACAGAGCCTAAAGAAAAACAGAGGAGTATGAAAGAAAGATTCATACCCCCTGTTTTTTTATTTATATGATCTTTAGATAGTTTCTATATACTAGTAGGCTCCTTCTCTTCAGGCAGAGCCCTTTTCACAAATAAAGAAGCGATAAAACCTAGAACCGTTAACGCAAAAGCTATTAAGTAAACAAATTCAACTCCTGCTACTAGAGACTCACTAATTGTAACAGGATTTGTTGGTGCTGGAACCTGTTCTAGATACATTTGCTGCCTAGTAGTCATTAAGCTAATAAATACTGACACCCCAATTGCTCCCGATACCGGCTGCAATGTATTCATAATAGCCGTTCCATGTGGATAAAGGTGCTTCGGTAATTGATTAAGGCCATTTGTTTGGGCAGGCATCATAATAGCTGATATTGAAAGCATCAATAAACTATAGCAGACAGCAATAAAAACGATAGAGGTTGTTAGACTAATTGTGCTAAGCATAAACATTGTAATCGATAAAACAAAAGCAGCTGGAATAATCAGCTTTCGAGGACCTACCTTATCAAAAATCTTCCCCATAATAGGAGACATTAGCCCATTTAATAGACTACCGGGTAGCAATGTTAACCCGGCAGTAGCAGCTGTTAAAGCAAGTGGTCCTTGCATATACATCGGTAGGATGATTTCAGATGAAAACATAGCCATGATGATAATAACAAATAGGACGACAGATAACGTAAACATTGGATACTTAAACACTCTCACATCCAAAACGGGTTCTTCTAATTTTAGTTGTCTTAACGTAAATAGGATAAGAGAAATAACTCCAACAATGACAAGCACATACACTCTAGGGACGAAGAAACCAGCTTCTCCTTCACCAGCAGAGCTAAACCCCAGTACTACTCCACCAAAACCAAGTGTAGATAAGAGAATAGAAAATATGTCAACTTTGGGTTTCGTCACTTCTCCAACATTTACAAGAAATTTAAATCCAAAGGCAATTGAGAATAGAGCAAATGGGATGACTGTAATAAATAAATATCTCCAACCAAGGTGCTCAACAATTATGCCTGAGAGTGTTGGGCCAATTGCAGGTGCAAACATAATGACTAATCCTACCATTCCCATTACAGCGCCGCGACGCTTTGGGGGAAATAACAGTAAAAACGTGTTAAATATTATAGGCATAAATAGTCCAGTCCCTGCAGCTTGAAGTATACGCCCTGCTAATAAAATAGAAAAAGAAGGAGCAACAGCACAAATGAATGTTCCCAATGTAAATAAAGACATCGTGAACATGAACATCTGTCTAGTTGTATATGATTGTAACAACAAGGCAGAAATCGGGATAAGAATACCCATTACGAGCATAAATCCAGTTGCCATCCACTGAACAGTAGAAGGCTTTACTTGAAATTCTTCCATAAGTGTTGTTAATGCAATATTTAGTAGGGTCTCATTGAGGATAGCGAAAAACGCACCTATAATGAGAGAAATCATAATGGGTTTAACATTAACATTAGGATCATCTGCTAAATACTCGTATTTTTGCTTTGAGCTTTCTTCAGTCATAAATAGACTTCCTTTCAATGAAATGAATAATAATAAATAGTTGTACTGTCAAATAATACATGAAACAGCTTACCTCTGAAAGAGAATTATTCCTTTTTATTTTTCGGTACCTCGACTTGTAAAAAGTCTTCAGCGACCATTGTATCTAAGAAAATTCCCTTCGCTTCATTACATAATAACAAGATCTCTTCTTTTGATTGATAACGTGAGCTAATGTGTGTCAGGATAAGCTTTTTCACCTTCGCTTCTGTCGCTATACTAGCTGCTTGTGTACTTGTTGAATGAAAATAATCGTAAGCAAGACGATCATCTTTAGCGGAGAAAGTCGCCTCATGTATTAACATGTCAGCATGTTCAGCAAGCTCGATAGCTCTTTTGGAATACCTCGTATCTCCTAGAATCGTAATTATTCTTCCTTTTTGAGGAGGTCCAATAAAGTCTGTACCATTCAGGATTCGACCATCATCTAAAGAAACGGTTTCTCCTTTCTTCAATTTTTGAAAAATCGGTCCAGGTGCCACTCCTAGTTCTTTTACTTTATGAACTAATAATGTTCCTGGTAAATCCTTCTCTACAATACGATATCCATATGAATCAATGCCATGATCAAGCTTAGAAGTAAATACTTGAAACTGTTGATCCTCAAAGATCAACCCTTCCTCAACTTCAACAAAGGAAATGGGATAAGAAAGATATGTATGGCTCACCGATAATGATGTTCGAACAAACTCTTTAATCCCCTTTGGTCCATATATCGTTAGTAAACTTTCTCCTCCTTGAAAAGATCGGCTACTTATCAATCCAGGTAAACCATAAATATGATCCCCATGTAAATGTGAAATGAAAATCTTCTCTATTTTTCTAGGTTTGATATTTGTATATAGAATTTGATGCTGTGTAGCTTCTCCACAATCAAAGAGCCACACTGCATTTCTCTCCTCTAATAGTTGCAAAGCAATACTCGTCACATTACGAGACTTTGCAGGGATTCCAGCACCAGTACCAAGAAATAAAACATTCACGTAAATATCCTCCTAAACTTTCAATTACTATTAAAGAATACATGAAAGTTGGTAAGAGCGAAACTCCGTTCAATCCGCTTTCTTTAATTGCGTACATTCAATTATAAGAAATGAACGATTAGATAAGATATTCATTAAAATTCACTTTATAGTTTGGGCTAATCATTGACTGAAAGATAGATGCTAAAAACCACGCCAAAAAAATTTCACACGTTCTATCACGTCAAACAGGTTCGGTTTGTCTTTCTTCACCCTTTATTCTAATAAAATACTTGACTAATCCTATATCCTTTACTAAAATATACTGAATTATATAAAAATTTTAATAAATTAGGTGCATATAAGACGATAATTTCTCTTATATCGTTTATACTAATAAAGGATGAAAATTCTTTTATTATGTTAATCGGTTGTTAGCTAACAAAACGCTACCATACGATATTTTAAGAAAACAACTCGAATTTAAACGATTATATTTGATTTACTTTACGATTACCTTTAAAATTAAGTATTTGTAAAGGAGTAATATCCATCAGCTATTGAAACATCTTAAAAGGATCAATTGATTGTCTTATAGCACCATTCTTTCTCCTTCATAGCATTCTTTTGATTCATGAATGAATTAGATGATTGGATCGGCTGATGAAACAAATAAATGCATTTGCAAAGTGAGGTACGAACGTGATTACACAAGAACATCCAAAAGCTGTTATTGTCATCTTCGGAGCAACGGGTGACCTAGCAAAGCGAAAACTGTTCCCGTCAATTTATCGCTTAGTAAAAAACAAGAAAATCAGTGAAAATTTTGCTGTGGTCGGTGTTGCACGAAGACCCTGGACAAACGAAGAGTTTCGTCAAAACGTATCTGATTCTATTCAGACATCAATGAAGGAATCCGCTAATTTAGACGAATTCACATCTCATTTTCATTATCATCCTTTTGATGTTACAAACCCTTCCTCTTATTTAGAGCTTAATGATTTGTTAAATGATTTAAATACAACATATAAGACAGAAGGAAACAGAATATTCTACCTAGCAATGGCTCCAGAATTCTTTGGAACAATTGCTCAAAACCTCAAAAAAGAAGGCTTAACTGCTACAGAGGGTTGGAGTAGACTTGTTATCGAAAAACCATTTGGACATGATCTTCCATCTGCACAAACATTAAATCAAGAAATACGTGAAGCATTCAACGAGGATCAAATTTATCGAATTGATCACTACCTAGGTAAAGAGATGGTTCAAAACATTGAAGTCATTCGATTTGCTAATGCATTATTTGAGCCACTGTGGAACAACAGATACATATCAAATATTCAAGTAACTTCTAGTGAGGTATTAGGGGTAGAAGATCGTGGTCGTTATTACGAAAAGTCTGGCGCCCTTCGCGATATGGTACAAAATCATATGCTTCAAATGGTCGCATTACTTGCAATGGAACCACCAATAAAGCTTACAACAGATGAAATTAGAAGTGAAAAAGTAAAAGTTTTACGTGCTCTAAGACCTGTAAAAGATGATGATGTGGCAAAATACTTTATTAGAGGACAATATGATTCAGGCGAAATGGCAAATGAGCCTGTCGTAAGTTACCGTAACGAAAGTAATGTTGATGATCAATCTCAAACAGAAACATACGTTGCAGGTAAACTATTAATTGATAATTTCAGATGGGCTGGAGTTCCTTTCTATATTCGAACAGGAAAACGCATGGCAGCAAAATCTACGAAGATTGTCGTGCAGTTTAAGGATATTCCAATGAATCTATATTATAATAAAGGCGCATCTGTACCACCCAATTTATTAGTCATCCATATTCAACCTGAAGAAGGAATTACACTTCAGCTGAATGCAAAGAAAGACGATGATGCTGGCTATTCACAGCCAGTAAAACTTGATCTTTCTAATAACTTCTTAGAAGGCATTAATACTCCTGAAGCATACGAAAAGTTACTATACGATTGCATGCGTGGAGATGCTACGAATTTCACACATTGGGATGAAGTAGCTTTATCATGGAGCTATGTAGATCCAATTTCTGATGCGTGGAAAGAAGGCAAAGCTAATCTAACAACTTATCCTTCAGGTTCAATGGGACCTAAAGAGGCAGAGGAAATGCTAAAAAAAGATGGCTTTAAGTGGTGGCCAGTTAACTAAAAAGTGGATAAGTAGCTAATTTTCTATTATGAAAATTGCGAGATCCATATCGAGAAGGGAGACAATGATGTTTCCCTTCTTTTTATATGGCTGTTTTCCGAAAAATACTTATGGATCAAATTCTCCTAAATAAAAGGTTTGTTCTCTCTAAAACAGAGAGGATTGTTTTATTTCATCCCTTTACTGCCTTACGAATCTTTCGTGTGAATGCAAACTTTTTTGAATCTCAAGGAAGCAGCACCAAGTTTTCAGAAAAAACCCTTTATATATTCCCACAGCGAAAGTCTCTAAACTGAACCCTCTCAGTGACTGTTGAATTTTACCATGCTTAAATGAATAAAATCTGTTGCAACCCTTGTTTCATATATGGTATTTTTCCCTTAAGGAGGGATGAATCATGGAACTTAATTATCCTAAGAATTTTATTAAATGTATTAGTATTGGTAGTCTAGCTGGTGTAATTTTAGGGAGCCTTTCAACATTTTTCACTTAGCTTAGAAATAAGCTAGCACCATTTTACACTTAAGTGACGTTTTTAAAAAAAGACTCAAAAGTTTGGTATAATCGTTATTCATTCTTTTGGGTCCTTAGAATGAACCCCCTGCCGTATAGTAGCCTCTAATAGCTTACAATGAGAGCATACATGCATAATTCCCACTAAGGTTATTATGAGTTAAAAATGTGTGAATAAGCCGGATAATTTGTCCTATACATAGTGGCTTTTCTTTGAATAAACTATAAATGCAAGATGCAACCCTTGTAATCTCCTTTTTAGAGGCAGGGACAAAACAGAGAGTCAGGCACCCTCCAATCCGACCAAATTGTGTGCACTTGATAACTTAGTGCGTACATATAGTTGCGGTGATATGGTGCCAAACCCTTAAATCCCAGCCTCCTTTTTTTATTCTCTCCTACTCCTCACTTTATTTACTATTTATAAGTTCTTATTTTTCTACGATAAAAAAGACAAACCAGCTTGAGAACTGGTTTGTCTTTTTAGTTACTTTCTTATTTTTCCATCCATTCAGTATGGAATACGCCCTCTTTATCTACACGTTGATACGTATGAGCACCGAAATAATCACGTTGTGCTTGTAAAAGGTTCGCAGGTAGTGTTTCTGTACGGTAGCTATCATAGTATGCTAATGCAGATGAGAAGCAAGGTACAGGTACACCATTTTCAATTGCAACTCCTAAGATTTGACGGAGAGCACCTTGGTAGCCTTCAACAATGTTTTTGAAGTAATCATCAAGTAAAAGGTTCGCTAATTGCGGCTCCTTGTCATATGCATCTTTAATTTTTTGAAGGAATGCTGCACGTATGATACAGCCTCCACGGAAGATCATCGCGATATCACCGTATTTTAGATCCCAGTTATACTCTTCAGAAGCAGCTCTCATTTGTGCAAAGCCTTGTGCGTATGAAACAATTTTACTCATATATAATGCTTTACGAACAGCTTCAATAAGCTCTTCTTTGTTACCCTCATGCGCTTTTGGAGCTGGACCTGATAGAATTTTACTTGCTTTTTGACGTTCTTCCTTCATAGCAGAAATGAAACGAGCAAATACAGATTCAGTAATGATAGGAAGTGGAACACCTAAATCAAGAGCGCTCTTACTTGTCCATTTTCCAGTACCCTTTTGACCAGCAGTATCAAGAATAACATCAACAAGAGGTTTACCTGTTTCATCATCCTTCTTCGTGAAGATGTCAGCAGTAATTTCAATTAAGTAGCTATCAAGCTCCCCTTTATTCCACTCTGCAAAAACTTCATGAAGCTCATCAGCGGTTAAACCTAAAACATTCTTTAATAAGAAATAGGCTTCTGAGATCAATTGCATATCTCCATATTCAATTCCGTTATGAACCATTTTCACATAGTGACCTGCACCATCTGGACCAATATACGTACAACATGGATCACCATTTACCTTTGCAGAGATTGCTTCTAAAATAGGTTGTACTAAATCAAATGCTTCCTTCTGTCCACCAGGCATAATTGATGGTCCTTTAAGAGCACCTTCCTCTCCACCCGATACTCCTGTACCGATGAAATGGATTCCACTTTCAGCGAGATCTTTGTTACGACGTTGTGTGTCTGTATATAATGTATTCCCACCATCGATTAGAATATCACCTTTATCAAGATGCGGTAACAATTGCTCAATTGTAGCATCAGTAGGAACACCAGCTTTTACCATTAATAGTATTTTACGTGGTGTTTCTAATGATTGAACAAATTCTTCAATGCTATATGTACCTACTACATTTTTCCCCTTTGCTTCAGTTAAAAATTCTTCCGTTTTATCCGAAGAACGGTTATAAACAGATACTGAAAAGCCACGACTTTCAATATTTAACGCTAAGTTTTTACCCATTACAGCTAAGCCAATTACACCAATTTGTTGTTTTGACATTCGTTTACGTCCCTTCTCATCCTATTTGTATGTAAAACTAATGAAAAAAACTCATAGTTTTCCGATACTTCCGAAATTGACACACAATTCGAATTATTTATTATAACTACAACTTTGAAAATACCACATTCATTGGACACATTTCAAGTAAGTTAGCTCAAGAAAGCGTTTACTCTCTTAAAAAATCTTTATTAAAACTAGTACCTACTGTTGAACTTTCTTTTTTGTTCGCTTTTACGCCTTTTTTAATAACTTGACTACCATACTTCCCGTTTAGTTTATTCATTAATTCTACTAATGGTTCGTCCTTTGCATCATTCTCAAATGAAAACAGGTCCAATTGCTTAACGGCCTCACTTTTTTCTACGAGGTCCTGCCCCGTAATACCCAGCAATCGAATTGGCTCCCCATCCCAATGACTAAAAAAAAGGTGACTAGCAACAAAAAGGATATCGTCCTCCTTATTAATAGGGTTCTCTACTTTTTTGCTTCTAGTAATCGTTTTTAAATTCCCATAACGAATTGTAACAAAAAATTTAGATGCTACTACCTCTTTCCTCTTCATTCGAACAGAAACTGATTTTGCTAATTTCCGTAAAACCTCTTGAATTTCAGCTTCATTTGTTGTGTTCTTAGATAGAGTAGATGAGTTTCCGATACTTTTAAAGTCGTAAATTGCATCGGGATCAACCTTCCGATCATCTATACCATTTGCTCGTTCTTTCAAACGAGCTCCATTTATACCTAAGAGATTTTTTAATTGAATCGTGTCAGCATGCGCAACATCATAAATCGTATTAATTTGGATGGATCTTAATTTCTCTGCTGTTTTTTCACCAATACCGTGCATTTCGTTTGCAGGCAAAGGCCAAAGCTTTTCTGGAAGATCTCGCTTACGTAATATGGATATTCCTAAAGGTTTTTTCATATCAGAAGCCATTTTAGCTAAAAATTTATTTGGAGCAACCCCTATACTACATGGGAGTAAAAGTTCTTCTAGTAGCCGATTTTGAATTGATTTTGCAATCAATAAGGGCTTTGTTCCTGAAAATTCACTAAGATCCACATACCCTTCATCAATTGAGACAGGTTCTACTTTATCCGTATATTCTCTTAAAATCGTAAACATAGCCATAGAAGCTGAACGGTACCGATCAAAATTAGGCTTCTTAACAATAAGATCCGGGCAAAGCTTTCTCGCTTCCCATAAGGGCATTGTTGCTTTTACCCCTTTTGCTCTAGCCTCATAGCTACAAGTCACTATAATTCCTTTACGTTCCTCCACGTTACCAGCAATTGCTACAGGTTTACCTTTAAGTGATGGATCATATGCTATTTCAACAGAAGCATAAAAACTATTCATATCTACATGCAAAATAACTCTTCTAGTAGCTGAATCCAAGTCAATCACCACTCATTAATGTTTCTTCTATTTTACCATAAGTTTACTTGTTCTTAACAAATTGGAACTTATATTACCGCTATGATAAGTATCGCTCAGTCAATGTTACACATACCTACAGTCTATATTGCCTCTTATAGATAAGAAAATACAATTCCGCTGTTAGTAGGCTCTATTCTTAACATATGTCCTAATGAAAGGAACTTCGAGAGAAATCAATAATGTTTCCCAAAAGACAAACAATGAGGATAGATCTTCATTTAAATGTTCACCTGATACTTAAGGTTCATCATTGGCTGTACTACATATGTCCCAAAACATTCTTATCTGTAAAAAAAAGGCTCTTTTCGCATAGATTGTTGCTATTTTAACCATCCTTATAAGAGGTGGTAAAATACTCTTTCAGGAGGCGGTTTCTCAATGATTAAAGACATCTATGCGACGTTTTCGGACTTGACTAAAGACGAGCAAATTCAACTATTCAACCTGTTAAAAGAAGACTTTATTCATAATGCAGATGCTGATATGAAAGATGCATACACAACCATTAGAGAAATCCGTTTTAAAGAGGGGTTAGGTTGCATTCATTGCGGAAGTGTGAAGGTGAAGCCAAATGGCAAGTACAGAGAGAGGCAAAGATATCTTTGTCGTGACTGCGGAAAGTCATTTAACGACCTTTCAAATACTCCAATTGCAGGTACCCGTTATCTTGGTAAGTGGGAGAAGTATTTTCAAATGATGGTAGAAGGATATACATTGCCTAAGATTGCTACACGCTTAAAAATCCACATCTCTACTAAGCAAAAGGCACTTTTTCTAAAGTGAAGTCATGGTTTTTAAATAATTAACAGAAAAATAAGTATTTACGAAATGCTTTAGGACTCCAAATTATGGTTTCCTTAAGCATTTCACTTGTAAGATCTTAAATTTACTTCGGTTATTATTTGATATACGACTTTAATTCCTCTATAAATTCATCTTTATCTCTTTCGACTCCTTCAACATCCACTTTGCCATTATTGACTCTAATTACACTCTGAGGACCCCATGCATACCCCTCTTTATTTACGAAAATAATTACTTCTTCCCCTTTTTCTAACAATCCTTCTTCAGGCATGTACGTAATACCATCAATTTCTCCGCCATCTTCTATATAATTTATTACTTTTAAGTCTTGGTCATTTTTTATAGATTTTTTCACTTGAATTTGAACTCCAGTTTTTACTTCTTCAACAATTTCAGCCTTTTCATCACTACCAATGGTGAATTTATTCTTTTTAGGTTTGTCTTTAGTTTTTACTTTGCCATACACAATAATATCTGCAGTATTTACTAGCTCCTCTAATGTATATTGAGGATAAATAGCTTGTGCATCTATTTGATTTTTAGTTACATGTTGCTCATGTTCATGCTCATCACCATTCATTAATACATTGGATAATGTAACACCAGAGCCTATTGATAATGCTGCGCATAAAGCGATTGATAATAGTTTCATTTTATCTTCTCCTCTTAATAAAGTGACAGTTTTGCATTTTTATCATAGGTTGTTAAAGTTCTTGGAGCTATTGAATTCGTATAAGAATAATTGTACATAGTATAACTAGTATCACCTGACACGTGCGAATTTGGATCATCATGACAATGTGCAATCCCTAAAGCATGTCCTAATTCGTGGGTTGCAACACTTTGTATATCATATTTGCCTGAAACTTGGCCAACTGCAAAACTATGTTTAGTATTAAAAACTATATCTGCACTGTTAAATACATTTCCGTATACAGTGCTATAAGAAGTAGATGGAAACATTTTAGCAATGTAGTTATCACTTTTAAGGGTAGCTGATATATCGTTGTTACTACTACTCCCATTAGAAGTACAACTCATTGGTTTATCACTACTTACTGAGTTCCACGCAGTCATTCCTGCTTTAGTAGCATTCGTCCATGTAGTATTGAATAAACAATCAAATTTAACTGACGTTACAACAGGAGACCATTTGTAACCGAGCGACCTTGCTTGTACACTGTAAGAAATGAAAAATGAAATCGAGAATAATAAAGCACATAATAAAACTATGAATCTTTTTCTTTTACCAACCAATTCTGACACATCCTTTTTTGTTGTTTTTTGTAAGAAATAAACATTTTCTGTATATTTCTAGCTAAATATATTATTAATTTAGAATAGTGTGAATATAGAAAATATATTTTTTCCTTATTGTTATTATCTGTTAATTAAACTATTATTAACTTGTATTATCTATTTTTGTAATTATAGTAATTTATGTTTTTATTTTCCTTTAGGGGGGGTTCACCATGAAGAAGATCGCTATTCTTTTCACAATTTTAAGCATTTTTATCATTTCAGGTTGTGGAAATAATGAAGAATTTGATTTTCAAGGTAATGTTTTAGAAATTGTAGACACAACAAGTATTGTTGTCGGAGGAGGAAAAGGAGACCCAACTGCAACCTATCCAGCATATACAATTTTAGTTACAGAAAACACCTCCTTTTCAGGTGATGTTAAAAAGATCTCTGATCTGAAAGTTGGGCAAAGCGTACAAATATCAATTGAAGGTGACAAGGCAATAGATAAGGTTGAAGGTGATATTACAGCAACCGAAATTTCTGCAGATTAATTTTATGGCCATACAAGTCAAAACCACCCGTGAGAACGGGTGGTTTGCTCTGCGACTGAAAGCCTTTGTTACTGACCAAACCCTAAAGGGCTACTGAATGGTTCGCCAGTTGTACTACTTTTACTGGTCAGACCTCAAAGGCCTACTACCTATTTCCTTTTCTTTTTCTTTACCTCTTCACCTCTAAATGGATCAATGTATTCCATCATACTTAATTGCTCTGCGACTATATCATCTTGTATTTGATTACGTATATATTCTTCTATTACTTTCTTGTTTCTTCCAACTGTATCCACATAATATCCTGTACACCAAAATTTTCGATTCCCGTATCTATATTTTAAGTTTGCATGGCGATCAAATATCATCAAGCTGCTTTTCCCTTTTAAATATCCTACAAACTGGGATACACTTATTTTTGGTGGTATGCTCACTAACATATGTACGTGATCCTTACAAGCTGTTGCTTCAGTAATTTCATCACCTTTTCTCTCGTATAGAATACGTAGTATTTCCCCAATGTCCTTTTGATTTTCACATAAATTACTTGTCTTCTATACTTAGGTGCAAACACAATGTGATACTTACAAATCCAGGTTGTGTGTGCTAAACTATTAGTGTCTTTTGACATTTAAACTCCTCCGTATGCTTATATTTTGGTTGGAGAACCAAAAATATTTTAGCACCTCGGGGGAGTTTTTTTAATACCACGCTAGAAGCTTTTTAGAACCCTAGGCCTAGCCTAGGGTTTTCTTTTTGATAAAAAAAGTCACCATTAATTTTATTAATGGTGACTTACAATTTCTTCTTTTATCATGGCTATACCTTCAAGACTGTTCAATAAGAGGTTAGGGTCAATAATCGTAATAAGTCTGTCTGGTAGACTTGCTACTGCTGAAAAATATTTTGTCGCTTGAAATGCGCCTACTGCTATTGATTTCAACTCATCGGCTGATATATCAAGAATTTCCTTCGCATCTTTCACTATAAGTGCTGCTGATAAAGAATCGGACTGTATTACGATTAACTTTGTCGAATGTTGAGAGAGGTCGCTATCTGTACGATAAAGGATCTTATTTGTATCAAGAACAGGAATTAGCTCTCCTCTTACCTTTACAACACCCTTCATATAATCGGGCATATTTGGGATATTATTAATTTCTTCTAATCTTTCAATTGAAATCACATGATCTATAGGTATTCCATATTCTTCGGTACCTGCTTGAAAGACAACAACTTTTGTTAACTCCATAGTAATCTCCTTCCGGACATTGCATTAATGCTCATGTATCTAAGACTATCATACTATGAAAAAATAAGTTTTGGAAGTCATTATCGATTTGCAAGATTAACTCTTTCTCCAATGAATCGGTTCCTTATCATAAAGATGCTGAAAAATGAATGATTCAACCTCATTAAATGCTCCTTCAATTTCATATGAATTAGATGCTAACACCCTTATCGTCAAACCTTTAATTGGCAATAAGCTGATTCCAACTCGAATCTTTTTCTTCCTTATCAGTAATTCATATAACTCTTGTATCATCTTTTCTTCTATCTTTTCATGAATGTAGATTAAGCTTCCAATATGACTGTATCCTTCTAGCTGCATGATTCCATCTATCTTTTTAGAAGGCTCTAATAATAGATGATCTATTATTTGTAAAGACTCATTTACGTAGATTTTCATCTTTGATTGTAATCTTTCATATTGGAAAGGTAAGCCATCCGGAGACCACCCTGGTGAAATAATATCCGTAAAATAAAAGACTGATGAATCTGTTAAATGGACGGTAGTGTCTTGCATAAATCGTGCATTTTTATATAAAATGAGGGGATCTTGTTTTAAGTATAGTTCACACTTTTCCCCTAAATGAAATTCATTTTCCTGAGAAACACCTTTTTCCATAGACTTATATACTTTCGTAGAAGCCTGAGTTGTCAATGCTAACTTTGCACGATTCTTCATCGTTATCTCTGTTCTGTACGTATCTCCATCAATATAGCCTCCTCCAACATGTATCATCGTTAAAAGAGGTAGGTCTTCTACTAAATAGGTAGGTCTTGTTATTTTGAAAACACCATCAAAAAAACTGCTACTTATGAAGGATCTTTCACGCTTTTTCCCTACCTCGAGTGCAAGGTAGCCAGTATACACCATGTGTTACGCCTCCAAACCAACTAAGAAAGCTTCCCTTCGAATCCACTCCACAACATCATTTACACCCGAACCACTTTTTAAATTTGTAAAGAAAAAAGGTCGATCCCCACGTGAAGCTAGGGTATCCTTTCTCATTACTTCTAAATTCGCACCAACATAAGGAGCAAGATCTGTCTTATTAATAATAAAAAGATCAGATTTAATCATTCCTTGACCTCCTTTTCTTGGAATCTTTTCACCTTGTGCCACATCAATAATATAGATCGAAAAGTCTACCAATTCAGGACTAAATGTCGCTGCTAAGTTATCCCCTCCACTCTCAACAAATATGAGATCTAAATTTGGATGTCGTTCAATAAGTTCATCTATAGCATCAAAATTCATTGATGCATCTTCTCTTATAGCTGTATGAGGGCACCCACCTGTTTCTACACCGATTATACGGTCTTCTGGTAGAGCCCCATTCTTCATTAGAAACTGCGCATCTTCTTTTGTATAAATATCATTTGTAATAACTGCAACCTCTAACTCTTTCATTAACACACGTGTTAATTTATCAACTAATAATGTTTTACCTGCTCCAACAGGGCCTCCGATACCAATTCGTATTGGTTCTTTCATACTTATCAATCCTTCCTACTCTTTTTTAAGACATAAATAACCTAACAGGTAACTGTTCATGAATCATTTGAGCGATTTCAAGACCAATTGAGCTGGCACCAAAATCTGCTTCATCAAGAAGTAATGTTTTATCTACAAGCTCGGTTAAAAAAGGTTGGCTATCAATCAGAACCCTCTGACCATCCGTCTGTCCTAATGGGATCCCTCGAACTGCATTTTGAACAAGTGATGAAGTCGTTGCAAATAAATATGTTTCTAAGGCCGTTCTGACATCTAATTGAAGATGCTGACTAACCATTGCAAAAACAATGGCGCTATGACCAAAAGCCTCTTTTCTTTTAATTTTATTTTGATAGTCTTTTAGGGCGTGTATTTCATATAATTCATTCATTACTTTTACTAATTGGCGCCCTATCCGACGATTTCCTTCTCTTGTTTCTTTCGCTAAGGATAAAGCATAAAGTTCTTGATCAATCTCCCATACCTTTTGAATGTTCCTTGATTTGATTGCTTCATAGACCATTTTACAAGCTAGTCCATCCGTGTAGATAAACTGTAAAGAAAGATATTGTGTTAATGCATGGTAAAACTCTTGTTTATTCGTTAATTTATTTTCCTGAATATAGGTTTCTAATCCGAATGAATGAGAAAAGGCTCCAGATGGAAAGTTCGAATCACATATTTGAAGCAGGTGAAATAATGCTTGTTTATTCGCCATGTGAATGACCAATGTGCTTAAAGGCCTTCTCCATCTTCCTCTTTACCCTTTCAAATAAAACCCCTTCCTCTTCTAGTAATTTTTCTACTAGATAGTCATATTGAACAATCATCTCATCTCCATTAAATTGAGCTGGAAGATGACGATTTCCCAATTGATGTGCAATGTCTCCCATTTGATTGATACTTTTTGGCTTTATCACAATAACATCATCCTCAATGACACTAATGATTATTGCGTTTTTTTCGTTCTGAAATAAGATATCTCCATCCATTAATTCCTTAGCATCTCTCAATCTAATACCTAATTCGTTTCCATGATCTGTCTTTACTCGTTGAATTTTTTTCAGCAAATCATCACTTCTTAAGTAAACTCGTTCTACATGATGTGGTTGTTTTTCTTGCGTTTTGACATTCCCAACTACTTTTTCAATTATCATTTTCTTCACCTCAAAATAAAAAATATCGTTGTGCTAGAGAAACCTTTTCATCTGGTTCACACGTTATTAGATCACCATCTACTTTTACTTCATACGTTTGAGGATCCACTTCAATTTCAGGTGTCTCTCCATTTAACTTCATGTCTTTTTTTGTTAGTTGTCTAATATTTTTAACCACGCCAATACGCTTTTTAAGACCTAATTCCTCATGTACTTTTCCTTCGAATCCAGCTTTTGAAAGGAACGTGTAAGAAGTTTGATATTTCGCAAGACCAAAACTTGCAAACATCGGTCGGTAAAGAGCTGGCTGAGGTGTAGGAATCGAAGCATTAGGATCCCCCATTACACTCCATGAAATCATTCCACCTTTTAAGATTAACTCTGGCTTTACTCCAAAGAATGCAGGATCCCACAGGACAATATCAGCTAATTTCCCTACTTCAATTGAACCTACGTAATCTGAGATTCCGTGTGTAATAGCTGGATTGATTGTATATTTCGCAATATATCTTTTCGCACGTGCATTATCATTTGTCTCATCAGCTATTAGCGGACCACGCTGACGTTTCATTTTATCAGCTGTCTGCCATGTCCTAGAGATGACCTCACCCACTCTACCCATAGCTTGAGAATCAGAGCTGATCATACTAAAAACCCCAAGATCATGAAGAATATCTTCTGCTGCAATTGTTTCTTTGCGTATTCGCGAATCTGCAAACGCTAAATCCTCTGGGATAGATGGATCAAGATGATGACACACCATTAACATATCTAGATGCTCTGCTACTGTATTAACCGTATATGGTCTTGTTGGGTTTGTTGATGAAGGTAATATATTAGAGTAGGAAGCCGCCTTGATAATATCCGGAGCATGCCCACCTCCAGCACCTTCTGTATGATACGTATGGATGACACGACCATTAATAGCATGTAGTGTATCTTCAACAAATCCGCCTTCATTGAGCGTATCACTGTGAATCGCTATTTGAATATCATACTGGTCTGCAACACTTAAGGCTTTATCAATATTAGCTGTTGTTGTGCCCCAGTCTTCATGTAATTTTAGTCCTACTGCACCAGCTTCAATTTGTTCAATCAAGGCCTCTTCATTTGAAGAGTTCCCTTTCCCAAGAAATCCTATATTCACAGGAAATTCTTCTGCTGCTTTTAACATATTTTGAATATTCCATTTCCCAGGAGTACATGTTGTCGCTTTTGTCCCTGTCGCCGGCCCAGTCCCCCCACCTATCATTGTGGTTACACCCGATTCTATAGCTGTTTGAATTTGTTGAGGACATATAAAATGAATGTGAGCGTCTATCCCTCCAGCAGTAACTAACATACCTTCTGCAGCAATTACTTCAGTTGCTGCACCAATGACAATATCTACGTCATCCATGATAAAAGGATTCCCGGCTTTGCCAATTGAGGTAATTATCCCTTCCTTAATGCCAATATCCGCCTTATAAATACCTGTATAATCTACAATAAGCGCATTCGTAATAACTAAATCTACAACATCCTCTCGTTTTGCTAATGGATGTTGCCCCATTCCATCACGAATTACTTTCCCTCCACCAAATTTCACTTCATCTCCATAGGTTGTAAAATCCTTTTCCACTTCAATAAATAAGTCCGTGTCACCTAACCGTACTTGATCACCGGTAGTCGGTCCAAACATATCGGCATATTGAAGCCTAGTCATTGAAAAACTCATCTTTTTACACTCCTTTATCTAGCGCATCGTTCGTAAGGTTGTTTAGTCCAAATATCTTCCTTTCTCCAGAAAAAGGGATTAATTCCACTTTCTTTTGATCTCCTGGTTCAAAACGCACAGCAGTCCCAGCTGGTATATTCAATCTCATCCCAACTCCAAGGTCTCGTTCAAACTGTAGGGCACGATTCACTTCGAAAAAATGGAAATGGGAACCGACCTGTATTGGTCGATCTCCTATATTGGTAACGAGCAACTTTTTCACTTGCTTGTTTTCATTACAAATAATTGACTTATTCTGTAGCTTATATTGTCCTGGTATCAATTCATCCACCCCCAATTATTGAATTGGCTCATGCACCGTTACTAGTTTTGTCCCGTCTGGAAAAGTTGCTTCTACCTGAATATCATGAATCATTTCTGGGACACCTTCCATTACATCTTCACGCGTTAAAATGGTTTTCCCAAATTGCATTAATTGAGAAACAGATTTACCATCTCTAGCTCCTTCCATTACTTCATACGTTAATATGGCAATAGATTCTGGGTAGTTTAATTTTAAGCCTCGTTCTTGTCTTCTCCTGGCTAAGTCAGCCGCTACAACAATCATTAACTTTTCTTGTTCACGTGATGTAAGCTTCATCTAAATATCTCTCCTTAAACAGCTAAATGCTTATATAGTTCATCTTCATTCACTTCAGCACATTGTCCATTCATGACCATTCTTCCTTGATCTAGAATATAAAAGGAATCTGCACAGTGTAAAACGGCATCTAAATTATGCTCAACCAAAATAATCGACATCTCTTTTTTCTTTGAAATGTGAACAAGGACTTCCTGAATAAGTTGTACGATAGAAGGCTGAATTCCTTCCATTGGTTCATCTAGAAGTAATAATGTCGGATTTGAGATTAACGCCCGCGCAATAGCTAATTGTTGTTGTTGTCCACCACTTAAATCTCCTCCACGCCGATGAATCATTTCTTCTAAAACCGGAAACCAAGTAAAAATTTCTTCAGGAATACTTTTAGGCTGCGATGACTTAGGCAATGCCTCCAACCCTATCAAGAGATTCTCTTTCACTGTAAGGTCAGAGAAGATCTCCCTCCCCTGCGGTACATATGCTATGCCTTCTCGGGCACGTTCCTCTGGCTTTTCTTTCTTTAAGGACTGATTTTTAAACGTAACTTCACCATCCCATGCCGGTAATAAGCCCATTAGTACCTTTAGCAATGTTGTTTTCCCAACCCCATTTCTACCCAAAAACCCAACAATTTTTCCTTTTGGAATTTCAAAACTTACATTGCGTAATATGACGGTTTCATCATATCCAGCTTGTAAATTTGACACAGTAAACATGTTAACGACTCCTTCCAAGATACACGTTTTTCACTTCCTCATTCTCTTGAATCTCACTCATACCTCCTTGGCAAAGAACCTTCCCTTCATGCATAACAACTACTTTCGTAGAGTACTTTCTAACAAATTCCATGTCATGTTCTACAACTAACACGGTACAGTTTTTTGCAATTTCATGGATCAACTCTCCAGTTTTTGTTCTCTCTTCCCCTGACATACCTGCAATTGGCTCATCTAATAAAAGCAATGATGGTTCTTGAATCAATTGCATTCCGATTTCGAGCCATTGCTTTTGACCATGAGATAAAGACCCCGAAATTTTATTTCTCTCTTCATATAAGCCAATTTTTTTTAAGATATCTTCTATTTTTTTAGCCTCCGACTTGTTCATCTTTGCAAAAAAAATCGATAATAATGTTTTCTTTTGTTTCATTGCAATTTCTAAATTTTCATATGGTGTTAACTTCAAGAAAATAGATGGTGATTGAAACTTTCTCGCAATCCCTTCTTCCACAATTCTTTTTTCCGTAAGCTTCGTCAAATTCAGTCGATCTTCAAAGGTAATATCTCCTTCAAAGGATTTCGTTTTTCCACAAATCACATCAAGCAAGGTTGTTTTCCCCGCCCCGTTAGGTCCTATTAAAAAAAGAACCTCTTTGCTGGTTATATCTAGATTCACACCTTGTAATGCTTTAAATCCTGAAAAATCTACTACAACATTATGACACGAGAGTATTGGCTTCATGTTGATCTCCCCCTTCCTTTACTTTTGGAGAGAAACGATTTTTAATTTTTTCCACGAAGCCAGCCAACCCATCAGGAAGATACAGAACAACGATTAAAAATAAGGCACCTAAGAATATGGTCCAGATTTCTGGGTATGACTCGCTTAAAAAGCTTTTTGCGCTATTCGTTAAGATCGCTCCCATCGCAGCACCTAAAATGGAGTGACGACCTCCAATCGCTACCCAAAGGACCATTTCTATTGATGGAATGATCCCCATCATTTCTGGGGTAATGATTCCAACTTGTAGGACGAATAATGCACCAGCTACCCCTGCAAACGCAGCACTTAATGAATAAACAAACACTTTAAAGATCGCTGGATTATACCCTAGAAAGCGAAGTCTGTTTTCCCCATCACGAATAGCTATCAACAACCGTCCAAAACGTGTTTTTGTGATTAATAATGAAAAAAACATGATCGCAGCTAATAAAAGAACAGTAAGATAATAAAGAAATTGCTTTGTCCCCGAATCTGCTAAAGGAACCTGAAATATAGTGAAAAAGTTAGTCAAACCACTTGTTCCCCCCGTTATATGCTGACTCCCAATAAACAGAGTCACCGCTACAACTACGACAGCCTGAGAGATTAATGAAAAGAACACTCCTTTAATTCTATTTTTAAAAGTAAAATAGCCGATAATCCAAGCAAGACCAAATGGCACAAAAATGACCGCCAATAGTGCAATTATTGGATTTTGAAATACTGTCCAAATAAATGGCAATTCCGATATACCATTCCATTCCATAAAGTCAGGTATACCATTCGGGGACGCTTCAAGCTTTAAATACATCGCCATACAATAAGCACCCAAACCGAAAAATACTCCGTGACCAAGACTCAAGATTCCTGTATAACCCCAAATAAGACTAATACCTACTGCAATCATTGCAAAACATAAAAATTTAGCGAGAAGACCCATTCTAAAATCTGATAAAAAAAATGGTGCAACTATTAATAGCACAAAGAACAACCCATAGTAAGTTCCTTGGGAATACTTTTTTATCATTTCTACACCTCCATTAATCTAACGCACGAGCCTTTAAACTGACCAATCCCGTAGGCTTCCATTGTAAGAAGAGAATAATAAATGCAAATACAACGACTTTGGCATAAGTTGCACCTGTTGAAAGTTCTACAAATGTACTCATAATACCTAATAATAAAGCTGCCAGCACTGTTCCTTTTAGTTTTCCAATACCACCTAGAATAACGATCATAAAAGCATCGACGATATAGGTGGTCCCAAGAGTCGGCCCAATCGAACCGATCAATGTTAAAGAGGAGCCTGCGATTCCAGCAAAACCACTCCCCAGTGCAAATGCTGTACTGTCAACCTTTCTTGTGGATACACCTAAACAAGCAGCCATGTCTCGATTAAGCGTAACAGCCTTCATCTTTCTACCTGTAGATGTTTTATATAAATAGAAAAACAAAAAGCCAAGGCACATCACAACTAACGCTATAATAAACAATCTCTTGTAAGGAAATGTAATACCTGCAATTGATAAGCCACCTTCTAACCATGAAGGGGACACCACTGCAACATTAGGCGCTCCAAATACTAATCGAGCAAGTTGTTGCAATATTAAACTAACTCCCCAAGTGGCCAGTAGACTATCAAGAGGTCTTTCGTATAAAAACCTCACGACCGTCTTTTCCATCAGTAGCCCAAACAAAGCAGCAACTAGAAAAGAAAAGGGTATTGCTAATAGAAAATATAAGTCAAATAAAGTTGATGGAAGATATTGAATGAATACTTGCTGAAGAACATACGTAGTGTAAGCACCAATCATAATAAACTCTCCATGTGCCATGTTAATGATATTCATTAAACCAAACGTAATCGCTAACCCCAGTGCGATTAATAAAAGGATAGAGCCTAAACTAACCCCATTAAATAATTGTGAAATTAAAATTGACACGAACTCTCCCCCCTCTAGGCGTACTATTTTAGTTTTTTAATCAAGGATTAAATTACTATCTATGGAAAGCTAAGCTAAATAAGGATACGACGATTTTCGTCTACGTTACATAAGAAGTCGCAGGATCCAATCTAAGATGATAGTAGGTCAGCTCAGTTTGACCTACTATCAACCCTTCTTTTCTACTTATTCACTACTAAGATCAGAGGCCCAATCGTAAGATTTTAAGTAAGGATCTGGTTTCACCTGTTCACCTGAATTCCATACTTCATTAAATTGACCATCGGATTGCACCTCTCCAATTCGAACCGTTTTATAGATGTGCTGAGTTTCTCCATCAATTTTCACTAACCCCCCTGGTGCCTGATACTCGATTCCATCTGATGCCTCTTTTACTTTAGCAACTTCAAAGGAGCCTGCCTTCTCCACAGCTTCCTTCCATAAGTAAACAGCAATGTAGGCAGCTTCAATTGGATCTCCCGTTACTCGGTCTTCCCCATATTTGGATTTGTAGTTTTCAACGAACGTTTTATTCTCTGGAGTGTCTGTAGTTTGGAAGTAGTTCCATGCTGCATAATGACCTTCTAATACATTCGTGCCTATTCCTCTTATTTCTTCCTCAGCTACACTCACTGATAGAACAGGAATATCATCTGCAGATATACCAGCATCCTTTAATTGTTTAAAAAATGCCACATTACTATCTCCATTCAATGTATTAAAGATTGCATCTGGTTTCGTGGATTTTATCTTGTTGATAATTGTGTTGTAGTCTGTGTGTCCTAGAGGTGTATACTCTTCTGCAACAACTTTTCCGCCTTCTGACTCGAGTTGAGCATTAATAATTTTATTTGCTGTTCTCGGAAAAACATAGTCAGAGCCAACTAAGAAAATATGGTCTCCTTTATTCTCAATCAACCAATCCACCGCTGGTACAATTTGTTGATTAGTAGTTGCTCCTGTATAAAAAATATTTGGTGATTCTTCCATCCCTTCATACTGCACGGGATACCATAATAAACCGTTATTTTGTTCAACAACTGGAAGCATGGCTTTACGACTAGCAGATGTCCAGCCACCAAAGATTGTTGCTACTTGATCCTTTTGTAATAGTTTCCTGGCTTTTTCTGCAAATGTTGGCCAATCAGAGGCTCCATCCTCGATAATAGGTTTAATCTGTTTACCTAATACACCTCCAGCAGCATTAATCTCTTCAATTGCCATAAGTTCTGCATCACGTAACGACACTTCACTAATTGCCATAGTTCCACTTAAAGAATGTAAAATTCCAACTTGCACTGTTTCACTGTTTTCACCTGAAGTGGATTCTGACGCTTCCCCTTCATTTGTCGTTGGATTACTTGTTTGTGCGCAGGATGCTAAAAACAAAATCGAAAAAACAAATAACATGAGCCCTTTTTTTACCATATTTGCATACCCCTCCTTATTAATGTTCAAAAAGCTGACTTTACTTGTCACAAAACATAACATCAACTTTATAATTCACATTATACAGAAATTACAGAGAGAAACAACGAGTTTTTTAAATTTTTTAAATATTTTATTATGTAAACGTTAACATTAACGTGTAATGATCGAGCAACATTCGGAACAAAAAGAATACTGCTCAGTTCATTTAATATTGTTACTTCTTTTATTGTGAGTTTTACTAACATGTAAAACCTATTGAATTAACTTCCTATTTTATTGTAACGAAAAGAAACGTTTACTCGACTAATCATAATAAAAGCTAAAAGGAGAATTACGATGAAAAAATTATTTATTTTAATTAGTGTAACGGTCGTCATATTAGGTGGCTGCGGAACGACGAAGGAAGACAGCAACACAGAAAATCAACATGATTCCAATTCTTCACAGGGAGGGATTGTAGCTGGAGAAATGAAAGCAACACTAGTAGAAGAAAACCCATTACAATTTACTTATTCAGTGAAAAATGACACTGAAAAGGTTGTCAATCTGGAATTCACTAGTTCACAAAGGATAGACTACTCTGTGTCCACTAAGGCTGGCAAAGAGATATACTTATTTTCTAGTACAGCAACATTCCTGACGGCACTTGGAAGTGAAGAAATTAAACAAGGAGAAAGCTATGTGCATAAAATTAATTTAAATGAATTGAGTCTTGATTCAGGAGACTATGTATTGAGCGTATGGATGACACCAAAAGAGGGAGAAAAATTTAAAACATCAATTGAATTTGAATTGTAAAGAAAAAAGCCCGACATGGGCTCTTTTCTTTACAATCCACCTTTACTTACCAATGAACATCTGAGTCCAATGATGACCATTCTTGTCATAGCCGACTCCAATATGAGTAAAATCTTTACTTAAAATATTCTTACGGTGTCCTTCACTATTCATCCAGGCTTGCACTACAGCTGCAGGAGTCTGTTGGCCTTGTGCAATATTTTCGCCTGCTGTTTTATACGACACACCAAAATCACGCATCATGTCAAAAGGTGATCCATAGGTTGGACTCGTATGTGAAAAGTAATTATTTTGTCTCATATCCTCTGATTTCTTCTGAGCAACTCCATTTAACTGAGTATCTCCTGTCAATTCCGGTAGCCCATTTTTTCTTCTTTCTGCATTCGTAAGATCAATTACCTGTTGCACGGCTTGACTCATATTCTGCGCAGGCTGTTTTGCTTCTTTTTGTTGATTTTCAGCTTGTTGATTTGGTGCTTGCGCTTGTTCATTTTTCGCTGGTTGTTTCTCTACCTCTTCTTGTCTTGGTGCTTGTTGCTCATTTGCTTTCTCTTGTTGAATTTGAGCTTGACGTTCCTCTTTATTTACTTGGTTATTTTGTTGATTTTGTGTTCTTGAGTTTTGATATTGTTGCACCAACTGGTTTGCTTTTTCCATACCTTGTTGTTTTTGTTGTTCGATATATTGCTGTGCCTGTTGTTTTGCCTCTTCTTTTGAATTCGCCGTAATATATTTATATTTTGCTTCCTGAACAGCAATAGCCTTTGTATGCGGATAATCGTTGCTATCTATATTTGTTTTTGAGCTTGAGATTGTCATACCAAGAAAATCATCATCATTCATCTTCCGATCCGGTACGAAATCAAAGTCAAAATCATTATCTGCTATATCATGATAACGATCACCATTATAGACGTTTGGAACATTTTCATTTCTTGTCGTAATTTGACGTGCAAATGGACCATAACTACGATTTCCCATATCATTCATGTTATCTGTGTTATCTGATACATTAACAGTGCCAATACGTTCATCACCTTCGAACGCTTCATCATTATTATTACATCCAACAAGTCCAATAATGAAAGCACTTGTAGCTAAAAGACCTAATTTCTTCTTTATCAAACGAAACTCCTCCTTTTAATTTTCTGCCTTACCTTCTTATTCTTCTTAATTTCCTCAAAACTATAGTTGGTAAAAATCTTATTAATTGGGTTACATACACTTATAAAGATGTTTTTTTACTTAATTGGATGCTTGATAGCTCTCTTCGTTCGTATCATGTTAAAGATTCAATAGAGATAATGAAAGGAGGGAAAGATGAACTCGATATAAGAGGGAGGTAATGAATATGTAGCTTGGCATTCGATCTAAATTTTCCTCGTAAGCCATGTATTTATAAGCTCTTATCAGGCGGATGATTACTTTAGTACAAATATTTTTGTCCGACGCTACATAAAAAAGTCCACTATGTAAGAACAAAAACGCATGGACCTAGACAACGAGCAGTCTTGGCAGCTGATTTTTTTCAAAAAGTTAGACTACTGAACTGGAGCATGTGAGTATTTATCCACAATCACTACATCTTTAGCTTCCTGACCAAAGAAAAAAGCACTCTATAAAAGAGCACTTTTTTCTTATTATTTCGCTACTTCTTCAATAATAGCAACGACAAGTTCTGCTGTTTTCTCAAGTTCTTCAATCGGCATCTTTTCATTAGTCGTGTGAATTTCCTCATAGCCCACTGCTAAATTGACAGTAGGAATTCCATTACCAGCTATCACATTTGCATCACTACCGCCACCACTTGTTTGTAATTCGCTTGAACGACCGATTTTAGCTGCTGCTCGTTTCGCAACTTCCACTACATGATCACCATCTGCAAATTTAAAGCCTGGATACATAACGTCAACTTCTACGTCTGCTCGACCTCCCATTTCATTTGCAACTGTTTCAAATGCTTCCTTCATTTTCTTTACTTGTGCTTCCATTTTTTCTGGTACCAATGATCTTGCCTCTGCAAGAATATGTACTAAATCACATACAATATTTGTCTGTGTGCCACCCTCAAAACGTCCGATATTAGCGGTTGTTTCCTCATCAATACGTCCTAACGGCATTCTTGAAATAGATTTCGCAGCGATTGTAATAGCTGATATACCCTTCTCAGGTGCAACTCCAGCATGCGCTGTTTTTCCATAAATAGTTGCTTTCACCTTTGCCTGTGTTGGCGCCGCAACGATAATTGTTCCTACTTTCCCATCACTATCTAAAGCATACCCATATTTCGCAGTCATTAGAGAAGGATCTAATGCCTTAGCACCTACTAATCCTGACTCCTCTCCAACTGTAATGACAAATTCAATTTTACCATGCGGAATATTTTTCTCTTTTAACGTTCTAATCGCCTCTAACATCGCTGCAAGCCCAGCCTTATCATCAGCACCTAAGATAGTCGTGCCATCGGTAATAATATACCCGTCTTTAATACTTGGTTTAATTCCGTTACCTGGTACAACTGTGTCCATATGAGAAGTGAAGTAAATAGTATCTACATCTTCTTTCGTCGCAGGCAAAGTACACACTAAATTTCCTGCACCATGGCCTGTAATATTTGTTGTATCATCTTCTACTACTTCAAGTCCTAATGAAGAAAATTTTTCTTTTAAAACCTTTGCTATTTGCGCTTCATTTTTTGTTTCTGAATCAATTTGAACTAGTTCTAAAAATTCATCTACTAACCGTTGATTATTGATCATTGTAGGTACCTCCACTTTTGTTATAAAGGAATATTTCCATGCTTCTTCTTTGGTCGATCCTCTTTTTTTGTTCTTAGCATTTCAAGGGCTTGGATAAGCTTTATCCGAGTTTCTCTTGGGTCAATGACATCATCGACCATCCCTTGACTGGCAGCAACATATGGATTGGCAAATTTCTTTCGATACTCCTCAATCTTCTCTGCTCTCACACTCTCTGGATGATCACTATTCTGAATTTCTCTGGCAAATATTATATTCGCAGCTCCTTGAGGACCCATAACAGCTATTTCAGCATTTGGCCAAGCAAACACTAAATCTGCCCCAATAGATTTACTATTTAAAGCAACGTATGCTCCACCGTACGCTTTTCTTAAAATGACCGTAAGCTTCGGTACAGTAGCTTCAGAGTAAGCATATAATATTTTTGCACCATGACGGATAATCCCACCATGCTCTTGTTTAACTCCTGGAAAAAATCCTGTTACATCCTCAAACGTGATGATCGGAATTTGAAAGGAATCACAAAACCGGATGAACCTTGCTGCTTTGTCAGAAGAGTCAATATCAAGTCCACCAGCCATATACTTAGGCTGATTACAAACTAAACCGACAACCTCGCCTTTTATTCTCGCAAAGCCTACAACAATATTTTTTGCAAACCCTTTTTGTACTTCCATAAACGACTTTTGATCAACGACTTGATCAATCACAACTCTAACATCATATGGACGAATAGCGTCAATAGGAATGAGTTCGGCCAAGTCAGGACGATCATCAGATTCTTGCGGACATGCTGATACAGGAGGTTTTTCCTCATTATTTTGTGGCAAATAGCTTAAAAGATCTCTTACCTGCATTAAAACCTCTTCTTCTGTTTCACCGGAGAAATGAGCATTTCCACTAATCGTATTATGTACATTCGCCCCACCTAAATCCTCAGAACTAATTTTTTCTCCTGTTACTGTTTCTATTACTTTAGGACCTGTGATAAACATTTGACTCGTTTTTTCAACCATAAATACAAAATCTGTTATAGCAGGTGAATAAACTGCGCCACCTGCACAAGGTCCAAGGATAACGGAGATTTGAGGAATAACACCGGAATAAATCGAATTACGGTGAAATATTTGACCATAACCATCTAATGATAACACACCTTCTTGTATTCTCGCACCGCCTGAGTCATTAAGCCCAACAAAAGGTGTGCCATTTTTAGCGGCCAGATCCATAACTGCAGCAATCTTTTTTGCATGCATTTCACCAAGCGCTCCACCAAAAACTGTGAAGTCTTGAGAAAATAAATAAATGGGTCTTCCATTTACTTTTCCATACCCAGTGACTACTCCATCACCAGGGCCCTTTTTCTCCTTTAACCCAAAATCATTACAGCGATGCTCGATAAAAGGATTTAATTCTATAAACGTACCAGGGTCTACTAAGAGATCGATCCGTTCTCTTGCTGTTAACTTTCCCTTCTCATGCTGCTTATCAATCTTCTCATCTCCACCACCTAATTCCACTACCCTTTTACGATCGTATAATTCATTTATCTTTTCATAGATATCTTGCTTCATTCTTCCTCACCTCTTTTTTCACATAGTTCAATTAAAGTACCGTGAGTAGATGTGGGATGGAGAAATCCAATCAACATATTCGCTGCTCCAATTCTAGGAATTTCATCGATTAACGCTATTCCCTTTTCTCTTATTTCTTCTAAACGAGAGTGTATATTCGATGTACCGAACGCGATATGATGAACTCCTTCTCCTTTTTTTTCTAAAAATTTCGCTATTGGACTACGTGACGACAAAGGCTCTAATAATTCAATTTTGGTTTCCCCTATTTTTAAGAAGGCTACCTTTACTTGCTGCTCTATTACTTCTTCTTCTCCAAGGAAAGATAGGCTTAAAACATCCTGATAAAACGGCAAAGCATTTGAAATGGAATGTACAGCAATTCCGATATGATCTACTTTATTTACCAACTAAATCTCTCCCATCCTTATTTGTAAACGTTATCATAATCAAGTAATTCTCTATCAGAATAATATTTCCCTTCTTTATCGTTTAATTTCTTTCACATTTTGATATTGTTCTTGTGTAAAAACAAATGTAGAATAAAAAGAGATAAGGAGTGAAGATAGAATGTCTCGAAAAACTCAAAAAGTTGTCGTATATTTAATGATTGGTGTTATGCTTATAACAACGCTTCTCGCAGGTGTTTCTGTTTGGTTCTAAACAGTGCATCCCTCTATTTTATTATTCCTAAAATATAAAAATGAGTTGAATGGCAAAAAAGATTGCCTTTCAACTCATTTTTTTAATGCACCATATTCTATTCCGATTTGGTCAAAAGCTTCATCCGTTGATAGAATTAAGACCTTCGTTCCAACAGGAACCTTATCAAATAGATTTTCCACTTCATCGTTGTGTAGCCTCACACAACCTTGAGTAACATAACGGCCGATAGATTCATTATTATTTGTTCCATGTATTCCATAAATACGTCCATCCGTATCCTTTGCATCAAACCCTATCCACCTTGTTCCAAGTGGATTTTTCGGATCGCCACCAGGGATATCTTTTTTTCGATAATATGGATTTTTTGCTTTTACAGTTATCCTATATTCCCCTTCAGGAGTAAGCTGATTTGTTTTACCTGTAGCCACTTCATAAATCTTTTTTATTTCATTTTCTTCTATAAAGGCAAGTTCATTTGTCTGTTTGTTGATAATAATAAATGGGTCACCGACCATAGGATTTTGTCCTAGAGGCCAGATAGGAGAAGCTACAAGAAAAAGGAAAAGAAGTATTGATTTCATCTGATCAACATCCTTTTTCTTTTAATATGCACTTTGAGTCTGTTGATCATACTAAGAAATGGACAAGGACCTGACCATCAGCGACAGCGACAAGCATAAGAGTGAATAAGAAAAGGCTTATGTTTCCATAGGAGAAAAAACTTGTTCTATCCAAGCATCCACTAGAGAAACTACGTTTCCATCCCTTTAAACTGACTCTTAATAACTAAGTAATTCTCCATTTCTTTAAGAAAATGAAATAAAGCAGCTCTAGCCTCAAATTCTTCTCTTGATTTTGGCAGTTCCATTGCACCAAACTTCTCTCGCAATTCAAGTAATTGCACTAAGAAACGGTGCGCAGTATTCCCTGGGTGAATATTGAGCCTTAATTCATGTAAGAAGTCTGCAATATCCTTGCTTTGTTCTGTTTCAATTTGAATAGAAGTAATGATCGGAATCACTCTCTCAATAATTTCAAATTGTTTTTCTCTCATTTTAAAATAGTGATAGTAGCTGTTTTCATGACGTAAAAAGTGATTCTCAACATCACGAAATGCAAGAGTTTTTGCTTCATTAAGTAAATCTGCCGTTTTCGTAATTTCGACACCATCCCATTTCCGGTCTTTTTGAACGATAAATAATTCAATTTCCTTAAAAATGGAGGCAATATTCTCTTCAATGCTTGCTTGATATTCCTTCAACTTTTTATCAACACTTGGCATATATAGATTCATGATCAACGCAATTCCAATACCTATTGTTACAAGCAACACTTCATTGATGATAAGGTCATAAGTAATCTCCCCTGCACTATATAAATGAAAAATGACAACTGTACTTGTTACGATTCCTTCCGTTGCTTTCACAATAACTGTGGTCGGAATAAAAAGTAGTAATAAAAGACCTATAATGACTGGATGGTACATAAGTCCTTCAAAAAAAACAAAGGAGAATACCATCGCAATACTACATGCAAGGAATCGAGCCCAGGAGCTTTTTAACGATTTCTTTTTAGTAACCTGGATACATAAGATCGTGATAATACCTGCAGAAGGAAAATTTTCCAACTGAAAAAATTGTGCAATCATGATTGCAATTGTCGTTCCTAATGCAGTCTTTGCTGTTCTATATCCTATTTTAAACATAACTTTCTCCTTGTAACTGATAGTATGTATGAGCAATAGTTTACACTAATTAATCTAAAAACACGAAAAAAGATGATCTTTTTTTGATCATCTTTTACTATTTATCTAGTAATACCATGGCATACCTAGTGATCATTTATAGCATTTTATCTAAAAATACCTTCGCTCGGTCTGATTTTGGATTTTGGAAAAATTCTTTAGGAGTAGAATCCTCTACAAGCTTCCCTTCATCAAGAAATAGGACACGATCAGCAACTTCTTTTGCAAAACCCATTTCATGTGTGACGATCGCCATCGTCATTCCGGTCTCTGCCAAACTTTTCATCACTTCTAAAACCTCTTTTACCATTTCTGGATCTAGAGCAGAAGTAGGTTCGTCAAATAACATGATATCTGGGTTCATTGCGAGTGCTCTTGCTATTGCAACCCTTTGTTTTTGCCCACCTGAAAGTCGATTAGGAAATTCTTTCTCTTTTTCTAATAATCCTACTTTTTTTAATAATGATCTTGCACGATCTTCTGCTTCCTGTTTTGAAACACCTCTAACAGTGATAGGGGCATATGTTAAATTATCAAGAACAGTTTTATGCGGAAACAAATAAAAATGTTGAAATACCATTCCTACATTTTGTCTAACCTTTGATATATCTGTTGTAGGATTTGTAATCTCTTGTTGATTGACCCATATTTGTCCGGAAGTTGGCTTTTCTAATAAATTTAAACACCGTAGAAAAGTAGATTTCCCCGAACCAGAAGGACCTATTATTGCGATGACTTCACCTGATTGTATTGTCGTGGAGATCCCTTTAAGAACCTCTAATTTCCCATATGACTTGTGTAATTTCTGAACTTTAATCACTACGTCTCATTCTCCCTTCTAGACCTTTGCCGAGGAGTGTTAACACCATTACTAAAATATAATAAATCAACCCTGCGAAAAGTAGCGGCGCAAAATAATTATAGGAATCCGCTCCGACCTGATAAGCACGTCTCATAATATCTTGAACACCAATTACAGTTACAATAGCTGATTCTTTTGTTAACGTAATAAATTCATTCATTAGTGCGGGCAAAATATTTTTAAAAGCTTGTGGCAAAATGATATCCTTCATCATTTTGCGGTACGGTACACCTAGCGCCATCGCAGCTTCTTGTTGACCTCTATCGATCGCATTAATCCCTGCGCGGATAATTTCTGAAATATAAGCACCAGAATTTAATGTAAACGCAGCAACTGCAGCAGGATATGGGTCAATCGGAAATCCTAATAATTGTGGGAGTCCAAAATAGATAATTAATAATTGTAAAACAAGCGGAGTTCCCCTAAAAATAGACGTGTAGGCATCCGCAAACCACATTAAAGGTTTGATACGACTTATTTTACATAATGCTAAAACAATTCCCCATGCAAATCCCAATAATAAGGATAATAAAACAATTTTTAACGTTACCCAGACCCCTTCCAGTATAAATGGAAGAGAAGGAATGATTGATGATATGTTTAAAAAATCCATTTCGTTTCCAGCCCTTTCGTATTTTCTCCATTAGTTTTGGTATATCTCACCTTGTATTTTATGATTCAGAGATGACTTCAGGATATAGTGTAAGTTCCAGGGAGCCAACAAGGCGGACTCTTACCTCAGACTAAGTTTAAAAAAGGGCTGACAAACGTATGTTGTCAGTCCTCTTAAAAGATGATATAAACGAAGGCTCTCCATCGGGAATGGAGAAAAGCCAAGTTTACCTCTTATTGTTCTCCACCAAACCATTTAACAATTAACTCATCTAGTTCACCGTTTTCTTTCATTTCTTTTAATGCTTCATCAAATTCTTTTGTGTATTCACTATCTTTTTGGAAAGCAATTGCAGATCCAGCTTCCTCTTCAGCAGTTTCAAGAGTAAATCCCGCTAATGACTCATCCTTCTCAAAATATCCATTTGCCACTGTATCCTCAATGATTGCTGCATCAATACGGCCAGCCTTCATTTCTTGAACTAATTCAGAAATTTTATTACGGTTTTCAACTTTTAACTCTACTTCTTTAGCAAGCTCAGCAGCTTTCTCTTCTTGAATAGACCCAAGCTGAACACCAATTGTTTTACCATCTAAATCTTCAACACTCTTAACTTCATTATCTTTTAAAGAAACAATCATATGATTGGCAGTGTAATAAATACTTGTAAAGTCAACGTTCTCTGCACGTTCAGGAGTTGGTGTCATTCCTGCAAGAACTAGATCAATTTGTTTTGCTTGAAGAGCAGGAATTAAACTATTAAAATCCATATCTTGTACTTTTACTGTATAACCTGTTTTTTCCGCAAGTGCATTCACTAGATCAATGTCAAACCCAATAATATCGCTACCCTTTGCCGTATCAATATATTCAAATGGTGGGTAATCAGCTGATGTGGCCATTTTCAAAACCTTTTGTTCACTGTTTGTGGAACCAGTAGTTGATGCCTCTTCCTTCTCAGCTGTACCACACGCAGCAAGAAACGCAACCATGCATAAACTTATTAACAATAATGTCATTTTTTTCATTTTAGTTTCCCCCTATAATGTATTAAAGATAATTCCTCTTTTGTTTTATGCATAAAAACTAATAAATATTCGATATATTGTATTTTAACACATGTTTATAATTATGCAATACATTTTTATAAACATGTATTAACAGTTTTTTCTGTCAACTTATACTTTTGTAATATAAAGTTTTAACGCACTAAACATTATGTTGGACATCTTTAGTACAGTAGCGCTTTAATGGACTTAGGGCCTGGCCCCAACAAACTAAAAAAAGTTGATCCCGACGGACGGGATCAACTTTTTACTTAGATTTCTTCGCAATATTCATCGAAGGCAGCTTGAAGTTTTGAAACGACTGACATTGGATCATGACCTTCAATTTCATGACGTTCTACCATTGTCATTAGCTTTCCATCTTTTAATAAAGCGAAAGATGGTGAAGAAGGAGGATATCCTGTAAACATTTCACGTGCGCTTGCAGTTGCTTCTTTGTCTTGTCCTGCAAATACTGTCACAAATTGATCTGGACGCTTGTCATAGTGAACAGCATGTGCAGCTGCTGGTCTAGCAATTCCACCTGCACATCCACAAACACTATTGATCATAACTAATGTTGTACCTTTTTTATTAAGTGTTTCATCAACCTCTT
This sequence comes from Bacillus weihaiensis, assembly GCF_001889165.1. GTDB lineage: Bacteria > Bacillota > Bacilli > Bacillales > Bacillaceae > Metabacillus > Metabacillus weihaiensis. The sequence goes on along the minus strand of NZ_CP016020.1, from coordinate 1,456,632 downwards.
CAGGTGTTGTTAATTGTGTGTATCCTGCAGCAACAATTTCATTTCGAGCTTGTTGCACAACATCATTCATAAATAAATTAAAATCAATATTCAAGCAAAACCTCTCCTTTATCTTTCAGTACTTTCATTTTATCAATAATTACTCACTTTCGGCAAATGAATGATTTTAACCTACTCATTTTTTATTTTTTCAAGGAAAAGAGATAGTATTTCTAATGCACTTGCTGACACAGTTTTTTCTCCCATTCTTATTTGTTCTTCAAAAAGAGGTAACTGCTTTTTCACAGAAGAATTTGTAAAAAACAGGTGATGTAACTCATGTGTTAATAAGGAGTATAGCCATTCTGTTTGCTGGTTCTTTCTCCTCTCATAGAAGAAGCCGTTTTTCTTTGTTACATGTTCAAATTCCATGACTCTGTCCCAAATATCCTTAATCCCTGTTTCTTTCAGAGCAGATGCTGTTAGGGTGATCGTCGTCCAATTTGGTGTATATGGTTTTAAGAAATGTAGAATACTACCGTATTCTTGTTTAGCTCTTTCAGCCTTCATCATATTATCTCCGTCAGCTTTGTTCACAACAACTAAATCAGGTAATTCCATAATTCCCTTTTTCATCGTTTGAAGCTCATCTCCAGCTCCTGTAAGAACAAGAAGTAAAAAGAAATCTACCATTTCTCTTACGACGAATTCTCCCTGTCCGACCCCCATAGTTTCCACAATGATTACATCATATCCTGCAGCTTCACATAATAGAATGGTTTCTCTTGTTTTTCTAGATACCCCACCTAAATTCCCTCCAGAAGGTGAAGGTCTTATAAAGGCATTAGGATGACGAGACAACCGTTCCATTCTTGTTTTATCCCCCATAATACTTCCGTTAGAGACTTGACTACTAGGGTCTACCGCTAGAACAGCGACTCTATGTCCTTGATTACATAAAAGTGAACCAAATGAATCAATAAATGTGCTTTTCCCTGCACCTGGTACACCCGTTATGCCTATACGTATAGAATTTGATGGCTCTTTTAAGAGAGATTCGATTAATTGTTGAGCCTGAATGAAATGACGTTCTGCATTACTTTCAACTAACGTTATGGCTCGTGCTAATACTGTTCGATTCCCTTCTTTGATTCCTTTGACATACTCTTCCGTCGGTATTTGCCTTTGATTTTTTGATTGCCAGGTCATTCAAACGTTTCCTCGTACCCTAAACGTTCCAGAATCTTATCAATCACTTTCATCGCAGCAACCGGGATAACCGTACCAGGCCCAAAAATTTCAGCTGCTCCATTCTTTTTTAATTGCTCATAATCCTGAGGCGGGATTACACCTCCAACAATCACCAAAATATCCTCTCTCCCACGTTTTTTCAATTCCTTTATGAGATGTGGAAGCAGTGTATTGTGACCAGCTGCTAGTGAACTCATACCAACTACATGAACATCATTTTCGACTGCTTGATCTGCCGTTTCTGCTGGTGTTTGAAAGAGTGGTCCAATGTCCACATCGAAACCTAAGTCAGCAAAAGCAGTCGATATGACCTTCGCTCCACGATCATGACCGTCTTGGCCCATTTTCGCAATTAGAATACGTGGTCGTCTCCCTTCAAGCTCGTAGAACTGATTAGTTTTTTCGCGAACCTGTTCAATTTCCTCCTCATTGGAATATTCTGAGCTATATACACCACTTATTGAACGAATCATCGCTTGATGACGTTTACTCACCTTCTCAATGGCATAAGAGATTTCACCTAACGTTGCTCTTGCTCTTGCTGCCTCAACAGCCAATTCAAGTAGATTTCCCTCGTTGGTTTCACATGCAAGTGTTAGCCTATCTAATGCTTTGGTTACTTCCCGTTCATTACGATTCTCTTTTAGTTGATGAATCCGTTCTATTTGTTTTTTTCGTACTTCCGTATTGTCGATCGACAGAATGTCAATTGGTTCTTCTTCCTCAAGCTTAAATTGATTCACACCTATAATGACTTCTTTTCCAGAGTCTATCTTCGCTTGTCTTCTTGCAGCTGCTTCTTCAATTTTCATCTTAGGCAGCCCTGTTTCAATAGCCTTGGTCATACCACCTAACTTCTCGATTTCATTTATATGCGTTTTGGCCCTTTGAATCAGCTCATTTGTTAGTGATTCAACATAATGTGAACCACCCCAAGGATCGATCACATCACAAATACCAGTCTCATTTTGAAGATAAAGCTGCGTATTTCGAGCGATTCGAGCTGAAAATTCTGTAGGTAATGCAATTGCTTCATCTAACGCATTGGTATGAAGAGATTGTGTATGCCCCATTGCTGCTGCATGTGCCTCTAAACAAGTTCTTACTACATTATTATAAGGATCCTGCTCTGTTAAACTCCAACCAGATGTTTGCGAATGTGTTCTTAACGCTAAGGATTTGGGATTTTTTGGTTCAAACTGTTGGACGATTTCAGACCATAAGTAACGAGCGGCTCTCATCTTCGCTACTTCCATGAAATAATTCATCCCTATTGCCCAGAAGAACGATAATCTTGGAGCAAACTGATCAATCGTTAAGCCTGATTTAAGACCTGTTCGAATATATTCTAGACCGTCTGCTAATGTATAGGCTAATTCTAAATCAGCTGGAGCACCTGCCTCTTGCATATGATAGCCTGATATACTAATACTATTAAATTTCGGCATATAGTTAGCTGTATACTCAAAAATATCTCCTATAATTCTCATAGACATTTCAGGTGGATAAATATACGTATTTCTAACCATATATTCCTTCAAAATATCATTTTGAATGGTGCCAGATAACTTTTCTTTTGAAACACCCTGTTCTTCGGCGGTGACAATATAAAAAGCCATAATTGGTAAAACCGCTCCATTCATCGTCATAGAAACGGACATCCTATCTAGAGGGATCTGATCAAATAAAATCATCATATCTAATAGCGAATCAATGGCTACACCAGCTTTCCCTACATCACCTTCAACTCGGGGGTGGTCCGAATCATAGCCTCTATGAGTGGCTAAATCAAATGCAACGGATAAGCCCTTTTGTCCCATCTCAAGATTACGGCGGTAAAATGCATTACTCTCCTCTGCTGTAGAAAAACCTGCGTATTGCCGGATTGTCCAAGGTCTACTTGCATACATCGTTGCATAAGGTCCTCTTACATATGGTTGAATACCAGGAAAAGTCCCTAAGTGAGCTAAATTTTCATTATCTTCAGCAGTATAGCTATTTTGTACGCTAATTTGTTCATTCGTAATAAAAGAAGCAGTATTTAACACATTGTGATGGACTTTTACTAATGGAGCATCAGTAAGTTTGGGTCTTTTCATCTGGAATCATCCTCCAATTTCGACAGAATGGTTTGGAGAAAATCATAGATATTGAGTTGATCTGTTATAGCTCCATCTATTGGGTACTCTTTACGTATTTGTTCCGTCCCTTTACTTGTTATATAGAAAGACGAACCTGGATTCTTTTTCTTATAGCTTCGGATAAAAGTAAAATGTAAATCCTCAAAATCAGACTCTTTCCCACAGAAAATATAAATGACTCCTTTTTCTACCTTCTCAAACTCTTTAAAAGAAATAGTTGTGCAACTAAGTCCTCCAACGGCTAAGATTCCACTTACTTTATCTAACATCGTTTTGTGATTTTTCAGTAGACCTACCGTTACAACAAATATCTTACTTTTACTTTGCAAATCTAATTTAGTAACATTTGCTTTTTGTCGAAGAGTTTCAATATGCTCTACATACCTAATTGTTTGAATAGGTTGTATCGTTACTTTCTCTTCTTTTCTCATAAGTGGTATATGAGAATTAGTTAGAAGAGATAAATGGGTGTCATCTCTTTCAGCTATTTGATTGGAAGAATCCTTCATTTTAATCGTAGGATGGGGATCCATTACATTAGCGTATACATTTATGCCAATAACCTGCTTCGTTCTATCGTTCACCTCATCTATTTTTTCCCTTAAAGATTTTTGAAGTTCCTTTTGAATGATCTTGGTTTTTAACCTTTCTTCAAAACCTCCATCATTTTCGGCCATCTTTATTTGAGCCCAAGCCTGTTCAGCTAATTGATGAGTTATCGTCTCTATATAGTAGGAGCCTGAAGATGGATCAATTACGTTAGATAAGAAACTTTCATCTCTTAAGATAAAATGAGTATTTCTAGCAATACGTTCCCCAAGAGGGCTAGAGTCCTTAAGTACGGAATCGAAAGGAAGAATGGTTAACTCGTCTACACCCGCTACTGCTGCAGAAAATCCAGCTGTTGTGCTTCGTAATAAATTTCCATATACATCATATGCCGTTTGATCATGAACACTAGTACTAGCATGTATGTAGATTTTTTCCTCTCCATTTTCACACCCTAATGCATGTAATAGTGAGACCCACAGCTGCTTAGCTGCCCTAATTTTTGCAATTTCCATGAAAAAATGAGGTCCAATATCAAAAGAAATCACCATGTGTCGAGCGATTAAATCGATTGAAAGTCCACGATTCATTAGCTTAATCATCACTTCATACGCTTCTGAAAAGGTGTACGTTAACTGTTGGATAGGATCCCCACCAGCTTGGTTAAATAGATTTCCTTTCACTAAAATACTTCTCGTAGGAGCGTTATTACGTTCTTTCCAATGAATAACGTCCACCAAAAAATCTAGTTTGGAAGTAAGATCTGATTCTCCCGTTGTTAGTAATTCTTCATAAGGATCAAATCCTAGAAAACCCTTTATATAAGGAAGACGTTTCTTCCTATATTGCTCATATAAAAACTGAGATAAAAAATCTGACTGGGATTTAACATCAAAAAAGAGCGTATCTTCTTTCCAATCAATTGATTGAAAAGCAAGGTTTAGATCTTCACTCTTACGAATAAAACTAAAATTAGTAAGGTAAAATGAATGTTGCCCTCTACTTTTTGCATAGTTGATTTTCTCATTTAGCTCTAACGGAGTATCTGCACTCAATAATTGATTAATATTCCAACTATTACTTGATTCCTTCAGTGGTATTTTCATCCCTTTTATCTTATTTATATCTTCTACATCCTCTAAATCATACAATGGTTTTATCTTTATACCTTCATATAACGTTTTATGTAAGCTTTCTAAAGACCCCTTAATAGCATTTTCAGCTTCTGAAATCCATTGCTGTTTTTTCACATTATGAGTAGTTGTTCCTTCAATTTCTCCCATGTTTCTGCTTCCAACTCGGAAGCTCACCCCCTTATTGAATGTCCCCTTTGCTCATTGCTATGCTCAGAAAGCTTTTATTCATTCTACTTAAATAAAGGAAGAATTTTGTATGCGTTTACATTTTAGTCATACAAAAATATCCATAATTTTATTTTATTATACTTTACATCCTTCATCAATGAACATCTCTAAAAGAATGTATACAATATTAACATTTAGGGTATGGATTTTTAACTAAATAGAAGGAAGGAGTCGGCTGATATGAGGAAGTTTAGGAAAGCTCTCTTAATCTATAATGAACTTGCAGGACAAAAAAATGCTGCAAGCAATCTAGGAGAATATACGACACTCCTTACTCAATCTGTTGAAGAGCTACTAGTAAGGAAGACGTCAAAGAAAGGAGATGCTAAAGAGCTATCATTTGAGTATTCTTCTATTGTTGACATTATTTTCGTATTAGGTGGTGATGGGACTTTACATGAAGTGATAAATGGAATAGGAGACATCGTAAACCGCCCTATAATCGCACCTCTACCAGGAGGTACATGCAATGACATGACTCGCTCTCTCAATATCCCACAAGAAATTCATCGTGCATGTGAGGCTCTAAGTACTGGTAAAGTGATACATGTAGACGGGGTAAGAATGAATAATCAGTATTTCATTAATTTTTTAGGAGTTGGATTAATTGTCGAGGCTTCAAAAAATAGATCTAGTACAGAAAAATCATTGTTAGGTTCTATTAGTTATTATGTTAGTGCTTTAAAATCAATTGGAAATAGTGAGACCTTTTCTTATTCGATGACACTTGATCATGAAAAAAGAACAGGAGATGCAGTTATGATTTTAGTAACTAATGGTCACTATATTGGCACAAATAATATTCCTATTCAAGAAAGCTCACTTAATGATGGCATCGGTGAAGTGTATGTGATTAAAAAAACTGATTTTGCTACACTAATGGAGGTTATTAAAATAGTTGCTAGTAAGAAAAATCATTTGAACTACAATCCTAACGTACTAACATGCTATAAAGCATCACACATAGAAATTGAAACTGAAAAACCAATGCCCTTAGATATGGATGGTGAAGTTTCTTCGTCTACTCCAGCAAATATTCAGTTTTTACAAGATCACTTTCAATTTTTAGTTCCCTCGTAAAAGGCCTTTCGTTATAAAAATAAAAAAGGTAAGTTATTATTTCAAAGAATATCGTCAACTTTCATACCTATTACCAAAGTAAGAAAGAAAAAAGCTGCTCTCGCTTTCCAAACAGGTGAGGCTTGAACACATGTGAAAAATCCGGCACTTGGGATTTTTCAGGAAAGCAACAATCTCTGCGAAAACCAAGTCATTTTTTAAGAAAAGCACATGACCCAGCTATAGGTGACAAGTATAAGGTAGAGAGAGGCTGGGACAGAAGTGTCTGGCACCTTATCGTAACGACTATATGTACGCACTGATTTATCTAGTGCACACAATAGATTGTATCGGAGGGTGCCTGGCTCTTTGTTTTGTCCCAGCCTCTTCTAAATAAGCTAATATAAGAAAGTCAGATGCCTAATGCTTGATGTCGAAGCTTATCTATAATAGATGCTTTTTATATCTCCCCAAGCAACAATAAAAACACACCAATTTTTACCTAGTTGGTGTGTTTTTAATGAAGACTAAGATACCACTATACTTTTTACAAGGCATTTTCCTTCTTCGCTTATTATAAGCTACAAAGTTTATGGAAACACCCTTAATAAATGGATGTCGTTTCTTTTGATGTTTGCTCTAGAATTTCTTTTACTCTTGCTAAGAAACGTCCACATATTAAGCCATCTAACACTCGATGATCAAGTGACATGCAAAGGTTTACCATATCACGGACTGCCATCATCCCATTATTCATTACTACTGGTCTTTTGACAATGGATTCTACTTGAACGATAGCTGCTTGTGGATAATTAATAATTCCCATAGATTGTACGGAACCAAATGAGCCTGTATTGTTCACTGTAAACGTACCGCCTTGCATATCTGCAGAAGTCAGCTTTCCATTTCTTACTTTTTGAGCAAGTTCCGTTATTTCTCTAGCAATACCTTTAATCGTTTTCTCATCAGCCGCTTTAATAACAGGAACAAATAAAGAGTCATCTGTGGCCACTGCGATTGAAATATTGATGTCTTTCTTTTGAATAATCTTGTCTCCTGCCCACATGGAGTTAATTTGTGGAAACTCCTTAAGTGCTTGAGCAATTGCTTTCACAAAAAAAGCAAAGAATGTTAAGTTAAAGCCTTCTTTTTTCTTAAATTCATCTTTAATGGTCGTACGATATTCAACTAAATTCGTTACATCTACTTCCATCATCATCCAAGCATGCGGAGCCTCTTGCTTACTTCGAACCATATTTGCAGCAATGGCTTTTCTTACACCTGATACAGGAATTTCAATATCACCAGGCATTGATGGTGGAGCGGAATAAGCAGTTTCTTGCTTTGCAGCAGGTTTTGAGTCCTGTACTGTTGACGTTTGAACGGGATTTTCCGGCTGCTCTTGAACGTTATCTTCCTTTGTCTTTCCTGCACTTGAAGTAGGAATTGCTCCCGTTTCAATCAATTTCAAAAGATCTTTTCTTGTAATACGTCCACCTGCACCTGTTCCATTTACTAAGCTAAGATCAATATTATTTTCTTGAGCGATTTTAAGAACAGCAGGTGAATATCGTTTTTTATTCGCTTGACTCTCATGGGAAGTGTGTTGATTTTCTTCTGTTTTTGGATTAGATATTTGTCCAGATTCTGTTTGTTTTTCAGAAGGACTATCTGTTCCTTCCACTTCTATCGTGCAAATAATTTCACCTACTGCTAGTGTTTCATCTTCCTTTGCAATTAACTCCTTAATTACACCGGTAAAAGATGATGGAACCTCAGCATTTACTTTATCCGTCATGACTTCTGCAATTGGATCATATTTGTTTACTTTGTCCCCGGCTACAACAAGCCATTTACTTATTGTTCCTTCTGTTACACTTTCGCCTAGTTGGGGCATTTTTATTTGTTCAATCGCCACGATTTTACCTCCTTTTTAAAGGGTTTAGATTAGAACTCTGCTAATTTCCTTAATGCTTCTTCTACTTTATCTGGATTAACCATAAAGAATTTTTCCATCGTTGGAGCATAAGGCATTGCCGGTACATCTGGACCTGCTAATCTCATAATCGGAGCATCTAAATCAAAAAGGCAATTTTCCGCAATTATTGCAGATACTTCACTCATTATGCTACCTTCTAATGTATCTTCTGTTACAAGCAAGACCTTCCCTGTTTTCGAAGCAGCTTCAATAATTGCTTCCTTATCAAGTGGATAGACCGTCCTTAAATCAAGAATGTGAGTGGAGATTCCATCATTTTCCAAGCGTTCTGCAGCTTGTAAGGCAAAATGTACACATAGTCCGTACGTGATAATGGTCACATCTTCTCCTTCACGTTTTACATCCGCTTTACCGATTGGTAATACATAATCCTCGGTCGGCACTTCGCCTTTTATTAAGCGATACGCACGTTTATGTTCGAAAAATAATACGGGATCCTCATCACGAATAGCTGCTTTCAGTAAGCCTTTTGCGTCATATGGAGTAGAAGGAATCACAATTTTCAATCCAGGCTGGTTGGCAAACACTGCCTCAACAGATTGTGAATGATATAAAGCTCCATGAACTCCACCACCAAATGGTGCACGAATCGTAATAGGACAGCTCCAATCATTATTTGATCGGTAACGTACTTTCGCTGCCTCTGAGATAATTTGATTGACTGCTGGCATGATAAAATCAGCAAATTGCATCTCAGCAATAGGGCGCAATCCGTACATGGCAGCCCCAATACCAACTCCAGCTATAGCTGATTCTGCAAGCGGTGTATCAATGACTCTCTCTTCACCAAATTGATCATATAAACCTGAAGTAGCCTTGAAAACGCCACCTTTTCTACCTACATCTTCTCCAAGAACAAATACCTTCTCATCGCGTTCCATTTCTTCTTTCATCGCCATTGTAATGGCATCAATATATGAAATTACAGGCATAATCCTTCCCCCTTACTCTGCATAGACATGTTTAAGCGCTTCATTTGCTTCTGCATATGGCGCTGCTTCAGCGTATTCTGTTGCCTCATTTACCACTTCCATGATGGACTCGATCATTTCTTTTTCCTTTTCATCTGTCAACACACCGACTTCTTTTAAGTAAGAAGAAAACTTTACGATAGGATCGTTTTTCTTAGCTTCCGCTACCTCGTCCTGCTCACGATAGCTACGATCATCATCATCACTTGAATGCGGAGTTAAACGATAAGAGATGGCTTCTACTAATGTAGGTCCTTCTCCACGACGCCCACGATCTGCAGCTTCCTTTACAGAACGAAAGACTTCCAATGGATCATTTCCATCCACTGTTTCACCAGGCATTCCATATCCAATAGCACGATCTGAGATTTTTTCACATGCCACTTGTTTCTCATAAGGTACAGAGATAGCATATTTATTATTTTCACACATGAAAATAACGGGAAGCTTGTGTACAGCAGCGAAGTTTGCGCCTTCATGGAAGTCACCTTGATTGGAAGACCCTTCACCAAAGGTCACGAACGTTACTAAGTTCTTTCTTTGCATTCTACCAGCTAATGCTACTCCTACTGCATGAGGAACTTGAGTAGTTACAGGAGAAGATCCCGTTACAATTCGATTCTTCTTTTGCCCAAAATGACCTGGCATTTGTCTTCCACCAGAGTTTGGGTCTTCTGATTTAGCAAACGCTGAGAGCATCAATTCCTTTGCCGTCATTCCAAAGGCTAATACTACACCCATATCACGATAATACGGAAGGACATAATCCTCGTCTCGATTTAATGCAAATGCAGCTCCTACTTGTGCAGCCTCCTGTCCTTGACATGAAATAACAAAAGGAATCTTTCCAGCTCGATTTAACAGCCACATACGTTCATCTATTTTACGAGCTAAAAGCATAGTTTCGTACATATTGAGTACATCTTCATCCGTTAAATTTAAAGCTTGATGACGATTTTCAGTCATACCTTATACCTCCTTAAAAACTTATTTTCATCAAAAATGAATTGCTTTTCCATCAACTGCTAATGCCGCCTCACCTATAGCTTCAGATAAAGTTGGGTGCGGGTGAATGGTATGTGAAACTTCCCATGGAGTAGCATCTAGCACCTTTGCAAGACCAGCCTCTGAAATCATATCTGTTACGTGTGGACCAATCATATGGACACCTAGAATATCATCCGTGTCTTTATCTACAACAAGCTTAACAAACCCATCTGATTCGCCGTATACTAGAGCCTTTCCGATCGCTTTAAAAGGAAATTTTCCAATTTTCACGTTGAAACCCTTTTCTTTTGCTTCATCTTCGGTAAATCCTACACTCGCAATTTCAGGACTACTATATATACATTTTGAAATCATAGATTCATCTATTGGAAGTGGCTTTTGATTGGCAATATGTTCTACTGCAACAATTCCTTCATGTGATGCAACATGCGCTAATTGCAAACCACCAATTACATCTCCAATCGCATAAATATGGCTTTCTTTAGTTTGATAAAACTCATTTGTATCGATAAAGCCTTTTTCAAGTTTTATATCTGTGTTTTCAAGTCCGATGCCTTCTACATTAGGCAATCGCCCCACCGATACAAGAATTTTATCCGCTGTAAATGGAGTTTTTTCTTCTTTATACTCAGCTGTAATAGTCACTGAAGAATTGTTTTTCTCTACTGTGTCAGGGAGAACTTTTGCACTTGTATAAATCTTAATTCCTTTCTTAGATAAAAGACGTTCCATTTCTTTAGATATTTCTTTATCTTCTGTAGGTAGGATGCGTTCTGAATACTCTAAAACAGTTACCTCTAAACCAAAATCAGCTAGCATAGATGCCCACTCTATTCCAATGACACCACCACCAACAATAATGATAGAATTTGGCAAGGTCTCTAGCTCTAATGCTTCATCAGAAGTTAACACCATTTCGCCATCTATATCTAACCCTGGCAAGCTACGGGGTCTTGAGCCAGTTGAAATAATGACATTTTTAGGGATAAGCATTTCATTTTCATCACCATTATTCATTTCAACCGAGATTGTTCCAGGCATTGGGGAGAAGATAGAGGGTCCTAATATTCGTCCCAAACCTTCATAAACATCTATTTTCCCTTTTTTCATAAGTTGAGTAACACCTTGATGTAACTGGTTGACGATGGATTGCTTTCGTTCTTGAACCTTTACAAAATTCAAGCTAACATTTGATGTTTCCACACCAAATTCATCACTTCTTTTGGCCGTTGCGAAAACCTCTGCACTTCTAAGTAATGCTTTACTAGGAATACACCCTTTATGTAAGCAGGTTCCTCCTAGATTCGCCTTCTCAACAACTGCTGTCTTCAAACCTAGCTGTGATGCACGAATGGCAGCAACATAGCCACCGGTACCGCCACCTAGAATTACTAAATCATATTCCGTTGCCATCGATTAACGCCTCCTCCTACCTTAAAATGGCTTACTTATTCATTCCTACAGGTAGATCAATTTTTTCATTTGGATAGGTTTTTGCTTTTTCTTCGTTTTTTAATACGCGTAAAGCTCCCTCAGCCAATGCTTGTAATTCATTCTCACCTGGATAGACTAAAATATCAGCAATCCAATCAATAGAAGAGGATATTTCCTGTACAAGCCTTTCACTATAAGCAAGGCCTCCAGTTAAAACAATCGCATCCACTTTCCCTTTTAATACCGCACTAGCCGCTCCAATTTCTTTTGCAATCTGATAAGCCATTGCTGAGTAGATAAGAGCTGCCTTATCATTACCTGCTTCTATCATTTTTTCAACTTTTATTGCATCATTTGTCCCAAGATAGCCTACAAGT